>JAAWBX010000024.1 GCA_022792885.1 Lachnospiraceae bacterium
CATTATCCCCATATATTTTTTTAATGTGTTCATTTATAGTTGATAAGCTTACATCATAAAGCTGCGCCATCATTTTCTGTGTCAGCCATATATTTTCATTTTCATAACGCATTTCCATATTTTCAGCCGTATCTCCAACAACCGCAATATATGTCAAATATTCAGCCGTTGAACTATGAATGATACATCAACTTTCCTTTTTGTCATCTAATCCTCCACAATCATTTTATCTTCATATTTCTTATTTCGATTTTTCCGCCAGAATTATTCTTCCTTCTTAGTAAAAATTTAATTTCTTTTAAGGATTTCCATTCTGATACATCCCCTCCAAATTCAAACAAAGGTATACTATAGAAAAATACCGAAGCAAAAGTGCAAAAGCCCGCTATTTGGATTTTAACCAAGGAATAGATGGACGCCGGATAAACGACGAAAATATGGCTCAACTGGCGCGGCTTGCTATCCGCCCGCTTAGAATCGCCTTTGACGACATCAAATTGAAGGATGTGTACTGCAACGCCGTTCGCACAGCATTCCGGCATAAAATCAAAGAAATCTCCAATTACATCCTTTTCAATTATATGGACAAGCCAGAGGATTTGTATGAACGTCTGCGTATAAATATTGAACTGAATGAAGAACTTGGGATTCAGATTTTTTCTTTTCCTATGCGGTTTTCTCCAATCGACAGAACAGACCGTAACCACATTGGAGTTCATTGGAAATACCGAAAGTATCTTCGGGCGGTTTCAGCTATTCTCCACGTCACAAAAGGCGTAGTAGCAGCCGGAACGAGTTTTTTTGAAGCTGCTTTTGGGAAAACACAGGAAGAATACTTTGAAATTCTTGCAATGCCGCGCGAAATGATTATACACCGCTATTACTATAGAGACAATGGCACAACCGCAAGATGGAGAGAACTTTACCAAAGCTTGACAGAAGAGCAAAAAGATCGGCTAATGCAGATGGTTTCTCACACTGTAGGCGAACTGCGCTCCATGCCTTGTCCAGATGAATTCAAGGAAATTCTTCCGTTCTATCTTCTGAAGTATAGCGGGGAAGAAGCCCTGGCTGAGGTTGTTGGTAAACAGTTGTCGTTGCTGGAGGATGGGGATACATTCGATGATGAATCGTAATTTCTAACTGTGGTAGGAGAGACTGTTCCAAGCATTATGCAGTGATTTAAAAACCGCAGGGTATGTGGGGAACATCAAGCAACAAATACAAGGGGGTCACCGTCAAATGACACCCCTGTTGTATTTTATGAATCACTTTGGATTCTGTTGTCTAGTCCTTCCACCAACCCAAAATGCTCCAGCGCCGCCCTAATCGCCCTTTCCTTCTCAGGCGAACAGGTAGGAGTCTTGGCGTTTTCCGACTTCGCCAGGTTGTAATTCTCCCCAACCTCCAGCCCGCATTTCCGCTTGACTTGGGAGATATACAAATTGGACACCTTCAGCCCGAATTTCTCCAGCACATAGGCTTTAATTTCCCCGCAAGTCACGCCTTTCTGGAAAACCGACATATCCATATCCTCCAGGGAGAACTCCACCCTAACCTTCTGGGAGTCGATTTCTCTCTTGGAAAGCATTACAACCGTCTCCACCGCCCCCGTCTGCGGAAACATATCCACCGGCTGCACGCGCTTCAGCTCATACCCGTTCTCGCATAACACCTTCAAATCCCGTGCCAGCGTCGCCGAATCGCAGGACACGTAAACGATCCGCTTCGGCGCCATCTTCACCATAACAGCCAAAAGGGACGAATCGCACCCCTTCCTGGGCGGATCCACCACGATCACATCCGCGCGGGCCTTCCCCGACGCATATTTTTCCGGCAGAACTTCCTCGGCTTTTCCCACATAAAATTCCGCATTTGTAATCCCGTTTTGCCCGGCGTTAGCTTTCGCGTTCTCAACGGCCGCCGGCACGACCTCCACCCCGTAGACCTGCTTTGCCTGCTTCGCCAGAAACAAAGAGATCGTTCCGGTTCCGCAATACAGATCCCAGACCGTCTCCTCCCCCGTAAGGCCGGCAAACGACAGCGCCGTCTCATACAACTTCTTTGTCTGCGCCGGGTTCACCTGATAGAAGGACAGCGGCGAGATCCGGTAGGACACATCCCCGATCCGATCGGTAATATAACCGGGACCGTACAAATTGATTATCCGCTCGCCCAAAATTACATTCGTGCGAGCTTGATTGACGTTCAGGCAGATCGACGTGATCTCCGGGCAGGCAGCCCGCAGGCGTTTTAGCAACACATCCGTTTTCGGCAGTTTCTTTCCGTTTATCACCAGGCAGACCATGATTTCCCGCGCAGATAACGCCTCCCGAATCAGCGCATGGCGCACCAGCCCTCTGTGCGCCGTCTCATCGTAAGGCTCGATCCCGAACTCCTCCATAAAGTCTTTCAGGATCCGCAGAATCTCCCCGTTTTGCCTGCCGCCAAGCAGACAATCCTCCTGCTCGATCACCGAATGGGTACGGCCGGCATAGAAACCGGTCACAATCCGCCCGTCTTTTCCCCGCCCGAAAGGGATCTGAGCCTTATTCCGATAGCGAAACGGTTCCCCGTCCATCCCCAGAATCGGTTCGATCGGGATCTCATGAAAACGGCCGATCCGGGCCAGATGGTTTTTTACTTTTCTTTCTTTGAAAGCCAACTGAGCCTCATAGGACAGGCTCTGCAGCTGGCAGCCGCCGCAGGGCCCCGCCACCGGGCACCTGGGCTCGACCCGGTCGGCCGACGGTACGAGCACCCGAAGAAGACGCCCGTAACCGTACGTCCCCTTCGCCTTTACCACTTTTCCCTCGATCTCGTCGCCGATCACCGTATCTTTAACAAAGAGGGTATAGCCGTCTACCCTGCCTATACCCTCTCCGTTTTCGCTCATATCTTCAATTCGCATGCGAAAGATTTCGTTTTTTTCCATGTCTCTCCGTTCCGGTTCCTGATCGCGCCCGGCAAAAACCGCGCTCCGGGCCGCAATCCTCCCCCATCTCTCAGATCTCCGTCGTTTTCCGGAGATTCGAATCAAACACCCGGTTAAAACCGATCCAGCCGCCGGTCTCGTCCGCGCTCAGAAGCTCCGTCATGGCCTGGAGCTTCGCGTCCGTATTATCCGCAAAATTCAGCGCCAACGCCTCCACGATGGCCGGCTTCTTCGGCGAACCAAATTCATACTCCCCGTGATGAGCCAAAATACAGTGCTTCAGCTCCGAAGCCGTCCGCGCGGGGAAATCCGGAATAGCCGCTATTTTTTCCGACAACATTTCCACCCCGATCACAATGTGGCCCAGAAGCTGGCCGTCGTCGGTATAGTCATTCTCCGGGAAAAAAGACAGTTCCCTGGTTTTGCCGATATCATGAAACAGAGCCGCGCAGATCAACAGATCCCTCTTTAAAACAGGATATGCCTGACAATAGTAATCGCAGAGTTTTACCACGCCCAGCGTATGTTCCAAAAGGCCGCCCACAAAACCGTGGTGAACGGTCTTCGCCGCGGAATGTTTCTGAAACGAACCGATAAAATCCGCGTCGTTCACGAAGAAATCCGCGGCCAGCGCCCGCAGCTTCTCATTCTTCAGGCTGCCGATATACCCCAGCAGTTCTTTGTACATCCCGTCCAGGCTCTTCGCGGACACCGGCAGGTAATCGGCCGGCACGTACTCGCCTTCCCTGGCCACCCGGATCCGTTTGATATTCAACTGCAAAGCGCCCTGGAAACTGGTCACATCCGCCTCGATCTGAATATAATTCATCGGCTCAAAATGGTCGATACCGCTGCTCAATTCCCAGACTTTCCCGCTCACCTGGCCCGTCTTATCCTGAAGAAGAAGCGAGTAATAACTTTTTCCCGCTTTCGTTTTGGCTACCTGTTTTGTTTTGCACAGATAGATCTCACTGATTCGTTCGCCTTCTCTGAAAGACTCAATATAACGCATATTTTGTTTTCCTCAACTTTCTCTGTTCCTTCCGTCTTCTATCGCGCCCCGATCACCACCGTGTAAATCTGCTCCACGTACTCGTCCTTTCCCTGCCGGAACAGAAGCACTTCCACTTCCTGGCCCGGCTCTACGATCCCCAGGAAAGACTGAACGTCTTTCATAAAGCTGACCGGTACGTCGTTCAAAGCCACAAGCACGTCCCCGCTCTGAATGCCGCTGTTGTAAGCCGGGCTCCCCACGACCACATCCGTCAGATAAAGCCCCTGAGGCGTTCCGTAAGCCTCCGTCTGCTCCCTGGTCACGGTGACGCCCGTCACACCCAGATAGGACGCTTCTTTCCCGTTGGCCAGGCGTTCGATCGTCGGTTTCAGATCCGTAACGGCCAGCAGATTCCGATAACCCGCTTCCGTCCCTTCCCGGGTGTTCTCCGTGGTCAGTCCCAAAATCTCCCCGTCCAGATTAACCAGAAAACCGCCGCCCACCGCCGCCGGAATATCCACATACAGCATCCGCCGTTCGTTGTCGATCCCCGCTTTCGCGGAAGCCAGATAGACCAGCCGGCCAAACGCCGCCGAGTAAACCGGCCCGTAAGGATTGCCCACCAGCACGACCGCCTGCCCCAAGGACGCCGTATAGGAGCTCCCCAGAGGCAGCGTGTCCATCTCCAGAATCTGCGCCTGATCCAGAAACTCCCGTGAAACCGACAGGACCGCGATCCCGGTCATCCGGTCCGCGGCCTTTAACACGCCGCGGCCCGTCGCGCCGTTGTAAAGGCGCACCGCAAAAGTTTTACATTCCTCCGCCAGGCTGTAATCCATCAGGATCAGACCCTCGCTTTCCGTCATCAGGAAAAGCGCGCCGGGAATCTGCCTTTTTTCGGTCCCTTCGTTCCCCTTCTCCCCTTCGTCTTCCTCCGCCGTCAGCATAACAATCCCGTGATTCGCCTGACCGATCACCGTGACCAGAAAACCGTTCAGCCGTTTATAATCATCCAGCGTAAAATCCTGCGCGTCCAAAATGCCCTGAACCCGCTCCTCAAAAGACAGCGTCTCCGTTCCGGATCCCTCGGCGCTTTCCGATTCCTCCGTCTGAACCTCGCCGGTCCCTTCCGTCTCTCCCGGCTCCGAAGCCGTCGTCCCTTCCGGAGCCGCGCTTCCCTCCGGCTCCCCGATCTCCCCGGACGCTTCCGTCGGCAAAACGCTCTCCGCCGACGTCTCCTCCTCCCACGGCAAAATAATCGGCTCCGCCGTCGTTTCCGGTTCCGGATGGATCCTTTCTTCCAGGCATGGTTTTGCCCATACAAAAACAAGGCAGGCTGTCAATCCAAACAAAGCAGCTCCGAACAATATCCGAAGCAACCAAAAAACTCTTTTTTTAAACGTCCCCCGCCTTACGACTTTTTCTCTCATAAAACTCTGGTTTTCGTGGTTTTGTTCTTCGTTTTTCATGTCACCATTATAATCAATATTACTATATTTGGGAAGCATTTCAAAAAAAATTTTTCCTTATCCCCGGTAGGAAAATAAGCGGCGATGGTGTATACTTTAAGTACGCTGTTCCCAGGATCGGCTTCTGAATGAATAAACGGAGATATTGGACCCTTATGAATGAAAAAGCATTAAACACATTGGAATATACAAAAATCCTCGCCCGGCTGGAAGAGTTCGCCGCCACCCCTTCCGGGAAGGAAAAATGCCGGAATCTGACGCCGATGACCGATATCCGCGAGATCCGGGCGGCCGCGGAACAGACCAGCGACGCCTTAAGCCGCATTCTGAAAAAAGGAGCCCTGAGCTTCGGCGGCGTGAAGGACATTCGCGATTCCCTGATGCGCTTACAGATCGGCTCCGCCCTAAGCATTCACGAACTGCTGAATATCGCTTCGCTTTTGGAGGCGGCGGACAGAGCCGTAGCTTACAACCGGAAGGACACCGAAGAAACGCCTTCGGATTCTCTGGATTCTCTTTTTGAACGGATCGAACCGCTGTCCCATTTATGCAGGGAGATCCGCCGCTGCCTTCCGTCGGAAGAAGAGGTAAGCGACGACGCGAGCCCGGGCCTGCGTCAGGTAAGACGACGCCTGAGATCCGCGCAGGAGCGGGTACACACCCAGCTTAATTCCGTTTTAAACGCATCCCGCCCGTATTTGCAGGACGGCGTCATTACCATGCGCGACGGCCGCTACTGCCTGCCGGTCAAAGCCGAATACAAAGCCCGCTTCCCCGGCATGGTCCACGACCAATCCTCCACCGGCTCCACATTTTTTATCGAACCCATGGCAATCGTGAAACTGAATAACGAGATCCGGGAACTTCAGATCAAAGAGCAGCAGGAGATCGAAGCCGTCCTGACGTCTTTGAGCAGCCGGGCGGCGGAAGAGACGGAAGCGCTTTCCTGCGATTTTCACGCTTTATGCGAGCTGGATTTTATTTTTGCCAAAGGGCAGCTCTCCCGTCGCCAAAAAGGCAGCGAACCCCTGTTCAACACCGAAGGCCGGATCCACCTGAAAGACGCGAGGCATCCTCTCTTAGACCCGGAAAAAGTCGTGCCCGTCGAGCTGTTCCTGGGAGATACGTTTGACCTTCTGATCGTCACGGGCCCCAACACCGGCGGCAAGACCGTTTCCCTAAAGACGGCGGGCCTTCTCACCCTGATGGGACAGGCGGGACTCCATATTCCGGCTTTCCAGGGTTCCGAACTGGCCGTTTTCGCGGAAGTTTACGCGGACATCGGCGACGAGCAGAGTATCGAACAGAGCCTGAGCACCTTCTCCGCCCACATGACGAATATCGTCTCTTTCCTGGAAAAAGCCGACCAAAACTCTCTCGTCTTATTCGACGAACTGGGCGCCGGCACGGATCCGGTGGAAGGCGCCGCCCTGGCTACGGCCATTTTGGACTCCCTTCTGAAGCGGCGGGTCCGCACAATGGCCACGACCCACTACAGCGAGCTGAAGATTTACGCCCTCTCCACCGAACGGGTGGAGAATGCTTCCTGCGAATTCGACGTGGAATCCCTGCGTCCGACTTACCGGCTCCTGATCGGAGTTCCCGGCAAAAGCAACGCCTTCGCCATCTCAAAAAAACTCGGCCTGCCGGACGCCGTGATCGAAGAAGCCAGAAACTATATCGGCGAACAGGAGGAAGCCTTCGAGGACGTGCTGTCCGACCTGGAGAACACAAGAAAAGCGCTGGAATCGGAACGGGAGGAAGCCGCCCGCTATAAAGACGAGATCTCCCGGCTGAAAAACCGGCTCTCCCGCACGGAGAACAATCTGGAAGAACGCAGGGAACGTCTCACCAGGGAGGCTGACGAAGAAGCCCGCCGGATCGTTTCCGAAGCCAAAGCCTTTGCCGACGAAACCATCCGCAGAATCAACAAACTCACGAACGATTCCGACCTGCGAAGGGAATTGGAGAAGGAACGCCAGAGCCTGAATCAAAAATTAAACGCCATCGACCAGAAGCGCCTCCCCAAAACGCCATCGAAGGCAAAGGCCGTCCGCCCGGAAAATCTGCATATCGGAGACGCGGTGCGCGTCCTTTCCATGAACGTCAAAGGCACCGTGAGCACGCTGCCGAACGCCAAAGGAGAGCTTTACGTACAGATGGGGATCCTGCGTTCCCTGATCCATATCAAGGACCTGGAACTGGTGCAGGAGGCGACCGTTTCCGGCCCCGGTATGGAGAAAAAACGCAGCCACGCAAGCCGGATCAAAGTATCCAAATCACTGTCGGTTTCCCCGGAACTCAACATCATCGGCATGACCACGGACGAAGCCGTCCCGCTGGTCGACAAATATATCGACGACGCTTACCTGGCCCATTTAGGCACCGTGCGCATCATCCACGGCCGGGGGACCGGCGCCTTAAAGAACGCCGTCCACAACCTCTTAAAGAAAACGAAACACGTAAAAAGCTATCGCCTCGGCAGCTTCGGAGAAGGGGACGCCGGCGTTACGATAGCCGAACTGGATTACGGACAGAAGTCCTGACGAGGAGTTTATGGAAAAACAACGAATACTGATCGTAGACGACGACGCCAATATTGCGGAACTGATCTCTCTTTATTTAATGAAAGAATGTTTTGAAACCGAGATCGTAAACGACGGGGAAGCCGCTCTGGCCGCTTTTCCGACATTCCGTCCCGACCTGATGCTTCTGGATCTGATGCTCCCCGGTATGGACGGCTACCAGGTCTGCCGCGAGATCCGGAAAAATTCCATGACGCCGATCATCATGCTCTCCGCCAAAGGGGAGGTTTTCGACAAAGTGCTCGGTCTGGAACTGGGCGCGGACGATTATATGATCAAACCCTTTGACTCCAAGGAACTGGTAGCCCGGGTGAAGGCGATCTTAAGGCGCACCGCCGTGGCGCCTCCCGCCCCCGCAAAAGAAGAAAAACCGAAGGGGCAGGTCGTCGAATACCAGGATCTGATCGTCAATCTGACCAACTATTCGGTCCTCTATACGGGCCGTTCGGTCGAGATGCCGCCAAAAGAACTGGAACTTCTGTATTTTCTGGCCGCTTCGCCCAACCAGGTCTTCACCAGAGAGCAGCTCCTTGACCATATCTGGGGATACGAGTACATCGGCGATACCCGAACGGTGGACGTACATATCAAGCGGATTCGGGAGAAGATCGGCGAAAGCCGCCACTGGAGCATCTCCACGGTCTGGGGCATCGGCTACAAATTTGAATTGAAACGGTAACCGCCATGCGCCATAAATTGTCCCTTAAATTTTTATTCGGCTATCTGGTCTTCGGCATCTTCGGCTTTCTGATCGTCGCTCTGGTTTCTTCGAATCTCACGTACGGCTATCTGGTAAAAAGCCACGCCAGACAGCTTTACGACGAAGCCTATTACCTGGCCTCCTACTACCGGAGCGCCTACCAAGACTCCTCCGGTTTCGACGAGCAGGGACTGGCCGACCGGGCCGACGCCGTATCCGCCTACTTCCGTTGTCACATTTGGGTCATTCTCCGAAACGGGGACGTCCTTTTCGACAGCACGAAAGAACACACCGGCATACAGATCGGCGAGTTTGATCCTACCGATAAAAAAAACGAGATCTATACCATCAGCGATTTCTACGGGGTCTTTGACGAAGAAGCTCTCAGTGTGGCCGCCCCGATCGCAGGCAATTTCAGTACCTACGGCTATGTGATTCTCTTTCTGCCCATGAAGCAGGTCCTGACGACAAGAGATCAGATTCTGAACATCGTCTACATTACCAGCGGAATTATTTTCCTGTGTTCTTTTCTCTTCCTCGCCATGTTTCAGAGAATGGTGGGCCGGCCTCTGGCCGCGATCACAAAGGCCGCCAAAGAATACGCCGTCGGCAACCTGAACTATCAGGTCGCCCTGGCCACCGAAGATGAGATGGGCTATCTGGCCGACACCCTGACTTACATGGCCAGCGAACTTTCCGACATGGAGGAAACCCAACGCAAGTTCATCTCCAATATTTCCCATGATTTCCGCTCACCCCTGACTTCCATCAAGGGATATCTGGAAGCGATGATCGACGGTACGATTCCGCCGGAGATGTATGACAAATATATGCATATCGTGATCTCCGAGACCGAACGACTGGCCAGGCTGACCACCAGTACGCTGGCGCTTCAGTCGCTGGAATCCAACGGAACCATTTTGGATCTGGAAAATTTCGATATCAACCACGTGATCAAGGAGACGGCCCTGGCTTTTGAGGGGCCCTGCCATCAAAAACATATCGTGCTGGATCTGACCTTTTCCGACGACAGCATGTACGTGTACGCCGACAAATTAAAAATCCAACAGGTTCTCTACAACCTGATCGACAACGCCATTAAGTTTTCCAAAGAAAAATCCACGATCTGGCTGGAAACCTACGATCAAAGCGGCAGGGTCTTCGTCTCCGTCAAGGACACCGGCGTCGGGATCCCCAAAAACAGCCTGAAGAAAATCTGGAGCCGTTTTTACAAGGCGGACAATTCCCGCGGAAAAGACAAAAAAGGAACCGGCTTAGGACTCGCCATTTGCAAGGAGATCCTGACCGCCCATAATCAGACCATCGATGTGATCAGCACCGAGGGCATCGGCAGTGAATTTATTTTCACGTTAAAAAAAGGCATCCGTTTATAAGGAGGAATGTAGTATGCAGCAGAAAAGCAACCGCCCGTCGGTCCTTCGGATCGTCGAGGAAAACAAAATCGTCACCATCGCCCGAAAGATCCCGACAAAAAAACTTCTCCCCGCGGCTGAAGCCCTGGCAAAAGGAGGGGTCCGCCTTCTGGAAGTTACGTTCGACCAGGCGTCCCCCGACTGCCTGAGCGAAACGCCGGCCCAGATCGACGCGTTAAATAGGATTTTCTCCGACTACCTCTGCATCGGCGCCGGTACGGTCGTCACAAAAGAGCAGGTCGCCGCCGCTTACCGGGCCGGCGCCCGCTTTATCGTAGCGCCCGACACCAATCCCGAGATCATCGGTATGGCCAGATCTTTGGATATGGTAACGTTCCCAGGCGCCCTGACGCCCACGGAGATCCTGACCGCTCACCGGGCCGGCGCGGATTTTGTAAAGATCTTTCCGGCGGAAACGCTGGGACTTCCCTACATCAAGAGCGTCATGGCGCCGATCAGCCATGTGCCGCTGATCGCCGTCGGAGGTATAGACGAGCACAATATCTCCGATTTCCTGGCGATCGGTTTAAAGGGCGTGGGAATCGGCTCCAATATCTTAAAAAAATCGTACATAGAAGATGAAAACTATGAGGGCCTGAGCGAACTGGCCCGCCGTTACGTCACGGCGGCCGGTGTCCGCACCGTGTAAACACCCGCAAAACAGAACAACGGCGACAGCCGAATACACAAAAAAAGGGAGGACGATATCATGCGCTGCATCATCACCATAGACGCCGGAACCACCAACACAAGAGCCGCCTTATTTGACGGAGAACAGAAACTTCTCGGAATCGAAAAAAGAGAGATCGGCGTCCGCAACACCGCGATCGACGGCAATAACCAAAAATTAAAAGAGGCCGTAAAAAGCTGCATCGATACGCTCATGGAAAAGAACGGGATTTCTTTTGACGACGTGGAAAAAATCCTCGCCAGCGGAATGATTACTTCCAACGTAGGGCTGGTGGAGATTCCTCATAAGACGGCACCCGCCGGTTTAAAAGATCTGGCGGCCGGAATCACGCCGGTCTTATTGGAAGAGATCTGCCCGCTTCCGATCCATTTTATCCCCGGCATCAAGAATCGAAACCAGGCCGTCACGCTGGATAACTACGAGGAAATGGATATTATGCGCGGGGAGGAGACCGAGAGCATGGCCATGTTGAGCATGCTTCCCAAGGGACGCCCGATCTTACTGGTACTTCCCGGTTCCCACATGAAATTCGTAGCCGTAAACGCCGAAGGCCAGGTAACGGGCTGCCTGACCTCCATAAGCGGCGAACTTCTGTCCGTCATTACCAACAACACGATTATCGCCGACGCAGTCGGCCATCGCTTCGTAAGCGCCGACACGTACGATAAAACCTACCTTCTGGCCGGATATAGGAACGCGGCCGCCACCGGTCTGGGGCGGGCCTGCTTCTCCTGCCGGATTCTCAACCAGTTCACGGAAAAAGATCCGGATAAACTGGCCAACTACATTCTGGGAGCCGTTCTGGAAAGCGACGTGGCCGCGCTCAAAAACTCCTCCGCCATCCGCGCCGGCAAAGACACCCTGATGGTCGTGGCCGGGAAGGAGCCTTTACAGACCGCGATCGCCGATATTTTACGGGAGGACGGCTCCTTCGGCGGCGTTGAGATCTTTTGCGCCGAAACCGCCGTTCCGCTTTCCTCGCTGGGCGCATTTCTGATTTCAAGGGAAAACGGCGTTTTGGGGGCGCACTAACCGCAAATATATTTTACGCCTCTTTCGGTCCGCAAACCGAAGGAGGCGTATTCTCTTCCTTTATGAATTCATCACAATATCATAACTTCCGATCACCGTATCGTTCGCCAGCGCCTGACCCACCAGACGGCCGAACACCAGGCCGCGGCCGTGGCTGGTTCCCGGACATACCACCGGATAAGAGTTCGCAAAGAAGTCGCCCTGCACGTTTCCGATCGCGAACAGACCGCCGATCGGATTGTCCTCCCCGTCGCACACCTGAGAATTTTCATTCACATGCAGACCGTAAGGCAGAGCCAGCAGCCAGGCGTTTACTTTGCAGGCGTAGAACGGCGCGTCCTTGACCGAAGACAGGAAACGCTCCGGGACCTGGAAATCTTTGTCCTCCCCCTGATCGCACCAACGGTTATAACGTTCCACCGTGGCTTTCAGCGCGTCGGCCGGTACGCCGATCGCGCCTGCCAGCTCGTCCAGCGTATCCGCTTTCACATAAGTCCCGTCCTGAACGGCCGCTTCCATCGCTTCTTCCAGCCCCTCCACGAAAGCCTGCGCCTTGTTCGGCTCCTGATGCAACGCGTGCTCTTTGTAGTTCGCGTCCATGATGGCCCAGGAAACATTACCCGGCGTCATCATACGGGCGTTCGTCACAATCGGTTCATATCCCATTTCATTGCAGTAACGTTGTCCGTCCCGGTTCACCGTGAGCCAGGTCGTGTCAAAACCGGGGCCCATAACCGCCAGATTCACCGGATGGATGATCGGCGCCGGATAACAGTTGGAGCGGGCCGCTCCGATCTGCATACCCATGACGATACCGTCGCCCGTGTTGAAACCGGCCGGCGTATAGCTGTCCAGATCCGCCCGCAGCGCGATCGGACACCAGGTCCGCTTCATTTCCTCGCTGCCGCCGATCCCGCCGGTCGCCAGAATCACGCCCTTGGAAGCCGAAATCTTCGTATAGCCGTCCTCGTCGCCGACCACCACGCCGGTCACTCTGTCTCCTTCCCGAATCAACTGTTCCGCCTTCATATTGAAAAAGAATTCCGCCCCGTTTTTCTCGGCGTCCTCCCGGTTCATTTCAATCAGGTTGGCCGTGACCCACTCGCCGTCATCCCGCATACTCATCTCCAGGGGAGCAAACTTGTGAGCCGTGCGGAACTGTTTATAGCGGTCTGCCAGGGTGTCCCAATCCGAGCGGGCCGTCATTTGATTGTTCAGATAAACTTCGATATGATTCTCTCTTGCCATATCGATATAATAATCCATCACCTCGCCGCTCTTCTCCACGAACGTGCGGATCAGAGCGTAATTCGCCTGCTGCTGGCTCCAGTCATAGATCAGGCGGGCCGCTTCCGCTTTATCGATCTCGATATTCAACTCTTTCTGAAGCTTTGAGCCGATCGCGCACACGTCGGTCCCGTGGGCCGTGATTTTATTGCTCTTTTCCACCACACACACGGAAGCGCCCGCCTCCGCCGCCGACTGGGCCGCCGCGCATCCCGCCATGCCCGCGCCGACAATTACGATATCAAATTCTTTTTCCTCAATAAAATCCGTGATCGGCACCATTTTCTGCTCCCAGGCATACCCGCCCGCCGCGGGAACGTTTTCCCCGTCCGCCGCCGTTTCCGCAGAAATCGAAGTCGTCGTTTCATCCGCCATAGTCGACGCCTTGCTCGAAGGCTCCGTCGTCTTCGCCCCCTCGTCCTTTGTACTGCAGGCGCCCAAAACGCCCGCCGCCGCCGTAAGGGTCACGCCCGCCGCCGTCCCCTTTAAGAACTCTCTTCTGGTCAAACCGCCTTTTTTCATTGTTCCTCCTGCCTTTCCTATGATTTTTATGATATACATTATAACCATTATAGGGGAATTTCTTTCACTCGTAAAACAACGAAATGGAGAAGCTTATCAACATACCGTCGCTTGACAGGGAACGATATTGTAACCGCAAAAATTCTATGATAAGATTTTCCCATACCGGACTCCGTCCAAAGAAAGGTAAAATTCAAATATGGATATCACGACCATGCGTTATTTTATACAGTTGGCGGAATATAAAACTTACGCCCGGGCCGCCAGGGAGAGCTATATTTCCCCCCAGGGGCTCTGGCGTTCCGTTCACGCGCTGGAAAAAGAACTGGACGCCCCGCTGGTCTTAAAAACCGACCGGGGGCTCGTCTTTACGGAAGCCGGAAAACGCTTCCTCGCCTTCGCGGAAAACGTCCTGCGGGAATACGACGCCTTTAACCGGGATCTGGATGTCTTAACCGAAGCCGGAAAAAATCAGATTCAGGCGGCTTTCGTGATCGGCTCTTTCGGAGCCCTCGATGCGGGGCTGATCGAACGGTTCCAAAAAGAGTATCCTCAGATCCGGTTGGATTACCGGCAGTTTCCCGACTACCAGGTCGATGAGAAGCTGATTCAGAAGGAATACCGCCTCGGTCTTACCCGCTATCCGTTCCGGGAGGAAGAGCTGACGACCACGCTCCTCCTTGAAGTCCCTCTCTACATCTGGGTCAGCCGCGAAAATCCTCTATCCCGAAAACCGAGCCTGACGATCCTCGACCTCAAAGACCAGCCTCTGATCAGCGTGGGCCCGGAATACAAAACTCCTCACCGCATGGATGAGGAGTGCCGCAACGCCGGTTTTGAACCGCTTTATCTTATTACCACGGAAGAACGCCCGGCTTCCTTCCCTTACGTCTATAAAAATCAAGGGCTCCTTCCGGCTCTGGAATATGAAAATATCTCCCTTCGGTCGGACCTGGCCAAAGCGGTCCCCCTTGCGGGCTTTTTTGATTATTTCGGTATTTCCCACCGGAAAGACTGCATACTCACCGAAGCGGAAAAACTTTTCCTCCGCCATCTAAAATCCTCCTCGCGTTTCCGCCCCCGCTGACGGCTCGTTCCACTCATAATCCCGCAGACGCCCTTCCCTCTGCATGCCCGAAAACCCGTTCTGTCTCAAAGCTTCGTAGAGCACCACCGCGACCGAATTTGACAGATTCAGGGAACGAATATCCGGGTTCATCGGAATCCGCACCGAGGTATCCGGATGAGCCGCCAGAAGTTCCTCCGGAATCCCGGCGCTCTCCTTCCCGAACATCAGATAGCAATCCGGCTCATAGGAAACTTCCGTGTAAACCTTTCTCGCCTTCGTCGTCGCCATATAGATCCTGGCGCCCGGATTCTTCGCCAGAAAATCTTTATAATTCTCGTACACCGTCACGTCCAGCCGGTTCCAGTAGTCCATCCCGGCCCGTTTCAGTTCCTTTTCACTCAGGCGAAACCCCAACGGTTCAATCAAATGAAGCCTGGTTCCCGTCGCGCAGCAGGTTCGCCCGATATTCCCCGTATTCTGCGGAATTTCCGGCTCCAGCAACACAATATTCATTCTATTCCTCCCTTCCGGTTCTCCCTGCGAAAACGGAGCAATTCATCCGGCCCCGGCCGATTCAGATAGCATACATGCTCGCCAATATAAATCTTCTTATCCATATCCCCGGATATCCTCCCCACCATTCGAGCGGGAAGCGAACCGTCCCGGTACCGCCAGAACAACTCTCCGGCTTTTTCGGACAGGACCAGGAACGCGCCGCCGGAGCTAAGCTGATAAGGATTCAAGCCGAGTATCTCGCAGACCTCGATTGTCTCCTGATGAATCGGAACATTTTTCAGATCCAGACAGAAACCGGCGTTCACTTCCCGGGACAACTCCCACAGCGCCGCCAGAAGGCCTCCCTCGCCCAGAGGCCGGACGAAAGCCGCGCCCGTCTCATCTCTCAATTCTTCGGCCGTAAGCGAAAAAACCTTCTGGTCCCGAATACCTGCCAGGAAATCCTCCGGCAGCCGTTTTGCCAGTTTCTCCCATCCCTCGCGCGCCAGAATCCGAGTCCCCTCCTCACCGACATAGCCAAACAAAAACAGATCCATTCCCGCATAATTTCGTTCTTCTTTCACTTAAATTCTCCCGATTAAAATCTCAAAGCGGCGAAGGAATTTTCCTTCGCCGCATCCCGCTCTTTTTTGAACCGGCCGCCGATAAAAACTTCTTTACCGGCCAAAACCGTTCCCGATCCTCCCGCAAATCAGGTCCCGGCCGGCGCCGATGTCTCGGCCGGAGGAGCCTGCGTCGTGGCCGGAGGCTGGGTTTCCGCCGGGGGCTTCGTCTCCGCCGGGGGCTTCGTCTCCGCAGGAGGCTGCGTCTCAATCGGAGGCGCCTCCGTCGAAGGCTCCGGCAGCGGCTGCGTCCCTCTCCGATAAATATGCGGAGACATCCGATAAGAATCTTCGCTCAAAAGCGTTTCCTCGATCAACTGGCCGTTCTCATATACCTGCTTGTAGGCGGCCGAACGGACGCCCGGATGTCCGGCCGTAATTCTCTCCTCCGTTCCGACCGGAAGCGTCGGATCATCCCGGTAAGTGATACTTGGCTCCTGATAGGAAAGCGTCACGCTCCGGAAACGCACGTCTCTGCCGGGCTGCGCGCCCCATACGGCAAAATACAGCCGGCCGCCGGAAGCATATCCTTCTATATAAATAGGGAAATCATAATTGTTCTGAAGTTTCAAATCTTTCACATCATCCGCAATCGCCGCATCCTGGCTGAAAGGCAGATAATTGACGACCATCGAATGATTGTTCCTCTGAGCGATTCCTACTTCCGCTTTCACGGCCGCATTATACAGCGTCGAAGAAATCTGACAGATCCCTCCGCCGTAGGTCTGCTCCACGGTTCCGTCCGATGCATAAGAACCGCCCTTTTGCCAGCCCCGCTCCGGCGTATAAGGCTCCATGGCCGCGTTCGCCGACCAGACCTCGCCCGGCATGATCAGGGCCCCGTTGATCAAACTGGCCCCCAGAACCAGATTGCTGTTCCGTCCCGCCGCGCCGTTGTAGTTCGTCGCCTGCTCTCCCATCTTATACTGAATCGACGACAAAGCCTCATAAGAACGAACGGGCGGAGTCTCCGTAACCGCCGCCGCCACGCTCAAAGGTTCCGTACCTTCATGGGATAACATGGCATCTTTCAACGTCTGAATCGTCGCTTCCGTATCCACGCTCATTCCCACTACGCTGGGCGTGACGGTAAAGGCGTCCCCCTCCTTTGTAATGGTAGATTCCACCGTCTCCGCGTTGAAAGCGGGCGCGTTCTCGTTGATAAAGTTCTCGATCAGGCCCTCTCCCCATTCATATTCCAATTCAAAGACCAGCTTATCCTCGGCCAGATCCTTCAACTGTTTATAGCGATCAATGATATTTCCGGATTTTCCGACGTTCTCCACGCCCTCCAGAACGGTCTCGTTTTGACAATAAAGACCCAGATCGCCAAACGTGGACGTCAACAGCTTATCCGTCACAACCGTCCCGTCCTCGGATACCGTACCTCCAAACGTTACCGTCACCGGCGTCCGGCGTCTGGCGTCCACCAGCTCCTCCAAGACCGTATTCGCCTCCTCATACGTCATTCCGCCCAGCGAAACGTCTTCCACATAAATCCCGTCCGCGATCTCGTCCCCCTCCGGCGCTTCCAGCGCATAAACGGGAAACGTACACAGACAGGATAACGTCGCCGCCGTCAGGGCCGCCTGAAAAAAACGCCTCATTTCTTTTCTCCCCTTTATCGTATATTTCCGTAATGCCGTCCCCGGCACGCTTTATCCCTGGGAAGGCTCTCCTCCGCCGGGAGCGCCCTCGCCTCCCGGCGCGCTTCCGCCCTCCGGGGCATTTCCGCCTTCCGGCGTGCCCCCGCCGTTCGGCGTATCTCCGTTATTCGGGGTACCTCCGCCTTCCGGCGCACCTCCGTTATTCGGGGTGCCTCCGCCTTCCGGCGCACCTCCGTTATTCGGAGTACCGCCGCCTTCCGGCGCACCTCCGCCGCCTTCCGGCGTCACCCCGGCTGCATTCGCCTGATTTTCGGGCTGCTTCGCCAGATCCGCGTTTGTTCCCCGGCGAATCACCTTAGCCGAAGCCCGGTAATAATCTTCGCTGATCACCGTAGTTTCCGTTACCACGCCGTCTATCTTCACTTCCTTATAAGTCACGGAAGTCCGGCCCACGGAACCGTTATAGGAAACTTCCTCCTTCCCCAGCGGCAACGTCGGATCATCCTCATAAACCGGCGGTTCCTCCCAGGAACCGGTCTCTACCGAATAATAATTCACCGTGCGGTTCGCCGGGCGGGTCTCCTGGCCCCAGATTGCAAAATACAGCGTCCCGCGGCTGGCATAGCACTCGATATAAATCGGCGTCGCGTAATTATTTTGAATTTTCAGATCCTTCCAATCCCCGGCTATGGCCGCGTCCAACCCGATCGGCAGATAATTGACCGTCATGGAATGATTATTCCTCTGAGCAATTCCCACCTCAGCCTTCAAAGCCGCGTTGTACATCGTAGAAGAGATCTGACAGATCCCGCCGCCCAGACTCTGCTCCACCTTGCCGTCCGCCGTATAAGAACCTCCATAAGCCCAGCCCCGGTCCTCCGTATAAGGTTCCATGGCCGCGTTGGCGGAGAAAACCTCCCCCGGCATAACGACACTTCCGTCAATCAGGGCCGTCCCTACCTTCAAATTGATATTCCGTCCCAGGGAATCTCCGCCGCTATATTTCGTCTCGCCTTCTCCCAGCTTGTTCTGAATCGTCGAGAGAGCTTCCTTCGTGTAATAAGGCTGTGTCTCCGAAACCACGGCCGCCACGCTCAAAGGCTCCGAGCTCTCCCACGATCCGCCGGCCGCCATGAGAGCCGCTGCCGTTCCCGCCGCGTCCACCGACATGCCCACCTGACTGTCGGTCACGGAAAAACCGTTCCCGTTTTTACGGATCGTGGCATTGACCGGCTCCACATTAAACGGAGCGCTGTTATTGTTGATAAAATCATTGACGATCGTCTCGTCCAGGGAATATGTCAGATCAAACACCAGATTTTCATTGTCCAGATCCTTCAACTGCTTATAGCGGTAAACCAGAGAGCCCGTCCGGCCGACCTGCTCCACGCCGTCAATAACGTCCCGGTTCGTACAGCTCAGTCCCAGTTCTCCCAGCGTCGTCGTCAGGATCTTGTCCGTCGTAACCGTGCCGTCCTCGGCCACGGTCCCGCCGAACGTGATCGTCACCGGTGCCTGAGCGATCGCCGCCGTGCGCCCGTCCAGCGCCGCCAGGGCCTCCTCATGGGTCATCCCGCTCACATCTATCTCTTCCACATAAACGCCCTGCGCGATATCCTCTCCCTCCGGCGCTTCCACAGCCAGAGACGGAAAAGAAAAGCAACAGGCAAAACATACCGCCGCCAAAAGCAAACGGCCGGATACATACTTCTTTTGCATTCCATTCACCTCTTCGTCCAGAGTTTTATCCGCGGGTAAAAATTTCACCGCGAACAGATACTTTGATTTTAGCACACAAGTTTCTTTTTTCAAGCATTCCCCTGGAATCTTAAAAGTAACGAAACATTTCCTCAAAATTTTCCCGATTTATAAAATCGCCGCCAGAACCGTAGGCACGATCATCCCGATCACCAGCAAAGCCACAATGATCAGAACGATTACCCGACGCGATTTTTGGTTTTTTAAATTCAGCATCCTGTCCCTCCCGAAATATACCGTATCGCCATTCGGCGTACAATCAAAGTTCGCCCTCCGGGCATACCGTATCGCCATTCGGCGTACAATCAAAGTTCGCCCTCCGGGCATACCGTATCGCCATTCGGCGTACAATCAAAGTATATCCGATTCGGGCTGTTTTGGGAAGTATTTTTTATTCCCCGTTCCGGGATTCCAGGCGATAGGCCCGGCCGTTTCCGCTCAAAGGATCCCTCTCCCGATAATCAAACCAATACCAGAATTGTCCCTTCCTTTCCGGATGCTCGGGATCCCGGAAAAACACTTCCATATGCGTTTCATGAAGAAAACGGCGATATGGCAGAGCCGTCCGCCCTTCCGTCCGCTCCCTCTCCCACAAGACGGCGGATCTGTCCGAGATTTCCTCCCGGCAGGCGGATAAATCCCCGGCAAAAGCCGGGCGGCTCTTCACCGGTTCCCGCAGATACAGATCATAAATCAGAAGCGCGCGCGCCTCCTCCGTCTTCTCCGGCAGCGTTTCCGCCACAAAATCCAGAAGCCGCTCATACCTGGCATTCCGGCTGAAATTCTGTCCCGTCTCCGTATGATCCCGCCAATAAGAGGCCAAAGCCTCGTACAAAAAAAACGGCGACAAAAAACACCCGGCCAGATACGACATGGTTTTAATAAACTGGCCGCTGTTATAGTATTGCTCCACCATCTCCTCCACGCCTTTTAAACGGACGATATCCTCATAGGAAAGCCAGCGGGTACTTAAGACCTCATAAGGCGGGCCGCTCCCGACGCAAATGCCGTAGTCCGTCTGTTTCTCATACATATAAGAACCTTTCAGGACTTTTAAGAATCCCAGTTGAAGCTGATTCGGCCTCAGCTCGTAAACCTCGTCAAAAGAGCGCCCGAAACTCTCATAATCCTCAAAAGGCAACCCCGCAATCAGATCCAGATGCTGATGAATATTGCCAAACGACCGGACGGTCCTCACATTTTCCTTTAGCCGCTTCCCGTCCGCGTATCGCCGGATTTCCTCCAGAGTCCTCGGATTCGTCGTCTGAACGCCGATCTCCAACTGAACCTGTCCCGGCCGCATCCGTCCCAGAAGATCCAGGTCTTCCTTCTCCAGAAGATCCGCTCCGATTTCAAAATGAAAATTGGTCACGCCGTTGTCATTCTCCCGGATAAAACGCCAGATCTCCCTGGCGCGCTTCCTTTCACAGTTGAACGTGCGATCCACGAATTTCACCTGAAGGACCCCGGCCTCCAAAAATAACGACAGTTCCTTCTTTACCAACGCCAGATTGCGAAAACGGAGCTTTTTATCCACGGAAGAAAGACAGTAACTGCAGGAGAAGGGGCAGCCTCGGCTGCTCTCATAATAAAGAATCCGATGTTTAAAAAAGGCCGGATCCCACCCGGCAAACGGAACCTCGTTCAGGTCCATCGGCTCCCCGGGCGCACGGCAGGCAATCGGCCCGTCCGCCCCTTCCGAACGAAACGTCAGGCCCGGGACGTCTTCCAGGCGGCCCGCGCCTTCATAATATCTCAAAAGCCCGTCGAAGACCCGCTCCCCCTCGCCCGCCATGATCCCGGTCACAAAAGGCAGCGTCTCTAAAACGGAAACCGTCTCAAAGGAAACCTCCGGCCCGCCCAGCCAGATAGGCAGTTCCGGCCGGATGCGGCGCAAGTTGTCCGTCAGACGACGCACAACGTCCCAATTCCAAATATAACAGGAAAAAGCGGCGACATCCGGCTTTCTCCGGTAAATATCCGCCAAAATCCCGTCCTCCGGCTGATTGATCGTATATTCCGCCGTTTCGATCACCGTATCGTCTTCCCGCTCCTGCGCCCGCGCGTAAGATTTCAGGCTTGCTACCGCCAGATTCGAATGAATATACTTGGCATTGATTGCTATCAAAAGGCATTTCATCGTCTCAACACTCCGAAAATCACAAAACTAAGCGGCGTGAAACCGTTTTCCGCGGCCGCGCCATCGCCTCTATTATGCCACCCGGCCCGAAGCCTGACAAGCACTTTATGATACCGGCCGCGGAAACTTTAGCGCAAAAAAACAGGCGCATCTTGCCCTGCGCCTGTCCTTTTTCATTCGTTTCTTTATCTGGGATCCGCCATCTCCAGAATATCGATGATCCGCTTCTTATCCAGAGGCACGTAATGTCCCACCGTCTGCACGCCGTTCTTCGTCGCGCGGTCCGCCATCTCCTCAAAGTGTTCGCGGCCGATTTCCAACTCCGTCAGGCTGACCTTCAGGTTCAGGCTCTTGAAAAATCCTTTCAACTTATCCGATAAAATCCGCGCGCGTTCCGTCTCGGTGTAGTCAAAAGCGTCCACGCCGAACACACGGCTGGCTAACTGCGCCAGTTTCCACGGTTTCTCCTCTGCCATGTACTTCGTCCAGGCCGTCAAAACCACCGCCATTCCTTCCCCGTGCGTCAATCCGTACTCCGCACTCAGTTCATGCTCGATTCTGTGAGAACCCCAGTCGGAAGCTCTCCCCGTATCCAGAATCCCGTTGTGGGCGATCGAAGCCAGCCACTGCACTTCCGCCCTCGCGTCGACATTCTTCGGATCCTTCATCAAACGCTCCCCGTTCACCAGAAGCGCCTGAACCGCCCCCTCGATCATGTAATCCGTCACATCCGTATTCTTCACATCCGAAAAATACCGTTCCAGAAGATGGGACAGGATATCCGCAACCCCGCAGGATGTCTGATATGCCGGCAGGCCCAGCGTATACTCCGGATTCATAATGGCAAACTTCGGAATGATCCGGTCGTCCTCAAAGCCCAGTTTCCACTTCCCGTTGGAAAGAATCGCCGCGTTCGAAGTCTCGGAACCGCTGGCGGGCAACGTCGTGATCACGCCTACCGGCAGAACGCGCTCGGGCATCGCGCCTTCCCCGAAGAAATCCCAGGGATCTCCGTTGTAAGGAACGCCCAGCGCCACGGCCTTGGCCGTATCCACGGAACTGCCGCCGCCGACCGCCAGAATAAAATCAATCCCCTTTTCCTTCCCGAGAACCACCAGCTCCCGCACCAGCTCAATGGACGGATTCGGCACGACGTTGCCGTTCTCGTAAAACGCAATCCCCAATTCTTCCGTGATGCTCTTGACATCATCATAAATTCCCAGCGTCTTAATAAAATCACCGCTGTACACCATCAAAAGGGACGTCGCCTTTTCTTCCTGCAGAAGCCTCTTCAATTCCTTCTGAGAACCCTGGCCGAAAACAATCTTGGCCGGATTATAATACTGAAAATTTACCACAATACCTTCCTCCTTCGAAATCCCTGTCGTCCGCCGGCAGGTTAATACCCCCTAAGCACAAACCTTCCGGTAGCACCTGCTGCTTCTTCTTTCTAATGAATTCATTTTACCACATTTACCCGGTTTCAGCAACCGCCATTTCACAAATTTCCAACATTTTTCCACATTTCTCAACATCTCTTCTCCTCGCCAGGACTCCGCCTCCAAACTTGTTTTTTCCCTGAACTGTGATATACTATACGAAACACTTCACAGTGCCCCATTGATTTTTCAGGAGGAGAATAAGCATGAAAAAAATTGTATTAGCGCTGACCGCGGCGGCCCTTTTCAGTCTGGCGGTAACCGGATGCGGCAAATCCGACACCAAGACTACGACAGCCTCTGAGACCACAACGACTTCCGAGGCCGCCACAGCCAATGAAACCACAACGGCCCCCGAAACTACAACAACTTCTGAGGCCACTACGGCGGTCCCTGAAACCACGGCGGATGTCGTGATCCAAGACTTTTCTCTTGACATTCCGGAAGGCATGCAGGAACTGGAGCCGGAAGAGGGATTTGAATTTACCTGCATCGCGGAGGACGGTTCCAACATCAACATGAACGTTCAGGATAAAGACCCCTCGTTTTCCATGGTCACGGCAGATCTGCTGAATCAGGCGTTGACAGCCATGATGAAACAGGCCTATGACACCGATATCACCATCGAGGACAAATATTTTAAAACCGAAAACGTTTCCGGTTTTCCGGCTTATCAGTACCGCTTTTCCTATGAGATGGAAGGCGTGGTCCTGGAACATCTGACCGTCGGCATTGACGCGGATAAAACCTACACCTTCACCTACACGGACTTCTCCGGAACCGGAGCCTGGATGGACGCCTTTGAAGCGAACGTAAAAAGCATCCGGTTGATTCCGGAATAAGGCAAAAATATATAGGAGCCATGCCCGGCCGAATCGGCTGAAGTATGGCTCTTTTAAATAAACCGTAGTTACCTAATTGCTGCTCGAATTTATATCCTGAATATACATAATAATACAGATTACCGTTAGAATCGTTTCAACGACGGGCTGCGCTGCAATCACACCATTCCGTTTCCAAAAATAATTCAAAATGATTACACCCGGAACAAACAATACGACATTTCTTAGAACTGTAATAGTCAGCGATTTGATTGCTCTTCCCAACGCCTGAAAATAACTCGTCATCATGTTGATAACACCAAGCATAGGAGCCGACAAACAAAGAATTTTCAGAAAGTACCCTGTTTGTTCAATTAAAACATCATCCTGCAGGAACATCGCGGCAAATTGCTTTCCCCACAGTATAAAAGCCGCCGTAAACACTGCACCCATGAAAACTCCATATAGTATCGTATACTTCATTATACCAAACATTCGTTTTTTCTCATTTCCTCCATAGCAATAACCCACTAGCGGAGCAACGCCCTGCGATAATCCTACCGACAACAAAATCGGAATCATATCAAGTTTATATGCAATGCCATAAGAAGCTACGGCGTCAGACCCATAAATACCAATATAGTTGTTAAGCACAATATTTGAGACACTCATAAGCACTGTGATAAGCGCGCCAGGAATACCAATCCCCACGACATTACGGATGATTTCCGCATTTGGCGAAAAACGTTTAAGTGCCAATGGCACCAATGGATTTCCCTTGTATCCTTCACGAAGCATGCAAATAATATAATATATCGTCGCACATACAAACCCCAAAGATGTTGCAAGCGCGGCTCCTGCCGTTCCCCAACCCAAAACGGCGATAAAAACATAATCCAATACCATATTGATTATGTTCCCAAGCACCAATCCGATCGTACTTTCTTTTATTAAACCAACCGAGCGAAACAAATGAACGAATCCGTTTGCCAGTATAATAAAAGGAGCCCCCATAAAAATCCATTTCAGATAATCACAGGTATAAGCCATATTATCCGCATCCGCGCCGGATACCTCTGCCAATGGCTGCAAAAGCGCCAATCCCGAGACAAGTGTAATAATAACTGCAATTACCATGGCATATACGCAAAAATTCATCGTTGTGCCGGATTCTTCTCTATTTTCTTCTCCTAATAATCGGGCAATTACGCTACTGCCTCCCATTCCGAAAATGCTAGCAATAGACATAATAACAAGCAATATCGGCGCGCACAATGTTACAGCCGCAATCATTGCGGGTTCTTTTGTTAAAGAAACAAAAAACGTATCGGCAATATTATAAATAAGTGTTGTAAGCTGTCCCAGCATAGCAGGCAATCCGACTCTTATGATTGCTTTGGAAAACTTCTTTTCTTCAAAAACGGATGCCATATTTTCTTTTCCTCCCTTGAATTTTCCAATATTATAATGTAAAATAAATCCGAAAAACCGGACATATGTCCGGTTATAGAGAGGTTTTATGGAAAGAATATATAACAAAAAAAGATCGCAATCTACATTGCCAAAAGTAAATATCATGCGGTACTTGAAGCGTTGGACATAGATTTTTATCTTATAAAATATGAAAAGGGCGAGTTGGTAAGCTCGCCGTTTCAGAATGAATTATTATTTCAAATTGTGGAACAAGGTTCTATAAATATCTATCTCATTCGCGATGATGGTACACGTTATTCATTGTCAGTCGGAACTACGGACTACTTTCTCGGAGACATGGATATCTTTTATCCGAAAAGCCGCAATATTTATGTGGAAGCCGCTGAAAGGCTGATCTTATTTCATTTTCCATTGAAAAACACAAAAAAATACTATTCTCTAATAATAAATTTCTTGTACTCATATGCCGCAGCCTTTCCGCCAAACTCGGAGAAATAACCGCTATGGATGCCATCCCTGCTTCCCTTACAGAACGCGTCATATCTTACATGAAGTATAAATGCAGCGATGAGACATTAAAAGGAATAGAGCAGACTGCCTTTCACCTTCATTGCAGTGCACGACAATTGCAGAGAGTTTTGAATCAAAGTGAAGCTTCCGGACTAGTTAAAAAATTAGGAAAAGGAACCTATAAGCTAACATAAAACAAAATAGATTTCAAATGATGCAGAGTCACAATCTGCCGCTATTCCTCCAAAAGTTCTTTCAATATCCGCTCCCTGTGATTCAAAAACATTTCCGTTACCTGATAACTACCCGTCTCTTCATATGCGCAGGGACGGACCGTTCCGCTGTCAAACGTCAGGATCTGCGCTCCCGGAAGCCCCAGAAGAATCGGCGAATGAGTCGCGATGATAAATTGGGATTCCTCCTTTACACACCGCCAAATCTCCGCCAAAAGAGCAAGCTGCCTCTGCGGAGACAGCGCAGCCTCCGGTTCATCCAAAAAATACAATCCGTTCGATCGAAACTGATCCTGGACGAGCGCCAGAAAACTTTCCCCGTGAGATTTTTCATGGTAGCGCTTCGACGGATGAAGGAAATCGGAGTAGTCCTCCTCCTTCGTCGCCACGTTATAGAAGCTCTCCGCCCTCAGAAAATACCCCCAGTTTTCCCGTTGAAAACCCCGCCCCAAACGCAGGGCCCTCCAAAGTTCCGAATGGGAATCGTAAGTGGAAAAACTGTAATTCTTCGTACCTCCCTCCGGATTAAAACCGGAAGCGATCGCAAGAGCCTCCAAAAGCGTCGATTTGCCGGTGCCGTTTTCCCCCACAAAGAAGGTCACCGGATTCTGAAAAACCAACGTCTTTAAGCGGCGGATGGCTTTTAATTTCCTCAGATAGCTCCCCCGTTTGATTTTTTCCCAATCGATGGAAATACTTTGAATAAACAGATCGTTCATGGCCGACTCCTCTTCTCCTCCGACGCCGCCGGAGGCAAAATTTCCACCTATCCGGCACCCTGTCATCGCTACGCAAAAAGATTCAACTCATAATCCCCGGAGCCGTTGAAAAGCATGTGAATTTTCTTATTACCGTCGGATTCCAGATTCTGGATAAAACGGTCGATCGACTTCTTATACTTCTCATACATGGTATCGTCCTTCGCGACACCCGTATACTGCGACTGATCGAAAAAATTGTCCCACTCGTACTTTGCCGAATAGCTTCCGGGATTTCCCGCTTTATCGGAGAATGTCGACTCAAAGGCCGACTGTGCATGTCTGGCTCCTTTGGTAAAGGCGTCCAGAATATCCCCCGATTGGCGGTATTGATTCATTACGTACTCGTAAACCGCCGCTATCTCTTCCCGGTCGACACCGGTTTTCATGGGAGTATGAAATTGCGCGGCCTTTTCTCCCAGCATTTGTTCCAGTAAATCTACATATTTGTCTTTATAATCTTGGAAGGTATCCCGCAAGAGATGTTGCATATTCCCGCTTAAATTCCCCTGCCTGGTCAAATAATCGGTCTTCATTCCCTGAACCGCCAGATCCAATCCCATGCGCTGCTCATTATCCGACCAGAATACCCCCCGGTTATCCAACCTTTCTTTACACTCCGCCGCATACACCCCGGCCGCTTCCAGATCCTGAAGGGTATAATCCGTTTCCTCTATCCGTGCCGACGTGCTGCCGCAGGCCTCCATATCCTCCCGAAGGCGCGCCGCCATATAACCATCGTCTTGCTGCAGCCACTTTGTTGTATCGGCAAGAGCGGCGTAAGACTCACTTTTTTGCAAATGGTCTTCATATTGAGAAATTCTCTGATCGATACCTTTTGATAAACTTTCCGCCAACTCCGTTTTTGTCCCGGAATGCCCGTATTCCTCATAGAAATTCCCAACGGAATCAACATAAGAATCCAGGATTGTTTTCTTGGCGCCGTCCATGATCTCATTCAATCCGGATAATTGCCGTTCCTTTTCATCACCGGAATAGTTCTCTTCAATCCGGTCTTTTAAGACGGCATAGCGGGATGCAATATAGTCAATCTTAGTATTCAAATAGCCCGCATTGTCAAAATTTATATCCATCTTTTTAAAATCGGATTCCACTCCCCGCCAGTCTATGTCGTCCCCAATGCCTTCCTGCTCCAGCTTCAGCCGGTACTGTTCCAATTCTTCCTGTGAAACCTTTCCCAACAAGACGTTACGAGGGTCGCCGTTCACCACCAGTTTCCCATCCACGATTTTTAATGAATCCCGATACTGTTTCATGTACTGATTCCATAACGCTTCATCTTCCGTATAATGAGATTTTGCCGCAATCCCATCTTCCTCTTTTCGAATAACCGCCGACGGATCCGCTTCATAGACAGACTTACATTCGATCGAACCGCCAAAACCGCGTTGCGCCTGCCTTGATGTGTAATATGGCTGGTTTCCTAAAATTCCACGAATATCCATGATTATTTTCCTCTCTTTCTAAAAATCCGCAGGGGCATTCTTCCTATATCGCGGCACTTATTTTTTCTCCACATATATAATATAACATTATACCGTCGCTTGACAAGAGCACACACGCCCTGAACCGTGCCGATGACCCGATCTTCTGCGTTATCTTCGATCGTCGTACGTCCAGTACGCCTCACTCATCTGCCTGGAAGATCGGGCCATCGGCATCGGTCAGGGTCGGAGAGTCGAAAAGGAATAAAATTCAGTCCCTGCTAGGCACTTGAGCGACGCGTACTGGACGTACGCGAAGTGAAAGTAACGCAGCAGGGGCTGAATTTTATCCTTTTTCGACCGTGTGTGTCCTTGTCAA
>JAAWBX010000025.1 GCA_022792885.1 Lachnospiraceae bacterium
AAACTCTCGTGTTGATTTCTTGGCTTTGAACTTCCTTCTGGCTGTTCTTTTCCTTCTTTAACGTTCTTCTCTGAATTTCTCTCGAATTTTCAGGGTTGGAATATACTGTTTATTTATCAAGGTGCTTGCTCTGTCTCCGGCTTATCGCCGAGCGGAGAAGAAGGGATTTGAACCCTTGCGCCGCTGTTAACGACCTACTCCCTTTCCAGGGGAGCCCCTTCGGCCAGCTTGGGTACTTCTCCGAATAATTACTTTATTCTGTTAAGAGGTATGAGCGGAGAGGATGGGATTCGAACCCATGCGCCCTTTCGGACAAACGGTTTTCAAGACCGCCTCGTTATGACCACTTCGATACCTCTCCGTGTTCTTATCATTCTGCCGCCGCTCGTCTCTCGCAAGCGGCAAAAACTATACTAGCAGATTTCCTTTTTGTTGTCAACAAGATTTTTCATTTTTTTTGCATTTTTCCACAACGGCGATAAAACCTCTCATTTTTCGCCTTTTCCGTCCCGAAACGACATGCGCTCCGAACCCGGTTTTCCGATAAAAGAAACGGTATCAATTCCGCCCGCGCAAAAGCGCTTCCGCCAAAATCAGATCCTCCTCCGTCGTAATCTTCAGGTTCCGATACGAGCCTTCCACCAACTTCACCGGCAGACGAAGATACCGCTCTACCAGCATTCCGTCGTCCGTGACAGGCGCCCCGCCTTCGTTGTCTCGAAGCCTCGCCTCATGCGCCGCCCGAATCGTATCATAAGCAAACGTCTGAGGCGTCTGAACCGCCCACAGACGGGAGCGATCCGGTGTTCCCGCGACAAACCCGGCCCCGTCGGCCTCTTTGATCGTATCTTTCACCGGCATGGCGGCCACACAGGCGCCCCCCTCCACGGCCGCCGCCAGCGTCCGTCTGAGGATCTCTTCCGTCACCAGAGGTCTCGCGCCGTCGTGAATCCAGACGTAATCACAGCCCTCCGCTTTAAGAAGTCCCTGATATACCGAATCGTGCCGTTCTTTTCCGCCTTCCGTCATAACTACGTCCGCCAGCCCAAAAGGCGCCAGCACCCCGGTCCGGCAATGCTCGATCTCGCCCGGGGAAACCACCACAACGATCCGGTCCGCCCCGGCTTTTTGAAACGCTTCCACCGAATAGCACAACACCGGTTTCCCCGACAAAGACAGATATTGCTTCGGAATCTCACTGTGCATGCGGGAACTTCTCCCCGCCGCCACGATAACTGCCGCCGTTTTCATCTCACCGTTCTCCCAATTTCAGATTCGGCACGGCATTCAGATCCCAGCCGTCCCTGCGTCCTTTCTTATATTCATAATAAGCCGCGACACCGATCATGGCGGCGTTATCCGTACAGAAAATCGGCGAAGGACGGTAAAAAGCCAGTCCCGCTTTCTCACAGCTTTCCTTGAGGGCCGCCCGCAGCGCCGAATTGGAGGCCACGCCCCCGGCGATCACGACCTTGTCCATCCGATATTCCCCGGCCGCGCGCATGGTCCGGCTCACAAGAGCCTCCACCACCGCGTTTTGAAAAGAAGCGACCAGGTCCGCCCGGGGCACCTCTTCCCCGGCCATCTTCGCATGATTCAGGTAATTCAGCACCGCCGACTTCAAACCGCTGAAACTGAAATCATAGGGCGCCCCCTCAATATGAGCCGCGGGGAATTCGATCGCGTGAGGATTCCCGCCCTTTGCCTCGCGGTCCACCTTCGGGCCGCCCGGATACCCCAGACCCACCGCCCGGGCCACTTTGTCAAAAGCCTCCCCGGCCGCGTCGTCCCGCGTCCGGCCGATGATCTCAAATTCCCCGTAATCTCTCATAACGACCAGATGCGTATGTCCGCCCGAAACGATCAGACAGAGAAAAGGAGGTTCCAATTCCCTGTTTTCAATAAAATTCGCGCAAACGTGACCTTCTATGTGATGCACGCCCACCAAAGGCAGGCCCTTCGCGTAGGCGATCGCCTTCGCCTCGGAAACGCCCACCAGCAAAGCGCCCACCAGCCCAGGCCCGTACGTCACGCCGACAGCCGTCAGATCGTCCAACGTCACGCCGGCATCGGCCAGAGCTTTCTCGATCACCGGATTGATCTTCTCAATATGCCTGCGGGAAGCCAGCTCGGGAACCACGCCGCCGAACAGCGTGTGGAGATTTACCTGGGAGGAAATCACATTGGACAACACTTCCCTCCCGTTTTTTACCACGGCGGCCGCTGTCTCATCACAGGAACTCTCGATTCCCAGAATCAGAATATCCTTTTCCATCCTATTTCTCTCCTTCGAACTTCAGTTCCGCCGATTTCCCGTCTTTCCCCGCATGGGCGTTGGGGAATACCTTCCGCACTTCATCCATATAATCTTCCGGCCAGGACAGGGAGGGCGAAAAATGAGTCAGCCACAGCTCTTTCACCTGAGCGTTCTTCGCCATCCGGGCCGCCTCGCAAAATGTCATATGCTTATATTCCCTGGCCTTTGCCTCCTTCTCCTTCTCCCCGTACATGCCCTCGCAGATAAACAGATCCGCATGCTCGGCCGCCTCAACAATCGAGGAGGCGGGACGGCTGTCCGTACAGTATGTGACCTTCAGCCCTTTGCGCGCTTCGCCCATCACCATATCCGGCGTATAAACCTTCCCCTCATAAGTCAAAGTCTCCCCTTTCTGAAGCCTTCCCCAGAAAGGTTTGGGAAGCCCGAACGCCTCCGCCCGAACCGGGTTGAATTTGCCGGCCCGTTTCAAGATGATACTGTATCCGTAACAGGTAATATTATGATTGACGCGAAACGCTTCCACCTCAAAATGAGGCAACACTATCCGCTGTTTTTTCTCCGTCAGTTCCAAAAACTCAATCGAAAACGGAAGTTCCGGCGCGATCGTCCGCAGAGCCGTCACAACCCGTTCCAGCCCCTTCGGCCCGATTATGAGAAGCGGCTCGCTCCGCTCGGCATTTCCCATGGAAAGTAAAAGCCCCGGCAGGCCGCTGATATGATCCGCGTGATAGTGCGTAAAAGCGATCACGTCAATCGGTTTAAACGTCCACCCCGCCGCTTTTCCCGCGATCTGCGTCCCTTCGCCGCAGTCAATCAGCATCTGGCTCCCCTCGCAGCGTACCATCAACGAAGTCAGCCACCGATAGGGCAGCGGCATCATACCTCCGGTTCCCAACAAACAAACATCCAACATATTCGTTTCCTTCCTGAATCCTCTTCTTCCATCCCGCTTAATCACACGTCTTTCACCGCGCCCGTCTCCCGGTCGCATAAGGCTTACGCCGGGACAGGCATATTATCATTATATACATTTCCGGGGATTCAGCAAGAAAATTCACTCAAAATTCTTCGGCGTCCTCCTTTTCAGGCGGGATCTCAAACGTTTGAATCCATTCATTGACGCAATTCTCGCACAAATCGAAACGAATCCGGACGCCGTCCTGTCCCGAATAATAACCCCAGAGCTTGTCCACCTCCACAAAGTCTTCCTGCGGAACACCCCCCGGCGTCAGCGGCAGTTTCTTCCCGCAGCGGTTACAACGAATCTCGTGAAACAACACCTGTTTTTCTTTCTCGATCTTCATCGCATTCTCCCCTTTCTTTTTAAAACCGAGGATATACAACAAGAAAAGGCGAGAACCTTTTCACCGGTTTCGCCTTTCATTATAATCCTTTTTCCCGAAATTCCAAAGGGGAATTGTTTCCATCCTAAACGTTTCCGCCGCGCCGGCTCATTAAAAGCGCGTCGTCCGCCGGGTTTCGATAGTAACCTTTCCGCCGTCCGTCCGTCTTAAATCCCAGACTCTCATAAAGCGCGGTCGCCTCCCGGTTCCGGCTGCGCACCTCCAAAAACCAGGACGAAACCCCTTCCTTTCCGGTCTCCGTCAGAAAAGTCTCCAGCAGCAACCGGCCCAGCCCCATCTCCCGGAACCGCGGCGTTACCGCAATCCGATAAACTTCGGCCTCGTCCCCGGCGCATTTGCCAAGGAAATATCCCGCCGGCTCCCTGCCGAGGCAGACAAGATAAGCCTTACTGCCCGGAGCCGCCAGCGTTTCCGATAACGCTTGTTCCGACCAGGCATCCGAAAAAAATTCCCTCTCCCGGCCGGCCACCCAGGGCAGATCCGAAACTTCCATGGAGCTTACCGTTTTTTCTCCCAGCGCGATCCCCGTCCGCTCCTTCATCTCCCGTTCCGCCTGGGAAACCCGCAGGTAATCCGGCGCGTGCTGCGCGGCGTTCTCCGTCCGGCCCGCCATCAGATAGCGAAAACCCAACGCCGCCACGGCTGCCGCCCTCTGCCGGTTCAGATGAAGCGGCGCGAACGCATAAGAAACCCGGCAGTTTTCCTCGATTACGGACCGCCCCATCGGCACTCCGTCCCCTGAGAAAATAACGGGCTCGCCCCGCTCGTTGATCTCACTCAGCAGTTCCTTCAGATCCACGGCGCAGGAAGGCTTTACCGTTTCAAACGCTTCCGCAAAACGATAAAGTCCGGCGTAGACCTGCCCCCGTTTCGCGTCCAACATCGGACAGATCAGCTTTGCCGTACCGAAAAACGCGTAAGCCATCGCGTCCAGGGTCGGCACGTGAATCAAAGGTATATTCCGCGCCAGCCCCAGTCCTTTGGCCGTCGCCGCACCGATTCGAAGACCGGTAAAAGACCCCGGGCCTCCCGAGACGGCGATCGCGTCGACGCCGTCCCAGTCCAGCTCCACCATTTCCCCGATCTGCGCCAGCATCGGAAGAAGCGTCTGCGAATGTGTTTTCTTATAATTTAAAGTATATTCCGCCACCAGGCTGTCGTCCTCCGCAACCGCCACGGAAGCCACCAAAGAAGCGCTCTCAATTCCCACAATTTTCACGTTTCTTCCTCCACATCGATCTCCCGATACGAAAAACCCCGTTCGGGAACTTTTCGAATCGTCACGGAAATCGTCTCGGCGGGAAGGTAATCCGCAACCCGCCCGGCCCACTCGATCAGGCAGACACCGCTTCCGAAAAAATATTCCTCATAACCGATCTCTTCCAGTTCTTCCGGATCGCCCAACCGATACACATCAAAATGATACAACGGCAGACGTCCTTCCTCATATACCTGTAGGATCGTAAACGTCGGGCTGTTTACCGGATCCCGGATCCCGAGCCCGGCCGCAAAGCCCTGCGTGAACACGGTTTTCCCGACTCCCAGATCCCCGTTCAGACAGTATATCCCGCCCGGTTTTGCCAGACGCCCCAACTCTTCGCCCAGAGCGAAGGTTTCCTCCGGGCTTCTCGTTATTCTCTGCATCCCGCCGCTCCTAATCCAGTTTTCTGTCCAAAATCATATAAGTCCCGATTCCCGTCACGGCAGTCCTGCCGTCCGAACCGGCATATCCCTTTACCGACATGCTGACCAGCGTCCGCCCAAGCTTTTCCAGCTTCGACTCCACGATCAGCACGTCGTCCTTCTTCACGGGACGCAGATAATTGAGATTCATGTTGACGGTCGTACATACCTGCCCTTCCCCGTAATAATGAGCCAGCATGCCCATGGCAATATCCACGGCCGTCGCAAAAATCCCCCCGTGAAGCGTCCCCGCCGGGTTAAGCTCCCACTCTTCCACGGGAAATGCCATCCGCAGGCTTCCTTCTTCCGCGTCGCACCCGTCCAATCGCACCTGGATGATACCGTTCAGACGCTCCGACTGAAGTTTCCGATAAGCCAGAATATCACGCAGCGTTTCCTCCATCACCCGTTGAGGATCTTTTCCGGCCGCGATCCACTCCTTTTTTCTGTCCGCGATCTCCTGAAATTTCATCGTCCCACACCCTTCGCTTTTAACATTTCACCCAGCGACAGACCAAATCCCGCCTTGCCCTCCGCCCGGTCGGAGCCTTTCGCGCCGGTATTTTTCTTCCCCGGCATCTCCTTGGGGTTCCGGTTCTTGCCGTCCGCCGCGCCGCGCACGTTTCCCGCCTTCCGGCTCCGCTCGCCCCTGCCCGGGGAGGCTTCGGATTCCGGTCGTCTCTCCGCCGGCTTTTTCTCCGCCGCGTTTTCCTCCAGCCGCATGGTAAGCTGAATCCGCTTCCGCTCCAGATCCACGCTCATGACTTTCACTTCCACAATGTCGCCCACGCCGACCGCCTCCAGCGGATGCTTAATATAGCGGTCCGTGATCTGGGACAAATGCACCAGCCCGTCCTGATGTACGCCGATATCCACAAAAACGCCGAAATCAATGACGTTGCGCACGGTACCCTTCAAACGCATACCCGGCTTCAAATCCTTCATATCCAGAACATCCGTCCGAAGAATCGGTTTCGGCATCTCCTCCCGGGGATCTCTGGCCGGTTTCTCCAGCTCGCTCAAAATATCCTCCAATGTGATCGCGCCGACCCCCAGCTCGGCGGCCATCGCATCCTTGTCGGTCACTTTACTCCGGATCCCGGCGATTCCTCCGCCCAGAAGGTCCTCCGGACAGTACCCGAGCCGCGCCAGAAGTTCCTTCGCCGCCCCGTAAGATTCCGGATGCACCGCCGACGTATCCAGCGGGTTTTTCCCGCCTTGAATCCGGAGGAAACCGGCGCACTGTTCAAATGCTTTCGGCCCCAGCTTGTCCACCTTCAACAATTCTCTCCGATCACAGAATCTCCCGTTCGCCTCCCGGTAGGCGACAATATTCTTCGCCACGGCCTTGGAAACGCCGGACACGTATTCCAGGAGAGGCGCCGACGCCGTATTCAGATCCACGCCGACTTTATTCACGCAGTCTTCCACCACGCCGCCTAAAGATTCGCTTAATTTTTTCTGATTCATATCATGCTGATACTGACCGACCCCGATCGATTTCGGATCGATCTTAACCAGTTCCGCCAGAGGATCCTGAAGGCGTCTGGCAATCGAAGCCGCGCTCCTCTGTCCCACGTCAAAATTCGGGAACTCCTCCGTCGCCAGTTTGCTGGCCGAATACACCGAAGCGCCGGCCTCGTTGACGATGACATACGAAACCCGACTCTCGGGAATCTCCTTCAAAAGCTCCACGATCACCTGCTCCGATTCCCGGGAAGCCGTACCGTTCCCCACGGAAATCAGCGTAATATGGTATTTTCGGATCATCTCTTTCAGAACTTTCTTGGCTTCCTCCACTTTATTCTGGGGCGCCGTCGGATAGATCACCACCGTATCCAGCACTTTTCCGGTAGCGTCCACCACCGCCAGCTTACAGCCCGTGCGGAAAGCCGGATCCCATCCCAAAACTACCTGCCCGGCAATCGGCGGCTGCATCAGAAGCTGCTTTAAGTTCTTATCAAACACTTCGATCGCACCGTTCTCCGCCTTTTCCGTCAGTTCCCCGCGGATCTCCCGCTCGATCGCCGGCGCGATCAGCCGTTTATAACTGTCCGCTATAGTTTCCTTCAGCACGTCCTCCGTAACCGGATTTTCACCGGTCAGAATCTTTTTCTCCAGATATCGCAGGATCTTCTCTTCCGGCGCCGTGATCTTCACGGTCAGAATCTTCTCCTTTTCGCCCCGATTCAACGCCAGGATTCTGTGTCCGGCCGCCTTCGCAACCGGCTCTTCATATTGATAATACATCTCGTAAACGCTCTGCACGCCGTCCTCCTTGGCAGAAGACGCAATAAGGCCTTCCTTCCAGGTGATCTCCCGAATATAGGTCCGATATTCCGCCTCGTCGGATATCCGCTCGGCCAGAATATCCCTTGCCCCGGCCAAAGCCTCCTCCGGCGTCCCCACCTGTTTCTCCTCCGAAACAAATTCCGCCGCCGCCGATAAAACCGGCACCGACAGTTCCTGCCCGATAATCCGCTCCGCCAGAGGTTCCAGGCCCTTCTCCTGCGCAATGGTAGCGCGGGTCCTCCGCTTCGGCCGATAAGGGCGGTACAGATCCTCCACCGCCACCAAAGTCACCGCCTCACGAATCTGCTTCTCAAGCGCCTCCGTCAGCGCCCCCTGCTCCCCGATCGTAGTCAGTACCTGTTCTTTCTTCTCCTCCAGATTCCGCAGATACCGCAAACGCTCGTCCAGAGTCCTCAGCACTTCATCATTCAAAGATCCCGTCGCCTCTTTCCGGTAACGGGCAATAAACGGAATCGTATTCCCTTCGTCCATCAGCTTCACGGCAGCTTCCACCTGCTGCCGGCGAACTCCCAGTTCCTGCTGCAAAACAGCGATAATGTCCATGTTCCAACCTCTTTCATCTTGTCTCTATATCATTCCTAGGATATCGATTCCCGTTCGGAAATGCAACCAGTTTTTCACAAAAAAATTCACCAGGAGCAAAAAAATCCCGATAAACACATATATCGTCCGAAACCGCACATTCGGCGTCCGTCCCCGACTTAAAACATTTAAAACCCGGCTTCCCATAAATAGAAGAAAATAGCTCAATCCCCAAAAGACCGCCGGGTGATACAAAAAGCTCTTCCCAAAATGCCCGGAAAAAAACGCTGTAAAAGCCCTTGTGCCGCCGCAACCGAAACAATAATACCCGGTTTTTACATAAATCGGACACGCAAAAAAGAATGCCCGCCATTCTTCGGACATTCCTGCTGCTCTGCTTAAACCGGCCGCGGCAGCAAACACACCGGCAGCCGCCAGGCCGATATAAAACAGCGTTTTCTCCGTCTCTTCTCTCTCCGGACGAAACATAACTTCTTAATTGGAAGCCAGGTCAAAAATATCATGAATATACTTCATGGCCCGGTCCGCCTCTTTCTCGTCGATCAGAACCGTGATCCGGATCTCGGAGGTGGAAATCATCTTGATATTGATGTTGGCGTTGTAAAGGGCTTCGAACATCTTGGCCGCCACGCCCGGATTCGTCGCCATCCCTGCGCCCACCACCGAAACTTTGGCCACATTTTCACGGCTGGTAATCTGTTTGGCCGTAAAGTTTTCCTTCTTTGCGTTCAACGCGTCCATCGCGTTTTGAAGCTCCGTCCCCGGCACCGTAAAGGAAATGTCTTTCGTATTGTCGCGGCCAATGGACTGCAAAATCATATCGACATTGATTCCCTTCTTCGCCAGTTCGTTAAAAATCGAAAACGCAATACCCGGTTCATCCTTTAATCCGATCAGCGAAACTCTCGCCGCATTTTTATCTACGGCCACGCCGCTTACCAACATTTTCTCCATTTTTACATCCTCCTTCACGATAGTCCCCTCATTCCGGTTCAGGCTGGAACGAACCACCAACTGAACATTATACTTCTTCGCAAGTTCCACCGAACGGTTATGAAGCACTTTAGCTCCCAAAGAGGCCAGCTCCAGCATCTCGTCATACGTGATCTCATCCATCTTCCGCGCATCCGGCACGATCCTGGGATCCGCCGTATAAACGCCGTCCACATCCGTAAATATCTCGCAGGCATCCGCATGAAGCGCCGCCGCCAGAGCCACCGCCGTCGTATCGGAACCGCCCCGGCCCAGAGTCGTCAGATCGTCATACTTGTTCACGCCCTGGAAACCGGTCACGATCACGATCTTCCGGTTCTCCAGCTCCGTGAAAATACGCTCCGCGTCGATTCTCTTTAACCGGGAATTTCCATACTGAGAGTTCGTATGCATCGCCACCTGAAACGCGTTCAGGGAAATTGCCGGTACGCCCAGAGAACCCATCGCCATCGCCATCATCGCTACCGAAACCTGCTCCCCCGTAGACAGGAGCATATCCATCTCCCGTTTGGACGGCCTCGGATTCACCTCTTTCGCCTTCGCGATCAGTCCGTCCGTCGTCTTCCCCATAGCGGACAAAACCACCACCACGTCATGCCCCGCCTGGTAATCTTCTATACAGCGTTTCGCCACATTAAAAATCCTGTCCTTATCCGCAACGGAACTGCCGCCGAATTTTTTTACAATTAACATTTCTGCCTCCTATTTCGCGAAAAGCAGGTCTACCATCTCATGTCCATGAGCCCGGAAGATGCCGCTTTCTTCTGCCTCTTTCTCATTATAGTGCCAGGTATGCTCGTTAAGTTCCCTGCTGTCGTACAAAAGATACGGCACCGGATCGGACGTATGGGTCCGCGCCGGGATCGGGGTCGGATGATCCGGCATGATCAGAAGCCGAAACGCCTCCCCGGCCGCCTCAAGGCCCGAAACAACCGGTCCGATTACCCGGGCATCCAGATATTCGATCGACTGCACCTTGCGTTCCACGCTCCCCTGATGTCCCATCTCATCGGGAGCCTCCACATGTACATAGACAAAATCAAATCCGTCTTTCGTCAGCGCGTCCACGGCCGCCCGGGCTTTTCCTTCATAATTCGTGTGAAGCTGTCCGTTCGCGCCTTCCACCGTAATATTCTTCATCTCCGCTCCCACGGCAACCCCCTTTAACAGATCCACTGCCGAGATCATGGCGCCCTTCTTGCCGGTCTTCTCCTCAAACGAAGTCAGAATCGGCTTCGTACCGGCGCCCCAGAACCACAACGAATTCGCCGGGTTGAGCCCTTTCTTTCTCCGCTCCACATTGATCGGATGATTCTTCAGAATATCGTAGCTCTTCCTCATCATCTCCCGCAGGCATTCGTCCTCCGGCAGATAAGGACCGCATACCTTCCCCAGTTCATCGTGAGGCGGCGTCAGAGAAACCACGCTGCCCTGCTTCCAAATCAGACAGTGGCGGTAACTGGTTCCCACATAAAACCGATATGTCTCATCTTCCAGCTCCGCCCGCACCGCTTCCAGAAGCACCGCGCAATCCTCGGTACTGATCTCACCGGAACTGTGATCCACGATCACCCGCTCCTCATAAGGAACGTCTTCCTCGGACAAGGTCACTACATTGCAGCGAATCGCCACATCGGTATCTTCCATGGGAACGCCGATGCTCAACGCCTCCAACGGGGAACGCCCCGTATAATACCTCTTCGGATCATACCCCATCACGGAAAGATTCGCCGTATCGCTTCCCGGCTTCATCCCGTCCGGAATCGTTTTTACCATACCGATCTCGGAGCGCGCCGCCAGCGCGTCCATATTCTCCGTCTTCGCGTAAGCCAGAGGCGTCTTCCCTCCCAGCTCCGGCAGGCCCACGTCCGCCATACCGTCGCCCAAGATTACTACGTATTTCATATTCTATCCTCGATTCTTTTATTCTTCCAAACGGATTCGGGTAATCATGTCCTCCAGTTCCTTCGACTTATCCGAAAACTCTTTCTCGCTCAAAGTCCCTGTCACAAAACCGAACTCGCCGGGCAAACCGGCGTCCACATATTCCACAGGGCCGAACAGCCGCTCCACCCGTGTCCGGCCTTCGGTCAATTCTCCTCTCACGCGGACAAAAAACCGCTTCTCCGAATCGTCAATAGGAGCCAACGTCAGCTTGGAGCTGTGCCAGGTCGTCATAATATTGCGGTTCCGATGCTTGGCCGCGTCGATCACATCGGCGACCACCGCGCTGGCCGTCGGCAACTTCCCGGCGCCCCGCCCGTAAAACATCAGCTGATCGATCACTTCCCCCTTCACCAGAATCCCGTTAAACACGTCATTCACCGAATACAGGGCGTGATCCTCATCGATCATGACCGGCGACACCATCGCGTAAAACTTCCCGTCCTCCCGCTTGCTCATCCCAAACAGCTTAATGGACCGCTTCATAAGGGCCGCATACTTAAAATCTTCCGCCGTGATCTTCGTAATCCCTTCGGTATAAATATCCTCATAATCCACCTGATGGCCGTAAGCCAGAGAAGATAAGATGGCGATCTTGCGGCAGGCGTCAAAACCGTCCACGTCCGCCGAAGGATTGCGCTCCGCATAACCCAGGTCCTGAGCCTGCTTCAGCACCGTCTCAAAACCGGCGCCTTCTCTCGCCATCTTCGTCAAAATATAATTGGTCGTACCGTTCAAAATGCCGGTGATCTCATAAATCTCATCGGAAGTCAGGGACTGATTCAGCGGACGGATAATCGGAATCCCGCCGCCGACGCTGGCTTCAAACAGAAAATTCAGGTTCTTCCCCCTGGCCAGGTTCAAAAGTTCCGCGCCATGCTTGGCCACCAGTTCCTTGTTGGAAGTACAGACACTCTTACCCGCCAGAAGCGCACTTTTTACATAATCATAAGCCGGTTTGGTTCCTCCCATGGTCTCCACCACGATCGAAACTTCCGGATCCTCCAAAATGACGTTCACGTCATGCACGACTTTTTCCTGCACCGGATCCCCCGGAAAATCCCTTAAATCCAACACGTACCTGACACAGATCTCCTCGCCGGCCCGCTCGGTAATACTCTTTTTATTCCTCTCAATGACTTCCACGACACCGGAACCGATCGTTCCGTATCCCATAACCGCTATTGCAACCATTGTCTCTACTCCCTCGCTATGATTTTAAGATAATGTATTCCTTCCAGATTCCGAATCTCGTCAAAAAGCTGTTCGATATCGGGCGACGTCTTCCCCGGGTCCCGGGCCGCCTCCTCTCCGACCGGTACCCGGATGCTCAACGTCACCAGCGCGATCCGATTGGCCGGAACCGCCTGCTGAATCGTGTTCACGTTCGCCCCGTAAGCGGCCACCTTCGTCAAAATCCCCGCCAGAAGCCCCGGCACATCGTCCATCTGCATTACAAAAGTAATGATCCTGCCCCTGGCGTTGTCATGAAAAGGAAAAATATCGTCTTTATATTTGTAAAAAGAACTCCGGCTGATCCCAAGTTTTTCCGCCACTTTCTGCACCGTCATATTCTCGTCGGCCGCCAGCCGCCGCTTTGCTTCGACGACTTTTAAAAGCACCTCGCCGATCGCCTTTTCTTTTACCACATAATAACGTTCTTTCTCATCCATCGCTCCAGCCTCTTTGTCCGCGTTAAAAATACATTTGTCTTTGTCATAAAGATATTAGCATAGGCAAAAAGAAAATGCAAGCGGATTTTAACAACAAACCGCGCAAACCGTAAAACCCCTGTCGCGGGATCCCCCGATCTGCGCGGTCTTCTGATGATTCCGCTCCGTCTGCCGTCTTTCCCGCCGGTTTATCTTTTTCTTCCGGTTCACTCCGCATGCGAAGCCAGACGGCTGCTTTTCAGATAAGCGCTGATAAAATTATCGATATGTCCGTCCAACACGCTGTCGGTGTTGCCGGTCTCCTCGCCGGTGCGATGGTCTTTTACCATTGTATAGGGCTGCATCACATAAGAGCGGATCTGATTTCCCCAGCCGATCTCCTTGACGTCGCCCCGGATGTCCGAGATCTTCTCCGCGTTTTCCTGCTGTTTTAACAGATAAAGCTTGGCCTTCAGCATCTGCATGGCTTTATCTTTATTCTGGAACTGCGAACGTTCATTCTGACATTGGACTACGATTCCCGTAGGAATGTGCGTAATGCGGATCGCGGAAGAAGTCTTGTTGATATGCTGACCGCCCGCCCCGCTGGAACGGTACGTATCGATCCGCAGATCCTCCTCGTTGATCTCCACGTCCAGATCTTCCTCTATATCCGGCATCACGTCGCAGGACACGAACGAAGTCTGGCGCTTGCCCGCCGCATTAAACGGCGAAATTCTCACCAGACGGTGGACGCCTCTCTCCGATTTCAGAAAACCATACGCATTCAACCCGTTGATCTGCACCGTCACGGACTTGATCCCCGCTTCCTCTCCGTCCAGATAATCCAGCACTTCGGTGGAAAACCCTTTCGAATCCGCCCAACGGCAGTACATCCGATACAGCATGGAAGCCCAGTCGCACGACTCCGTCCCGCCGGCGCCCGCGTGAAGCGTTAAAATCGCGTTATCCTTATCGTACTCGCCGGACAGAAGCGTGCGGATCCGCAGTTCGTCCAGTTCCGTCGTAAAACCGTCCAGCATCTCGGCGATCATCGGCACGACCTCCGGGTCATTCTCCTCATAACCCAGCTCGATCATCTCCCCGATCTCCGTATACTGATTCTCCAGACCGCGAAACAACTGTACCGTATCCTTCAAATTTTTCAGTTCCCGAACCACCGCCGTGGAACGCTCCGCGTTATTCCAGAAGTCCGGTTCTTCCAAATGGCGCTCCAACTCGGCTATCTTTTTTTCCTTGTTAGCCAGGTCAAAGTGAATCCCTCACTTCCACTAATGGTTTCTCGTATGCGGCCAACGTGCTTTTGAATTGATCCAGTTCTACCACTAATGTCACCTTCTTTCCATTCTTTTGCTCTGTCAATCGATTTTCCGCGCGGCCGTCCGGCCGCCCCTTTTTCATACAGATTATAACAGCGAAACCGGGGGATGTAAAGGGGAAGAACGCGCCGGCCGCGTTACCGCTTCCTCGGCGTCGGGCTCAATATGATCCGTTTGGAAGGCCCCGCTTCTTCTCCCGTGTCCGCCGCGCGTCCTTCCCGCCCTTCTGTCCCGTCCGCTTCCTCATATTCCATCTTTCCAAAACGCAGCCGGTCAGGCGAAACGTCGGCATCCCCCCACATTGCTTCCATCTCCTCCCGCCTCTCCCGTCGCCGCGCAGCCTTCCGATAACCGCAGGCCGCGCCCGCCAGATAGGCCAGGCAGGTAATCACAAACGCGATCTCAAACATCTTAAAACCCCAGGCAAAATTCTCCCTGTAAAACCACGTCATGCCGCCCGCCCAGAGGACCGGACCGGCCAGCATCTGCCAGGCCAGCCGCGGCCAGGGACAAGAAAAATTCTTCCCCAAAAACGGAAACAGCATCCCGAACGTGAAGCTGTACGTATAACGAAAAACCAAAACCATCCCCAGCCCGTAAAGACAATTAGCGGCAAAAATCTGCCCGCCGGCCATCAGATACGGAGCACGTAAGACCAGCATTCCGGCCAGGGCAATCCACGTCCCCTTATTGACCAGCCGCACGTTGCGATAACGCTCCTTTCTGGGAATCTCATTGAAAGAAATCCAATTCTGTTTATTCATAATCCTGCCTTTCATTGTAAAAAACAAAAACTCACGGCGCAATCCCGGACGACTTTCTGTCTATCTTAACATATTTCCGGGTTTTTTCAATATATCCCATAATAATCCGTCTATTCAAAACATTTTTACGGCAAATATAAGAAAACATTAGGCGGAAAGCCCTCCTCACCGGGCCCTCCGCCTCTTTTTCCTTACAGCTTATCTTTATTCATACAGCACTGTTTATACTTCTTCCCGGAACCGCAGGGACAGGGATCGTTGGGATAAACCTTCTTATTATCCCGGCGAACCGGCGCTTTCTGAGCCGAATCGTCTTTGTTGGTGCTGGTGACTTTAGCGACTTCCTCCCGCTCGACCTTCTGCTCCACACGAATGTGCATCAAAAGTTTCACGGTATCTTCCTGAATGTTCGCCGTCAGCTCGTCAAACATGTCGAAGCCCATGTTTTTATACTCTACCAGAGGATCTTTCTGACCGTATGCCTGCAGCCCGATCCCCTGACGGAGCTGATCCATATCGTCGATATGCCCCATCCACTTGTTATCGATCACCTTCAGAAGAATGACCCGCTCAAGTTCACGCATCTGCTCCGGCTCCGGAAGTTCCGCCTCCTTCGACTCGTACAGCTTAAAGGCGGCCTCCTTGAGGCTGTGCTTCAGCTTGCCCTTGTTCATATCTCCCATCTGCTCTTTTGACAGCGCAATGGGCGGCAGCGGAATGATCGGACGCAGAACCGAGTTCAATTCGGCCAGATCCCACTCCTCGGGGCTGTGGTCGTCGGACAGACAGCGGTCCACAGCGTTTTCCACGGTGTCCGTAATCATCTTGATCACAACGTCCCGCATACTCTCGCCGTCCAACACCCGGCGCCGTTCCGCGTAGATAATCTCCCTCTGATCGTTCATGACCTTATCGTATTCCAGCAGGCGTTTGCGGATTCCGAAATTATTGCCCTCAATCTTCGTCTGCGCCTTCTCGATCGCGCTGGACAGCATCTTATGTTCCAACTGCTCTCCTTCCGGCACGCCCAGCGTGTTAAACATGGATATCAGCCTTTCGGAACCGAACAAACGCAGCAGATCGTCCTCAAGAGAAATATAGAAACGGGATTCACCCGGATCTCCCTGCCGGCCGGAGCGCCCCCTGAGCTGGTTATCGATCCGCCTGGCGTCGTGACGTTCCGTACCGATAATCTTTAAACCTCCGGCCTCCTTCGCCTTCTCGTCCAGCCGGATATCCGTACCTCGGCCGGCCATATTCGTCGCGATCGTCACGGCCCCATGGAGGCCGGCGTCAGCCACGATCGCAGCTTCCTGTTCGTGAAACTTGGCGTTCAGCACGTTATGAGGAATCCCCCGGCGGCGCAAAAGCCCGCTGATCTCCTCGGAAGACTCGATCGTAATCGTACCCACCAAAACCGGCTGTCCCTTCTCATGGGCGCGGGCCACTTCATCCACCACCGCGTTCAACTTCTCTTTCTTCGTCTTGTAAACGGCGTCATCCAAATCCCTGCGGATAACCGGCTGGTTCGTGGGAACCTCCACCACGTCCATCCCGTAAATATCACGGAATTCCTGCTCCTCGGTAAGCGCCGTACCGGTCATACCGGCTTTCTTGTCAAATTTATTGAAAAAGTTCTGGAACGTAATCGTCGCCAGCGTCTTGCTCTCCCGCTTGACCTTCACCTTTTCCTTGGCCTCGATCGCCTGGTGTAAACCGTCCGAATACCGGCGCCCCGGCATGATACGCCCGGTAAATTCGTCCACGATCAGAATCTGATCGTCCTTCACCACGTAATTCTGATCCCGAAACATCAGATAATTGGCCCGCAGCGCCAGATTGATGTTGTGCTGGATCTCAAGGTTGCCGGCGTCGGAGAGATTGTCGATCTTAAAATATTCCTCCACCTTCCGGATACCTTCCGCCGTCAGCATCACGAGCTTTTCTTTTTCGTTGACCAGGAAATCTCCGTCTTCCTTGTCAATATTATTCAACAGGATATCCTGCTTGGTAAGCTCGCCGTCACCGGTCCCGCGGCGCAGGCGCTTCGCCAGAAAATCGCAGACCTCGTACAACTTGGTAGACTTCCCGCTCTGACCGGATATAATCAGGGGCGTCCGGGCCTCGTCGATCAGGATCGAATCGATCTCGTCGATGATCGCATAATGAAGTTCCCGCAGGACAAGCTGCTCTTTATAGATCACCATGTTGTCTCTCAGGTAATCGAAACCCAGCTCATTGTTCGTCACATAGGTAATATCGCATTTATAGGCTTCCCTCCGCTCGTCGCTCGTCATGCTGTTTAACACCACGCCGACTTTCAGCCCCAGAAATTCATGAACGCTTCCCATCCACTCGGCGTCGCGCTTCGCCAGATAGTCGTTGACCGTTACGATATGCACGCCCCGGCCCTCCAGCGCGTTCAGATACGCGGGCAACGTAGACACCAGCGTCTTGCCTTCGCCCGTCTTCATCTCCGCGATCCGGCCCTGGTGAAGAATGATGCCGCCGATCAGCTGCACCCGATAGTGCTCCATATTCAATACCCGGCGCGCCGCTTCGCGCACAACGGCATAGGCTTCCGGAAGGATATCGTCCAGCGTCTCTCCCTCCGACAGTCTGTCCCGGAACCACTTCGTCTTTCCTCTCAGATCCTCGTCCGACAACGCCGTCATCTCCGGACGAAGCGCCTCGATCCGATCCGCGACCGGAAGGATCCGCTTTAATTCTCTCTCGCTGTGCGTGCCAAATATTTTCGCAAAAAAACCCATGTGGTACACTCCTGTTTTCTTCAAATTAAGTCGGACGCAATGTACCGGCGCTTCCATCCTCTGCCCTGCTTACGATCCCCGCCGCGCCAACACTATCGGTATTGTAGCACTTTCCCCCTTTTTCTTCAACCATTTTCGCACCCGGAGGCGGCGCGACCCTCGGCGCCAAAGCGACTTGTTCATTCTGCACAATCTTTTTTACCGTTCCTGCCCGTACACGCTTTCCGGCATTTTCTTCTTCCCCGAAAAATTCACAAAGTTATCCACAGGGAAAACAACGGCTTTTTCAGAATTTTTAAGTTATGCACGAAGTTATCCACTTTATCCACAAAGAAACCGGCCTTTTTTGTGGATATTTTTATGTCCCTGTAAAAAACAAACGTTTTGTCTAAAAATCATAAACTTACCCGTTTCCGCTAAAACCCATTGACTTTTCCCCTCTTTTTGTTCCGTTCCTTTTTCACGGTTTGCCCTCCGCGCCCCCTTTCGGCCCGAAACCTTCCACTCCCATCGAACCCATATCGGAAATCGAAAGGCTCCCGACGTCAATTCGGGATGAAGAATCCCGGCGCTGCCCCTCCTCCGTAGACGCGATCGTCCCGTCCAACTGGCCGCGGATGCTCTCCGCCCGCAAAAGACAAAACTCCTTCAACGTATCGATCCCCGTCTCAAATTCTTCATACGTGCAGAATTTTGTCGGGTCCTTTTCCACATAAGGAGCGATCAGGGTTTTAACGGCGTCGATCTGTTCCGCCAGATACCCGCTGTCAAAATATTGTTCCACAAACGCCGTGAAATAATCGTGGTAGAGATCCGTCCATTCTTCTTCGGAAAAAATCCAGGCAAGCATCGGCCTTGCGTCCACCGTATCGCCGGATACCGGAGTGTCGATCGGAGCGTTGACGAGTTCTTCCGCATCCGCTCCCGCTTCAAAAGCGCCGAACGCCAGATTATAATCCCAGGGCAGCATTTCCATCTGTCCGTCTTTCTCATACAGATAGTAATTATGAATCATGGAACCCGTATAGCTGTCAAAATTCAAGACGAAATTATGCACGACAAAATACCGAATCACCGCTTCCACATTCACGACTTCCTCAATCTTTTCGTTTTCGTTTAAATTTCTCAGAGAATCGATAAGACGGTCCTTATCTCCGTCGGAAATATCGGTTTTCGCATTTTCAAAAATATTGGCGTAACTGTCGTAATCGTCATCGGTATAGACAAGTCTTACATCGTCGCTCCCCACGCGCATCCCGCCGCCCGCGTCGTTCTCCGGCGCCCGACTTCTCTCCGGCATCGCCCCGCGGTCCGGCGCCGGCTCCCCGTCCGGCCGCCCGCCCGGCGTCATCTCCCCATCCGGCCGCCCGCCCGGCACAGCGCCGCCTCCCGTCTGCTGACTGTCCGGCTTGTAAAGCTCTCCGTACCCGCTGCCGTAATTTCTCTGCAGAAAAGATTCCTCGATTCCTTCCACCGCCAGATATAAGCCGAAATCCTCCCCGTTTACCGTAATATAAACAAAACTGCAAAGAGGCGCCGCCACCCCAAACTCCCCCATCATCCGATAACACAGGTAATCCTTGATACAGGTATTATCCTGAATCAGATTGTTCAGACACAATTTATCCAACCCATAATAACTCCTGCCGTCCTCATAATGATCGAACTCGATCTTGAAACTGTAACGGTTGTTTCCGTACGCTTCCACCTGCGACAGGGAGGTGTTCCCCTTGGCGCGAATCGCCGCGTTTTTATAAATGTCTCCGTCTATCACGACGGCGCAGGAGACATACGCTTCCTCCGTACAGGAAGCCAGAAACCCCTCCCAGTCGTCCATCCGGATATCGATCCGATGCACGGCGGAAGCGTCGAACAGTTTCGACGCGTATCCCGCCGCGGAAGAAGCCGCCTGAAGGCCGAAGGCTTCCCCGTGCAGAAAAAGAAACGCCAACAGCAAACTCAGCGCAAAAGCCGCGGCACAAATCCGATCTATCTGTTTATGTGTCGACATATTTTCCCTCCCGTATACGAATATCACCGGCAGAAAAGAGGCGCGCGCCTCCTCCCTTAAATAACAATCGTTATCCCAGGTATTCCCCCTGATAACTCACCAGCACGGCGCGATCCACCCCTTCCATCTCCGAAAGAGCGTTGATAAAATCCGTGCCGTCCCCCTTCAGGCGCACCTCCAGATTCAGTTCCAGTTGCCCCTGCCAGACGGTCTTGCTTTTTACCACACATTTTTGGACGCTCCGATCCAGAAACGCCCGGGCTCTCCGCTCGCCGTCCGAATCGGCGCAGGTAAGAATCACGATGTACGGATTGAGATAGGTCTTCCGATTGACAAATACCAGAAGCGCCGCGCCGACGGCCGCGCTGCCGGCAAGAGCCAGAAGAAGCATCCCGGCAGCCAGAATAATACCGACGGCGATCGCCCAGAACAAAAACGCCAGATCCAGCGGTTCTTTGACGGCCGTCCGGAAGCGGACGATGGACAGGGCCCCGACCATGCCCAGTGAAAGCACCACATTCGAGGTGACCGCCAGAATGATCTGAGACGTAATCATGGTGAGCGCCAGAAGCGTCACGCCGAAACCGGAAGAATACATCACGCCCTGATACGTCTTTTTATAAATAAGGAAAATAAACATCCCGATTCCAAAAGACAACGCCAGCGTAATACACATATCCGGCAGGCTGACCGCATCCATTTTCTCCAGAAAACCGGATTTAAAAACATCCTGAAAACTCATAAAAAACCTCCGTTATTTTTCTTTTTTTCGTTACCCGTAGATTCTCGCAGCCGCGTATTTGGAAAACGCCGTCCCCCGCCGCCCGGGGAGACGCACGGCATCCCGAATGATATCCGGCAAAAATTCGTCCCATTTTACCTCCAGGATAATCGGGTCCTCGCCGGCCGCGATCGTAACGCTGTCCGGATTCAAAAAATCCGTACTCCGCATCCCGGTACGGATCCGGTAATCCAGCGTCACACGGACATTCCCCGGTCCGTAAACGTAGGGTTCACGGATATAATCCACGATCGTCTTAGGCCTCAGCCCGCGAAACATCATCTTCGCGTACAACTCCAGCAGAAGCGTCCGGCCGCTCTCCCTAAGCGGCGCCGGGTCGCCGGCCGCAAGCGCGCGCGCCAGTTCCCGCGAAACCGGAGCGCTCTCCTTCCCGCATTTTCCGGAAACCTTGCTCTTCTTTTCCAGACGGATAAAAGAAGGATCCCGGTTGTAATAACGAAGACGGAACTTCTCCCGCCTATCCACCCCGTCCGTTTTTTCCCGCAGCGCCCTGTCCCGGATGTCGTCAAAATACAGACTGCGCACCTCGTAAGAACCGCTTCCCGCGTGGCTGTCGCGGGACAGCAGAAGCGACAGGCGGGCCCGCAAGACCAGAAGATCCGCGTAAGTGATCTCACATTTCCATTCATTTCGATATCGCATACCGATTCCTCTTTTCTTTTTGCTGTCCCGATTATAAAAGATGAACCTTAGTCCTGCTTTAGAAAAGAACGCCGTTTTTGTGAATTTTCTTTGTCCCCGCGTCTTTTTCGGACATGAAAACGGCCAGGACCGCCATGGCCCTGACCCTCTTTTTCACCGGCGTTTTCCGCCGGAAGCAAATTCCACCGTAAAAAAAATCGTATTTCCGTCCCCGTAGCCGGCCCGGATCCTCCCACCCTGCCGTTCCGCGATCGCTCTCGCGGCGGAAAGCCCGATCCCGCAGCCGCCGTTTTTCCGCCCCCTGGACGGCTCCGCCCGGTAAAAACGATCGAACAATTTTTCCGGCGCGCAGGCCGGCAACGCTTCGCAGGTATTGGTTACCCGCAAAATTACCGGATCGCTTCCCGTTCTCAACGCCAGAGAAATCTCCGTTCCGGAAGCGGAATATTTGACCGCATTGTCCAACAGAATGGAGATCATCTGCCGAAGGGACTCCCGATCTGCCGCCAGCGAAACCTCCTCTCCGATCTCCGCCCGAAAACGGAGCCCTTTTAACTCCATCGGTTCCTGAAAACCCGCCATCGTTTCCCGCACCAATCCCGCCAGAAAAACCGTCTCCCGATCCGCAACGACCCCTTTTTCGTCCGCCCTCGCCAGAAGCAGCAGATTCTGCATCAGATCATTCAAACGCGACGCCTGCTGGCGGATATTCCGGCTCCATTTATTTTCCCCGTTGTACAATTCCATGGCGTCGATATTGGCCAGAATAATCGCAAGAGGCGTCTTGATTTCATGCCCCGCATCCGTGACAAACCGTTTCTGTTTCTCGATATTTTCCGCGATCGGACGAATGGCTTTGCGCGAAAGCAAGGTCACAAAAAGCAGCATGAGAAACCAGCCGGCCGCGCCGGCGAACGCCGACAGAAAAAGGACGCGGCCTACGGAACGCAAATCGGAGGAAATATCCAGAAAAATATAGACTTCGCAGCCGTCCGGAAGCTGCACGCCCGCATACCGGAACATTTGGAAACGTCCGTTATGTTTCCCTTCCGCAAAAATTTTCTCCGCGATCTCCCGCGCCCGCTCCTCCGTTACGGAAGAAATCCGACTTACATCCGCCTGAAGCGCAAGGCCGTCCGGAGCGACTCTTACCGTAAAAAAGACCGCCGCCCGCTTTTCATCCTCCGTAGGCGGCGGATTCAAAAAACCCCGGCGGTCGTAGGGCGGCGGCATCTCGGATTCATTCTTTATCAAAGCCTCCAAAAGCCGATCGCTTCTATTAAAAGCCGCCCGGGCATTTACAAGATTGAGGCTGCCAAGCAGCGCGAATAAAAGCACCGACACAGCGACCATCGCCGTCCGGATAAATTTTTTTTGCAGCGTCTGAATCATGTCAATCCTCCCGCGTATGCCCGGCTTCATCCCGGATCGCGCACGGGCTCTCAAACCGGACGCCGATTCGCGATCCCGGCAAGCGTGTAGCCGATGTTTCGTTTTGCGCGGATCTCCACATCCGCGTGAAGCGCCGCCAGTTTTTTTCTCAGATAGGAGAGATATACCCACACGACGCCGACATCCGCCTCCGTCTCATACCCCCAGATCTTGATCAGAATGTCCTCGGTGGACAAATAGTTACCCTGATTCAGCATCAGAAGTTCCATCACCTGATATTCCAGTTTTGACAGAACCCGTCTCCGGCCGCCGTTTTCCAGCTCGTATTTCCGCCTGTCCAGAGAAAGGTTCCCGCAGCGAAGGATATCCGGCGTAAAGGTTTCTCGTCTTCTCAGCATGGCCCGGACCCTGGACAACAGTTCGCCCATGTGGAACGGCTTCGGCAGGTAATCGTCGGCGCCCAGATCCAGGCCATAGATCCGATCTTCCACGCCCGTTTTTGCCGTCAAAAGCAGCACCGGCGTCTTACAGCCGCCCTTTCTCAGCTCACGCAAGACTTCCAGCCCGTCTTTTTTGGGCAGCATGATATCCAGAATCAGACCGTCGTAATTCCCGTGCTCCGCCCGGGCAAACGCCTCCTCGCCGTCATACACCGCCTCCACCGTATAGTTATAATACACGAATATATCCGTGACGGCCTCCGACAAAGCCATTTCGTCCTCCGCATATAAAAGCTTCATAAAAATCTCCGTTCTCCTATCGACAAACTGTTGGTAGTATACGTTTTCCGACTATGAAAAACAATGCTTTGCGCCAAAAATTCACAGCAAATTCATAAAAACCGTACATCCGCCTTCCCGATTCGCTGCATCTTAAATTTTGCTTAAATTTCTTTCCGAAAAATTAACCGTTGATTAACCCTAAAATTCCCCCGGATCTGTTATACTACCGATATATGATATATCGTCTTTTAATAAGGACAAAAAGGAGGATACGAATCGATTATGAAAAAAGAACTTACCCGAAGAGACTTTATGAAAGGCGCCGCCGGCGTCGCGGCCGGAGCGGCCGCTCTCGGCGTACTCGGCGCCTGCTCCCAGCCGGCTGACGGCACAACCCAGGCGGCTTCTCAGACGGCCGCGCAGGCCGGCAGCTCCGCCGATGAAATGCTGGACGAAGCGCCGTCCTCCGGCTACAGCTGGGAAAAAGCGCCGGAACCCATCCCGGATTCCGAGATCAAGGAAACCGTTGAGGCGGATATCGTGATCGTCGGCGCCGGTATCGCCGGCGTTACGGCGGCCCTGCGCGCCTCGGAACTGGGCGCAGAAGTGGCGGTCGTGGAAAAAGCGTCCTTCCCCAGTTCCCGCGGCGGGCATTATGCGGCTTACCAGTCCAAAGCCATGACCAAAGCCAACATGACCAACGACTCCAAAGACGAGATTGCCGCCGACTGGCTGCGCATGTGCGGCAACCGCTGCGATCAGAAGCTGATCTATCTGTTCCTGGACCGTTCCAGCGAAGTGATGGACTGGCTGGACGACATGAGCGGGGACGCCCTGAATATTATCCCGATTCAGACGCACTACGTCGGCAAAACCTATTACGAGCACATCGGAACCCATGTGATCCGCGGCTCTTTTGACGACAATGAAAACAACATCAGCGCGCCGGTCTTCTTTATGTGGAAAAAAGCGGAAGAAAACGGCGTCGTCTTCCACTTTGATTCGGCGGCGGAACAACTGGTAAAAGACGGGGAAAAAGTTAGCGCCGTGATCGTAAAAGACGCCGACGGCTATAAAAAATACGTGGGCAAAAAGGCGATCATCCTGGCCACCGGCGATATTTCCGGCGACGACGAAATGCTGAAAGCTTACGGCGGCGAGCTGGGTCTTCTGGCGGAAGCCAGAGCCTATACCCCTTACGGCATGAACACCGGCGACGGGCACAAAATGGGCATGTGGGCCGGCGGACACATGGAAATGGGACCTTTCCCCACCATGATCCACCTGATCCGCTATTGCTCCCTGTGCTTCGGTTTCCTCCACGTCAACGCGAAAGGACGCCGTTTCATGAATGAAGACACCTGGATTCAGGCCAAAAGCATTCAGATCCTGAAACAGGCCGGCGGCAACGAATATGCCTACAGCATCTTTGATTCCAACTGGAAAAAAGACGTTGCCGAACAGATCCCCCTGGCCGGCGGTCAGTTCTGGGATAACATGTCCCGTCTGGCCGACGAAGAGTGGACGCCGGACAGCGCCGAGAAGATCATCGAAGGGGCCCTGGAAAACGGCAACGCCTTCAAAGCCGATTCCCTGGAAGAGCTGGCGGAACTTATGGACGTGGATAAAGACGATTTCCTGGCGGCGGTGGAAAATTACAATAATATGTACGATCAAGGCGAGGATACGGAATTCCATAAACGCGCCGAACTCCTCTCCCCCATCAAGGAAGGCCCGTTCTACGCCTTAAAGTTCGGCCCTTCGCTTCTGGTCGTTCCCGGCGGCCTCGAGATCAACGAGAAGCTTCAGGTCGTTGACGACGACAGGGAGCCCATTCCCGGCCTGTACGCCATCGGCAACGTATCCGGCGGCCGTTACGGCGTAGACTATCCGGTTACGATCAACGGCAACAGCCACGGCTCCGCCATGACCTGGGGGTACGTGGCCGCCGAAAATATTTTGAACGCCTAAATTTTATCGGCCATCCCGATTACGGAAAGGATTTCCTATGTTTCTCTCACTGGCCGCGGCCGTTTTTGTTTTTCTCTTTGACCTTTTTGTCAAAAACCGGGTGAACGCCCGGCAGAAAGCGGGCACTCTGCCCGCTTCCTTTTTTCATGATCTCTTCCGTCTCGATAGAGTGGAAAATCCCGGTATGATTCTCGGGTTCGGCCGGCAGAAACCCCGGCTGGTAAAGCTTCTGCCTCCGGCGGTTCTGGCCGCTGTGTCCTTCCTTGTGATCCCCGAACTGCCAAAAATCCCGTCTCTTCTTCCCCGCCTGGGATACGGCCTGCTTTTGGGCGGAGGACTGAACAACTTCTACGACCACTGGAAACGGGGATACGTAATCGATTACATCAGCTTGCCGCTCCCCAAAATCCGCCATATTTACTTCAACCTTTCCGATTTTGCCATTTTTACCGGCACGTTCCTTTTGTGCCTCTTCCTCGTATAAGCAAAAAATATCATTACGAAACGCCGCCTCAGCGAGACGGCGTTTTTCTTTTTTTATTCCAGTCTTTCCAGCATCCGCTCGCCAACCTTAAGCGTCACCCGATACAAAACAAACGCCGTCAGGGCAAGCACCCCCGTCATAATCCCGATCGGCGCCCAGGCCGAAAGCCCCGCGTCCGTCATAATCCCGAACAGTTTCCAGCCCAGGAAGCCAAACAGCACCGACAATCCCATCGAACCGAACATCTCGACTACTACGTTCAGATTCTGTTTTACGGCCTGCGTCTCCGTCTCCCACACCAGCTTCGGCCTCCACAGATCTACCAGAAGCTGTAAACAGTTAAACAGCACGTTTATAAGCACGCTCAAAATCAGTCCCAACGGCAGCGCCGCCGCCGGCACGCCCAAAAAAGCGACGGCAAGGACCAGCAGGATCCCCGTATAACCGCTGCTCCCGACCGCACAGATTTCGATCCCGCACAGAAGCTTGCCCCTGATCTGATCCCGATACGAAAGGGGAATGTATTTCATGTATGAAAAATTTGTACCCTCTCTGCTTATGGAAGTGCCCGACGCCGCCGTCAGGCTGAGGCTCATACAGCTTAAACCATACGCCGCAAACAAAGCGGCCGCCAGCACGGACATCCGATCCTGTCCGGACATAGAAGAAATCCACTCTTTCGCCTCCGAAACCAGCCATGTCAGCTCGCCTATCTCGACCTGAGAAGACAGCCCCATTACCAGAGGAATCAGAAACAGAAGCGGCCAGATAAACGCAAGCAGCGCGCAGTTCACGAAATAGATCGGCGTCCGGAACAGGATCTTTCTTTCTTTTCCGGCGTAGCTCGCCACCGCGCCCGTACGCCGGTTTATCGAGAGGCTTTCTTTTTCCGAGATCTTCCTGCGCTTCGCGGAAGTCTCGTTCATCCCGGCCACGCCGCCAAAATACAGGAAATTCGCCGCTGCCAGAAATACCGCGATAAACCCGAAACTGGCCGCGACAAACAGGAACATAGAAAGCGCGTCCCCCTCCAGCAGAGCCTTCTCCAAAAATCCCAGATGAGGGAACAAAGACTTCACCAGGCCAAGCAGGGAATTTTCCCCCGCCGACAAAAGCGTCACCAGCTCCGCCTGAGATATCCCCTCCATGGACTGCATGGAAAAACCTAACGCCATCGCCGCCGCCAGCACGATTACCATAGCGATCAGATTCAGGAAATCCTTATTTTTAACTCCCTTAAATATCCGCATAATCAGCATCAGCACCAGGCCGGCGTAGACAAGAGGCGCCGCCGGAAGGAAAAGAACGCTCAAGGCGACAAAAAAGCCGTACAAAATCCCGCTTTTTTCCGCCAGGCCATATCCGATAAAGGGCGGCAGCACAAGCAGAGCCGTCGTGGCCGCCTCATACAGCCAGGCCACCGTGAACTTCGCCCCCACGATCTCCCAGGGCTTAAGCGGCATGGGCAGAAGCATTTCCACATCCCTGCTCATATAGAAAATGGACAAAACCAGGGAAATGGCAAAAATAAGCGTCGCCATACTCCCCAGAATACCGATAAAACTTACAATCAGACCTTCCTGCCCGATCCCGGCCAAAAGGTCGTGCCCCTCATAAGCGGCAACACCCAACATAATAAACGTGGGAAACAGGCAGATCAGAAGGAACAGACACAACAATTTGCCGCCCCATCCCTTCCCGTTTTTCTTCTTATTCTTATTCCCTGCCATTCCCTGATACAACGAGCCCAGGCTGGTTTTAAATAAAACCCTCGTCAAACAAAATAACTTACGCATCTTTCGTGAGCTCCAGGAAAATATTTTCCAGCGAATCAATACCCGGATACGCTGCTCTCAACTGCTCCAGAGTGCCCTGGTATACAATCTGTCCGCGGTTGATGATAACTACCTTATCACACAGCTTCTCCGCCACTTCCAACACATGCGTGGAAAACAGAACCGAACGGCCGGAAGCCGCGTGTTCTTTCATCATTTCCTTCAATTCAAAAGCCGATTTCGGATCCAGCCCGGTCAGCGGCTCGTCGAGTATCCAGATGGAGGGATTATGTAAAAGCGCGCCCATAACCATAATTTTCTGCCGCATCCCGTGGGAATAACTCAAAATCTTATCGTTCAGAGCGTCCTCTATCTCAAATCTTCTCGCAAACGATTCGATTCTCTCCCATCTGCCCTCGCTCGGAACCTCATAAATATCCGCCATAAAATTCAGATATTCAATTCCTTTCAGGCGCAGAAAATTATCCGGATTATCCGAGACAAAACCGAACTGCTTTTTCGCCTCCAGCGGGTTCTTCGCCATGGGGATTTGATTCAGCAAAACGGCCCCTCCGTCCTCGTCCGGTTTTAAAATACCGGTAATCATTTTCAGCGTCGTGGTTTTCCCGGCCCCGTTCGGCCCGATAAAACCGGTGATCTCGCCGTCGGCGATCTCAAGGCTCACATCGCAAACGGCCTTTTTTCCGCCGCCATACGTTTTTGAAACATGTTTTAATTCAATCATATGCTCTTCCTTTCCCGCACCCGGGCGTATGTCCTCGCGGCCCTTCCGGGCCGTCTTAACCAGTATACCTTAATCTTTGCCGAATGGCAATATGGGGTACCCGGAGGGTATACTTCGATTCTTGCCGAATCGCAATATAAAACCCCCGCCGTGCGCATCTTAAAAATACCGTCATCCGACAGGCTTCCTTCTTTTCCCGCCCGATGACGATATCCTACACCTTACACAAGGGGAAATGTCAAGCTTTTTTATCCCTGAAACGCCCGAAACACGCCTTCCAGATCCAACTTGCCGTATCCCCACTCCCGGCTGGGATACGAAAGGCCCGATTCGCGCCTGGCTCCCCGGATCAGATACTCCTTGATTCGGGTGCTGTCAATATACGGGTCCCTCCCTTTAATGATCGCCCATTCCATCAAATTCGCGCAGACCCCGGCCGTAAGAGCCGCCGCGATGCTGGTCCCGCTCTTCTGCGTATACCCGCCGCCGGCCGTCGGACCGTATACGTTCACAGCCGGCGCAGCCAGATCCGGCTTGATCTGCGAGGTACGGGTAAACCCTCTTCCGGAATCCACATAGATCCCCCCGGTAATGTGATCGTAACCGGCCATGGTAATTGCGGACTCGGTCGCGGAGGGGTCCGTAAGGGTAATGTTTGGGTTGGGACGAAGAAAAACCGTTCCCTCCTCCACAAATTCCCGCACGGGAAGCCACATATGATAACCGCCCCAGATAACCGCCCGTCCCTGCACCTCAATCGTCCAGATCCCCGCCGACGGCCGGTCAAACCGCATCAAAATCAGCTGTCCGCCCGCATCGTTTCCCGTCAGGCGGTAATCCACCAGCACCCGGGTATTCTCCAGCACAAACTCATAAACATTGCTGCTCTTGCGCCCGGCCATATTGGAGGGAACCTCCTCCCCGCCCGGGGAGCGGATTCCTACCTGATACCGTTCCGGAACGTCCGCCCACAATTCCAGGGTAAATCCCCCGCTTCCCTCCGGAACCCGGATCTCTACCGCTTCCCTTCCTGTCGCGGCATTCACCGCCCCCTGAAAATGGTGCGACATATTCGCCTCATTTCCCGTGGGAATCACGGCCGCGATGCCTCTCTCCCGAAGCGCCGTATTTAACACCCGGCTTAATGTGGAACTTCCGGTATGTCCTCCCATATTGGTCCCCATCCCCAGGCAGACGACCATCGGACGGTATTTTCGGTACTGAACCTCTTTTACATAGCGAAGAGCCATCATAATGTCGTCTTCCTGATAAGCTTCCGCTTCCTGCCGCACAAAAAACAGATCCTTTAAATAAGACTTTGCCGGTTTCAGTTTCACTACCACGATCGACGCCTCCGGCGCCGCTCCGATAAAAGCCGCCGCCGCGTCCCGGCTTCCCGCCGCCACCCCGGCCAGGAATGTGCCGTGATCGCTCTCGTCCTTTCCCGGAAGAGGAACCGAAGGATCTTCCCGGTATTCCGCCAGACGTTCATCGATCTGTTTCTGATTATACACGCTCCCATAACCGATCCCCTCCGGCGCCGTTCCGCTCCGGTCCGTCTGATCCCAGAGTTCAATCACCCGGGTTTTTCCGTTTCTGTCCAGAAAGACCGGATGATTCAGATCGATCCCCGTATCGATAAAAGCAATCAGCACATTTCGGCCGGTTAATTGCAGATTCATCTGATTCTGAGCCCAGACGGCGCCTACCTCCTCCGGCGCCGTCAAATCCATTGGCGCGTACAGCTTCGGAATGGCGCTGTACCCGACGTCTTTCACATCCAGAGCAAAAACCGACCGCCTCAGGTAAGCGACCGCAAACTGAGCGTTTATCCTCTTTACGCAATAATCTTCCGTCTCTTTCCCAAAAAACTCCTCCATCCTTACATTATACTCGAAAATCAACTCCGCAAAATCATTGGAATACACCATCTCTTCGCAACTCATATCCGGCTCCGGTTTTTCTTCTTCCTATCAGCTTATGCACCCAGAAACCGGATTGCTCCTTAAAGCGCCCTTGATTCGACGTCAAAAAGGGACCGAATCCCCGATCCGGTCCCTTTTGTCCTTTATATCCGCCGCCAAATTCCGTTCGCCTTCCGTCCCTGCTATTGATAATCGCTGCGCAATCCCAGGGTAAGAGACAGATTCATCTCCTGATATTGTCCGTCAATCTGTCGTTGGACGGTGACCTCCACCGTCGTGCCGGCCGCATAGTATTTTAAAAGGCTCTGAAGTTCCTCCCTTGTGGACACCGTCTGGCCGTCAAAAGCGGTGATCACATCCTTCTCCTGAAGACCGGCCGCCTCTGCCGGAGAGCCCGCGCTGACCGCCACCAGGTACACGCCGACGGGAATGTCAAAAGAAGACGCCGTTGCGCTCGTCACATTCTGCATGCTGATCCCGATGTAAGCCGCCTGTTCCTCGGGAACTTCCTCCGAACGCGTTTCCCGGCTCGACAACTTTTCAATGATACCCTCCGCCGAAGTGATCGGAATGGCGTAGCCCATCCCGTCCGCGTCGTTTCTCGTAGCCTTGGCCACGTTGATGCCGATCAGCTCCCCCTCCGTATTGAACAGGCCGCCGCCGCTGTTGCCAAAGTTAATGGCCGCGTCGGTCTGCATCAGGGTCATATCCGTCCCTTCCACATTCAGCCTCCGGTTTAAAGCGCTGACGACGCCCACCGTTACCGACTGGCCCGTGCCCAGCGCGTTGCCGATCGCAATAACCGCCTGCCCGATTTTCATATCATCGGAACTTCCGAATCTGGCCACAGCCAGATTTTTAATCGTATCTTCACTTAAATCCGATTTCTTCACGGCTATCACGGCCAGGTCCGCATTCGCGTCCGTTCCCTTCACGGCCGCCGACGCCGTGGTATCGTCTGCAAACGTAATCGTCAAAGACGACGCCCCGTTGATCACATGATCATTCGTTAAAATAATCAGCTCTTCGTCGGTCTGCCCTATGATAACGCCCGAGCCGCTTCCCTCCGTCTCATAATCCTCGCTGCCAAAACCCCAGCCATAATAGCTCTGGTATACCATCGTGCTGGTCACCGCCACCACCGAGGGAAATACATCATCTACCACGCCCGATACATCCAGCGCCGTCGTGGTGGCATTCGTATGCTTCGCACCGGAAGTCGGGGCGATATTCGCCTGGGAGCCGGTAGTTTCCGTCCCGGAAGCGGCGTCACCGTTATCCAGATACTGCCGTCCCAGCTCGTTCACCCCTAAAAAAGCGCCTCCGGCCGCCGTGCCAAACAAAGCCCCGCACAGGACAAAGGTCAGGATTTTCTTGCCCCACCCGCCTGTCCTCTTCGGTTCCAGACCGTCGCCGCCCGTCCCGTAAGCCGAGCCGTAACCATAATCATAACCTCTCTCATATTCGTTATTTTTATCATCCTGGTTGCTGTTATAATAATCCATAACGCTGACTTCTTCCCATGTTTTTTATCAATCTGTGTATAATGTACCGGAGAAGTGTGTCTCTTTTGTGTAAAGGCGGTTAAAAATCGGTTAAAACCGCGCTACCCCCTTTTCACATACGCCTGGGGCATTTTCTCCCCGTTTTTCAGCATAACCACCTTGAGCCCTTCGAATCCGCGGATAAACTCGCTCAGTTTTTTATAACGCCCGTAATTGCGCTCGTCAAAATCCGGATACCGCGTAGTCAGATGACTGCCCAGCTCCGAAAGGCGCATCAGCCCTTCGTCATTGGAATTTTTGTCAATAATATCAAAAATTGTCCGGCGGATCTCCCCGATACCCGTGATCGGTTTTGCGTCGCTGTTATCGGCCGCCGCCACTCCCTGAACTTCCCTTTGTTCCTCCTCCGTCCTCGTATTCTTAAACAACACGTCCAGCAATTTAAATTTTTCACAGGACTTGACAAAAGGAGAAGGCGTCTTGGATTCCCCCATACCGATCACGGTCTTCCCGGCCTCCCTCAAACGCATGGCCAGCCTGGTAAAATCACTGTCCGACGAAACAATAATAAAGCCGTCCACGTTGTCCGAATACAGGATATCCATCGCGTCGATAATCATGGCCGAATCCGAAGCGTTCTTCCCCGACGTATAACTGTACTGCTGCATGGGGATAATCGAACTCTCCAGCAACTGCTCCTTCCAGGATTTCTTGCTGAGATCGGTCCAGTCCCCGTATACCCGGCGGATGCTCACAGTGCCGTAAGACTTCGCCTCCTCCAAAATAATCGGTAAATATTTCGGCGCCACGTTATCCGCGTCGATCAGCAGCGCATACCTTGTCTCTTCCATAACCCTCTCCTTCTCCCGGGCGCTCCCCCCCGGCAACTCTGTAAATAACGTCTCGGAAAAAAACGGGACGAAGCCTTTTTTGGTTCCGCCCCGCTTTTTTGCTTTTGTAGTTAATATCCGGTGATATTGGTCAGTTTCTTGGCGATATTCCGGGCACTCTCGGACACCGTATAACCGTCCTCGGTGCCGTACAGATATTCGTGAAGAGCCTGAATATCGCCCAGCGTATCCGTGGAAATTACCATACTGTTATCCGGCGAGATCTGATTGAACGGATACCCTCTCGTCCCGTCCTCGTCCGGAATATGATAGGTCAGCACCCGGGAAATCATACCCAGCACATCCGCCAGTTCCAGATTCGTGTAAGTCGCCGGAAGCATCAGATCCGCGATACTTCCGATCGTATTCAGATCCGATTCTTTTACTCTCTGCAGAAGAAGCCCTATCACTTCCCTCTGCCTCTCGGTCCGACCGTAATCGGCGATCGAATACCCCGGCACATTGATATGGCGGATCCGGCAGAAAGCCACGGTCTGAACGCCGTCCAAATGCTGGAAACCGCCGCCGGCCAACTGTGTGGAACCGATGCCGGTCGTCTCCACCGTCTCCGTGATATATCCGTTGATCTCCCGCATCATCTCATCCGGCACAAGAATATCGATCCCGTCCAGAAGATTGATCGTCTCGGCCACGGTGGCCCAGTTCACCGTCACAAATTGTTCGATATTCAGATCCAGATTGGTATTCAGCGCGCCCATAGCGCCCATCGGACCGTCCGAGCGGTAGATATCCGTCAGCTTCCGGAAGGAATTTCCACCCGTATTCAGGTACAGATCCCGATAAAAAGATACCAGTTTGACCTCGCCGGTCGCGTTATCGATATGAACCAGGATATTCACGTCGCCGCCGGCTCCCGACTCCAGCGTCGAAATCCCGTCCACGCCGAATATCATGATATCCGTATACCCGGTAAGCATCTGCTCCACCACTTCCTCGGCGATATCCGTGTTCCTCGGAACTTCCGATTTGCCCCAGTTGGGCTTCTGAATCATATCGTACTTGGAAATTCCCCAGATAAAGACGAGCACAACCGCCAGAAGAACCATCTCCAGCGCGATCACGGCAATCAGCCTTCTCCTCTTCTTCTTCGCTTTTTTCTGCTTTTCCGACCGGCTTTTCCGCTTTTTGTCGACGGCCGCCAGCTTATCTTCCTCATAATAATCGTAGTAAGCCGTACTTTTCCTGGCCGGGCTCTTCTTCGTCCCGGAAGCCGCCGCCGAACGGGACGCGCTTTTTGCGCTGCCTTTCGCCCCGGCGGAAGAATGTCTGGAAGCGGAAGCGGCACTCCGTGAACCGGAACGCGTCCCGTTCTTACCGCCGCCGCTCACCGGCCGGCTTTTTGAAGATGCGTTCCTCTTCCGGCGGACATACTCATAATCGTCATACTCGTCGTAATCGTCTTCGTATCTCATAAAAAGCTTCCTTTCCTTCCTTAATATGCGTTCTTATTTACAAAACCTTTGAAAAATGTCAGGAAGAGGATCTTAAAATCCAGCCCCAGGGTCCAGTTTTCAATATAATACAGGTCGTATTCGATTCGCTTCGAGATCGAAGTATCCCCCCGAAATCCGTTCACCTGCGCCCACCCGGTCAGGCCGGGACGCACCTGATGTTTTACCATATAGCGGGGAATCTCCTCCCGGAATTTTTCCACGAACAAAGGACGCTCCGGCCTGGGGCCCACCAAGCTCATATCCCCTTTTAATATATTAAACAACTGCGGCAATTCGTCAATACTTGTTTTTCGCATAAAACGACCGAAACGCGTAACGCGCGGGTCATTTTTTACCGTCCATGCCTTCTGCTCCTCCTTAGGGGCCTGAACTCCCATGGAGCGGAATTTATACATGGAAAAATTCCGATTGTGCAGCCCCACCCGCTCCTGTTTGAAAATGATCGGGCCCGGCGAAGAAAGCCTGACGCCGATCACAGCCGCGAGCATCACCGGCGAAAACAGCGTGATCGCCACCAAAGCCCCGAAAATATCAATGATCCGCTTGATCGTCATATTAAAAGAATCCGACAACGGCACATAACGAATGTGAATCACGGGCAGCCCCTGAAGATCCTCCGTATAGGGTTTCGTCGGTATAATCTTATAATAATCCGGAATAAATTTGGTATGGACGCCGGACTTCTCGCAGATCGACACGATGTGCTCCAGACGGGAATACTTGTCCAGTCCCAACGCGATCGCGATCTCGTCCAGATGCACCTTCTCCAGCAAAAGATCCAGGTCGTCCACCTTCCCGATCACACGAATGCCGTGATATTCCGTTCCCCAGACCAGATCGTCGTCCAGGATTCCCCGAATCCGGTATCCCCAGCTCGGATTTTTCTCCACCCGGGTAATGTACATCTCCGCCGCCCGGCTGTAGCCGATCAACAGTACCTGTTTCTGATTGTAGCCTTTTACCCGATATTTCTGAAGGATCGTCTTTACCGTCAAACGGAACAGGCCGTCCAGCGTGAAATTGATCCCGACAAACAAAAACACCATGGGACGAGAAAAATCCTGCAAAGCTTCCTTTCCCAGATACAGGACCATGGTCAGAATCAGCAGGCCGATCGCGTTCGCCTTGAACACGTTCCCCAGCTCCAGACGCCGCCCCATCACGCGCTTCGGCGTATACAGACGGAAGATCCAGTACAGGATCATAAATACCGGCACGATAAAAAACAGCGCCGAATAATAAAACTGCTTTGTATAAGCGGAAATCTTGTCCGCTTGTTCAAAAACCGCCCAGTGTGCCAGGAAATAGGACGCCACAAGGATCACCGCGTCCAAAAACACATGGAGACGGTTCAATCTTACCTGATTATCCCTTACCAAGTTCCATCACCTTCCCGTTATTTCGGCTGAGTCCGATGGGTATACTCCCAGGCATAAAGAAACATATTCTTTACCAGATCCCATTCGATCCGGACATAATTCCAGAAATCCTGTCTTCGGTACGGGACCTTTTTACACTTCTTCCTGGTCTTTATACCCTCTCTTAAACCTGCCCGGAACTCATCCCCGAATCCCCGCTTTACAAAAAAACGGTATTTCAAAAACCACCCGAAAGCCAATGGCAGTGCGTTCAGGACCATCTGCGCCGCCGGCATATTCTTATAATTCAGATAAACGCTGTTCCTGGCCGCCAGCCTTACTTTAAACGCGTTATACTTCGAACCGCTTGTCCCGCTTCCCACATGCTCCACGACCGCCGTCGGACAGTACAGATTGCGATAACCCGCAATCCGGGCGCGATACCCGATATCCATATCCTCCAGATAGGCGAAATACATCTCGTCAAAATATCCGATCTCCTCGAATACTTCCCTGCGGTAGATCGCCGCGCCCGCGCAGGCCGAAAAGACCTGGCAGAACCTGGTATATTGAGTCGCCGGATGGCTGATCCCCCGCTGAAACCCCCAGCCGATCAGGCAATATTGATCCCCCGCGTCGTCAATATAGTCCGGGTGATACATCTGTATCATCTTACTGCTGACCGAAAAGATCTTCTCCGACCGCTCAATGGTTTTCACCATCGCTTCCACAAAATGCCGGCGCACTCTCGTATCGTTATTCAAAAGCAGAACATAAGGCGTATCCGACGCCCGGATCCCCACGTTTACGGCTCCGGAGAAACCAAGATTCTTCTCCATCACCAGCAGGCGCGCCTCCCGATACCGCTCCCGGATAAATTCCGCGCTTCCGTCCGACGAAGCGTTATCGATCACCAAAATCTCAAAATCCGTATAAGTCTGATTCGCCAGGGCCTCCATGCAGGGCTCCATAAAATGTTTCCCGTTATAATTGGGGATTATTACCGTTACCTTCATACCGTCCTCCCTGGCAGATAGACCTCCGCCTCACTACCATAACCCGCAAATGTATCCAAATCGCAAGCATCCGGCCGAATTTCGAAAAAAATTATTTTTCCCGACCCATTTTCTCCATTGCACGGCCAAAATCTTCCCGGTCCATCTGCATCTTCCGGCGCTCCGACCGGCTTTTGCAGGAAAAATCCTGCCATTCCAGCGTCAGATTCGGATTATAATAAGGATCGCCTTCCTTCAGAATCTTCCCCCAGCGTTTCAGGCAATATGCCGTCTCACGGTGAAATCTCGCAATCTTCTCCGGCGTGTCCTCCCGGCCCCTTGATTTCGACTCGTAATGATACAGGAGCGCTTCCGAATTATAAACGACCAGATATCCGAGCTCCCTCACCCGCAGGCAGAAATCCACATCATTGAACGCGTACGCCAGATCTTCGTTCAGCCCGTGGACCGCCTCAAACACGCTCCGCTTCACCATCAGACACGCCCCGGTCACCGCGCTGTAATCCTGCGTGCACCAGGCCCTCGACATATATCCGTAATCCGTACGCGGCTGCCCGGCGAAAGCATGGCCCGCCACGCCGCCGATCCCCAACACGATACCCGCGTGCTGAATCGTATCGTCCCCGAAAAACAGCTTCGCGCCCACAACGCCCACGTCCTCCCTGGCGCAATACCCAAGCATCTCCCGCAGCGCTTCCGGGTTTATCATCTCCGTGTCGTTGTTCAATAAAAGAAAATACTCGCCCTTCGCCTCTTTCGCGCCGAAATTATTGACGGCCGAATAATTAAAAGGATGATTCCAGGCGATCACCCGGACCTTTTCCTCTCTCTTCAACTCCTCATAACAGGCGAACGTCTCGGCCTGGCAACTGTTGTTCTCAAGAATCAATATTTCAAAATTCCGGTAATCGGAACGGTCCAGAATCGACCGCACGCAAACTTTCAAGTCTTCCGCATGATCTTTATTGGGAATCAGGATTGACACCAAAGGCTCGCCGGAAAAGGCGAAACGGGAATGATAAATGCCCGGCGACACGCCGTCAAACACCTCCGCCTTAAGCCCGACCCTCTCATAATGGGAAAGGAGCGCCCGCCGGCCGGCCTCAAACGCATAGCGTTTGCTTTCCGGATTGGCGGAAGTCGAATTTTCATGGCAGCGCCAATGATACAAAATCTTGGGGATATGGCAGACCCGCTCCGCCTGCTCGCAGCACCGCAGAATCAGATCATAATCCTGAGCCCCGTCATATCCTTCCCGGAATCCGCCGGTCCTTTCCAGCAAATCCTTTTTTACCACCGTGAAATGGCAGATATAATTGACCGTCCGCAGAAGATCCGGATTAAAATCCGGCTTAAAATGGGGCTCTCGGTATCTCTTCCCCTCCCCGTCCGTCTTATCCTCGTCCGTATAGATCAGCTCCGCCCGCGGATCGTTGTTCAGGCAGCGGACCACCTCAAACAGGGCCTGGGGCGCCAGCGTATCGTCATGGTCCAGAAGCCCGATCCATTCACCCGAAGCCATGGCGAGAGCCCGGTTCGTATTCCCCGCGATTCCCTCGTTCTTCTCCAGCTTCCGGTAGCGAATCCTTACATCCCCCCGGCCAAACTTCCTCACCAGAGCCTCCAAGGCGCCCTCCTCCCCGCTTCCGTCCGCCAGGCACAGCTCCCAGTTCCCGTACGTCTGCGAGAGAAGCGAAACGATCATATCCCGAAGATACGCCTCCGGCGTCCGATACAGAGGAACCGCCAGGCTGATCTTCGGCATTACGGGAAAAACAAAATTCTTTTGCCTCTCCAGCTCCGCCCCCGATATCGCCGTTTCCCTCCGCCACTTCTCATAACCGATCTTCTCAAGCCGGAATAATTTCCGGTAGATCTTATATACGCACTTTTTCAGACCGTTTTTTCTCAGATAACGGATTGTTTTCACAAAAATATTCGCGTTCTCCCGTTCTCTTCTCTGCTCCATTCCCATTTCCTTCCGGGCGCTTCCCCCGGCCTTCCCGCTCTTTTAAAACCGACCTAACGCAGCCGCCCGCACAGCGCAAGGGCCTGTCCGACGATCGCGTCCATATTATAATACTTATATTCTGCCAGACGTCCCAGACAGAAGAAATTCTCATATCCTTCTGTCAGAGCCCGATACCTGGCATACAGCGCATTATTTTCCGGATTTATAACCGCGTAGTAGGGGATCTCGCCCGCCTCCCCGGTGTATTCGCGGGAATACTCCTTCACGATCGTGGTCCGATCCGGAATATCCTGTCCGGAAAAATATTTAAACTCCGTGATCCGCGTAAACGCCTCGTCCACCGTATAATTGACCGTACCTCTCGGCTGATACCAGGTCACGGGCAGCGTTTCAAACGCGAAATCCAGCGTCCGGTAAGGCAGACGCCCGAAACGGCAGTCAAACCACTCGTCCAGAGCCCCGGTGAAAATAACCGCGCCCCGGTAAGGCTCGCCCTCAAACCGAATCCCGGAAGAACCCTCAAAGAACAAATAATCTCTTCCGTCCGTATTCAACCGGACCGTAATCCCCGGATGATCCAGCATGCGCTCAAAAAGCCTGGTATATCCGTCTTTCGGAATCCCCTGCCACGTATCCTGAAAATACCGGTCGTCCTCCGATAAAAAGACGGGCACCCGTGCCGTCGTAGCCGGATCAATCTCTTCCGGCGTCGTCCCCCACTGTTTTTGAGTATAATACGAAAACACATTCTGATACACATAATCCGCCACTTTTGCGAGATCCGGATCCGCATTCCGGCGCAGCTCCAAAATCGTCACCTTTTTTTCCGCGCCGTAAACGCCTATCAGCTTTTCCGCCAGACGGCTCCCTTCCTCTTCCCCAAACGCCATCTTCAGGGATGTCAGGTTAAAAGGAACCGGCATAAACCGGCCGTGAACCTTCGCCGCCACCCGATGCTCATACGCGTTCCAATCCGTAAAACGGGACAGATATCGGTACACCGCTTCCTCATTCGTATGGAAAATATGCGGACCATACCTGTGAATCAGCACGCCCGCCTCATCCAGACAATCGTAAGCATTTCCTCCCACATGGGAACGCCGCTCCAGAATCAGAACCCGTCTTCCTTCCTTCTCGGCCATCTCCCTGGCAGCGACGGCCCCGGCAAAACCCGCGCCTATGACGATCGCATCGTATCCGTTTTCCATGATCCATAACCCCGCTTCTTTTACTTTAAATTACATAGTAACAGAGATATTGCCAAAAATCAACGCCGGTTTTCCGCTCAAATTCCCTCCAACAACTTGTGAGGAACCGGTCCTCACCTGTCGTGACTGGGTTTTTCTTGTAACGCTGTATAAAATATTTTCAAATAGAAAGGATATTTCTATAACTTTTTATCAACTGTCAATAAAGGGGAAACTTAACATGAGCTTGGTATCCTTTAACGATTCAAATATTACCATAGGCTCCCGAATTCACAAATGCCGTACGAGCTGGAATATGACTCAGGAAGAACTTGCCGAAGTCATCGATGTCACGCCGAACTATATCGGCGAGATTGAACGCGGTCGACGCCCCCTGACGCTTTCGGTTGCGGAACAGCTTTGTCTTTATTTTGGTGTTACTTATGATTATCTGTATCTGGGAATCGAACGCCCGGCAGAACAGCTCCTCCGCGACGGCGCTCCCGACGAAAAAAAGAAAAAGAGCCGCAAAGATCTTCTGCTTTCTTTTGTCGCATCCAGCACGGAAGAGGACTGTCGAAATTATCTGGCGCTCTTATCGGAAATGCGAAAGATCCTGAACCGCCAAAACCGTCGAAAATAAAACGGATCCGCTCCCCACAGTCAGCATTTTTTCCTATCCGGCAGCTTCTTACCAGGCGGCCGGTATTTCTTTAAAATAGCCACCAAACAGCAATATTTTTTCACTACTTTTTTGCGAATCTTTTATAAAACACCGATACAGACAGTGAGGATTATTATGTACGCGATTTCTTCTTTTAACGATTCCAACCGCGTGATCGGGCAGCGAATCCGCGCCAAACGCCGCCAATGGGGCCTGTCCCAGGAAGCGTTGGCCGACGCCATAGACGTGTCGCTCAATTACCTGGGAGAAATCGAGAGAGGCCGCAAGCCTCTGACCCTTCCCGTCGCCGAGCAGCTCTGTCTTTTGTTCGGTGTCACCTACGACTACCTGTTTCTCGGCATGGAACGCCCAAAAACTTCCCTGATCACCGACGCTTCATCCCCCGCCGACACCTCCGCCAAGAACGCTTTGCTGGATCTGATCCTCTCCAGTCCGGAGGAGGATTGTCAGGATTACCTGAAGCTCTTAAACGACGTCCGCGGCATGATCCGCAGGCAGATGTAATATAAAAACAGCTCCGGCGCTGTTTAATGATTAAACAGCACCGGATGGTTTCGGATAAATGTCCAATTTGCAAAATCGGACGCTTTTCCACGTATTTCAAATTCCTGTAAGATCACTTCTTCATGATTTTCATTGGCGTCTACCTTGTACAGAAAACGCCGTACCATCTCCTCGTCTTCCCCGATATCAAACACCGAACGGCCGTAAGGTTCCGGATCCAGTCCGGCCGCCTCGATTACCGTAGCCTGAAAATTCGCCTGAGAAACCTGTTTCCCGGAAAGCATCAGTTCCCCTTCCGACGCGCCGGCCGGCTTCACAAAAAAGCCCGTCGTTTTATAGCGGTCCAGATCCTCGGTATCCTCGGAAACCCCGTGGTCCCCCAGAATAATGATCGTCGCGTCCTCATACAGACCCAGCCGCTTCATCTCTTCCAGATAACGTTTTATCAAGTTAAAATATCCCTTGGTCTGATCGATCACATTCCCGGTTCCCAGTTCCAGGATATTCCCTTCCTCATCCATATCGTACGCCGCATGGCTCCCCTTCAGATGAAGATACATGAAATTATTCTTCTCATCCTGCACCGTGAACGGATCCCCGTCCAACTCCTCTTTAAAGCGGAACGCATCCGTGTCAAACGGAAGCCTCTCGCTCTCCACGGTCACAGCTCGCTTAAAAGACTCGGGCGACAACCAGAAAAACTGCTTCAGCAAAAACGGCATATAACGAAACGCGCTGAACTGGCACATCAGCGCCAGCATCTCCCCCGGATCCAGCCGGATATCCGCTCCCCTGTCGGCTATGTTATCCGCCAGCCCTTCCAGCTGTCGGATATCCGTATAACAGTAATAATCCGACATATATAACTTTGTCGTGTAACCGGCCTCCCGAAGATCCGGCAGAAACGTTCCTTCCCGGTACGCCTCGTCGAAATACTGCCCGGCCGATTTATCGAAATATCCCACCTGTCCGGTCAGAAGATAGCCGACCGACGGGTAGGTTCGCGCGTACATCGCCGTATAATCCGGATAATACGTGAAGCCCTCCAGGTCATCAAGAAATCCCGGTTCGTCCTCCAGCACCTGATCGATATACTTCACATCCAGCCGATCCAGCAGAAATACCAGAATATTTTTCTTGGAAGACAATTCAAAAATCCCCTCATCCGACAGATAATGAAACTGCGAACTGTAAATCCCGCTCTCCGCCGAAAAATCCGTCTTCGCAATCGTAGCCGCCATGCCGGCCGACTGCATACCGACGGTCAGCAGAGGAAGCAGCCACATCAGATTTTTCCACCATTTTCTTGTCTTTGGAATCAAATAGACGACCAGAGGCAACAGTACAAACAGCGCCCAGAGAAACGCGTTCCCGACGCCGTACTCCGTCCGTGACATCCAGTCGATCGCGTCCCCGGTCAGCTCGCCCAGATCCCCATGCAAAAAATTTCCCTGAATATAAGCGCCCAGCAAAAGGCCGGCCAGGATCGAAAGCAGCACGTCGAACGCTTTCCCGCGAACCAGGCTGACCAGCAAAAGCAATATGGCCGAAGCAATCAGAAACAATCCGGCCGTCGGCCCGATCAGATCTTTCAAGGTATAGGGAAACTGGCCGATGTTATTCAGATACAGCTCCAGTATCCCGACGAAAAACACCGTAAAACAGAAAGCCACGCATACCGGCCAGGCTTTCTTCATCCTTTCCCGCATTCTTTTACTCCTCCTGTCTTTTTTATTCTGTCTGCCGAAGGCAGAAAACTATCCGAGAGAAAAAACGCTGCCGGAACCTCTCTCCGGCAGCATCTTCTGAATCTCCTACATCTCGTTTTCGTTGTTTTCTCTCGCAGCCTTCATCGCTCTCTTTCTCTTCTTATCCCGGAAATGCTTTTTAATCTTGTGCCAGTAAATCGCAACAGCGGCCCCACCGGCTATAAAAACGCCCGCCACGGCCTGTATTACATAAGTCATCGTCGAAGGATCCAGATAAGCCCGGCTGTTCAGCGAACACAGAAGCATCCCCCAGAAAACAAAATATGCTGCCAATCCTTTCTTCATAGTTATCCTCCCTATTCTTTCACAATCATTCCGTTATTCTATGTATCTTGAATTTGCCTTACAGATCAAGCGCATGCGGCTCGCCGCATCCGCGAAGATTGTACCACATCTTTTCGAAGATTACAAGCTTTCTTCTTCTTTCCTTTTCTCCTCAATCTCCCCGATCCGTTTTACGATATACTCCGCAGCCACCCGGGCGCTGTTCCCGATCTCATAAAAATTCTCCCGCTTGAGGTTCTCGATCTCCTCCCGGTACTCCGGCGTGCGCATAAGCAGATCTTTTACCGTCTCCGACACCGTATCGATCCGATCCAGCTCGATCTCCGCTCCGATCTGGCTCCGCACCCGCAGATCAAAGGGCACGATTCCCAACTGTTCATAATCCGGATTCATCACCTTCATCGGCGTATTGATGTACAGCGTCGGCTTGTACGTTGTAAACGAAAACTCATAACCGATATTCGACCAGTCCGTGATCACCAGATCCGCCGTGTACACGGTCACATTCGAGGAAAAGTCCGTCTCGATCCGGAAATCCTCTCCCAGCTGATCCCGATACCGGGCCAGTATCGCCTCCATCTTCCAGGAAAACACCCGCACATACTGAGGGTGCGGCCGCACCACGATCCGATATCCCAGCCCCAGAAGCCCCTCCAGAATTTCATCCAGACAACTGTCCATGATATTGTCCAGCTGCCAAGAAGGAGCGATCAGAATCGTCTTTTTCTCGTTCTCTCTCTTCTCCTGCTTCTCATACGCCGCCGACATGTTATCCATCAGCGTATAGCCGACCTCGATCAGATTCCGCTTCGGCAGGCCGTACAGTTTTTCCATCTGCCGGTACTCCTCCACCTGATGAGGCCCCACGCAGAAAATCGTGTCGTAATGATCCAGAGCCCCGCTTCGAAGCATCATATTGTTGCTGCTGATCCCGTGTTCCGTATAAATGTATTCCACCTTCGGGTTCACGTAAGACCTCTTGATATGGAAATTCTGAAGATCCGGCATCGTCATAACCACCATATCCACATCCAGTTTCATCATAAACGTGATCAGTTTGGTATCCCCAATATAATAAGGAAGGATTCTCGGATTCCCCAGCGAGAAAATCGCGTCCTCCGGATCGCTCGTCACATAATGAATCGTAAGATCCGACTGCGACAGCACCTCCCGCATGATATCCTCAAAATATTTGTAAAAACCGCTCCGCTCCGAATAAAAAACCAGTTCCTTTCTGCCGCCCTCCTCCGAAAAGAAACGTTTATAATCGCTCCGCTCCTTTTCCTTGTGGGCTCTGGCAACCGCCGCTTTCTCCTGTTTTTCCTCCTTTGTAAGCGGCTTCGGCTTCGGCGGCCTCTTACTGTAATCAATATATTTTTTCGGATCATAAACCGCGTTTAGAAGGAACATCTGCCCTGTCGCCATCAAGTTCCCCGCGATCCAGTAAACACCGACGCCGGCCGGCACAATAAATGCAAAATAAGCAGAAAACGCTACCAGAAAGATCGTCATACCCCAGCGTCCCAGCCAGCCCTGCTCCCTCTGAAGCACGTTAACCGCGTTCTGAACCACACATAACAAAAGCGCGCTCACGCCCGACAGCAAAGGGATCAGCCAGAGCCCGTCCGGATGGCCGATCTGAGGAACCGCCGACAAATTCCATCCGAAAAAATTTAAATCAATGCTCTGAATTCGAGCCACGACCCCGTCAAAATCCGCGACCGCATCCTTTAAACCGGCAAACAAAACAGCCTGCCCCGGGTCGCTCAAAAGCTCCATCACCTTCAACTGCGGCGCACTCCCCAACTGCTCCACGGAAACCGATAACAACGACGCCGTTTTTTCCACAAAAGCAGTAATCGTCCCGGACTCCAGATGAAGCAAATGCTGCAAAGGATTATAAATCACGTTGATCAGTCCCAGGATCAGCGGGATCTGAAGGAGCATCGGCACCACGCCCACCAGAGGGCTGTAATGCTCCTCCTCGTAAATCTTCAGCTGCTCCTCCGCTATCTTATCCTTGTCTCCCGGGTACATCGCCTTGATCACATCGATCTTCGGCTGAATCTTCACCATTTTTACGGAATTTTTCTGAACAATAAGCGAAAGCGGAAACAGAATCACCTTCGAAAATAACGTAAACAGCACGATCGCCCAGCCGTAATCATGCAATAGCTGATAGCAGAACCGCATCAGATAGCCCAGCGGCACGCCAAAAACCGTATTGATAAAACTCAAACCTCTTATCCTCCCGCCTGCCCCTTACGGCAGCTTTTTCCGAAATAGTACTTTACAATTCCGATTTCTTTTTATAAGATACTTTTTAGATAATAACATAAATGACCGCAAAATTAAAGTTTCAATTTAAATGATTATACGGAAAAGACAATGAAAAAATTTGTAAAAAATTTTCTTCCCTATACCCTGATCGCAATGGCCGTCCTTTTCATAAATCTTTTCATCTTACGGTTTTCTTTCGTATCCGGACGCAGTATGGAGCCAACTTTACACGACGGCAACTGTGTCCTGCTCTGGGAACTGGCCTACCGCCCCTTAGCCGGAGATATTGTGATCACGGACAGCGAAAACCCCATCAAAAGTCATCTGATCAAACGCATCATTGCCACCGCCGGCCAGCACGTACGGCTTAGCGGAAACCAGGTCTATGTGGACGATATCTTATTAGAGGAACCCTATCTCGGTGAAATCGCCGTTTACGAAGACATGGATTTTATCGTTCCGGATAACACCTGTTTTCTAATGGGCGACAACCGCAACCATTCCAGAGACAGCCGGGAGATCGGCTGCCTTTCTTATGAACATATTTTGGGCAAAGTCCTTTTCCGACTCTTCTGATTGCAATCTTATTGTTCACTTATCTCTTTTTTCTTTCTCTTCCTGAACCCATCCTATTCTGTTTTTTACCGCAAAATATCTGTTATTCTCATACCCTTTCTCTTGACTTTGTTCAATTCCATGCTATAATACCGTCATATTTGAACATCCATATTTTCCATCAAAGGAGCTTATCATGCTGACATATGAAGCGTTTTCCGTATTATCTTTTCTCTCCTCCCACCCGGGTTGCCCGTATAAAGACCCGGCAGCCGAAAGCGGAACGGAGACATACTCGTACTTCGCCCATTGCACGGAAGAAACTCTTTCAAAAACATGGAATTTCTGTCGGCAAAACGGCTGGCTTACCGAAAACGACCTTCTGACCGAGGAAGGAGCCGAACAACTGGCGCCCTACCGGGTCACGAACGCCGTTGTGATGGCCGCCGGCTTATCTTCCCGTTTCGCCCCTCTCTCCTACGAAAAACCCAAGGGTCTGTGGCGGGTAAAAGGGGAAGTCCTGATCGAACGCCAGATCCGGCAGTTGCTGGAAGCCGGCATTTCCGACATCACCGTCGTCGTCGGCTATATGAAGGAAAAATTTTTTTATCTGGAAGATAAATTCGGGGTCAAAATCGTGGTAAACGAAGATTATTACCGCTATAACAATCCTTCCACCCTGATGCGGGTACTGGACCGGCTGGACAACACGTACATTTGTTCCTCGGACAATTATTTTACGGAGAACGTTTTCTCCCCTTACGTGTACCGCTCCTACTATTCCGCCGTACACACGGACGAAAAAACCGACGAGTACTGCCTTTACGCGGAGGCGGACGGGCGAATCCGGAAAGTCACCGTCGGCGGCGGCCCGGACGCCTGGTATATGTTGGGACACGTATATTTTTCACGGGATTTCTCCCGGCGTTTCACGGAGATCCTGAAGCGGGAATACGCAGAGCCGCGCGTCCGGGAACAGCTCTGGGAGCAGCTCTACATGCGGCATCTGGACGAACTGGATCTATACATTCAAAAATACGAAACTTCCGTTATCCGTGAATTTGATTCTCTGGACGAACTCCGCCAATTTGACGGCCACTACATCAACAACACCAATTCGGCTATTCTAAGTCATATTTGCCAAGTGCTGCACTGTGAAGAAAGAGAAATCGTCGACATTACCGCCATCAAATCCGGCCTTACCAATACCTCTTTCCGTTTCACCTGCCGGGATCAACAATATGTGTACCGGCACCCGGGCATCGGCACGGAAAATTATATATGCCGGGAAAGCGAAGCCTTCTCCATGAAAATCGCCAAAAAGCTCCGACTGGACGACACCTTTATTTACATGGATAAAGAAAAGGGCTGGAAACTCTCCCATTATATCGAAAATCCTCATACCCTGGATTATCATAATCCCGAAGAAGTCGGACAGGCCTTGCGCATGATGCGGAAATTGCATGACGCCAATATCCGTTCGGAATTTGACTTCGATATCTGGCAGACGACGCTTTCTCTCATCAAAAAAATATCCGACCGGGGACGACAGGATTTTGAGGATTTTGAAACGCTCTTTCAGAAAATCCGGACCGTATATCGCTTTACCGAAGAAGACCGGGTAGAAAAACGGCTCTGTCACTGCGATTGTTACGATCCCAATTTCCTGATCGGAGAAAACGGCGCCATGTATCTGATCGACTGGGAATATTCCGGCAACGACGATCCGGCCGGCGATCTGGGTACCTTTATCTGCTGCTCCGACTACACCTGGGAAGAAGCCATGGCGATTCTGGAACGGTATTTTAACCGGCCGCTGACGCCCGGGGAACTCAGACATTACATCGCCTACATCTCAATCGCTTCCTACTACTGGTTTATCTGGGCCATTTACCAGGAGAGCATCGGGAACACGGTCGGAGAATACCTCTACCTCTGGTATAAGGGAGCCAAATTCTACGCAAACAAGGCGCTGGCTCTGTATCAGACGGATTAAAAATTAAGAAACCATCAGGAAAGGAGAAAAAGAATGGAAAAACAATCCATCGAACGGATCTTATATTCCGAAACGGAAAAACGGCTGAATCTTATGGAACAGGCCGATTATGAATTTCCGGAACGCATCGCAAAAAGCGACGCCGCCATGATAATCGGGAGCGTCGCTCTCTGCGTAATTCTGATCGCATTATGTATGACGGGGGTGATTCGCTGATGTCAAAACATTCCGACTATATCCAACAGGAAACCGTAACCGGCGTCGTTCCCATGTTAAAATCCGACCGCCAGTATTCGTTCTGGGATCTGTTCCTTTCCACCAGCGGCTTCGCAATCGCCACCTGGTGTTATACCCAGGGCGCCTACGTCGCCCAGTACCTCGGCTTTAAGCAGATGCTGATCAACATCTTCTGTTTCAATATTGTCTGGGTACTGATCGAATGCCTGCCGGTATTGTTTGCCGTCCGTTACGGCATCGATCTGTGGATCTGGCTTCGTTCCGTCCTGGGAGGAAAGGGCGTCGCCATTTTATCCACCGTAATCAGCCTGGCCAATTTCGGATGGTACGCGGTTGCCGCCAACCTGTTCGCCTCCTCCATGATTAACCTGGCCGGGAACTTCGGCCTTGCACTGGATATTTCGATCTGGAAACCGGCGCTCGGAACTCTATGCGTGGTACTCGGAACCCTGATCGCCCTGGGCGGCCCCAACGTGATCAAATGGACCAACCGCTTCCTCGTGACCGCCCTGCTGGGCGTCGGTATCATTATCGTGGTCCTCTGCTTTACCGCCGTGCCGATCGCGGATATTCTGGCCGTCCAACCCGTGCTGCCGGAAGGTATGACGCCTCTGGAAAGCTTCATGATCTCCGCGGAAGGCAACGTGGCTTTCGCCTTCTCCTGGTCCACCCAGGCACTTGTTCTGCCGAGACTGGCCAAAACCGAACGGAGCGGCTACTGGGGTACTTCCCTCGCCTACGGCGTCGTAGCGCCCTTCTTCGTAGCGGCCGGCGGCGTGATGGCCCTGGCCATGTTTGTCCGCACCGGCGTTTATGAGAGCGACCCCACCATGATGCTGGCCACGCTCTGCGGAAGCGGCTTTGCCCTGTTAAGCCTCCTTCTGGTGGCTTTCGCCAACGTGGGAACCCAGGGAACCGGCTCCTACGTCAACTGTATGATCGTAAAAAGCGGCCTGCCGAAAATCAGTTACCGGCTTCTGGTCCTGATTGCCATGGTCTACGTCAGCGTCCTCACCATCTGGGGCGGCGTGGAAGAACATTTCGGGACTTTCATCTCGATCGCAGCCTTTATCCAGGCGCCGATCATCGGCATGATCGTGGTCGATTACCTGATCGTCCGCAAACGGAAGCTCTCCCTGAAAGCCGCCTATTTTATGGAAGGGCACGACGCCTACCAATACACCCACGGCTTTAACCTGGTCGGCCTGGCCTGCGTCGTCGTCGCCTGTATCGTCACGATCACCTGCGTCTACAACCCCTTAACCGGCGAGATCCGAAGCGGCCTGTTTCTCATCCTGACCGGAAGCGGTTTCGACGCGATTTTCGGCGGCCTTCTATACTGGATCGCCAGCCTGACGCCTCTGAAAAAATATATGCTGAGAGACCGGGACGACTTAGAGATCGTCTGACAGCCGGGCTCCCGATCGTTCGTCAATGAATAATATCCTAAAAAAGCCCCTGAGACGGCGCCGAACCCGATGCCGTCTCAGGGACTTTTTCTATTTCAGCAATACGTATTGTCAATTCGCTTCAGATCCGAATAACTGTCCACCTCCGCGATATCGTCAAACGTGCATTCCCGCACCTCAATCCGATAATCCCTCGCAAAATATTCCAGCGCCACCTGATCCCAGTAGCGCTCCTTCCCGCCCGGCATCTCGTAAACTTCTTTGATATGTTCCGCCATTCTGGCCCCGTCCGCCTCGCTCCAATAGGAAATGCCAAACGTGTGAAAACAATCGGTGCCTCCGATCTTCATCCTGGTTATCACGCGATTCTTCACCTCGAAACACCAGTCGTCCGTCTTGTCCGTCGGCACTCCCAGATAATTGGTCGTATACTGATACTTTGTGATAAGCTTTTTATTATACAGAACCAGATCCGCCTCCATCACATAAGCGCCCGCCAGAAGAAAACGCGCGCACATGGCGGAGGAAATGTTCTTCGACTCGTTATAGATCGGATTTTCAATAAAACGGATCCCCGGATATTTGTAAAGAAGCTGATCGAACTGTTCGCCCAAATATCCCCGGACGATAGTGATATCCTCGATCCCCACTTCCAACAAAGCGTCCAGCAGCGTGTCGATCATACGCACGCCCCGGACCCGGACCAAAGACTTCGGCGTGTTTAACGTGACCGGCACCAGACGTTCGCCGAAACCGGCCGCCAGAAGGACCGCCCGCTTCACCCGGTAAGGTTCCAGAATCTCCCGTCCGCGGTCCGTAATCTGATTCTTCCGGATCCAGCCCGCCTCCTCCATCTGATTCAGGATACGATTCACGCTGCCGAGGGAGATTCCGGCCTCTTTCGCGAGCTCTCTCTGCGTTTTTTCTTCCGCCCCTCCCTTTTCCGACTGCACCAGGATATCAAATTGTTTTCTCGTCAAATCCATCCGACTTCAGCTCCTTAATTTCACGGAGAGAATCCTTCTCACCGATTCGTTGATTCGCTCTTCCGTAATCGAGCCATCCATAACCGCGCCATAAATTCCGGAAAATGCCGCGTCCAAATCTTCCGGCATCAGAAGCAGATCCGCTCCCGCTTTCACCGCCATTACCGCCGCCGTCGACGAAGCATAATTCTGCGAGATCGCCCCCATATTGAGGGCATCCGTCACGATCAGCCCCTGAAACCCCAGTTCGCCGCGTAAGATATCGGTTAACATCCTCTCGGAAAGAGAACACGGCGTATCGTCCCCCGTCACGGCCGGAAGCGATATATGCGCGGCCATCACGAAATCCACGCCCAGGCTCTGCGCCGCCGCAAACGGCTTTAGCTCCGCCCTCATCAATTCCTCATACGTTCTGCCCGTATAAGCATATCCCGCGTGCGTATCCGCCTCCGTCGCGCCGTGACCCGGGAAATGTTTAAACGTGCTTAAAATCCCATGGGCATGCAAACCGTCCGAATAAGCCGCCGCGCGATTCGTCACGGCCTCCGCGTCCGGCCCGAACGACCGGTCGCCGATCGCCGAGTTACCCGGATTCGTCAACACGTCCGCGTCCGGCGCAAAATCCACGTTAAACCCCAGCTCGCTTAAATACGCGCCGATCGTATCCCCGCACCGGTAAGCTTCCTCCTTGCTCGCCACCGCCGCCATGGGCCCCACATTCTCCACCTGAAACACTCCGCTTCCCGCGACCCGGGCGACCCGCCCGCCCTCTTCATCCACGCACAGAAACAACGGCAATCCTTCGATCTCATAAGAAAATTTTTGTACCTCCGACAACATAGCCGTCGTCTGCTCCCACGAAACCAAATTTTGCGCAAAATAGACCAGCCCGCCCACCGGATACCTCGCCAGGCTCGATCGGGTCGTATCGCCGGCCGCCGTAACGGGGGACACGCCGGTCAGTTGCTCCGGCGTTACCAGAAACATCTGATAGATTTTCTCTTCCAGGGTCATGCCCGAAAGAAACTCTTCCACCCTGCCCGTCGGGATCTCTTCTTCTGACAGAGCCGGCTCCGTCGCCTTTCCCTCCGAAAAAGTTTCCTGCCGGCTTTCCCGCTCCTCGATTTGCTTTACCTCAGACCGACTTTCGTCCTTCGTAACGGAATCTTCCCGGCCGCAACCGGCCGCATTGACCAAAAGCACCCCTGTTATCGCCAACAAACTTACTATTTGCAATACATATGTGCCTCTTTGTTTTCTTCCAAGCATAGCGACGCCACCTTTTTCAACTATATGTAAACAATACTCCCTTCCAGGCATCCGGCATGTAACGCTTTCTTTATTCACCTGGAAGGGAGTCTGTTATGTATCTAATATTTTAACAGCTTCGCCATATAATCATTTTTTATACTGTACCCATAATTGGGATCCGTTGCCCAGCCAAAGCCGCTCGGATTCTGAGACTTGCCCAGCCACTCAACATACGGGGAACTTCCTACAATCGTATTCCTCCACCAACTGCTGTCATATTTATCTTTATCGATACAGGGATAGGCAAACGAAGTCGGCGTCGTCCCCTTCGCCGCGTAGGCTTTCAGCCGCTGCACATGCGCCCGGATTCCCTCCCGGACTCCGGAATAACTTCTCCCCACGTCTATCGATCCGTCCTCCAATACGGCTCCCGTCGTATCCAATCCCGCAAAATTATACTGCGACGGTTTTACCACACCCGGAAATTGCAGAAAGCCGGTCTCCTTCATACACTGGGAAAAGCGACCTCTGCCTTCACGCCTTCCGCCGCGCATTCCTCATAATAAATCCGGCAGAAATCCCGGATTGTGGGCGCCTCTGAATTCGCATAAAAAGCCGGGTATGTGTATCTGCTGTTATAATACGCAACCATCTTATCTACGGTAGTATTACTGGTCCCCATAATGCGGTAATTTTCCACCTGGAACCACTTGTGAGCAATAATATTCTCTCCCGCCGCCGTCTTCGCGATCACAGTAAAACGATAGGTCCCGTTCGGTACAAATCTGCCTTCATTATCTCTCAGATCCCAATTCGCCACCTGATCGTTCGTTCCGATCCCTTGGTTAGAAACCAATGTCTTCAGATAACTGTTATCTCCGTAAAATATCTGTACCGTCACGTTCGCTTTTTTGTTAACCGCATAATACAACTGGGCGTTATTTCCCGCCGCCACACTTTGGCTTCCCAAATTTGTCCATTTATAGGACAGGGGAACATTTCCGCTTACCTGGAACCATCGATGCTCGATCACCCGTTCTCCCGAAGCTGCAGTTGCAATTATGGTAAAACGATACGTTCCGTTCGGCACATAATTCCCCGCATTATCCGTCAGATCCCATCTTGCCACCTGATCGTTCGTTCCAATCCTCTGATTGGAAACCAGAGTTTTCATATAATTATTATTTCCGTAGAACACCTGCACCGTCACGTTTGCATTCTTATTGACGGCATAATACAGATCCGCGTTATTTCCTACCTTTACTTCTCCGCTCCCCAGATTCACCCACTTGTATGCCAGAGGTTTATTCCCGCTCACCTGGAACCATCGGTGTTCGATCACCTGCTCTCCCGAAGCCGTGGTTGCAATCACCGTAAAACGGTAAGTTCCGTTCGGCACATAGTTCCCCGCATTATCCGTCAGATCCCATCTCGCCACCTGATCGTTCGTTCCGATCTTCTGATTGGAAACCAGGGTTTTCATATAATTATTATTTCCGTAAAACACCTGCACCGTCACGTTCGCGTTTTTATTGACGGCATAATACACGTCCGCGTTGTTTCCTATCGTTACATTTCCGCCCCCCAGATTTACCCATTTATAGGACAGTGGTTCATTTCCGCTTACCTCAAACCATCGGTGTTCGATCACCTGTTCTCCCGAGGCCGTGGTCGCAATCACCGTAAAACGATAGGTTCCGTTCGGCACATAATTCCCGGCATTATCTGTCAGATCCCATCTCGCTACCTGATCGTTCGTCCCGATTCCCTGATCGGAAACCAGGGTTTTCAGATACGCATTATTTCCGTAAAACACCTGCACCGTCACGTTTGCGTTTTTATTGACGGCATAATACACGTCCGCGTTGTTTCCTATCGTTACATTTCCGTTCCCCAGATTTACCCATTTATATCCGAAGCCCTTCTGCAGCCCATAATACTGAACGATGGCTTCCGCATCCGCCACTCCCAGCCTTTTCAGCTTGTCCTCCGAATTCAGGAAATTATTCACATCACTGCTGTTGCTTAAAAACGCATGTTCAATCAGCACAGCCGGTATTCCATTCTCTTTATTCTTGCGGATCACCGCCAGATAATCCGTCAAAGATCCGTCCGGGTAGGTATCACCGTCATCGGAATTGCGAATCAACGTACCGCCCGCCCATTCCGACAAGCCCAGCGCCATCAATTTGTCAACGATCACTCTTCCCAGATCATGCCCTTCCTGGCTCAGATCCGGTCTGTAATTCTGATTCGGATAGTACACACCCGCGCCTTTCGGGCTGCTGCTTGCATTAGAATTTAAATGGAAGCTTACAAATACATCCGCGCCCTTTTCTTTCGCAAATTCCGTCCTTTTCGTAAGGCACTCGCCCGAAGTGGTTCCGCTTCCCCAGGCACAGGCATCGCTCTCTCTCGTCATATAGACGACTACCCCATTGTATTTCTCCAGTTCCTCTTTGCAATACCTTGCAATTTTAAGAACCAGCTTCTCCTCGCTGTATCCGTTTTTCTGAGCGCCCGCATGGGTATTGTCATGTCCCGGATCCAGAACGACGACAAGATCGCCCGACCGGTTTCTCAACCCGTAGGAGGACACATTTTCCAGGGCTTCGGCGATTGAATCCGCCCCAATCACACCGTTCTCTCCCACAGATACAATACTGCTCTCCAACTCCAATGCCGAAAGATCCGAAATCAAATAATCATCGGCCTCGGTGTCCACAGCTAATCCGACGCCATACTGTACCTTCATGCCAAGATCCGCCAGCAGGATCTTCTCCGCCCGTCCCTCATATGTAAATTGAATCGATAACAACGTATACGTTCCCTGCTCCCGCGCGCTCATCCGGAACAAAAGCCCGTCTTCGGAACTCGCTGCGGAGACGGCCTGATAAACCGCTCCGCTGGTTTCGTTCTTATACTCTAAAGCAGCCTCGGAAATGTGATTTTCTGCATCGCCAAGACTGACAACGATATTCTGTATCTCTCCCGCCTCCAGATATTCTTTCTCAACCAGGAGGTAATTCAGCAAAATCTCATTCGTATTTTCTTCCGCCTGAGGTGCTGCCTTCGGCATATCGATAGGATTCACATCATTCGGACGAACCGTTTCCGGTATATCCGAATCATCCGTACCTTCCGGACAATCCGGCTCAGTCACATCAACCGTCTCTTTGTCATCGGCGTTATCCGGTTCGGTCACGTCGGCCATGCCGGCTCCGCCGCTATCCACGCCGCCCTCAGACTCCTCCTCATCCGTTTCATTTTCAACGGACGCTTCCTCCGCAGTCCTCTCGATCTCCTGCTCCATGCCCTCATTCTGTGCATACAGGCTGTCCATCGGAAGAATCGACAAGCACATAATGACAGATAACATACAGGCCAACAACTTCTTCATTTTCTAAACAAACTCCTTTCTAAAACAGATCCCGGTCCGTCCCCTCCACAAACAATAATTGCCCATCCTGCGCTCCCTTTTCAAACCAGAACAAAGCAGCCGGCAGTTTTATTATACTGTCCGCGGTTCCGCAAATCAATGCAAATCCGAAAAATCACGGCGCAGACTGCCTGCCAATACCTGCCAGACAGATTCAAATTTTTTCAATCAGAAAAACAACATAAACTTTTGCGGCCCGTTTTATTCATACAGCGTCCATGCCTGCGTCCCTGATTCTGAGAACGCTGCCAGCATCACCTGTCCCTCCGTTCTCTTCAGAGCCTGCACCAATTCGAACCGTCTTTTAGGATCACAAAGGATCATCATAAAACCGCCCCCGCCGGCTCCGCTGATCTTCGCCGCCATGCCGCCATGATCCATTACATATTGATACATTTTTTCTATCTGCGGATTCGAGATAACCGACGATGTCTTCTTTTTTGCTTCCCAGCCTTTTCTCATACATTCCGCTATACCGGAAAAATCTCCCTTTAAGATCGTTTCTTTCATTACGGCAGCCTGCGCTTTCAATTCATGCATTCCCGCCAAAGCCAGCTGATCATTGGATGTCGTATGTTTGATCTGATCGTCAATAATCTTCGCACTATCTCTGGACGTTCCCGTATAATACAGCACTAAAGAGCTCTCGATTTCATTCTTAATCCATTTTTTCAGACGGAGCGGATTGACGATTACGCGGTCTTTTTCATAAAATTCAATATAATTAAAACCGCCAAACGTCGCAGCATATTGATCCTGTTTCCCGCCGGACAACGCCAGATCCTTCCGCTCGATCCGATAAGCCAGTGAAGCCATATCATACTCACCCAACGGTAAATTCAGCCACTCCATATAGGCCTTTAAAATAGCCACTACCATGGTAGAAGAGGACCCCAAACCGGAACCCGCGGGTGCGTCCGAATAAGTCGTCATGCGAAAAGACAGGGGCTCCCCCCGGTTAAAATCCTTTACGATCCGATTATAAATCCCCTTATGAAGGGGAAGTAATTTATCGATGAATAATTCCGGCAAACTTTCAGACGTAAAAAGTTCGTCACGATCCGCGGCATAAAAAGTAATTCTCCCGTCATCCGAAGGCTCTATTGTACAATACGCATACATATCAATCGTAACGTTTAATACACAACCCCCGTACTGATCACAATAAGGCGACACATCCGTGCCCCCTCCTGCCAGACCCAAACGCAACGGCGCTTTCGAGCGAATAATCATATCAATCTCCTTTATATTAAAACTTTATTTTTTACTCATTTAATTCTGATTTTACAAAATATTCGTTTATATATTTAACCGCTCCCTGTCCGAATGAAGCAATATATTTTGTAAAATAGCCGGCCACCGATACGACAATTATCACCGTCAGAATAAAATCCGTTATTATTATAGCACGATAACTCAATCCTAACTGTGCCATTTTTATATAATACCAGGATGAAAAACTCTCAATAACAGGCCAATGTATGAGATATATTCCAAAAGAAAGCTCGCCAGCCATTTTCACTGCCTTTTTACAGGCTAATCTTCCAAAAGAAACGCTATTCCACATCGTCACAAAAAATGCAAACAATAACAACGCAAATAGTACGCGGGTTTCCTTCACATTGTCATCCAATGGAACATAGCTCAAAAGAAAAACGGCTCCTGCACAAATTACATTATTTCTGACCGGATGTTTCGCTAAACACTCCCCAATATTTGTATTAACACAAATATCGCATATCATCATTCCCAGTACTAAATAATTATAATACGTGCTGAAAAAAGATAATTCTGCTAAATAAAACAAATACCTCAGTTTACTCTCTCTAAATGTCAATATCGCCGCCAGCACCAGCAGCACGCCCAAATACTCATACACAATCATCCGCAGCGGAGCTATATACGTACTTGCCCCCGTAAGATAGCAAGTAAACAGCCCTTCTTTCACACACTGAAAAAAATTGGGTTCGAATCGATTAAAAGCACCCAGAAAATTCTGTGTTCCCAATAGTTGGGACGCTTGATAATTATACAGCAAACCAAAACGCATCAGGAAATTAATCAGGGAACGAAATTCTTATGTTCTTCAAGCTTACCCTCCCCATAATGGCAATTCCAAGGACGGTAAAGACAATCAGAAGAGCAACCACATGAATTTTCGACTTTTTATATTTATAGGTATGCCACATTTCCTTACATACATTTTTCTGGAATTCCCAGCATTCCTCTACAATCATACCTATCTTAGTGCATTTAAAACATGTATAAATATCTCCCTTCCATTCTCCCATAAGAATACGGATTACTAAATTCCTTTTTAAAACGCTCCACATAAATATGGAAAAAAGCACTGCCGCAACGACTAACAAAGGCCACCAATTATTTCCGTCTTCCGCACTTAGAGTCAACCTGTACAAATCTTCTTTTTCCACTTTTCCGCACATAATAAGAAAAACATACGTCAACTTAAAGCCCAGAAAATGAAAGCACATAATCCCCATTGTGCTTTTTCCAATAAACAGAAAAATTTCTTTTATCCATCTATTTTTAGATATCAGCTTTGCCGTCACAGAAAAAAGCAAAATACCCCATACGGGTAAATAAGCGTCCAGCAAAGCGCCGTTGAACTTCCCCGGCGGCCAATCCATAACGTCCGCAACCAGCCATCGCGCACTGCCGTACCATATCGCTGCCGCCGACATCATAATCCCTGTAAGCAACAACGTATTTTTCTTCGTTTCTCCACTTTTGCGCACCATCATCCCGACCATGAAGTAAAACTGCGCTATTGCTCCAAGAATCCAAACACTGAATTCCCCGTTCAAAACAAGATATTCTGCAAATACAAAAACCAATCCTCCTAAAAAGAAGGAGCTTTTATTATGCCTAAGACTAATTACGTCAATCAATTTCACTATTATATTTGCAATAAATAAGACCGGCAAAAACCACAAAGCCCCAAGCCAGTCACAATATATATTTCCCCGCATCAACTGATAAAGCGCCTCTATAACGCCCCCTTCCGGATAAACGGTCGTTGATATATACGATAAAACTCCCAATTCATTCAAAAAATAAAACAATAAAATACCGCATAATCCCAAAAAATAAAACGGGACCATTAAACGGTAAAATTTCTCCACTATCAGTTGCAGAAAATCTTTATTTCTCACATTAGCCGTCAATCCCGAGGCAAAAAAGAAAGCCGCCATATGAAACTGATATATATACCCGTTAAACATCCCCGTTGCATGTCCAACGACTACTAAAATGATCAAAATCCCCTTAAAAACGTCAATCCATTCAATCCTTTTGGGGTTAGTCATTTCCTGTGTCGCTATTTCCATTATATTCCTCTCTATTTTAGAAATTTCCCTTTTGTATATAAGGCTGGCATTTACATTCCGGAACCAAAAAACTCATTTTCTACCGCCGCACATAAGGCATGATAAATCGGAAGATGATATTCCTGTATCCGGTAAGTCTCTTCCTCCGGAACAACGATCGCTATATCTACGATCTCTTTAATTTTTCCGCCGCTTCTTCCCGTCAGAGCGATCGTCACCATATGCTTAAATTGAGCCACCTTCGTCGCGTAAATCACATTCTTCGAATTTCCGGACGTTGTAATTCCCAAAAAAATATCTCCCGATTTTCCATGCCCCCATACCTGTTGGGCAAAATACAGATCCGACGCGTTGTCGTTTGAATATGCCGTCGCCAACGCCGTCTCACTTACCAAACTGATTGCCGGAAGCGCATATTGTAAATTACTGCAGAGATATTCCGCTTCATCTCCAAACATCCGATAAAACTCTTTTTTCGTCTTCTCGGATAATTTTCTCGGCAAAGCAAATTCTTTCATCAATTCTCCTACAATATGTTCCGAATCCGCCGCGCTCCCCCCGTTCCCGCAAACGAGAAGTTTACCGTCCCTCTGATAACAGGTTATCAGTTCCTGAGCCGCCCTGAAAATTTCAAATTTACAGTTCTCTAACAGAGGATATCTCTCTATCAACCTGTTTAAAATAGCTTCCGATGTGTTTTTCATTTCTTCTCCATCCTTCTATAGCCTTCAAGAACATCAATCTCTAAAGGCCCAGAATTTATTCATCAAAAAATTTAAAGGTGTTGTAATAAAGACATTTATAATAGGTGCAGCCTTCTCCGGGATTCCAAAAACATCTACCCATAAAGCCAAAAGTAATGTACTTAAAAGATAAGAAAATCCATAAACCAAAAATACTTTTGTCCCGGTTTTTATTACAGACCGGTTTTCTTCTTCCTTTTTCTTAAATACAATCTTGCTATTCCACAGATAAGCATTTGCGGTTCCAAATATAAACCCCATTGTGTTTGCCAACAAATAATGCATACCAAAGTGTATACAAATATAATATGTTATCAGTGAAATGGCTGTATTTAGAACACCAACTATACCAAATTCAATAAATTGGAAAAAGGTATTTTTAAAATTTTTCATGAGGCCCTCCGCTATTCAGATACGTTGCCTTTTTTCTCCAGATAAAACCGTTCAAATTCTTTTTTCAGCCGGTCTATCGTCTTCTCATCATCCGAAATCCCCAAAATAAATAATAAATGTTCATTTTCTTCCACTATCGAACTTACTTTCCCGGAAGAAATAAGGGCTTTTAAGTTCACATAATCTTTCTCGCTTAATTGATCATACTCTTTTTGAATGTAAATGTAATCATAATCAACAAAATCGACAAACTCCAAAAAATCGTCCGGCGTATACATTAGTTTTTCATTTCCCCAATAGTCGACATCCAACGTACTCTCTATTACGCAGGGGATTCTCTCCACATTGGGATGAATTCCGTATGCCAAAACTTGATTGGAAGGGTTCTCTGCTAATGTATCATATATACGTACCGCTCCCGACTCATACATCTGCCTCCTGTATTCTTCTACATGATTGTAAAATCCGCAATTTATCCATTTTATCTCTGAAAATTCATTGACCCAGGCCCAATTTACACTTCCTGATAAAATTACATTTAAAAGGGCAAATAAAGGTATTGCCGCATACATGATTCCTCTGCTTATAACCTCTCCATGCAGCAGCAAATGTTGGGCACATAAAACCCCTGCCGCCGTTGTGACAACATAAAACAGCATAAAATAATTTCCATCCGGCTTTTTCAAAAGAACAAGTGATAATATTGCCGCAAACAGCTCACCCAAAAACAACACGCCCAGAAACGTAATCTCTGACCGCTGTCTTACCATTCGTAAGAGTCTTCTTCCTTCTACTATTCCTCCCAAAAATACCACGAAACACAAAAAAGTACACAAAGTGGTGCCCCAGGCAATAATGACATGGTCCATTTCCTGAGACGCCGGCGCCAAAAAGAACTCTTTTATGCGAACCGCCATCTCGACAAAACCTTCTTTACCGAATAAGTCACCCGTCCGAAATTGAGAAAACTGTCCGCTTGCATAGGGATATTTATCTGTCATTCCAAGTATTTGAAAAAACTTTCCTGCCACAGACGTTGCAGGAATACCTGTAAACCAATAAGTCCGAAGCCATATCAATACCAAATCAAAAAAAGCCAATATCAATATCATCAGACTATTCTTCTCATATTTTGGTTTCCTCCGATACAACATCATAATGAATAGTATCGCCAGCAAAATAGACGTCGAAAAAAGTACCGCCGTCGGTTTTAGTGTAAGAGAATAAATATATGTGGATAAAATCATACCAAAATCAAAGGCATTATTTTCACGCAAAAACTTTATAGAAAAATAAATCATCAATATTTGTACAAACAGTGTACAAATATCCGGTTTCGCCGTAATAGCCATATTCAGGATTCCGGGAATCATCACCAGAACCGTCACGCCCCACATGGCCTGTATATGAGTTGAAAAAATTCTGCAAATCCGATACACCAGATACATTATCAAAAACAAGAAAATAATATTCCCCGCATAGACAAAACCGTAGGAAGGCCAATCCGCCAATGGAAGAGAATAAACCTCATAACCTTTCGGGTATGTATACACACACCCTATCAAATTCAATTTATCGTAAATTCCCGTCCGGTTACAAAGAGCAAACGCAGAACGCAATCCATACCAAACCGAATCATAATCCAAACTTAAATTTGCTCTTCCCACCGATATCATCAGAAAAAGCATGATAATTACATATTGAATATACTCTACTACCGTTCTTTCTTTTCTTATGATAATACTTACTCTTTTTATCCAATCTGTATATATTCGCTTCCAATACCATAAACCCAAGCCTACGATTAAGATCGCATCCAGAATCTTGATATTTAAAATGCTCCCCAAATGAAGCAATGACAAGAGCGCATATATTATCGTCAGAGTAACCATCCCCAAAAAATAGCTGACAATAAACTCCGCTTCTCCCCTGAAAAGAAAACGCGTTAATAATTTTCCTACCAGCGTCGATAAAATCAAATATAAAAAGGCTCCCAACATAGGTAATATCATTTCATGCAAATAAGAGAATGTAATGAGAAGCCCCAAAATCCAATAGCCTTTTCGTTTTTTTAATCCAAAAATCGCCAACCCGAACCAGACTGCTAACTCCAACCAGATTTTATAATTCCCACGCACACTCCAATATAAGAAACCGCCTTCACCCAATAAATTCTTAACCGGATATAACACACAAAACACCAGTGTAACAAGAAAAATAATATTACACATGTTTCTTTTCATTTTATTTTCCTCTCATTATCCACATGTTTTATAATATTTTCTGTTCTTTCACTAATAATATATCTTGGCCTTTGTTTCACTTCAAAATAAATTTTTCCCACATACTCCCCTATCACACCAATACTGACTAATTGTATTCCTCCCATAAAACATACCAGGCACGTAGTAGAAGCCCACCCTGCCACCGTATGCCCTTGAAACGCGCTTATAATTGCCCACAAAATACCCACAAAACTTAAAAATGCAATTGCAAATCCCAGTGTTGTAATCATCTGAATCGGTCTCACAGATAAACTGGTAATCCCGTCAAAAGCCAAAGCCAGCATCTTTTTTAACGGATAATGACTTTCTCCCGCTATTCTTTCGTTTCTTTCATAATATACCGATGTACTTTTAAACCCGACTAACGGAACCATTCCGCGCAAAAAAATATTAACTTCTTTAAAATTTGCAAATTCCTGCAGGACGCGGCTACTCATCAGCCGATAATCCGCATGATTAAATACCGTCTCAACTCCCATAACATGCAATAACTTATAAAAGCTTTCCGCAGTAACTCGTTTAAACCACGTATCGGTATCCCGCCGGCTCCTCACTCCATATACAATCTCACAGCCCTCCAAATAAGCATCTATCATTGCGTCCATTGCATTGATATCATCTTGCCCGTCGCAATCAATACTTATCGTTATATCGCAGCGGTCTTTTGCTTCCATCAGTCCACCGAGCACCGCATTTTGATGTCCACGATTCCTGCTTTGTGCAATCCCAATATAATGTTTATCTTGTCCTGCCAAATCGCAAATAATTTCCCATGTTTTATCTTTACTTCCATCATTTACAAATGATATTGTCAATATTGGTTGACACTTTTTTTACAAGGATATCAATGCCTAAGCGGCAGCATCCAGAGATTCATAGTATCTCTGTCGTTTGACCATAGGAGGGAGCCCCTTATTGGCGGAGCATATCCTCCTGTTGTTCC
>JAAWBX010000026.1 GCA_022792885.1 Lachnospiraceae bacterium
ACTCTTTCAGAATAACCAGCTATACTTACCCTTATTTTAGACCAGCGAATATCGGTGGTCTTATTTCAATATTCAAAATCTCGCGTAAAACTTTTTGCCTAAAATCATCAATTTACTATTGACTTTTTATTTGCAGGCTATCAAGACAAAACCGGATCCACTTTGCCGCGGCCGGCATTTTCTTTTCCCGTCTCTGCCGGCATCGTATGAAATCGTTCCCAATTCCGACTTAAAAGAAACCTCCCACAGTCGGGAATCTCCGGGAAAGTCAGATAAAATCCTTCTTTCCTTTCTCTTCCCATAAAAATAAAGGGGAGCCGCTTTCTTTTCTATTTTGGGAACGTTTTCATATTCTGAGTATAGCCGCCCATAAAACGAATGTCAAGTGATTTTTTCATTTTGATTAAAACTGTCAAATTTTAATGGATTTATTTGTGCAATTTAAACATCTCATTTTCCTATGCTTGTTCGCTTACAAAAAAAATCGGAATGCTATTGACACTCTTTTCATTTTTATATATGATTAAAGAAAATAATGATTAGAACCGTTCCCGAGGAGTATATTATGACTATCAACGATATCGCGCGCCTGGCCGGCACATCCAAATCTACCGTATCCCGCGTCCTCACAGACAACCCGAATGTAAATGAAAAAACCAGGCAGCGGGTACTGGATGTCATTCAGAAATATCAATATCGTCCCAATTCGATCGCTCGGGGGCTGGTAAAAGGCGGCATGCAGATCATCGCCGTTATCGTTCCCAACTTCCGCAACCCGTTCTATTCCGAAGTCATCTGGTTTATTGAACGGGAGCTGTTTAAACTCGGCTACCACATGTTTCTCTACTGCAGCAACAACGACACCGAAAAAGAACGCGCCTGCCTGGAAATGACCTTTCAGTATAATTTCGCCGGCGTCATTATCATTTCACCGATCATGCAGGCCTATCTGCAGGAGCATGCGGACTCTCTGGGATGCCCGGTCCTTCTTTTAAACCGCTATATCGATCAATTTTCCGGCGATATTCTGACGGTAGACAATTTTCAGGCGGCTTACGTGGCGACCAGGCATCTCATTGAACTCGGACACCAGAAAATCGCCATTCTGGCGGCCGATCCGGAAGCCTATACCCACAAAGACCGCCGCTCCGGTTTTCTTCACGCGCTCTCCTCCTACCAGCTTACCCTGCCGGAATCTTTCGATTGTGTGGGGGATCTGACCATGGACGGCGGTTACCACGTGGGCGAACAACTTCTGTCCATGAAAAAAAACGGCCCCACCGCCGTTTTCTGTACCTCCGATATGATGGCGCTGGGCCTTATACAAGCCTACCGAAACGCCGACAAAAAGATCCCGGAAGATCTGAGTATCGTCGGTTTCGACGACATCTCGATCGCCAGTTTAAACGGAATCTCCCTCACAACCATGCAGCAGCCCTATGAGCAGATCGGGATTCAGGCCGCCCGGATGATCCTGAAACGAATCCAGAATCAGAAACTCCCGCAGCAAAAAGTCATACTGGATTGCAAACTGATCGTTCGAAACTCCACGGCGGCTCCTGAGCCCGCTCACGAAATGTAAAACCGGAAGCCGACAGATTCCCGGCAAAATCGCGATCCTCCCTGCCCGGCGGCTGAAACGGTCTCCAAATCCAAACGCATCGGCCGGTTTCCCGCCGATGCGTTTTCTGTCCGTTTTTATTCTCCCACAAACTTTTACCTCTGTTTCTTTAAAGATCGATTCGAATCGAAAGATCTCCATAAATCCCGGCCGGCACGTCTTCTCCAAAACGGTATTCCCTCATGGTATCCTGTTCAAAATTGTATACCGTCGTAAATCCCTTATCCGGATCCACAACCCAATACTCCCGGACGCCTGCCATCCGGTATAAAAACAGTTTCTTAAAATAATCTATCTGCCGGCTTCCCGGTGAAACGATCTCTGTCACCCAATCCGGCGCTCCCTCGCATCCCCTATCCGTAATTTTATCCCGGTCACAGATCACACTGATATCCGGCTCCACATAATTTTTATTATTCTCATTCAAAAATACGGCAAAAGGAGCCGGAAAAACCTCACAATCACCGCGGCTTTTGCGAATATACAGATTGATCTCCGTACCGATAAAGTTGAGAATTCTCTGATGGGCCGTACCGGATGGGGCCATATAATAGATCTCCCCTTCGATCCGTTCCGCCCTCTCCCCTTCCGGCAGCGCATAGATATCATCGACCGTATGACTTATTTCTTTTCGTAACGCTTCCATCTGCTCTTTTTTACCCGCCCTTCAATCCAACGCATCTTCCCGAAGAACCCCCTCTGGTCAGTTCATAACTTTCCACAATCATACGCCGGATATCCTTCGTCGGAATCGTCCCATCCAGAATAATCGAATTCCAGTGGGTCTTGTTCATATGATAACCCGGAATCACCGACACGTAAGCTTCCCGCCAGAAATCCCGCCATTGCGGATCGCATTTAACATTGACCCAGATATTCCCGTCTTTCTGATAGATCAGGGCAAATCCCTTAGTCGATCCCCGATGACGCATCACACACCAGTTCGGATCATGAAACGGATAGTCTTCATAAACATCCGGAAATGACATACAGTAGGCAACGACCTCCTGTCTTCTTCGCATAATCGCCTCACTCCCTCTCATCGCCGCAAGCCCCTGCTCATTCGGCTGTCCGCGCCGTTCCGTCCCGAAACCAGGCCGCCGAATCTCACACATCCGTCAATCCGAAGCGATCACGCCCAGCCGGATCAGCACCGGATACAGATAACTTGCCCCGAACGTCCCGAGCTTCTTCGGCCCGGCGACCCGTCCCTCCGCTTCCTGTACTTCCAGCGCCCTGCGAAAAGCCACCATTACCGTCGCCCTGGTGATCGACTTCACTTTTCTTGAAAAAAACATCTCTCCGCCTCGAATCTCATAAGAAAATTCAAGACCCTTCGCTGTCCGAAACGGTTGATTCTGAAAAACCCGAAGCGTTTCCCAAAGCCTGTCCTCCATTTCCAAAGCCCCCGTCGCGATCGTTTCTTTTAAGCGGCCGCAGGCCGCCTTCTGTTCTTTGTTCATCATCTTTTGTCTCCGGCTCTTTCAAAAAGAGGCTTTTCCTCATCCGCCCTGCAGGTTATACGCCTATTATACCGAATTTTTCCGTCTTTTCAAGAGGCAGGTCCCCCGATACCGTAAGATTACCCTTTTTTCAAAAAATCCCGGTAATCCGCCGCGGTCAAAATTCCGCACACCAACACCGTAAGCGCGCACAGAATCGTAACCGGATTCAGGACGCCGGTATCCCGAAAGAGAACCACCGTAAACACGATCGCCCAGGCCGCATACGAAACGTTCAACGCCATCGCCTTGGAAGCGCCGATCCGCGAAATCGCTTTATAATAGAACAAATAAGATACCGTGGCAAAAAAAGCCGCCGCCGCGATCACCGGAATCAACCAACCGGTTCCGCCCGTCAGCAAGGACACCGTAAACTTCCATCCCCCCAGCACAGGAAGAAGTACGAGCCCGTATAAAACCGCGGAAGTTGTCTGCCGGATCTGCAAAGCGATCTCATCCGTAACCTCCGGATCCTGCATGCTCTTTGCCAGAATAACCGCCTCGATCCCCCATCCAAAGGCACACATCAGCGTCCCTACAAATCCGAGCCAGAAATTCGTAATGTGAATCTCCGGTGAATAACTCAGTCCATACACACCCAGAAGCGTAACAATAAGAAGAATCCAGCGATACCACCGCATCTTTTCCTTTAAAAAGAAATACGCCAGCACCGCCCCGATCGCCGGAAACGCCGCGCTCGCAACCGCTCCGACGGAAGCGCCCATGTGATTGATGGACAGGACATACCCCGTCATGCCTACCGGACCGCCGATCACCGCCGCAAGGATCACAAACTTGCCGCTTCTCGTCCCGAGCGCCTTTCCCACCTGTTTCAAATTGCCGCGCACACCGTTGTATAGACAGGCCCACACCGCCGAAAAGAAATCATGAACAAACGTACTGACAAAAGGCGCCAAAAAAACCGCCTGTTCCGTAGAAACAAAGGGGGGCATCGCCAGAGCCACGCCGAGAATCAAAGTCTCCAGCGCCCAGGTAATACCCGCCAAAATACCGGCAAACATACAAATACCTCCCTATTATAATCCGCGATACGCCCCGAGATTCCTCTTCAGACGCATGTAACGCGCGTCCGCGTACTCCTGCATAAAAATACCGTCAAAGGGAACCCTCGTCAAACCCCATAACGTCCACAGATAATCCACATACAATTTGGAGGCAAAAAATCGCTTCTTTTCATCCGGCTTCCCTTCACGCCCATAATATGCCTCCAACAACTCCTCTTCATTTTCTTCGGTATAACCGATCTCAATCGACAAACAGGACAAATCCCACATAGGCTCGTTCATTCCGGCGTACTCCCAGTCGATCAAATACAGACGTCCTTTGGCATCAAGCACCCAGTTTCCTATCAAAGAATCGTTGTGGCAGGGAACTTTAGACGCCGGACCGAAAGCATCCGCCGCCGTCTTAATCTCCATGATTGCCTGTCGGATCTCCTCATAATCGTCATATAGCGCCACCCCGTTTTCCTGAATAATTTTCTCATACATTTCCGCCATCTCGAACACTTCGAATCGTACCCCGGTATCTTCCCCGCAGGTATGCAGCCTGCGGAAAACGGCGGCCGCCTGAGCAATATTTTCCTTCCTCCGCATGACTTCCTCGCTCATCGGAAGAGGATTCTCGATAAAACGCATGACTTTCATTCCGTCGTCGCCAAAATAAAGCAGCTCCGAATCAATCCCCAACCGGCACCCCAGCTCGGTACTTTTCCTCTCTTCCCTCCGGTCGATTATTTTCTCCGTCCCTTCGCCGGGAATGCGGACCAGATATTCTTTTCCGTCCGCTCTTGTGACTTTGTAAGAACGATTTGTCATCCCTCCAAGGCGGACGATATCCTCATACATCCCGTCCGCAAAAACTTTTTCAAGAAGAGCTCTTACTATCGGAAGATCTTCCGCCACGATTTCCCTCACCAACTCCGCCATTTTCATTTTCCTCCTATCTCTTTCGCATATTTATAATACTCTTTCGCAAAACGATATTGCTTTAACGCGTATTCGCCGAACTCCACTCCCAGCTTCCGTTTATATTCACACCAGTTACTCCAGAGAAGACCGCACGCCGCCACATAACAGTAAATCTTTTTGCGGACCGCGTCCGGACAGTTTCCTTCAAAATAAATGTCGATCAGGCGATCCACTTGATCTTTCTCATACATACTGTAAATACAAAACATCGCGATATCCACATGGGGGTCCTGCATACCCGCATATTCCCAGTCCGTCAGTTGAAGGCATTCCTCATCGCCGTCCCGATAAAACAGGAAATTATCCGGAACCGCGTCAATATGCGTCAACGTCGGCGCGGTTCTGTGCGCCTCGATATAGGCGCGCAAAGACAGTACATTCTTTTTGGTCGTTCTGTAATCTCGGTACACCGACGACTGACCTTCCCACAGACTCTCGTAAAATTCAATTTGCCCGAAAATATCAAATTCATGATCTACCGCAAGTTCCATCTCATGAAAATCCCGCAGTTTTTTCATACAGCGTCTCAGATCCGATACATCGTCCGGATCCGCCCCCCGGACACCCTCCAAAAATTTCGTAATCTTAAAACCATTTTTCGGATTGATATATACGACGTTGTCGCACAATCCTTTTCCGGCTATGGCCCGGTACACGTCCGCCTCCCGTCCGCGGTCAATCAGACGATCCGTACCCTCCCCGGGGATCCGCATAATGTATTTTCCCCCGCAGCATGAAAACAAAAAAGAGCGGTTTGTCATTCCCTTTTTCAACACCCGGATATCCTCGATTTCATCCGGTTTGCTATCAAAAATCTCCGCGATCACATCCAAGGCATCCGATTTCAGATGATTCGATTCCCCGTCCAGTTCACGAAGCTGTTCGTATGTATCAATCTCCACCACATGAGATGCGTGTACCACCCGCGCGGGAACGATCATACGCCCGTCTTCATAAAGCGCGCTCTCCCAGAACGCGTCGTCATTCTCAGAATCCCCGCATAAGCGTTCGATCCGCTCCCGCACAATACGGGCGTCCTCCTCCAACAAATAAGCGATCCCAATCATAGCGTTTCCGGCCGAAGCTTTCGAAACCTTCACAAGTTCCCCCTTGCGATTGACCCGCACGTCGCTCTCATCCTCCACAATATCACTGACCATGTACCAGGAATACATCTCATGCCGGTTAAACGGATTCCTGTTACACCAGATATCACAGGGAACGATATAGGTATTGGAAAGTTGTTCCGCCGCCAGCCTCAACGAATACAGATTATTTTTCGCCGCGTAATCCACATTCACCACCAGCTCCACCCCGTATTCATCGATCAGATATTCAAATTTCTCTTTCATAAAACCCACCACAAGAGAAATCTCCGTAATATCGACTTCGTGCAGTTGCCGGATCAACCGCTCCACCAACGGCTCCCCGTTCACTTCCAGCAGCCCTTTCGGGGTCCCGGGATTGACCGGCAGCATTCTGGTACCGAACCCGGCCGCAAGAATCACCGCATTCCTCGGCATATTTTTCTGACATTCCCGTTTCGCCAGCTCCGTAAGCCCCATATCCTCATTCAGATACCCGCTTTCCGCCAAATTCCTGACCGAGCGGTTGACCATCCCGAGCGAATACCCGGAAGCCTCCGCCAAAATGCGCTGATTGATAAACGGTTCCTCCCACAATATTTTTAAAATATCTTTCTCTTGTTTGTTCATGAACAGTCCTTTTATCTCATTTTGTGAACTTTTGGCTACAATATAACGCCAAAACGCAGTCTATTGCTGTAACCTGTTTTTTATTATACCTCCTGAAATACAAAATGGCAATAATCCTTTTAAAGACCGTCCAGCTTTCGAATCGGTTTCGCCGGCGTCCCCGCGACAATGGTATACGGTTCCACATCCTTTACCACAAGGCTGCCCGCGCCTACCACCGCGCACCTGCCCACACATACCCCCGGCAGAATCGTCACATTCGCCCCGATCCACACCTCATCCTCGATCACGATCCGTGACTGTACGGTCAGCTTATCTCGGACATACGCAATCCGGTTGATCTCATCCCCATTGTTCGCGGAAGAGCACACAATAAGCGTTACATTGGGCGCGATCGAAACATTCTTTCCTATAAACGCCCGCTCCTCATAATCATCCGAAACGATTCGAAACCCTAAATTCGTATACGTATTCTCCCCGATGTTTACACCCAGACGTTTTAAATACAATTTCCTCACCCTTGCGTCCGTGTAAAACCAGGCTATCAGCTTGACCAGTCTCATCGGCATAATATCGACGCTTCCGGACAAAAACTGATACAATCGCTCATCCAGCCACTTTAAAAATAAAGCTCTGTCCACTTCCCGCCACCAGCCTTCCCTTTCCGAGTATACATGCCCTACGCCTATCGCTTCATCTTTTTTGTAAAAACAGGTAAAATCATACCCCCGCCTCCGTATCCCGCCTTGTAATTATATAATCCAAAATTGATATTCCGCTCAGGACCGTCGGTGCTCGCGCCAAAGCTGAAGAAATCATAATTACACTCTCTGGCTGTCCGGATCAGATGATAAATCAACAACAAATTGGGATAATGAGGCGCATAATCATAATTCAAGTCAAGGTATTGGGTATGGAAAACGTTTTTAAACCGGAAAATCAATCCAAAAGCGCCGTATCCGCCCTCCCGGGTATCCGCATAGCAGGGACAAATCTCATCCGGAAAACGATTCTTTAAATCAAGGATTTCATGATAACTGTGTGTTGTCTTTGCGGAAAAACGCTGCTCCAGATTTTTATTCATATTTTCCCAGACGCTCTCCCGAATCTCATCGCCGCATGAAAAAAAGAACAAATCTTCCTTCAAAGCCTTCCGCACCTCATTTCGCCTCTTCGTATTAAAAAGCCCGAATATATCATCCTCATCCCGGATGCCCGATATATTGATCACATTGGCCAGCGCGCCCGCTTCACATTGATAGCCCCGTTTCCACAGAAAAAAATCCACAATACCCATAGGCTGGAAACTATAATACGAAGGACAAACCTTTATCCGAATCTCTTCATACTTCGCCTCATAATAATTTAACATCCACTCCAGCAGGGATTCCACCTTACCCGCACTATATTTTCTGTCAAGAATCGGGCCGGCAAACGTCGTACCCGGATGCGAAACAAATCCGCGCCCGTCTTCCGTCTTTGCCCCCATCATCACAGCCAGAACACGCTTAGAACCGTTGTCTACGACCGCAATGGAATCATCCTTAAATCTCTCTACCGGATGATAATCCAGAAATCGTACGGAATTGATAAATTCACCGTTTGATGAACTCTTTAAAATCAGTTCATCGACCTCCTTTATTCTCCCGGCATCCCAATCTTTTCTGCAGCTAATAAAAAAATCACTCATATCTTCCGCTTCCTTTCCCGCACGACCCTGTCTTTCTCCGTCACCGGAACGCATTTACCGTATCGATCACGTATTGTATCTCCTCATCCGTCATACCATTGTAGAGCGGCAAGCTGAGAACCTCTTTTGCATATTGCTCCGTAATAGGAAACTCTCCTTCACGGTGCCCCAGATCCGCGTAACATTTCTGAAGATGAGGCGGAATCGGATAATGGATCTGTGTCCGGATACCTTTTTCCTGCAAATACGCCTGAAACCGATCCCTCTTCTGACAGCGCACCACAAACAAATGCCATACGTGAGTCGCCCCTTCCCTCACTCCCGGAAGAAGAACCGCAGGATTATGAATCTCCTCAAGATAACGCCCGGCGACGGCTCTGCGCGCCTTTATCAACTCTTTCAAATGGCCGAGTTTCACCCGAAGCAGCGCGGCCTGCATTTCATCAAGACGCGAATTTACACCCCTCACTTCATTGTGATACTTCTGGCTGCATCCGTAATTGCGGATCATCCGCATCCTGTCCGCAATTTCATCGCTGTCCGTGATGATCGCGCCGCTGTCGCCAAAGGCCCCCAGATTCTTGGTCGGATAAAAACTAAAACAGCCCACGTCACCCCATGTGCCGACCGTTCTGCCGTCAAACGAAGCCGTATGCGCCTGGGCGCAATCCTCAAGCAGACGGAGTTGTCGCCGGTCCGCAATATCGCGGATCTTCTGCATATTTGCAGCCTGCCCGTAAAGATGAACCACGATAATGGCTCTGGTTTTTTGTGTAATACGCTCCTCGATCCGGTCAGCGTCCAGATTGTAATAGGCATCCGGCTCCACAAACACAGGCGTCGCCCCGTTTTCCACAATCCCTATCACCGTCGCAATAAACGTATTGGCCGGAACAATCACTTCATCGCCCTTGCCGATCCCCATCGCCCGCAACGACAGCGTCAGCGAATCCAATCCGTTGTTCAGACCTACACAGTGTCTGGAATCCATATACCCGGCATACTCGCGCTCAAAACTTTCCAGTTCCTTTCCCAGGACATACCAGCCCGAATCCAAAACGCGGACGGCAGCCTCCTTATACTCCTTTGCAAACATCTGATATTGCCGGTCAAGCCGATCGTAAATCTCCATATTGACATACTCCTTTTCCCTATGTATACATTTCCCCGGACTTTCGAAATTCAAGAAACGCATCGTAATCCCTGATATAATCCTCCGGATCATAAAAATCAGAGGCCGCGACGCAGAGCACGGAATCGCTTTTTTTCCAGAGCATCTCACGCCAAAGCCCGCTTTTCAACAAAATCCCCTGATCCGGCCTGTTTAACACAATATGCTCCCTCTCCTCGCCATTGTCAAGAATAATCTCGATCTCACCGTAGGGACAGAACAATAACTGCCGCAACGTTTTATGCGCATGAAATCCGCGCATTTTCCCCTCCGGAACACCGGAAATATAATAGATCCTCCTGATCTCAAAAGGTAAATCATGGATTCCCTCAAAAAATGAGATTCGGCCGCACTGCTCGGCCTCAATTGTTTTTATATGGATTATCGAATAATTCACGTATCTGCTCCTTCCTCAACACAATACCCCTGTCATCCGTGCTTTCCCGCCCGTGAAAGCACGCAAATCAACTGCCGCAAATCCTGTCTGTAAAACCAAACGCATACCAGCATCATATTCCACGCGGCAACAATTCCAATCTCAACGCTCTGTGAAAAAATGAAACGCCAAGCGACGAAATAAACCAGCATCACTCCCGCACAGGCACAAAAACGCAGTGAAAGATCCAGCAGTCTCATTTTTCTTAAGACAACCACCGCGATCACATTGGAAACCATATATCCCGTCAGCGTCGCAATCGCAGCGCCTTCGATTCCGATCCGCGGTATGAACCACAAATTCAGCACGACATTGAGCGCCGCACCGCTCAACAAAATTACCATGACCGGCCACGTTTTCCGAATAATAAGGAACTGATTCCCAATCACCTGGAACAACATCTGTAATAACGGAGCCAGAAATAAATAGGGTGCCACAAGATACCCCTCTCTGTAATCCGGCGTAAACAACACGCGAAAAATACTCCCGCTCAACGCGCACATAAACGCGCCCGCAATAAAGGAAAGAATGCCAAGGTATTCGAAAATCCAGGAATTTGACGCGACCTGATCCTTTTCCCGCATCGTGGAAAAGGCAAAAAACTGCCATCCTCCCGCAAACGCCGTATAAATTAATTGACTGACATGCCCCAGCTTCGCCCCTACCGCATAAACGCCGGAAGCGCCGGTCCCTGCCAGATTCGCGATCATGACCCGGTCGCTGGAATTAAATACCCAGTAGATAAGCAGATTCGGCATCAACGGGATCGCAATCGCCAGCATTTCCCTGAGCAGCTTAAAATCAAATTTCCGTATGCAAAACCAGCGACAATTAAACGCATAAAAAATAACCTCTATCGTCAAATTCGCGGCTAACATGGACAACGGCAGCGCGATCACATAATAGCCCCGTTGAATCAAGGGAATCGCCAGGGAGTACGCCAATACCGGAGAAAGAATATTTGCCGTCAGATATACTTTCTTTTTATTTTGCATCCGCGTCGGCGCGGAGACAATATTGTTGGTCGCCCCCACAAGCGTCGCAACCGCCGTGATACAAACCAGATACGCGTAAGCGCGGTCCCCGAAAAAGAAGGCCGCGATCGGTTCTTTAAACAGAAGCATCACGAGAAATACAAACAGCGACGTAAACAACGTAAACAACAACGCGGTCGAACATACGCTCCTTTTATACGCCTCATCTTCTCTCTCAAAAAACATGCGATACATGGCGTCGCTCATTCCCATAAGCGCCAGAGCGCTGCCAAACTGAATTACCGTGGCCGACAGATCCGTAAGCCCGTAATAAGCCGGATCCGGAAACAGCCGGATAATAACGGGTACCAGAATCAGCGGTATAAGCCGACTGATGATCCCGCCAAGCCCGTATACGAAAAAATTTTCCACAAACAGTTTCAGTTTCTGCATAATACGCCACGCTTCCTGCGGCGTTTACACACCGCCCGTGTCCAAACCGCATCTTGCCGGTCTTTACGTCCCGCCTGGTCGACAAACAACTGAAGCCCTCCGACAAAAATCATCATATAATGAAAGTAAAAAAGCCCCGCCCTCTGATATATGTTTGCAAAAACCAAAATCGTCAATGTACCTATCATACCGGCGGAAGAACGGCTTCTCCGATACGCATACATGGCATAACACAAAATCCAAAAGACAAACAAAGCAAATCCAATATATCCATAATCATAGATAATCATTTTATACGTCATGGCACCGAAAGCGCGCCCATCTGCCGCGCCAATTCCATTTCCAAACAATAAAACTGATAAGTCTTCGCCATGCTGAAATTGATCGTAAACCTCATCAAAAACATCGGTCGTCCGATTCTCCCCGGCCAAACCCGCGGCTGTGATGGTAATACGCTGCTGTATCAATTTAAACATCTGATTCTCGATCGGCATATTGATAAAAACAATATAGGCTACGAGAAGCGCGGTCAAGGCAACGGCGCCTTTAAATTTGCCGGATGTTAAATTCTTGCTGATATAAAACAGAATCACAAACACGTAAAATGCCAGCGAAAAAGAAACGACGCCTGTCATCAGCAAGATAAGGCTTATATAACTGAAGCGCTTTTGATCATCCCGAAAACGGAACTGCCGCGTTGCCAGAAGCAATCCCGACATCGTTCCGATCACGCCCGGTTCATCATAGATCCCGTTAAAACGATAATTCATCGTTGGGTCCCATCTGCTCACAATCTGGCAACCGCCCGGATAGTGTTTATAACTCATTCCGAGCGCAACCTTTCCCGAATGCGTGGATTCCAAAGGGGTATAAGGAATCTGCATACCAAGCAAATTCGTCAAAAAATACCAGATCAAGGCCGGTATCAGCGTGATCACATACAGTTTCGTAAAATTGTTCAAAGTTCTGACAATCACCCGATCCGGCATCAGCAAAAATACCGCCAGCGCCAGATAATGAAGCCAACTGATATTAAAAAGCGACCGTCCGTGGCGATCCGTCACCAGATAATATAAAAACATACAGATAACCACCGCCGCAGACAATAAAAACTTTGATTTGGGAATCACCGTTGCCCGGGTAACCAGAATATAAGCAATACCGCCGGTAATGGCCAGAAGCGCAAAAACAATACTGGTGGAAACACCGCCGATCGTACTGAATACTCCGTTTTGATAGTTCTCCCACAAAAAATACGGCCAGCATCGTAAAAACGCATAAAGGATAAACAGCACGGAAACCAGTCCTTCTCCTGCCTCATACCCGGTGTACTTTCTGTTACTCATCATTCCCATCAAAACGCTTCCCCTTTTACCTTTACTTTCTTTTTTACTCCGAGCACAAGAGCACGCCACCCCTGATACCGGACAAACATCAAGCCTGCATATACAAATCGCAGGGGCGCAGATCGAAGAATATATTTGTTAAGCTGCAGGGCCCAAAACCGATGCATATATCTGTTATCTATCTGAATCAACCTTTCCGAAATCCTGCCTATGTTCAACGTCTCCCCCGAGACAGGAAAGGCACTCTTTTGATCTTTCAAAATCCGTTCCAGATTCCGGTCAAATTCATTTTCCGTAATCAATCCATCATGCAATGTTTCACCCAGTTTTGCCCGCATTTCTTCGTCGCCTATCAGGCGATCAACGGTGGCATGATACTGCTCCGGCGTTTCGTAACAGATCTTTGTCTCTCCGCTCAGCTTCGGGAACAGCTCCTCAATTCTCCCGCTCTCCTCAGACGCGCGTTCCACCACGGGCTTTCGCGCCAACGCGGCAAACTGAGCCATCAGCCCGCCGTTAACCGGATATGTGCTCAGATAAACATCAATCCGGCGCATAAGCCCCATCAAATCTTTCCGATAAGGAATCATCTTGCATCTGTCCAAAACCCCGCCCTGCCGTAATTGCTCTTCGAACCCCCGCGAATCGCCCGAACCTGCAAACAAAAAATAGGCGTTCGGATTCCTTTGCAAAATGTCAACCGTCATTTTGGCAAATTCGTTGTTCTCATTATAAACCTTAACGTATCTCCCTCCCGAAAACAGCAACACGCCGTCTTTTGGCAGATCAAAATCCAATCCCTGAAAACATTCGTCGAAAACCGCGGGATAATAGGGCTGCATAAGCACGCGGCTCTCTGCGATCCCCCTGTCGTCGATCGCAATTCTTGCACCGGATCCGCGATAGCATAACAAATAATCCAATGCGTTTTTCCCCACCCAGAACTGTTCGTCTCCGTGATTGATATAAAATCTTTCCGTCCCGGCTGTCATCTGCCAGAAAGCCGCACCCGTCACATCCCCGTTCGCCATATGCAGAAGCACTCTCTCAGGCACATATTTTTCAAAAAGCGTTCTCAGCGTTCTCATCTGTTCCACGTAGGAAAGGAAACCCGGAATCACTTCCAGTGTTCCCGCAACACTCCCACGGACCAGCGAGATCAATTCCTGCGCATCGCTCTTTTCGGCGCAGATCACATAAGTAAAGGGCTCTCCGATTTGAATCAGCGCTTCCAGATACTGTCTCGACAGCGCAATCCGATCCCTGGCCAGGGAGTCATAAAACATGACACCTTTATTTCCTGATTCTCGACGGATCTTCCCGCATCCGAGCGCCTTTTCACCCAAACTCCCCAGCAATGCCTCGATCTCGTCATCACATATCCGGATCTGATAAGCGTACATCAAATAGCAGGCATAATATAAACAGCCAAAAGCTTCGTTAAGCCTGCCTTTTCCCATATACATACCGGAAAGTTTTTTATATTTTCCGTACAGTCTGAGCACCGAATTACGATTCATCTTATTCCCTTCTCACCCATACTTTCAACCGGCTCCCCGATATCCGCCAGCGCATTCCGGACCGCCTCCAGATACCCGTATCCGTTCTCGCAATCCGGCTCCAGATAGGCGCCCTCGCCCCATTCATTCCATGCGGTTAGAAATAAATAATCCGTTTTATATACCGATCCGGCTCTCCTAATCTGTTCCTTTAAATATTTCTCAAACAATTTTGGCGTGCTTCCGGCATAAATTGTGGCCCTGCTTCCGTTCCGCGGCGTTTTATCCCATGAAGTAAACATCCCGGGCACCGCGTTGGCAAAATAAGGCTCTCTCTTCGTCATAATTTCACAAGTCTTCCTATAATCAAAAACGATCGGCCTGTTCAGGCATTTATTGCAGAATTTCTTAAGGCAAAGATTCATAAACCGCATCGGATGTCTTAACAGCAGCTGTAACCGCCCTTTCCCTGTTGATATATTCCGAAAATCCTGTCGCGCCGTCCTCGTATAAAGCGGTTCAAACTCAACCGTAAAATCAAACTTTTTTTCATTCTCTTTATACCGAAACGAAGTCGGAAACTGACATCCGAAATACATGCCCTTAAACCCTTCGGCCATCGCCAACTCATTCCAATAGGCCAGCATTTCATAACATTGCGGCATGATATCCGGCTTGTATATCAGGAACATGGGTTTTCCATCCTCCCGGATATACCTTTCATCCCGAAAAAACGGCAGAAGATACTCAAAATGCTTTTTCCAGTCCTCCCGCGTACCGTAACTCTGCGCCATGATCACATCTTTCGCTTCCCCTTTCCAGGAACGCGACCAGGGTTCATTTGCCCACGAAAAACAAAACGGCATACGAATTTCTTTATTCTGAAGCATCTGCTCCGCCGGTCTTTCCAAAAGCATTTTTCCGTTAAACCAATAATGGTAATAGCAAAAACCGTATATCCCCGCTTTCTTCGCGTTTTCCGCCTGCCATTTCTTCACTTCGTCGTCCAGCAGACAATAGTAATTCTCATGCAGAGGAATCTTAGGCTGCACCTGCCCTTTTCGCACGGGCTTCGCCTTTTTTACATTCGTCCATTCGGTAAAACCTTTTCCCCACCACTCATCATTTTCCGGAATGGTATGGTACTGCGGCAGATAAAATGCGATAAGCTTCATCTTACTCACTCCCCGCCTCCATCCGATTGATATGTTCCAGCAAATGAATCGGGGAAAACTCCCCCTCGTATCCATAGTCAACCGGGCTCCTGTCTTTTACAAACGCAACGTCTATCTCATCCGGCGCGGTAAACACCTGAATATTTCCCGTCTTATAATATTTTGAGTTTTTCATCAACGGATTGTTTGTCAAAAGCTTTTTATTATAACAGATCGCCTCCATCGTTCGAAGCGTCACCCCTCTCTGACTGCCGTCCATCACTTCCACAATACAATTGGATTCCCGAATGTGCTGCAGGACGCTCGGATAAGGCATCCACTCATTGTAACGGATTCCTTCCCGCCTCCTCTCACTTCTCTTCACTCCGACAACACAAAAGTCCGCTTTCGCGCCCCCTTTCGTCAATGTCGCGTAAATATCCGCCAGCATACCCGCCCGTCCCTTCGACACTCCCACGTAAAACGCATCCGACTTGACCTCCCTGAAATCTCCCATATCCGGCATGGAATAATTGGTCGGATGGTAAACGAAACCATACTTGAGAGAATCCTGCTCATCAAAGGAAAATATTCTCGAAAAACACGGAAGCTTCTTTTTCAACAGGGAAGCCCTTCTCGCCATGGTGTTTACCATAACAAGAACCAACGTGATATTTTTTTTCCCGCTCAGTTCTTCCAAATAGTTAAGATCCGTCCGCGCCGCGCTGACGTCCGTGTAAATCACACAATATCTCCTGTCCTTATCAAACGGCACTCCGTTTATGGCGTACAGCCGTCTCCAGATCTTCTGAAACGGAAGCTGAAGCCTGCGGTTAATGACAAAACTAAAATGAATATGATGCAGGACGGACAATATTCGATTCGTCGGCTTTAACACATGATCCAAAACCATACCGTTTTCAAGCGACGCAATGTCGCTCCACATTGCCCTCCCGTAATCGCTTCCCGGGGCGATAAGAACATACGCGTCATAAAATTGTTTTCCCGTTATCTGCAATTCTTTTTCCATAAAGCCCCGCGTTTCAGCTCCTGACCAATCTATTTTCGCTTTTCCAGCAAACTCTCAAAATCCCCCAGCCGTTTACAGGGAACGCCGGCGCAGACCGTGTTATCCGGAATGCTTTTTGTTACGACGCTCCCCGCGCCGATCACAACATTGTTCCCGATCTCCACATCATACAAAATCACGGTATTGGCACCGATAAACACATTATCCCCTATCGTAATTTTCCCTTTTCTCTCTTCATACCAATGTCCTCCCCGCCTGTCTTCCGGGAGATGATTCAACATATTGTGAATCACATCATGCGTAATAAAAGACACGTTGGACGCGATCCGAACATTGTTGCCGATATAGATCAATTCCGGATACAAAGGAATCTTCCTCGGCTGGATCATCACATGATCGCCGATCGAACCAAATACCCCTTTCCGTTTCAGATACGCCGTTCTCCGCACGCCGGACGAAAAGGTAAACATCCGGAAGCTGTACCAGATCCTTTTTAAGTCCATCGCAGCCCCTCCTTCATGCACACCTCATTATATTTCATCATACATATCCCTTCGCGGTAATTTCCGATCTGCCTTTGATTCGCCCGGCCTCTTAAGTTGTTCAGAATCAACGCCATATGGTCGACTCCGCTCTCATAAGCGTGCGGATATCCGCCGCCAAACCTGGGATTCACTTCGGAGATATAATACTCTCCCCCAATGTCAAAAATATCGATATCGATCTGCCCGCGATAACCTGCTTCCTTTACAAAACGGTCGATCAACGCAAAAAGAGAGTTATCTTTAAAGGAAACCGCCTTATCCGTCTCGCCGGCGCGCATCTTAATCTTTTTCTTGGTAAAAATCGACACCACCTCGCCGGAGATCATGTCAATATACACATCCGCGCCGATCTCCTGCCCGTTAAGAAACTCCTGAATCATCATCCCGTCTTCGCGAGTAAAAAGAAGATCCGTCATTTCCTCATCATGCGCTTTGAAAATACCCAGAGAAGCCGACCCTTTTACCGGCTTCACAAAAACGGGATAGGTAACCTCGCCGGCCTTCGCCGCCTTATAAAATTCTTCCCGATCCGTCCAGGAGCGGGCACAGCGATAACCGTGCGCGACAAGCCACCGATACATTCGAAACTTGTCCAGCGAGGTCTCACACAATTCATGGGAACTTCCGATCACGGTCGTACCGGTCGCCCGGAATGCATCCTGATTCTCCGCCAGCAGGCTCAGTTCCGGATCAATCAGGCTTAAGACTCCATCGATCTTTTCTTCCCGGCAAATGGCAAGGATTCGATCGATATATCCCGAATCCGTAATCGGCGGAACAATATAATGCCGGTCCGCGTCATATATAGCAGGGCCAAGTTCGCTGGCATCCGTCGCGATCACGGTTCCGATCCCGTCAAAAGTCCTTTTGAAATACTGGACGATCTTATTTCTCGTTCCCACGGAAAGAATCAGAAAATTCATAAACCTCAGTACCCCTTCCCAATATTCACAAATCCGCCCAAAGGCCTGCCTTCTATCAACGCTGTCATATTCTCGATCGCGCCGTCCAAATGCGGTAAACTCCCCTCCACGAATCCCGCCCTGTGAGGGGACATCAGAACGTTATCCCGTTTCCAAAATTCATGTTTCGCCGAAGGGTAACTTGCCGTCTCACCGCGCTTCGGAGCATTCCACCACACATCCGATCCAAAAGCCCCGACCCTGCCGGCCTCAAGCGCGTCCCACAGATCATCCTCGTCGATCACCGCAGCCCGCGACACGTTGACCAGGACAACGCCGTCCTTCATACGCTCAAACAACGTATGATTGATCATGCCCCGCGTCTTATCCGTAAGCGGAAGCGCACAGATCACTATATCCGCCTCTCCCACCGCTTCCGAAACCCTGCCGTGAGGATAAACTTCCGTCGCAATCTCACCTGCCGCCGCGCGATCGCTGACAGCGATCACTTTCGCGCCAAAAGCCGCGATCCGCTTGCCCGCACGGGAACCGATATTCCCGAAGCCAAGAATACAAACCGTCTGCCGACTTAACATCTTCGACTTGAGACTCAGAGGATTCTGGTCGCGGTTCCAGTTCCCGATTCTCATCTTGCGATCATGGTATGAAATCTTCTTTAAAAGATCCAATACCAGGGCGACACAGATCTCGGCTACCGAATCGGCGTTGCTGTGAGAATTACAAACAGGAATGTCCACACCCTGAAGGGCAGAAAAATCAAAGGTATCCATACCGGTCCAGGGAACCTGAATCAACCGCAGCCCTTTCGCTGCCTCCAGAATACGTTTCGTAACATACGGTCCCAAAAGGATATCCGCGTTGGATGCTTCCCGAACGATCGCCTCCTCCGTAAATTCCGACGGGATAACGAAACAATATTTTCCCGCCGCTTCCCGGTCCAGGCCGTCTCTTATATACTGAATGTCCCCGGGAACCATGCTTCTGGTCAATACAATCTTTGTCATTTCTGATTTGTCCTTATTTTTCATACCGATAATTTCCCAACAACCCGACCGCCCGCTCAAGAGTCGCCATGGGCACGGCGAGCGAAAAACGCACGTAAGCGTCCCATTCCGGCCCGAACGCAATGCCGGGCGTCGAGGCAATCCCCGTTTTTCTCAGCAGATCCGTGCAAAAAGAATTGGAATCCGCCCCGGTAGCGGAAATACTTGCGAAGCAGAAAAACCCCGCCTTTGGTTTTACAAGATTCATGTAATCCAATTTATCGATCTCTTTATCAAAATAAGCGATACGCTGCTCCAATTCTTTTACATAGGGCGCGATATGCACAGGCTCATTCTGATAAATCGCGCAGGCCCCTTTCTGAATAAAGGTGCAGGTATTGGTATTGATATGCTGCTGCAGTTTATTCATCTTTGCGATCACATCCCGGCTGCCGACGGCATATCCCAGACGCCACCCGGTCATCGCATGAGACTTGCTGTAACCGTTGCAGATGACAAGCCTGTCTCGTATCCCCTTAAAAAGCCCAAAGCTGATATGTTTCCGGCCGCCGTAGACAAGCTTTTCATAAACCTCGTCCGATATGACATAAGTATCATTCTCAATGGCAAGTTTTACGATCTGCTCCGTCTCCTCTTCAGAAAGAACCATGCCGGTAGGATTATTCGGCGTGTTGATCAGAATGGCTTTTGTTTTCCCGGTAAAAGCGGCTTTCAGTTTTTCCAGATCAAGTGTAAAGTCCTCATTGAGAGCCACATTCACGATCTTTGCCCGGGGTTCCGCAAGTTTAACCATCGCCGGATAACTGACATAGTAAGGGGAGACAAGAATGATCTCATCTTCCGGTTCAAGAATCGCCGCCAGGGCAAAATAAACGGCCGACTTGATTCCGGGTGTAACAATCACATCATTCGCCGTATAATCCGAAGAATACGAACGATTGCAGTCCTCCGCGACCCGCTCTCTGAGTTCCGGCCATCCCTGCGTAGCAGAGTAATGGGTAAAACCTTCCCGCATCGCCTCCATGGTAGCTTTTATCACATAATCCGGAGTCTTAAAATCCGGTTCGCCCAGGCCGAGAGAAATAATTTCCCTGCCCTGAGCTTTCATCTCTCCCGCCGCCTGAGCAAACTTATATGTCAAAGATTCGCCGACTTCTTTCTCAAAATGCATTATCGTCTCCCCCTCTATTATTTCACAAGCCGAATAAGCGCAAAGCTTTCCGCATATCTGACTCCCACCGCGGCTCCCCGGTATTTGGCCAGAGCTTCGATAGATTCTGCGGATCTCGGATGCGGATATTCGCATATCTGGCTTTCGTAGCAATTCATTGCCCGGATTTTATCCTCAAACGTATCCGTAATATCGATCCAGACATTCGGAATAAATGCCCGATCCGGTTGCGCAAGATTCCATCCCGTCTCAGAAAGAGTTTCATACATATAAATTTCCTTTGCCGTTTTACAGTGCATCGGCCGAAGGGCGACCATCGCGCTCTCAACCGTTTCCCTGTGATCCATATGGATATCCCCGATAAACGGAACATACACGACATCCGGACCGACCGCGCTCACAACATCCGCAATTTTCCCGTTTAACTCCGACTGTTCCAGATTTCTCAACTTACCAACAGGAAAATTCAGAAAAACCGATTCGGAAACCCCCAAAATCTTATGGGCATGGGATGCCTCTTCCTGAAGTAATTTATATCTCGGCCCGCTCGTGATCTCACACACCGTTACCGTATCCCCGGACCTCACATGTCTTTTTATCGTCCCGCCCGCGCCAAGGACCTCATCGTCGTTGTGCGGAGCAAATACTAATATTCTCATCCTTCTATCCTTGTCACTTCAATTTATGCCCCGCTAACAATCTTACTCCGTCCCGATTTTCATAATCCGTCACCCGTATAAGACCGTCCGCAGCAAGCACGTCAAAATAAGTCTCCGCGATATTTGCTATCTGCCCCGGAATCCCGATATACTTTGTATTCGCCCGCTTTTCTGCACGCCAGATCGTAACGGGATGCTCTCCGTCATACAAACCAAACGCCCCGGGATACGGACGTGACACCGCCCGGACCAGCCGATGTATTTCATCCGCCGGCCGGTTCCAGTCGATATGGCCGTCTTCCGGCCTCCGGACCAACAGATAGGTTGCTTCGTCTTCCTTTTGCTTCACGGGATGTAACGTACCGGCCATTATCTGCTTCAACACCCGGCTGGACAATTTTGAAATCGCGATATGCAGTTTTTTTCTCACATCCTCCGCATAATCCCCGTCATCGATCACATACTCTTCCTGACCGATAATATCGCCGCTGTCCATACCCTCATCAATCAAAAACAGCGTACATTTCGTCTCCCGCACTCCCAACAAAATCTGCCATACAATGGCCGCCCGCCCTCTGAATTTCGGCAGCGGCGTCGGATGGAAACCTACCACACCTTTTGAAGCGCAATCTATCATCTCCCTGGGAACGATCTGTGACAATCCCACGACAAAAATATAATCCGGCTGCATTTCTTTTATAAATTCCAGATTCTCCCTGTCGTTTATCTTCTTAAATTTTCTATAAGGAATGCCGTTCTGTTCCGCGATCCTGTGTATGGGCTCGTATCCGGATACCCCTTCCGAATACTTCTCGTCCAAAGAAAAAACCATATCCACCGGAAAAGCCAGTTTTATCATTTCCTGCAAAATCAACCGGCTCGACGCTACGGAACCAATCAGGATATTTCTCATTGAATCACCTGCTTCCTGAAACATGGGTTGCATCGTAGAAAGGATTTCTGTGATGCTTCAAATCATACTCGCTGATATATCTTTCTTCTCCTCCCAGTACAACGCCTATTGTTTTAATAATGATTTTCAAATCCAGCCATAAACAAAATTCTTCTACATATTTACAATCATAATAAATTCTTCTTTCCCAGGAAAGCAGAACATTCCCGCTCACCTGTGAAATTCCGGTCAATCCCGGCGCCATACGCAACCGGATTTCCTGCCCTTCCCTGAATTCCTGTGTTCTCTGAGGAACGGTCGGTCTTGGACCAACGATACTCATCTCCCCCTTCAATATATTTATCAACTGAGGGGTTTCATCCAATTTGGTCCTTCTGAGAACCTTCCCCAACGGCGTGATCCGTTCCATATCTTTCTCAAATTTAAAATTTTTTTCTGCGTCCTCATCCGTCCGCATCGTTCGAAACTTCAAAATCGTAAACGGTTTAAAATTTTTTCCGACCCTTTCCTGTTTAAAAAAGAGGGCTCCCGGCATCGTAACCTTCATCAGTACAAAAATCACAAGCCAGACAGGCGAAATCATGATAATACACAAACCGCTTATCATGATATCTATACATCGTTTTATGAATAACCGGATCCGTCTCATTTCCCACCTATTCGAAACATGCCCGGATCACCCGAATGATCCGATCCACCTGTTCCATACTCATCTTATTATCACTCGGCAGACATAACCCACGCCGGAAAATATCTCTCCCTGCATCTGAGACATCCTCCCCGCCGATATAGGCATTGCTTCTCCCCCGTCCGTTTCCATCCCTTGTCACAAACGGATTCATCCGATAGATCGGCTGCATATGCATCGGCTTCCAGATCGGCCGTCCCTCCGCCCGAAAAGCCGAAAGCGCTTTCAGTATCTCCGTTGGGCAGGACTTGCCAGGCTCCGTAATATACAAGGCGTTCTGTTCTCCCCGCACTTGCTTACACATGGCCTCTTCCTGAATAATCATGCAGCTCAGCCAATAATTGGGAACGCTTCTTTCGGCATCGAACGGATTCATCTCGACCGGAAGATCCGCCAGACCGCTCTTATAGCGCTCATAGATCGCCTTTTTTTGTGCCACATGCTCCTCTAAATACGGAATTTGCCCTCTGACCACACCGGCTACGATATTGCTCATCCGATAATTGTAACCGATCTCCTCATGCTGATACCAGGGAGCGCTTTCGCGGCTCTGTGTGCTCCACTTTCGAACCTTGTTCGCATCCGCCAAATCATCGGTAAGGTACATTCCTCCGGTGCTGCCCGTCACAATCTTATTCCCGTTATAAGAAATGACAGATCCCATTCCGAAATTCCCGGTCTGGATCCCTTTATAAGCAGCCCCAAAAGACTCTGCAGCATCCTCTATGATCAGGGCACCGTATTTATCCGCAATCGAGCGTATCTCATCGATCTTCCCCGGAGTTCCGTACAAATGCGCCGTCACAATAAGCCTCACATCCGGATATAAAGCAAAAGCCTTCTCCAGCGCCGCCGGATCCATATTCCAGGTATCATACTCTGTGTCAATAAAAACGGCTTCCCCGCCCTCGTAGGCAATCGGGTTATCCGTTGCGCCAAAGGTCATATCCGATGCGAAAACCTTATGCCCCTCCAAAGCCCCATATCCCGCTTTCGGCTGACCATATAGTTTTTCACCCGCCAGTTTAATGGCAAGATGAAGGGCCGCCGTGCCCGAGGACAGCGCTACCGCATATTGACGCCCGATTTTTTCAGCCGTCAACTTTTCAACGGTATCAATATTAGAACCAACCGTAGAAACCCAGTTCGCCTGAATCGCTTCATTCACCCACCTCTGCTCGTCTCCGTGCATAGTAGGAGAAGAAAGCCAAACTTTGGTTTCAAATGGTTCTATCCCTTTAAATCTTGGATCAGTCAAAAAGTCATTCATCTGCACGCACTCCCTGTTACACTTACAAAGACAGTTCCTCTCCTGTCAATACTATACAAATTGTAAAAAATAAAATTCTTGTATTTATAAAATTTCCTTTATTGACTCACAAATAGTACCATAAAATTTTTGTTCAAGAATGAAATAGATACCTTCATCTGACAAGAATCCTCCTGTCAGATGAAGGTAAAGAAACAAAAAGCAATTTCTGCATCTTTATCTGCCTTCTTATTATAGCCTTATTCTACCTTCGTTACCGCCATTTCATGCACAGCCGCTGCCTGCGCCTGCATACTGCGATACTTCTCCAGCCTTCTCTCCATATCCTCTTCGGCGGAATGATACGTCGGCACCATCTCCGCCACCAGCGCGCGGATCTGTGCATACTCCTCATACCCGTATCTCGTCAACTCCTCCAGCTGACCGAAGAACCGTTCAATGTCCAAAGTGATCGGCTTCCCAACATGGATCAGATCATTCGGCGTTTTCTCCATACCCTCCTCCGCCATCAGCTTTTCCTCATACAACTTCTCACCGGGACGAAGACCGGTATAAACAACCTCAATATCTTCATCCGGCTTATGGCCGGACAAACGGATCAGATTGCGGGCCAGCGTATCAATCTTAACCGGATCTCCCATATCCAGAATAAAAATCTCCCCGCCTTTCGCATAAGTACCCGCCTGCAAAACCAGGCTCACCGCTTCCGGAATCGTCATAAAATAGCGGATAATATCCGGATGCGTCACCGTCACCGGCCCTCCCTGTTCAATCTGTTTACGGAAAAGAGGAATAACCGAACCGTTGCTCCCCAAAACATTCCCGAAACGCACCGCAACAAATTCCGTCCGAACCCTGTGCGACCTGCCTTCCGGCCGTCCGTTTACCGTCGAATCCGTTTCTTCCACGGCAATCTTCTCTCCAAGCCCCTCCGGTTTTCCGTGAGCGTGGATGGATGGAAGAAGATCCTCCCTGCCCTCCTGGCTGACCCGATCCATGCTTTGGATAATCATCTCGCACAAGCGTTTGCTGGCGCCCATGATATTCGTCGGATTCACCGCTTTATCGGTACTGATCAGCACAAACCTCTGACAGCCGTTCTTCAAAGCGGCATAAGCCGTCTTATAAGTACCCATCACATTATTTTTTATCGCCTCACAGGGGCTTCCCTCCATCAGCGGCACATGTTTGTGGGCCGCCGCATGGTAAACAATATCCGGATGATATTGCTCAAACACCCAGTTGATCCTTCTGCTGTCCCGAACCGATCCGATCAATACCTTCATATTCAAATACGGATAGCGGCTCTTTAATTCCTGCTCGATCTCATAGGCATTATTCTCATAAATATCAAATATAATCAGCATACCCGGAGCATGTCCCGCGATCTGGCGGCACAATTCGCTCCCAATCGATCCCCCGCCCCCGGTGACCAGAATGACTTTATCTTTTATATGCTGAAAAATCTCGCCCAGGTTTACTTTGACCGGATCTCTTCCCAGCAGATCTTCCACTGCCACCGCGCGCATTTTACTCAGGGAAACCTCGCCGTTTACCAGTTGATACATGCCAGGCAGACTTTTCATCTCACACCCGGTTTCTTTACAGATATTTAAAATGTCCCGCCTCTGTTCCACCGTCGCGGTCGGAATCGTCAAAAAAATCTGATCGATCTTATATTTCTTCACACTGCTAAGAATATCGCCGCGACCGCCCGTGATCGGCACTCCCTCTACAAAACGTCCCCATTTGTTGGAATTGTCGTCGATCATACAGCAAGGCCTCACATGAGCTCTCTGAGAATTTAAAAGCTCCCGTAAAATACTCTGCCCCGCCGCTCCGGCCCCGATAATCATAACATTCTTCGCAGGTTTTCCGTTTTTCTGACGCCGTCCTCTCTCCAACAGAACAAAGCGATAAGCAAAACGAATCGCCACCGTTAAACCAAATTGTACGATCGGGCCGATCACATAATAAGCCATCGGCATCCTGCGCACAAGCAACGTAATTCCCACCGTATGAAACAACATCGTAATCAAAGACGCCGCCAAAATCCGATTCAATTCGCTGAAACTGGCAAAACGCCAGATGCTTTTATATAAACGCAGGTAATAAAACACGACGATCGCGAATACCGTATAATAAGGCGCGAATCGCAGAAACCCCTGAAGATACTCCTTAGGAATCGTCTGGAAGCGGAAATCAAAGCGCAGCCACAGTCCGAAAAAATAAGAAAAATTCACTACGATGATATCATACAAAAACAGATAAAGGGCAATCACCTTCCAATGCTCCAGTTTTTTTCTTCTTTTTATGCGGTTTTCCACTGCATTATTCATGAAATATCATCATCCTTTTTCTAAATATACAGAACCCAAATCATCTCTGTGGAGATTTTCGCGCTTCCTCCTGCTTTCCCAATAAAATCCTCTGCTACAGAACGTGTAAGGTCAAAACCACTTCATTCGACCGGTTTCCGTCCGTATCCACCGCAAAAATATGGATCCGGTAAGTCCCCGGCGTATTAACGTCATATTCCCCGTTTACATTCAGACGCCGGAACAGATCATCCTGGCTGTCCTTATCATCGGTGATCGAAGCAATATAACTTCCGAAATAAAAATTCTGTCCCCGATTGATGCTCACTTCCGACTGACTCAAAGTAATCACCGGATTTTCCGGGGCGGCCGGCGGCTCCTGCACCGCAGGCGGCTCCGTCTGCGGAGGCTGCGTTGCGGCCGGTTCCGGCTCCGCCTCCGTAGCCGGCGGCGTTTCCGGCTCGACAGTTGGCGCCACGGCCGGTTCCGACGGCGGCTCCGCTCCCGCTTCCGGCGGCTCCGGAGAAATCACCCCGCCTTCCGACGTCTGATAATAGATGATCCGGGAAGCTCTTGCCACATTCCCCGCCTTATCGCTGGCAGCGTAATAAACCTTAGCCGTCTGGCCGTCTGTCAGCGGATAAAAGGAGGAAACCGTCAGAGTAGCGCTCACATCTCCGTCTTTTGCGTCCTCAGCCCGGACACCCGAAAGAAGAACCGATACATCCTCGCCCTCCCGATACGTCACCGTATTCTCATCAAATCGTATCTCCGGCGCTTTTCGATCTTTTCCCATATAAAAAACCAGGAAAAGGACAAACAGGCAAACACCTGTCCCGGCCAGCGCGATTATCATCCGTCTATTTGTCATTCCTGCTTACTCCCTGTTCTCCTCGCCGTAATATTCTCCGTAGTATTTCCCATAATAACGGCCGTAATAACTGTTTTTCCCGATCTTTACCTTATTTAAAACAACTCCCAGCACATTGGTGCTCTTCTGAAGCTGAGACAAGGTTCTCTGCGCAAACTTATAACTGACGCCGCCGGAAGCAACAACCAAAACGCCTCCGTCGCACTGCTTGGCCACCAGAGCGCTGTCGATCACGCTCCCCAGAGGCGGCGTGTCGACAATCACATAATCATAAACTTTGCGAAGACCCGCCAGCATATTGGTGAAAAGAGAGCTCCCAAGAAGTTCCGCCGGATTCGGAGGCGTCGGTCCCGCCAGAATAATACTGAAATTCGGTACATTGGTCTCGTGAATAACATCCGCGATACCGTGCTGACCGGACAGGAAATGACTCAACCCTTTGGTTCCCTTCGTAATCTTATATCGCCCCGCAATCACGGATTTCCTTAAATCCGCGTCCACAAAAACCACCTTTTTACCGGCCTCAGCCAGGGACACACTCAGGTTCATCGTTACCGTAGACTTCCCTTCATTCGGCTCGCAACTGGTAAAAGCGATCGTCTTCATGTCCGAACCGCAAAACAACAGATTCGTACGAAGAGACTTATAAGATTCCTTCAACTGAGTCGATATATCCGTCTGTAAAATTCGAACCACATTACTCATCAGGCTCGTCCTCCTTTCGCGGCAGGTCTTTTCTTTTTCACCGGGCTCTTCTTCCTCTTGCTGCGTATCTCTTTCTTTTTATCTCCTTCTTCCGGTATCATGGCCAGAACACTCTTACCCAGATACTTTTCCACATCCTCCTCCGTCTTAACGGAATCATCCAGGAAAAAAATTGCCAGAATCACCACGCAGGCCAAAAGGAACCCGGCAGCCGCCCCGATCAGAAGATTTTTCTTAAGATTCGGACTGGATGCTCTGGTAGGTACTTCCCCTTCCTGATACACATTGACCTTTTCCAGTCCCATGATATCCACGATCTGATTCGCCGAAATCTCGGCAATAACATCCACGATCTGCTTAGCTTCATACGGATCCTCCGACGTCACGGTAATATCCAGGATACGAGTATTCGTCGGGTTCGAAACGGAAACCATTCTGGACAAATCCTTAGCTTTTATCGTCAGACCCAAGCGTTCAATCGCCTGCTCCATTACCGTATTGCTCGTAATCATGCTCTTAAAATCGTTCGTCAGAGAAGTAGCTGCGCTGATATCCGAGCTGGTAGCCGCCCCTTCCGAGTTCTGACGATTCATAACGTAAAGACTCGCCGTAGACTGGTACTTGGACGTCATAAGCGTGACCGTGACCAGGGCCATCGCCAGCGCGCATACGACTGCGCTCAGCACAATGATAACCGCCTTATCCCAGAGTTCATAAAAAACTTCCTTCAGGTCGATCTCAATTTCCTCGTTGTTTGTTACTTTCTCCATTGGTTCCATACCGGAATCTCCTTTTTTCTTCTTTCTCTCGTCAGCATCGATCAAAACAGATCTTCATCCCGCCAAATCCGGGACGGATTTTCCCACATAAGCTCTCTTACATAGTCTTCGCCGTATTTTTTCTCTATATAAGCAGCACAATCCGACAAAATCGGCGTCCTTGCCGTATCCTCATGGGCATCGCTTCCGATAAAATGAATCATCTCGTATGCCAACAGCTTTCGGACGAAACGGGCCGTATGCCACCCCTCTCTTCCCGCAATGCTTCCCGCATTCACCTGTATGGCCACTCCGCCGTCTATCAATTCCGCAATTCCTTCATAGTCCTTCCGCAATGCCTGATACCGCTCTGCATGAGCCAGAATCGGGCGAAAACCGGCCAGAGAAACATTGTAAAGAGAACGACGTATCTTTTTTACCGACTCCTGCACGCCAAATTCCACGAGCATATAACGGCTGCCGGCCATGGAACGACACGTCCCGCTTTCCATATGGTCGCAACTGTCCGAATGATACTTGCATTCATTCCCCAGATACAGTCTAAATTCCGGGTGAATTTTTTTCGCTTTTTCCTGAAGAAGATGCCATCCCCTCTCGACTTCCTCTCCGAATACGGGAAATCTTCCCGGGTTAAAATGAGGGGTAAGAATCATGGCCCGCGTTCCGCTATCCCATGCTTGCTTAAGCATCCGTTCCGCTATCGCCATATCTTTCGCCCCGTCGTCCACACCCGGTATCAGGTGACAATGTATATCTGCATATCCGCTATTCAACAATATCCCTCTTTCCTATTCCCGATAAACTACCAAAAAATGGCGCAAAAATACACACATTCGAAAAAGAAGCAATTTCATACAAATTATACACGTCTTGTATCAAAATGTCTACCGTTTCTTTCGACCATTTTCTTGCGTCAAATATCAAACATTTTTGTATCTTTTTTCCGATTTTTTCTCAAAAAACGATTGACAACCCAACCCCCTTTCGCTAAAATATAACAGTATGTTTACATTAGGACGTCCGTGTCCGGCCTTAATGCAAACCAGGTATAAGAATATTTGGAGGTTTAGAGATGGCGAACATTAAATCCGCTAAAAAAAGAGTTTTGGTAGCCGAAGCCAACGCTGCCAGAAACAAAGCGATTAAGTCCAAGGTTAAGACTTCTGTCAAAAAAGTTGACGCTGCTATCGCTGCCGGCGATAAAGCTGCTGCACAGGCATGCCTGGTAAGCGCAACGAGAGAACTCGACATGGCGGCAAGCAAGGGGGTTTTTCACAAGAATACCACCTCCCGGAAGGTTTCCCGCATGGCAAAAGCCGTTCATGCTATGAACTAAGCACGAAGATTTTATTAACCCAACCCCTTGCAGGAAGCGCTGTTTACAGCCTTTCGTATATGAAAACAAGAGAACCGGTCTTCAAGGTGTGGAAGACCGGTTTTTTGTTTTTATAAACCTATCTGGCGCCCGAAAATTCTACGATCAGCAGTTCCACCGCCAGCGTATCGGACAATTTGCCGGTCTTGACCGCCTCCTCCGAAGCCGCACATCGCTCCGCGCACCGATACAATTCCGTTTTCTCAAAAGCCCTGACCTGATTTTTAAGTTTTCCGACGGCAAACGGCGGCACACCGAGCGCCTTCGCCATCCGATCCGTCCCCGCCCCTTTTTCCATCAGTTCCTTCATTAACAAAAGCTGATGAAAATGCCTGGAGATCAGCGCCAAAATCCTGCCCGCGGATTCCCTCACGGTCAGCAAATCATAATACAGCTTCAACGCCTGCGCCTGACGTCTTCCCGCCACGGCACCGATCATATCAAAAACCTTTCCGGTCACCTGCTGACAACAGACCGCCTCAATATCCTGCACCGTCACGACGTTCCGTCCGCCGGTATAAGCCGTCAGCTTATCCAGCTCCGATCGGATATAATCCATATCATCCCCCGTCAGCGAAAGAAAATAATCCATAGTCTGCCCGGTGATCTTTTTCCCCGCTTTTTTCAGGATAGACCCGGCCCAGACGGAAAGTTCGGAGAACGGCTGACGTTTTAATTCCACTACACGCCCCAAAGACGCCGCTTTTTTATAAAATCGGTTTCTTTTATCGACGGCCGCCTCGACAAAAAGAAGATGGGAAGTCTTCGGCATCCGCTCCAGATAATCCGGCAAAACTCCGGCGTCCTTCTTAAACCAACCGCTGCCGTCCACGATAATCAGACGCCGCTCGGCAAAAAAAGGCATGGTTTCCGCGATATCGATCACCTGGGAAATACCGACCTCCTTCCCGTCCCACACCGTCAGATTCATCTGGTCTTCCCCCGTTATGGCTTCCTTTAACCGCCCTCGATAACTGCGCTTCAGAAAATTCTCTTCCCCGAACAGACAATATACCGGTTTAAAACTCCCCGTTTGAATATCTTCGTTTAAATTCTTCATGATCCCATCCCTATTCCTTACTTTCCAAAGGTCCGTAGCCGCACATTTTCTCCATCGGCGAGAAAAGAAACCGCGCCTTCCCGTGACGTAACCCGAACTTCACAACCGATTGCAGAAAGCCGCGCAAGCGTTTCTTCATGAGGATGCCCGTACCGGTTCTTCTCCCCGCAGGAAATCACCGCCCATTCCGGCCTCTGCCGTTTTAAAAATTCTTCCCCGGTAGAATAACGCGAACCGTGATGCGCGGCTTTTAAAAAGGTCAGAGAAGTACCCGGCAAAAAGGCCAATACTTCTTTCTCTCGCTCCTCCCCCAGATCCCCGGTAAAAAGAGCTCCAAAATCCCCGTAACGCAGAAAAAACACCAGCGACGCGTCGTTCTCCTCCTCCACCCGGCTTCCCGCCGCCGGATAACAGCATATAACTTCCGCTCCCGATTTATCCTGCAGCCCCATTCCGGCCGTGAGCTCCCGGCATCGAATCCCATGTTCCGCCGCCTCATCCTTCCATTGCCGCCGCTCCTCCTCTTTTCCGCCACTCACCCCGGATATCAGAATCTCACCCACACAAACTTCATTCCCGGTCAGAAGTCCGGATACTCCGTTCGTATGATCCTCGTCCATATGCGTCACCGCCAGATAATCCACACGAAAAATCCCCATATATTTTAAGAAAGGAAGGATTCGATATTCCCCCACATCCCTCACGTCCGAAGAACCTCCGTCGATCAGCATAGTCTTCCCGGAAGGAAACTGCAAGAAAAGGCAATCCCCCTGCCCCACATCCAGACAGGTTATCGTCAACTCTTTCGGCGCCGGACGGCGCAGAAAAGACAGGGAAAAGACAAAAAGAAATAACAGCAAAAGCCGGCCGTCCCACCGTTTCCTCTCCTTCCGTCTTCTCTCCGCCCGCTTCCAAAGTACAAACAGCGCCAGCAGCCAGAACAATCCGAAACAAACCAAACCCGTCAAAAACGGCCGCCCGGTCCGGATCCGGCCACCCGGCAGATTCGACGCCCACCTTCCCGCCCGGCAGAAGATTTGAAGAAGAAAATGTACCGGCATAAAGAGCAGGGCGCCTCCCTTAAGGGAAATACAGCCCACAAGCAAACCGGCCATTCCGACGCCCACCACAAGCGGCAACATAGGCACCAACAACAAATTCAAAAACAAACCGGGCGCCGGATACTCATAAAAGTGTCCGACCACGGCCGGAAGCGTCGCGATCTGCACGGAGAGATTCAGCAAAAAGGCATTCTCCAAAGGCCCAGGACGATATCGATCCCTCAAAACCGGATGGATCAAACCGATCCCGGCCACAGCCAGAAAAGAAAGCTGAAAACCGGCCTGAAAAAGCAGATACGGCGATTTCATCAAAAGAAACAGGCCGGCCGCCGAAAAAGCAGAGGGCAGGTCGTAAGGCCTGTCCGCCATCTCTCCGAATAAAAACAGAACGAATCCGACAACGGCCCGAACGGAAGAGGCCGTTGTCCCTACGACAGTCCCATACCCGGCAACCAACAGAACGCTTCCAAGAACAGACGCAGGATAAGAAACAACCGCTTTCTTTTTCAGAAACCGGAAAACGTTCATCCCGATCAGAGAAATATGAAGGCCGCTGACCGCCGCCATGTGCGAAAGCCCCCCGGCAGACAAAGCCTTTGAAACTTCCTCCGGAATCCTTGACTTTTCGCCCAAAAGAACCCCGCATAAAAGGCCCATGGTATCCCGCCAGCCCCCGGAAGGCGCCAACTCCCCGATCCGATCCAGAACGGCCGTCCCGCCCATTCGAATCCGGTAAAGCCATTTCATCACTCCGTTCGTCCGAACCGCCGTGACCGATAAAGACTCGGGAAAAAATATCCCTTCTATATAAAAGGCACGGTAATAAGAACGACTGTCAAACTGCCCCGGATTGGATGCCTTTTCCAGAGCCCGGCCCTCCCCTTTCGCCAGAATCCGATCCCCCGGTTCCGCCTCGGGAAACGTATCCACGTACAAAAGCAGGCCCTGCCCTTCAATCACCCGCCCCTCCGACGTCAGAAAACGGATATCCGTCAGATGAATCTTAAAACCTCCCGCCGAACACCGGATATCCCGTACCCGTCCGGCGATCTCTCCTCTTACCGGTTCGGCCGCCTCCTCTAAAAGAAAACGTAGCGGTGAAATTCGGTCCGCTCTGAGCATTCCCCCGAAACCGATCAGAAAAAAGACCGGAAGAAGAAGCCACCGCCCGGCCCGTCTGACACACACAAACAATACCACCGACAGACATACGCCTGCCGCTAGCCACGCCACTCCCGCTTCCGGGTATTGATAAGCCAGAATCTCTCCCAAAATACTCGCTCCAAACGCCCACAGAAGTGGTCTTTTCATATTTTATTCCTTTTTACTGCGCTACATAATCCAATTGCCTCTCCAACGGATTTTCCAGTGAAAGACTGTCCCGAAACACAATCGACGAGTTCCCGTCAACCATAATCTGAACCTTGCTGACCGTAGACAATTCCGCAAGAGAATTTACCAGAGAGTATACCGGGATATATTCGCTGACATCCAACGCATCGTTCAAAAACGCTCCGTTCAGATTCACATAACAAATCTGATTCCGAATCTGCACGCCGTTGATCTTGACCGTGGAGGGAAGCGACGGATAATGTCCTTCTTCCTTGGGGCCGGACAATATCTCACTGACCACCAGATGCTCGATCGAAATTCCCTGCGCCGGCACCGTCACCTCCCGAATCTCCGGCAGAAGCTTCGTGCCGGTCTCGTCCGTGAAATAAAGCGTTATCGTCTGACTCGCCGCCATATCCTCCACATCCGACACCCGCTCGATAAAATCCGAACCCGTCACATATCCGTTCTGGCTGCCGGCCGAATCGATCAGAGGCTGATCGTTGACATAGACGGAAATATAATCCACGCCCTCCACCTGCGTCAAAGTCTTCGCCAGAGCCGCCCGGCACAAAACTTCCACCGTAGGCCGCATATTCAGGTAATTCCCGTCAAAATACAAATACAAAATTTTATCCGTCAGCGTAAAACTCTGAAGATAAAGATTCTCCGGCATCGCCGAATTTTGCTCCAGCGCCCCCGACGCCATTTTTACCTGTTCCAAAAGTTCCCCGACTATGCTTTCCGTCTCCGTCGCCTCACAGGTATAATTATAAGCCGACAATTTGGTCCCGGCTTTATTTATCGTGTAAACCCGATAAGTCCCTTCCTTTAACTCGCCGTCAAGCGTCGTCTCCTCCCTGTCCCTTCCTCTCTGGCAGGCGGCGCACAGACCCGCCAGAAAAACGACCCCAAGGCAGATCAGGAAAAGACGGATTCCTTTCTGTTTCATCCTGTTCCCCCCTATGGAATATAAATCAGCGGTATCCGAACGGTAAAGGTTGTCCCTTCCCCCTCTTCACTGTGCAGTTTAATAGCTCCGTGATGAAGAAAAACGATGCTCTGCGTGATCGACAGCCCCAGTCCCGTTCCTCCGGTTTCCCGGGAGCGGGATCTGTCCGCCCGGTAAAAACGTTCAAATACCTGATTTTGAGATTCTTTCGGAATCCCGATACCTGTATCCGCCACCTTCACATAAAAAAATTTATGATCCGCATTCAGCGTCACTCTCACCCAACCGTCTTCTATATTGTATTTAATGGCATTTTCAATGATATTGGAAAGGGCCAGGGATAGCTTCATTTCGTCTACTTCCGCCGTTACCGGACGAAAACTTTCCAAAATCAGCTCCACTTTCTTCTTCATCGCCAACGGCCGCAGGCGTTTCAAAAGCCCTTCCAGAAACATATTCAAATTCACCGTCGAAATATTCAGTTCCTGGCTTGCCTTATCCAGCTTTAGCATGGAAAGAAGGTCCTCTATAATCCGGCTTTCCCGGTCGATCTCCTCCGAAATATCCCCCAGAAACTCCCGATACTGCTCCGGCGGCGCGCCGTTGTCGGCAAGCAGAGAATCCGCCAGCACCCGAATGGAAGTCAGAGGCGTTTTCAACTCATGAGACACGTTGGAAACAAACTGCTGACGCGATTCATCCACCCGCTTCAGGCGGGCCAGCGTTTGATTATAAGCCTCGGAAATCTCCCGGGTCTCCTGGTAGTCCCCCACCATAATCAGGTTTTCCAGATTCTCCCCCACCGACTTTTCCATCGCCTCCGCAATCTTGCGAAAAGGCCTTATAAGCCGGCCGGACAGAAGAAAACTGACGGGAAACAGCAGAATGGTGATGATCAGCAGCTGGATCCGTCCTTTGCGGTCGATTCCTTCCATCATCATGTAAATCGATTCCGTGGAAGTCCCCACGATCAGACAGCCGATAATCTCACTGTTGTTCACCTGGCTGTAGATCGGCTGCGCAAATTCCAGATAATCCTCTTCCCTTTCAACGGCACGGGACGGAATCCCGTTAAAACATTGAATCACCGATTCGGAAATGTTAATCTTCCCCTCATCCAACCCGTATGTATCCCGAATAATGCGAAAATTGCGATTGATAACCAGCACGCGCCCTTCATACAAAGACGAGAGCTGATTGATCTCCGAATCCAAAGAAGGGTCCCGATCCCCGTCCAGATACGACATCTTGGCAATCTCATTCGCCAATACCAGCGACTGGCTCTGTACCGTCACGATCCGATTCTCCACCTGATTTTCAATCAGGGATTCCATCATAAAAACATGATTAAACGCCACCGGCGCGATCGCAAAGCCCATCAGCAAAAACATCAGCATCCAACGGTAGCTTTTATATACTTTCTGTCTTTTTTTAGCCTTTAAAGAAATAACCAACGCCCCATTTCGTAAATACGTATTTCGGATCACTGGGGTTTTCTTCGATCTTTTCCCTCAGCCTTCTCACATGCACATCCACCGTCCGCACGTCTCCCGGGTACTCATACCCCCATACCAGATTCAAGAGCTGTTCCCGGCTGTACACCTTGCCCGGATTGCTGAGCAAAAGCTCCAGAAGATCGAACTCCTTAGCCGTCAGATTCACTTCCTGATCCCCGATAAACACCCGGCGGCTGTCCGAATTTAACGTCAGCTTGCCGATGTGAATCACCGCCGGATTCTCCTCCTTGGGAGCGGCCGGCGGATTCTGCCGATGATTTCTCCGCATCAGGGCCTTGACCCGCGCTTTTACTTCCAGGATATTAAAGGGCTTCGTCACATAATCATCGGCTCCGTACTCCAGCCCCAGTATCTTATCCATATCTCCGCCCTTGGCTGTCAGCATAATGATCGGCATATTGGAAAATTCCCGTATCTGCTGACAGACCTCATATCCGTCAAAAACCGGCAGCATGACATCCAGAAGTACCACATCATACTCATTTTTCCTTGCCAGATCCAGCGCTTCCTGCCCGTCATAGGCGCAGTCCACCTGATAATCATCCTGTTCCAGGCTGAATTTCAATCCTTTTACGATCAGCTTCTCATCATCTACGATTAACGCCCTTGCCATCCTTTCCCCCTATACTGTAATAAATTCCTTCAACTTCTCGTATACGGCTTCCCCGATCCCGGACACCTGTCGGATCTCCTCCACGGAAGAAAAAGCTCCGTGCTCCTCCCGATAAGCCAGGATCGCCGCGGCTTTTGCCTTCCCGATTCCGGGAAGCGTCATCAGCCTTTCCGCGTCCGCCGTGTTCAGGTCGACCCGACTCTCCTTCGTCTCTTCCGGCAAGCCGCCATACAAATCCTCCGGGATCTCCGTAACGTCCGGAACCCGAATCTTCTCCCCGTCCTCAACGGGCCGGGCCAGATTCAGATAATCCGCCGCCGCGTTCTCCTTCATACCCCCGGCGGCCGCAACCGCATCGCGGATCCGGCTCCCCGCATCCAGCACATATACGCCCGGACTCTGCACTTCCCCGCAGACATGCACCAGGATCGTCCGCGTTTCTTCGGATTCCGCTTCCAAAAAGACCACGTCTTCCGTAGAACCGGCCGCTTTTGTCCAGGCTTCGTCCCCGGCCCCCCGGCCGCATCCCACGCAAAACAACAAAAGACACAGACAAACCCCCGCGCCGGATTCATGTTTTTTCCAGATTCTTTTCAACCTTCCATCTCCCTTCCAGACAAACCGGGAGACCTCCGGCCGATTGCACTCATTGTTATTTTAACGAATCTCCGCCGCAAAAACAAGTGCTTTCTACCATTTAAAAAGAACAATCCCGATAATCGCCAATCCCATGCCGATCGCTTTCTTCCATTCGAAAGGAACCGTTTCCACCCCGAAAAGACCGAACAATTCGATCAGGTAGGCAACCAGAAGCTGCGACACCACGATAATCATAACCGCTTTCGCCGGTCCCAGCGCATTCATACTTCCGATCACCGTCGCCGTAATAAACGCGCCGATCACACCGCCCAGCAAAAAATACGGTTTTACCGTAAAAAGATTTGCCAGCTCGCTTCTTCCCGTTATAAACCAGGCCGCTACACAGACACCCAAAGCCGTCATCTGCGCCCAGCCGTTTGCCGCCCACATACCGGCCGCCTTTGTCACCTCGGTATTAAACACTCCCTGAATGCTCATCAACGCGCCGGAAATTAAAGCCGTAATAATCCCCATGTATCCTGTCTCCTTTTACCATGATCCGCGCCAGTCGGCGCCCATCTGATTCTTTCCTTTTTTATCCTTTCTTATTCTTATATACAAAGCTTTTCTTTTCCCGCTTTCTCATTTGTATATTATTCAATTTTTTTGAATAAAAATTCAAAAAATGCTTGCATTTTCCCGACGATTGATGTATAGTAAGTCCATTAAAAGAACATACCGCCGCCTGACAGAAACCCATGCGGTCAGCGGCGTAAAGATCTACAGGAGGAAAAGTATGAAAGAGAAAGTTATTTTGGCATATTCCGGAGGATTGGACACCACGGCGTTGATTCCGTGGCTCAAAGAAAATTACGATTACGAAGTGATCTGTGTCTGCATCGACGTGGGCCAGGGCAGCGAACTGGACGGATTGGAAGAACGGGCCGCGGCCTGCGGTGCCTCCAAATTATACATCGAACACGTCGTCGATGAATTTTGCGACGAGTATATCGCCCCCTGTTTAAAAGCAAACGCGGTTTACGAATATAAATATCTGCTCGGCACAGCCATGGCGCGTCCGCTGATCGCCAAGATCCTGGTGGACATCGCCAAAAAAGAAAAGGCGGTCGCAATCTGCCACGGCGCTACCGGCAAAGGCAACGATCAGGTACGTTTTGAACTGAGCATCAAAGCCCTGGCGCCGGAAATGAAAATCATTGCTCCCTGGCGGATCTGGGATATGCAGTCCCGTGAAGACGAGATCGCATACTGCCAGGCCCACGGTATCACGCTCCCCTTCCGCGCGGATTCCAGCTACAGCAGGGACCGCAATATCTGGCATATCAGCCATGAAGGACTGGAACTGGAAGACCCGGCCTGCGCGCCGGATTACGACCACTTACTCGTCCTAAGTCAGAGTCCGGAAAAAGCGCCCGACGAAGGCGAATGCCTCACCCTGCATTTTGAAAAGGGCATCCCCACCGCTCTCAACGGACAGAATATGAAATTCTCGGAAATTCTGAACACGCTGAATGAGCTGGGCGGAAAACATGGCATCGGCATCGTCGATATCGTAGAAAACCGCATGGTCGGCATGAAATCCCGCGGCGTATACGAGACGCCCGGCGGTACGATTTTAATGGAAGCCCATATGCAGTTGGAGCAGCTTACACTCGATAAAGATACTCTGAATGCAAAAAAAGACATCGGCAACAAACTGGCCGATATCATTTATTCCGCCAAATGGTTCACGCCTCTTTGTTCCGCATTGATCGCCTTTGTCGACAAAACGCAGGAATACGTAACGGGCGACGTCAAACTGAAGCTGTACAAAGGCAATCTGATTTTCCAGGGAACCGCTTCGGACTACAGCCTGTATAATGAAAGCATCGCCTCCTTCACGACCGGCGATCTCTACAATCATCACGATGCGGAAGGCTTTATTACCCTGTACGGTCTGCCCTTAAAAGTCCGCGCTATGAAAATGGCGGAACAGGCGAACCTACATTAGATATTTTTTAAACCCCTCATTCCTGTCTCTTTCAGGCTCCAAAAGCGGCGAATGCTGCCTACCCGGGACGGGAATAAGGGGTTTTTTGATATTTTGCGGTTCCTGTTCTCCGGCCGTTTAGTCTGCCTCCTCGGCTATCACCGTAATCCCGGCTTTTACCGAAATATTCTCCCGGAAAATCAGCGGATGTTTCGCCGAAGCTTCATCATCCAGTACAATCTCCATAATATCCGGCTTCAGCCCCGCGTTTTCAATCTCTTCTTTATCAAAACGGATCAGCTTCGCTCCCGTCTCCACCTCTTCTCCGGCTCCCACATAACAGTGAAGTCCATGCCCTTTGAGTTTTACGGTATCGATCCCCACATGAATCAGAAGGTTCATTCCGTTTTTCAAGGCCAGATTCAGCGCATGGCCGCTCTCCTTCATGGCAACCGTCACCGTTCCCGCGGCCGGCGCCACGACAATATTGCCGGTCGGCCGGATCGCCACGCCGCGCCCCATCATGCCGGAAGAAAAAACTTCATCCTCCACCTCGGACAGGGGAAACGCTTTCCCGTCCGCGACGGCCAGCAATTCGAACTTTTTCTTTTTTCCAAACAATCCCATCCCAAAACCTCCTTGTTGAATCCAGTATTCACCAAAAAAGATCGAGATATTCATCTTATTTATTCGCGGCCCGCTTGCGCATTTTGGAATCCAGAATTTTCTTGCGGATTCGTAAGCTCTTCGGAGTCACCTCTAAAAGTTCGTCCGTATCAATAAAATCCAGACTCTGTTCCAGACTCATCTCCTTCGGCGGAACCAATTTCAAAGCCTCGTCCGAACCGGACGCGCGGGTATTGGTCAGATGTTTGCTCTTGCAGACGTTGACTTCTATATCGTCGGTCTTCGGATTCTCTCCCACCACCATCCCCGCATAAACCGGATCCCCCGGACGGATAAACAAAAGCCCCCTCTCCTGCGCGTTGAACAGGCCGTAGGTCAGGGCCTCGCCGGTTTCAAACGCGATCAGAGAACCTTTCGCCCGATAGGAAATGTCTCCCTTGTAAGGACCGTACCCCTCAAAGATCTGATTCATAATCCCGTTTCCCTTGGTATCCGTCAAAAATTCGCCCCGATAACCGATGAGCCCCCGGGAAGGGATCGAAAACTCCAGGCGCGTATATCCGCCCGGCGCGGGCGCCATTCCCTGCAGCTCTCCCTTGCGCAGGCTCAGCTTCTGAATCACGGCACCGGAAAATTCTTCCGGCACATCGATGAAAACTTCCTCCATCGGCTCCAAACGTTTCCCCTGCTCGTCCTGCCTGTACAGAACCTCCGCCTTGCTCACCGCAAACTCATAGCCCTCCCGCCTCATATTCTCGATCAACACGGACAGATGCAGCTCCCCGCGCCCGGAAACCTTGAAACAATCCATATCCCCGGTTTCTTCCACCCGAAGGCTCACATCCGTATTCAATTCCCGGAACAGGCGTTCCCGGATATGACGGGACGTCACATATTTTCCCTCTTTTCCGGCAAAAGGACTGTCATTTACCATAAAATGCATGGCGATCGTCGGCTCGGATATCTTCTGAAAGGGAATCGGATCCGGATGGTTCGCATCGCAGAGCGTATCGCCGATATGAATGTCCGCGATACCGGAAACCGCCACGATGGCGCCGACCCCCGCCTCCGCCACTTCAACTTTATTCAGTCCGTCAAATTCGTAAAGTTTGCTGACCTTTACCTTTTTTTTCTTGCCCGGATCATGATGATTGACAAGCAAAACCTCCTGATTCACCTTCAGCGAACCGTTATCCACCTTCCCCACGCCGATCCGTCCGACATATTCGTTATAATCAATCGTACTGATCAGCATCTGGGCCGGCGCTTCCGGATCTCCTTCCGGCGCCGGAATCGAACGGATAATCGTATCAAACAAAGGCTGCATGTCTTTCTTCTCATCCTCCGGCTCATACATGGCAAAACCGGCCTTCGCCGACGCATAGACAAACGGACAATCCAGTTGCGCGTCCGAAGCGTCCAGATCCATGAAAAGTTCCAGCACCTCGTCCACGACCTCCGCAGGGCGCGCCTCCGGCCGGTCGATCTTATTGATGCAGACAACCACCGGCAGATCCAGCTCCAACGCTTTCTTTAACACAAATTTCGTCTGAGGCATCGGGCCTTCAAACGCGTCTACCACCAGAATGACGCCGTTCACCATCTTCAGTACGCGCTCCACCTCGCCGCCAAAATCCGCGTGGCCGGGCGTATCCACGATGTTGATCTTAATGCCTTTATACATAACAGCGGTATTTTTGGATAAGATCGTAATACCCCTCTCCCGTTCAATATCATTCGAATCCATCACGCGCTCAACGACTTCCTGATGCTCGCGAAACACGCCGCTCTGCTTCAAAAGCTCGTCCACCAGCGTAGTCTTTCCGTGATCCACGTGAGCAATGATCGCGACATTGCGAACATCTTCTCGCTTTGTTCTCATACTGTTTTCTTCCTTCCGCATAAGTTGTCCAACAACGATACCGTCGCTTGAGAAGCGACGGTAACATTTTAGCACGATTCTGTTAAAATGCAAGTTTTTCCTTGAAATATTGCCCGCCCCTGTGTTAAAGTGGGTAGAAACAACCAATTAAAAGGGGATATTACCATGAATGTCTATCTTGATCTGTACCTCACCTTTGCCCGGATCGGCGGTCTGACCTTCGGCGGCGGCTACGCGATGCTGCCGATGCTGCAAAAAGAGATCGTGGAAAACCGCGGTTGGGTATCCGAAGAAGAATTGATGGATTATTACGCCATAGGCCAATGTACTCCCGGCGTCATCGCGGTAAACACGGCCACTTTCGTCGGCCGGAAGATAAAAGGAACGCCGGGCGGAATCCTGGCCACATTGGGCGTTGTTTCTCCTTCTTTTGTGATCATCTCCCTCATCGCCGCCTTTATCCAGAACTTCGCGGATCTGGCCGTCATAAAAAATGCCTTTGCCGGCATCCGTGTCTGCGTCTGTGTCCTGATCTTCAACGCGGTCGTCAAGCTTTTTAAAAAATCCGTTATCGACGCGCCGACCCTTGTCATTTTCCTCCTTATTACAATAGGGTCTTTACTGCTGGACTGGTCGCCGATTCTCTTCGTGATCGCCGCCGGAACTCTCGGCATCCTTTTAAAAGTCATAGGAGGAAAGTAATTTATGTGGGAAATCTATCTTCGACTGATCTGGGAATACTTTAAAACCGGCCTCTTCGCGATCGGAGGCGGTATGGCCACCCTCCCTTTTCTCAATGAAATCGGAGAAAAAACCGGATGGTTTACCAAGGCGCAACTGGCGGATATGATCGCGGTTTCCGAATCCACGCCCGGCCCTATCGGCATCAATATGTCCACCTACATCGGCTTCGAAGTAGGCGGCGTGCCGGGCTCTTTCCTGGCCACCGTCGCCATCATCACGCCTTCCATTCTCGTAATTCTGATTATCAGCCGCTTTCTGGATAAATTTAAGGACAATTTTTATGTCCAGAGCGCATTCTACGGGCTCCGCCCGGCTTCTACCGGCCTGATCGCCGCCGCAGGTATCGGCGTCGTCAAGATCGCCATGCTGAACCCGGATGCCTGGGAAGTTTCCGGCTCGCTTGCGGATCTGGTCAGCGCCCCATCCCTGTTCCTGGCTGCCGCCCTGCTGATCGCAACCAATTTCGGCAAATTAAAAAAACTCCACCCCGTTGTTTTTATCGCCGCCAGCGCCGGCATCGGCATCCTGTTTCGTTTCGCGGGCGCATAAAACCCGTTTCAGCGATGCTCCCGCATCGCTGAAACAAACCGCACAGTCCTATTCCCCTTCCTGGCCTTCGTACTCCTTGCGGACTTTCTCCGAATAAAACCACAAAACAGCGCTGACAAGAAATGCGATCGCCAGAGGAAGCAGATACATCGGCATATCCACAAATCCCAATCGGGCTATGTGAGCCGCCGTCATGCAGACCATAAAAATCGTAATCAGAACCGACGTGGCAAAAGCCCGCTTCCTTTTTACCACATCCATGCGTACCCATCTTTTTTTATTCCGTTCTTCCATATTCATCCTCCGGCTCTTCCATAAAATACTTTCAACGAATCCATCTTCACCGTCATATTCTCCAACAGGAGATCCGTCAGAACCAGCGCCGTCATGGACTGAATAACCACAGCCGCCCGGGGAACGATCACGGCGTCATGCCTGCCCCGAATCCGAAGCGTAACCGCCTTCCCCTCCCGGTTTACCGTCCGCTGCGGAAGGCCGATCGAAGGCGTCGGTTTCACAGCCGCCCGAAGAATCAGTTCCGATCCGTCGCTGATCCCGCCCAGAACACCGCCGGCATGATTCGTTTCCTTCTCAATCCCATGTTCACCCAAAAAAAATGCGTCGTTATTCTCCTGCCCGGTCGACTTAGCAGCCGCAAACCCATCTCCGAACTCCACGCCTTTCACCGCCCCGATCGACATAACGGCCTGCGCCAGCTTCGCATCCAGCTTATCAAAAACCGGAGCTCCCAGCCCGGCCGGAAGACCGTTTACCCGACATTCGACGATTCCTCCCAGCGAATTTCCTTCTTCCACCTGCACGGCTTCTTCGATTCTCTCCCCCGGCCCGATCGCTCTTCCTCCGATCTCCGTGACGCGAACCGCAACGTCGATTCCCAGCTCCTTCAAAATCTTCATTGCCACGGCGCCGCCCGCCACCCTTCCGACCGTTTCCCGGCCGGACTGCCGGCCGCCGCCCCGATAATCACGAAACCCATACTTCGCGTCAAAGGTATAATCCGCATGCCCCGGCCGATAACAGAACGCGATCTGAGAATAATCCGAGGAACGCGAATCCTGATTCCATATCAGAATACAGATCGGCGTCCCCGTAGTTTTCCCCTCAAAAATACCGGACATAATCTGCGCCTCGTCCTTCTCCTGCCTGGCCGTCACAAGTTTCCCGGTCCCGGGCCGGCGCCGATCCAGATAAACCTGGATATCTTCCTCCGACAAAGAAAGCCCCGCAGGGCATCCGTCCACAATGACCCCTACCGACTTACCGTGGGATTCCCCCCAGGTCGTTACCTTAAAAAAATTCCCCAATGAAGAACCCGCCATCGTATCGCTCCTCCTCTTCCCCGCTTTTTATCCTCCGTTCGACTCCTCCGGTACGAACCCTTCAAAAATCAACCATTGAAAACGTTTCTCTGCCCGGTCCCGTTCCTCCTCGCTCCGAATCGTCCAGGCGACCGGTAGCGCCCCGAACACACCGGTACAGAGCCGAAACGAAAGGTTCTTCTCCCCCCGGCAGTCAAACGCAATAAAATCCGGTCCGGTCAGAAAATTCAAAAGCAAAAACTGAAGAATCAGGTATAAAGGCTTCCCCCGGTAATCCCGCTTTTCCCAGTAATTCATGGATAATTGCCCTCGCATCACTCCGTTTCTGTGTCTCCGATACCACAGAAGCGCCAGAGGGTGAAACGATTCGATACAATAACTTCCCTTGTAACCCGCCAAAAGCGCGTCCCCCAGGCGGCAAACTTCTGCATCCATCCGTTCCAGCTTATATTCCACAATCAACGGTACCCGCCCGTCCACCAGCTCCAAAACTTCCGAAAGCGTCGGAATTTTCTCCCGCGAACGTCCGAGCCGAAATGCCCGCAATTCCTGAAACGTATAATCGCTTACCCGGCCCGGCTTCCCGCACATCCGCTTCAATGTAAAATCATGAAATACCACCGGCACCTTGTCCCTCGTCAACTGCACGTCCAGCTCGATCCCATACCCCGCGCGCACGGCCCTGCGAAAAGCGGCCATGGAATTCTCCGGCGCGCCTGCGGTATTGTCGTGAAATCCCCTGTGGGCATAAAATCTCCCCTCAAAAGGCTTTCGATCCGGTCGTTTTCCCATCCGGGGCAGGATCGCCGCCAGATACAGGACAGAAGACGCGGCCGCCGCCTTGCACGCCCCGTTAAAAAAATGTTGTTTCTTTTTCCTCTTCAAATCCCACCTCAAAACAGTCCCGTCAGGCCAGCCGGATAATCTCTCCGTCGTCCGGCACCTGCAAATCTCCGCCGTAATAGGCCCGCCCTTCCGCCAGATACTTCTCCTTCCGATGCGCCAGATCTCTGTCCTCCGTATGCCATAAAATCAAATGAGGCACTCCCAAAGATTCCGCCAGCTCACAGGCATCCTTTACCGTACTGTGAAACTTCTCATACGGCCGGAAGATCTCCCGGTCGCCGTACAGACAAAACGCCTCATGCAAAAGCCAGTCACTCCCCTCCACGTAGGAACGGCAAAGCGGATGAAAAGGCTCGTCCCCGCAAAAAGCCAGCTTTTCCCCGTTCCCCAGACGCAGAGTAAAACCAAGCTGCTTCGTCTTATCCGAATGAATATCGAAAAACGTTACTTCATACCCCAAAATCTCTTTCGTCTCGCCGTCCTCCACCGCTATCAGCTCGATCGTCTCATCGATTTGATCGTAAAACCTGTGAAACAGTGTCAGGCGGCACAACGTCCGGATCGTCTCGCAAAGTTCCGTATGACAATAGATCCGAAAAGGCGGCGTATAAGTCCCCTGCATCATCCGGGCCGCAATCACCCGAATGATCCAGATCGCCCCCAGCAGATGATCGGTGTGCTCATGAGTAAGAATCATATGACGAATCCGTGTAAGCGGCACGTCCATATCTTCCAGAATCCGCAAAATCCCGTTGCCGCCGCCGGCGTCGGTCAAAAGGTACTCCTCCTCTTTTCGAATCGCAAAACAGGTATTATAACACCGGGTAACCGACGCATTCCCGGTCCCCAGCACATATAATTGTTCCATAACGTTCTCCTTTTTATGTAAATTTTACACTGTCCGTCCCGTTTTGTAAAGCCTTTTCTTTCCAACCCGGAAACAACGAGCCAACTTGACGAACCCGCCAGAAAAATATATACTTTAGTTATTCGCCGAATGGCGATACGAAAGGAGCACCCATGGCAAAACCATTCCTGAAATCCGTTTTTCCGGGCCTGTCACTCTTCGCCGCAAGCTTTCTTCTTGCTCTCGCCGCCCGCAAAATTCCCGGGTTCGCCGAATGGTATGCCGTCGCGATCTATCCTCTTTTTGTCAATATCGTCGGACGTTTCCTCTCTTTTTTCCCGTTCTCCGTCGTGGAAATCGGACTGTTTCTTCTTATCGCTGCCGGACTGTTTTTTCTTTTTAAAGGCGCTCTGTCTATCTTTCAAAAACACCGGCAAACGCGGCATTTCATCGCTTCCTGCGGCAGAAAACTCCTGTTTCTCTCGGGACTTCTTCTGTTTATCTACACCCTGACCTGCGGCATCAACTACCATCGGACGCCTTTTTCGACGATCGCCGGTTTTAAGATCCAAAAATCACGGGCAGAAGAACTGACCGCGCTCTGCAGTTCGCTGGCCGAAGAACTCCGAAACGTTTCCCCACAGGTAACGCGGGATGAAAACGGATGCCTCGTTTTATCCGAAAACGCGCCCGCTTTAGCCGCGCAGGCCATGGAAAACCTGGGAAACGACTACCCCTGCCTGTCCGGCTACTATCCGAAGCCCAAACTCCTGCTGATATCCGAGGTCCTCTCCTATCAGCATTTAAGCGGCGTTTACTCCCCGTTCACCGTGGAAGCCAACGTAAACGGAGACATGACGCCCTATAACCTGCCTGCTACCATGTGCCATGAACTGTCCCATTTAAAAGGCTTCATGCGGGAAGACGAAGCCAATTTCATCGCCTATCTGGCCTGCCTGGCCTCGGACGACGCGGCCTTTCGTTACAGCGGCCTGCTATTCGCCTATATCTACGCTTCCAACGCCCTCTATGAGGAGGACCCGCAAGCCTGGCAGCGCATCCGCGATACCCTGAATGAAGGAATCCTGGCCGATCTGGCCGCCAACAACGCCTTCTGGGACCGCTACGAAGGAAAAATCTCCGAGCTCTCCGGCACGGTCAACGACACGTATCTGAAATTAAACGCGCAGACGGACGGAATCAAAAGTTATGGGCGCATGGTAGACCTTCTGCTGGCCGAGTACCGGAAAAACCGCTCTCGTTAATACCGGCAGCGGCCCGCCCCCCATCCTATCTGCCGCGATAGTTTCTCCGAAGCTCCTCCACCGTTATATGGCGTTTTCGGTCCCGATGTATCATCCGATGGCAATTCGCGCACAGAGGACGGATATTTTCGACCGCCCGCTCCAGGATCTGCTCCACTCCCTCGTCGCTGTACTGGCAGATCGGACGCTCGTGGTGCAATTCGATATAATCGGTTCCCAGCTCTCCGTACGCTTCCTGAAAATCAAATCCGCAGACGGCGCAGCGCACATGGCCGTCCGCCTCCCGATAATGCGCAAAAGCGGCCTCCCTGAGTTTTCGGGAGCGGCTTTTAACCTTCTGCTCTTTCACCCCCAAAGCCCCTTCCGTGATCCGCTCCGTCTCGTCATAAATAATCCATTTCTTTCTGGCGCCGGACTTCCCCACCCTGTCCACGATCTCCTGCATGGTATCATAAGAAAAACCGTTATGGCCGAGATTTTTCAGCGCCTCGGAAAGCCCCCGGCATTCCAGATACGACCTCCCGGCTTCCGTCAGCGTATAAGCGCCGTCTTTATACACCGTCCATTCGGCCATCCCGTTCGAATCCCGATGCGACTTTAAATTGCGCACTTTCTGGGAAAACTTGGTATCCGTCCGCCCCGCCAGAATCTTCGCGTCCTCGCCCTCCGGCTGAAAATATTCGGTCAGTTCCTCAATCAGTTCCGACGTCCTTATCCCCGGTTTTTCCCCAATCAGATACAGCGCCGGCAAAATCAATGTCCTTTCGTCTATTCTGCGTTCCATGGCAAACCTCTTTTCTTTCGCATTCCGATCCCGATCGGGTTTTCTTTCGATAATCTTATCACATCCTCCGCGGCATATCAATGAAACGCTCCGCCGCCCGGCCGGAAAAACCGACAAAATTATCCTTTCCCTTCTCGAAAAGTTCTGGTATAATCACACAGAAGACAGGACGAAAAGACAGGAGACAAGCATGACACTCAGAGCAAAGGCCTACCGCCTGCCGCCCCTTTTGAAATACCCGGGCGGCAAAGAAAAAGAACTCAAATACATCCTTCCGGCTCTGCCGCCGAAAGCAGCCGATTATTACGAACCCTTCGTGGGCGGCGGCGCCGTCTACCTTGCCATGGAGGCCGAACACTATTTCATCAACGACAAGTCCTCGGACCTGATGAAATTATACGAAAAAGTCCGAACCGAAGATCCGGACTTCTTCGAGAATCTCCGGGCCATGGATCAATGCTGGCGGTTTCTCGGACATCTGGCCGAAGCGCATAAAAACGAGCTGATCGAACTGTACCGCAGCTACTGCCGGCTGCCTCATACCGAAAGCCGTTCCACAATCCTTTCGGCTTACTTAGACCGCCTGACGGCCTACACGGACGATCTCGCCTTCCTCACGCTGGCCAGGCCCTCCTGGCTGACCTGCCAAACCTTCCTGGAGGAACTGACAATCAGCTTTGAAAACAAATTTGCCCGCATGAAAAAACTGGAAGAAACCAAAGGCGCTTTATCCGAAAAAGACCTGTTCTGCAATCTGGAAGTCTGCCTGAAAAATTCTTTCTATATGTACATGCGCCGGCGGTGCAACCATAAAAAAGAGAATCCGATTTCCGACGGCGAGCAGACTGCCCTGTATTTCTTCATCCGGGAATACTGCTATTCCTCCATGTTTCGTTATAACAGCAACCAGGAATTTAACGTCCCTTACGGAGGCATCTCCTACAACCGGAAGACGCTGGAAAAAAAGATCGAAGCTCTTACGAACCCGGAACTTCTCTCCCAGTTAAAAAGAACCGCTCTTTCCACCTGCGACTTTGCGGACTTCTTCCGGCAACGCCCGCCAAAACCGGAAGATTTCATATTCCTTGACCCGCCTTACGACACCACATTTTCTTCCTACGACGGGAACGCCTTCGGCAAAGAGGATCAAAAACGGCTGGCCGATTACCTGATCCGGCAATGCCCGGCTTATTTCATGCTGATCATCAAAAACACCGAATTTATCACGGACCTGTACCCGGAAGAAACCGAAACCGCTTCGGGCCGACCCCTGTTCGTTTATAAATTCAGCAAACAATATTTCGTCAGTTTCAAAGACCGGAACGACAAAAAAGCCGAACATCTTATGATCACCAATTACCCCGTCTCCCTGGATCTGTCTCTCAACGTCTCGCCGGAACCGGGAAAACGCCTGGATTAAAAGAGCGGTATCGTCAGGCCGCCGTCACGTTTCGGGACATGTATATCCTTGCCAAGAGTCCATATTTTTGCTATACTGAAAACAGTTTCTATTTTAACCTTTGGGAAACATGAGAGGACCCTATATTGAAAATACAAGAATCCGCCGAAAATTATCTGGAAACCATTCTTATCTTATCCAGACGTACGGGCAACGTGCGCTCGATCGATATTGTCAACGAACTGGGCTTCTCCAAACCCAGCGTCAGTATCGCCATGAAAAATCTGCGGGAAAACGGATATATCCAAATGGGCAAAGACGGCCGTATTACCCTGTCCCCGTCCGGCCTCTCCATCGCGGAGATGATCTATGAGCGCCATACGCTTTTGTCCAAATGGCTGATGCATCTCGGCGTGGACAAGATAACCGCCACGGAAGACGCCTGCCGCATGGAACACGTAATCAGCGCAAAAAGTTTTGAGGCCATCAAAAAACATGTCCGGGAATACGGGGAACTCGATGGAGCCTGATACAAAAGCCTGCCGATCTCTCGCCGGCAGGCTTTTTAATTCCCATCTTTTCCTCTCTTATCTCGCATCCACAACCGCTACTTCCTTTTCCTCCAGTTCTTTGAATTTCTTTAACTCCAGCACGACCCGGCGCACCTGCTTTTTCGTCTTTTCCACTTCCTCGCAGGTATCGTTGATCCGATCCTGAACAAACAGATCCATGGTCCGGCTCGCCAGACAGACATCCGCCAGCCTTGTCAGCTGCCCAACTTTCACCGAAATATCTTTCGGAAACACGATCTGTTCCAATTCCCTGTGAAAACCTTTCAGATAATAGCGGGCCTTCTCGATCTCCTCATTTGCCTCCCGGATTCGATAATGCTTAATGGAGCTTGTAATAAAATTCGCCGTCACCAGATCGATCAGCCCCCAGTCGGAAGCCTTGTCCAATTTCTCCTCCGCCCGCTTCAGGCAATAATAAACCCGGCGTCCCAGCTCAATCGCATCCTCCAATTCCTGAATATTCTTCCGTTTATCCTGAGAATCCATGGACCCATCCCCCCCTGATCTCTTTCGTTAGTCCGCCGGCCGACTCTCTGAAATCTCCGCCAGGCGTTTTCCCAATTCGGCCAGGCTCATTGCCTGCACTTCCACCAGTTCCACCCCCATCTGGCGGGCACGACTGACCACATTCGGCGCATTCGAATGCAAAGGCATCGTGGTCGCCAAAACCTTTCTCGCATTGACTCCGCCCAATTCCCTGGCCAGCACGCTGATCTCATACAGGCTGGAGGCATTGACCGCCCCGCTCTTACAGGAAATAAAAACCGGAGTCAACCCCCGCACCAAAAGCACGTCGATTTCATTATGCACTTCCTCCGATTCCTTGACATGAATTTTTCCGTCCCAGTTAATCAGCGCGCTGATCTGAGCATCCTGAAATACTCCGGATTCCTTCGCCGCCAGGAAACAGTAGATTTCCAGCCAGATTCCGGCAATCGCCAGCATCTCTTTTAACTTCCGGTTCTTATAGCGAAAACATACCTGTTTGTCGCGGACGTCCAATTGCGACAGAACCCCCGCCCGTTCCAGATCTTTCAGAATATTCTCATTGCAGGCCACCATATTATAAGCGTCCCGGTGAACGATCCCGGGCGCCCGGACCAAAAGCGGATCCTGCCCCGCCGCGCTCATCTTCTGAAGGTAAAACACCTGGGTACTCCACTGCCTGTAATAATTCCGATATACGGACCACACCTTCAGAGAATCGGCTTTCAGCTCCTCGTCCATATCCCGCCCGTCAAAATGGCCGTGGCCGTCCAGCAGAATGCCTCCCATCAAATTCACAATATCCCGGCAGCAAAATTGCAAATCCTGCTTCGGGCGCCAAAACCCGGAACAATTTTGAAAAAGCTCGATCTTTCCGGTCTCCGGGTTAAACCGGATCATCGATATCTCTCTGCGAATACTCAGTTGACCCAACGCCGCCATCGCGACCTCCGACCCACCGGTAAGATCAAAACAGATATTCTCTTCCTTATCTAATATCTCCTCCAGCACAAGGCTTACCCTGTCCAGATTCGTTCCCGCCACTTCCCTGAAAATCAATTCCGGATGTCTTCCCATCCCGGAAAAGAACCTGGGCAGACTTCTCTTATGCCGGTTGCGGATCCGCCCGGAAGAGGACAGATACAAAACTCTGTCCGGCGAGCAGGCCAACGCCCCGTATACATTATTCATGGGATTCTCATCCCAAAATTCAACCAGTGTTTTCATGAAACGTCCCTGCCTTCTTATCCGCACGCCCACAGCGATCTGCTCTTTTTCGCCGCTTCACGGTCCCGCACCGCGACGGCTCAAAAAACAGTATAACACAAAAGCAGAGACAATACCATCCACTATTTAGGCGCCGGCCCCGAAAGCCGCCTTCCGTTTTTATCAAAACGAGAGCCGTGGCAGGGACATTCGTACACGCCTTCCTCCTCGTTCCATGTCAGCTTACATCCCAGATGAGAACACTTTTTTCCTCCCGAATAGGCCGCGTTTTTTCTTCCGATCTTCGGAAAAAAAAGCCCCGTACCCAACCCCACGGCGGATTCATAAGCGTGAGACAGCCATTCTCCGAAAGCGCCCGGCGCGATCCTGCGTCCCGGCGAAAAAACACCGCTGTAATCCCAGGATTCCCCCGCCAGCTCCCGGCTTAACAGCAAAGCCGCCGCCATCGCGTTCGTCATTCCCCATTTTCCGTAACCCGACGCCACATACAAATTCGGCGTCTTTTTCGAATAACGTCCCACATAGGGAAGACCGTCCACGGTAACGCCGTCCTGATTGACCCAGGCAGCCGCGACACGACTTTTCGGATACCACGTTCCGGCGGCTTCCCGAAGTTTCGACAACCCGTTCGGATTCTTCCCGGTGCGGCTCCCCTCGCCGCCCACGAAAAGAAACTCCTGAAAAGACCGAAAGGAATAGGCGTCGCCTTCGTCCCCAATATACATCCCTTCCATCTTCCCGGCTCCCTTCAGAGCCAGCAGGCAGGACTTTTTCTGATATTCCCGCAAAAAGAAATACCCGGGACAATTCTGAAACGGATAATGAGAGGCCATAACCGTCTGCCCGGCGATCACCGTTCCCCGATCGGTAAAAATCTGCCTGCCCTGAACGCCCCGCACCCAGGTATTTTCGCACACTTCCACCTCGTCCGCCATACTTTTCAGAAATTCCAAAGGATGAAACTGCGCCTGCCTTTCAAAACGGACCGCGCCCGCTACTTCAAAGGGAAGTTCCGTCCGATCGGTAAAACAGGCGGGAAGGCCCAGTTTGGCCGCCGCTCTTGCCTCCCGGATTAAACGCGCCGGATTCTCTCTTGTGTAAACATAGGCCGGTCTCCGCTCCCAATGACAATCGATTCCCTTTTCCCGGATCAGTTTTTCATACGCTTCCAGGGCAATTTCCTGCAGTTCCCCGTATTTTCCGGCGACTTCCGGGCCAAACCGCCGAATCAGTTTTTCATAGATCCGGCCGTGCTGGGACGTCACTTTCGCCGTCGTATGGGCCGTAGACCCCAAACCGGTGCGACCGCTTTCCAGAACAAGAACCCGCGCCCCTTTTTGTTTCAAAAACCAGGCTGTCAAAATCCCGGTCATACCCGCGCCGATCACGGCAACATCCACACGCCGGTTCCCCCGCAAAGGCTCCCGGAGCGGAAGAGACACCGTCTTTTCCCAAAAAGATTTCATTTCTTTAATCTCCCGTTTTTGAGGTTAGTGTCTCCGATAAACGAATATCTATACGAAAGAAAAAGTCGAACGGCGATACGAAGCGCCTGGAAAATCCGCAAAATCCCGCGAACGCCTTACCGGCAGCCTCCTCCATGGCCGTGATGTCCATAGCCGCCGCCATCTTCACAAACTGTTTCATTCCGGCTTTCAATCCCGGGCTCGCTCTCCGCCTGAACGGTATCCTCAACCGTATAAGCATCCTCACTGCCATAGCCGCTCGGGTCGAAATTCCCATGACCATGCCGGTGCCCGGATTCATAACCGCTTCCGCCGTTCCCGTCCCAGGCCGGACACCCGGACCCGCACCCGGCTCCGGACCCATATTCCTCGCACAGTTCTGGGACTTCCTCCGGCATAACCGACCGCCCCTCCAAAAGCGCCTGATACCAGCATTCCAGCTCGCACAAACGATACGAACTACAATCGTCCAGCGTCACCGCCTGATCCAGAGCCATAATCGCCTCCGCCAACCGATATCGATTACACGACATCCCCGTAGGCGCCGCAGCGGCCCGAGTCTGACTGGATATCCAGCCGCAGACACTGGACACATGAGGGCAGACCGCGTCCACCACGTTCTGGCTTTCCTTCTGAAGCGACTGAGCCAGTTCATCGTCGCTGACCGCGCAGACGCTAAAATCAACGCGCGCCTCGTCCGCCAGATAACCCAATGCGGATGCCCGGATAAAAACTTCTTCCAAAGCTTCCTCATAAGATTTTCCGATCGGATCCACCTGAGCCATCACCTCGGCCCCGGCCTCATTCAACCCTTCCACCGCAATTACAATCCCGAAACGGTTCACGGACAGACCGATCTGCGGCTCTTCCCGATCTGCAAACGGCACTCCGTCCGCCTCCACCGACACATAAGCCGCTTCCGCCGTAATCGTATAATGGTGAAAACCTCCGGCTGCCAATGCAAATACCAGCACAGCAGCGACCGCTGTCAAAACCAGCCGGCGCGCCCGGTTCGATACCCGCCTTAACTCCCGCTCCGCCCCGGCCGCCCGCTTTCTCGTTCTGTCCTTCAATTCTTCCCCAGCCCGGAGCGAATCAAAGGCTTGCCTCCATTCACTCATCCAGATCTCCTCCCAACTCTTCTCTCAACAATTTCCTTCCCCGGGCCAGCCGGGTATAAATCGTATTCTCCTTTTGTCCCAGCATTCGTCCGATTTCCCCCGCCGAATATCCCTCGAAATAAAACAGATAAACCGCAAGCCGGTATTTCTCGGGCAGCTTCAGTACGGCCGCACGCACCTCTCTTCCCTCATCCTCCGGAGCGGCAAATTCCTGCTCCAGCTCTTCCAAAGAACCGACTTTTCTTCGTGAAAAACTAAACAGGGTATCCTTACATAAATTTGCGGTCACCCGCAAAAGCCATGCCTTTTCATGGCTTTCATTTTCAAATTCTTTTTCTTCCGTCAGATACCGGCAAAATACCGTCTGAAAAATATCCTCCGCATCTTCCCTTCGCTTCATATAAAGATAACAGAGTCGATAGACCGTATCTCCGTACCGCTCCATCGCCCGTTCCAGAGCCTGCCCGTTTCTCATGAAAATTTCTTACCACCCTTCATCTTCTACACCCTCCGGGCATCCCGTATCGCCATTCGGCGTTTTATAAGGTATACCCTCCGGGTACACCGTATCGCCATTCGGCGTTTTATAAGGTATACGAATCAGAACGCCGAATCCTTTCATTTTTTCAACAATATCATTCGCATTGCCCGTGCATCCCCGAATAATTTTCGTTGCTTTCTTTTCTTTCTTCCTGTATGATAAGTGTAAGTGAATTGTAACAAAAATCCATCCAAAAAGGAAGTGTTATTGTGAGAAGAAGACGTACTTATTGGGGATATCGGGAACGAAGACAACATCGCAGGAAGATTTTTTTGACGATTCTGCTTCTTTTCGCCTTCATCGCTCTGATTTTTGCAGGGATCCGTTTCCTCCGCCCCGCGAAAGAGGCCGGCGTTACCATTCCGGACACCTCCTCTTCCGTCAAGGAGAGTACCGCGGTCGAGACCGACACGGCGCCCCCTCCCACCGAAGCGGAAACAGAAACGGAAGCAGAACCCTCCATACTGGAAGGAATCTGGGCAAACGACCCCAGAACCCCGGTAGAAGTGAAAGGTATCTACATCACCGGCCCGATTGCCGGTACGGTAAATACGCTGAATGAGCTGATTGACCTGGTCGATCGCACGGAACTGAACGCCATGGTGATCGACGTAAAAAATGATAACGGGGAGATCACCTACGCCATGGCGCAGGAAACCGTTCAGGCGATCGGAGCCGCTACCCCTTACGTCCCGGACATGCCCGGACTGATCGCCCGCCTGAAAGAAAAAAATATTTATCTGATCGCCCGGGTGGCGGCTTTCCGCGATCCGATCCTGGCCGAACGGATGCCGGAATACGGCATTCACAATCCGGACGGAAGCCTGTTTTATGACCGGGACGGCCTCGCCTGGGTCAATCCTTACTGCCGGGGCGTATGGGATTATCTTATCGCGGTGAGCAAAGAAGCCGCCGCCCTGGGATTTGACGAGATTCAGTTTGACTACATACGCTTCTCGACGGACCCCGCCCTGAACGAAGCCGATTTCGGACCGGAAGCCGAAGGCGTTTCCCGGACCGAGATCATTACCGCCTTCGTCCGCTATGCCTGCGAAGAGCTGGTTCCTTTGGGGGTATTCGTCTCCGCCGACGTCTACGGAACGATCCTCAACAACCCGTCGGACGGGGAGATTGTCGGCCAGAACTATCAGGCCATGGCGGCTTACCTGGATTACATCTGCCCGATGGTCTATCCCTCCCACTACAACGACGGAGTCTACGGCCTCGAACATCCGGACATGGCGCCTTATGAACTGGTCTTTTCCGCCATGCGAGACTCTCAAAACTTCCTGACCGCCCAGGCAGCTACCGGCCATACGGCCCGTTCCAGAGCCTGGCTGCAGGCGTTCACCGCCACCTGGCTGACCAATCACATTCCCTACACCGGCGCCGAGATCCGACATCAGATCAACGGGGTTTACGATGCCGGCGCTTCCGAATGGATCTTGTGGAACGGAAGCAATCAGTATACGGCGGACGGCCTGAACGGTCCGTAACACATTATCTTCCCGCCGAAAATACCCGGTTTCTCACGGCCTTTTCCATCTCCATGGCCGCAACCGGCGCCAGCGAGACGACGAACATCGCCGCCCATTGAAACCCGTTCAGCGGAACGGCCGCGAAGACGTTCGCCGCGGCGGGAATCGCCATAACGGCCGCCTGCAATCCCACGCAGACGGCCAGAGCGGCCGTCATAACCCGATTGGAGAAAAATCCGATCTGAAACAGGGATTTTCCGCTCCGCATATTCATCCCATGGAACAATTCCGACAGACTCAGCACGCCGAACGCCATCGTCCGTCCCACCGGAAGTCCCCAGAGATTCCGGCTCCAGATAAACACGCCCAGCGTCAGAAAACCGATCAGGCATCCTTCGGCCGCAATATCAAAACCCATACCTCCGGCAAAAATACTGCTGTCTTTGACGGCCGGTTTCTGATTCATGATTCCTTCCTCCGCCGGCTCCATCCCGATGGCAATGGCAGGCAGAGAATCCGTCACCAAATTCACCCACAAAAGCTGAACGGCCAGAAGCGGAGAAGGCAGTCCCATCATAACCGCCATAAAAATACTCACCAGTTCCCCGATATTGGTCGCCAGAAGAAAATGGATCGCCTTGCGGATATTGGCATAAATAACCCGGCCTTCTTTTACCGCGGCGACGATCGTCGCGAAATTGTCGTCCGTCAAAACAAGATCCGCCGTATTTTTGGCTACATCCGTGCCCGAAAGCCCCATCGCGCAGCCAATGTCCGCCGCTTTCAAAGCCGGCGCGTCGTTGACGCCGTCCCCGGTCATGGCGGTCACTTCCCCCGCTCTTTGCATGGCCTTCACCACCCGGACCTTATGCTCCGGCGATACCCTGGCAAACACCCGGATCCGGGAAATTTTTTTCAGAAGTTCCTCCTCCGACATGGTCGAAAGCTCCTGTCCCGTCACGGCCAGATCCCCCGGTTCCAATATCTTAAGCTCCCGCGCCACCGCCGAAGCCGTCTGAATATGATCCCCCGTGATCATCACCGTCCGAATCCCGGCTTTCCTGCACACGCGGACCGCCTCGGCCGCCTCGGGCCTGGGCGGATCCATCATTCCGATCAGGCCGTAAAAAACCAGGTTTTTCTCGTATGCCTTTTTTCCTCCGCTCTCTTCCGGCCGCCATTTCCGCCCGGCCACCGCGATCACCCGGAGCGCCTGCCCGGCCATTTCTTCATTTTTCCTTGTCAGACGACGACGGATATCCCCGGTCATCGGCTGCGTCCCGTCCTTCGTCTCATAAAACTCACAGCGGGCCAGCAAGACGTCCGGAGCTCCTTTTACCAGAATCCCTCCGCTCCCGAAAAGCCCTCTGTGCAGAGTCGCCATCCGTTTTCTCTCCGAATCGAAAGGAATCTCGTCGGCCCTCGGATACGTTCTCTCCCAGTCCGCCTTGTGAATCCCCGCTTCTTTCGCCGCCTCCGCGATCGCCTTCTCCGTCGCTTCCCCGACGATTTTCCCGCCCTCTTCACTTGAATCCCCACACAGAGTCCCGTAAGCCAATATCTTCTGTCCCAGAGAACTTTCCCCGGTTTCTTCTCCGTCCGCCGATAGGAGTCTTCGCACGGTCATCCGATTTTTCGTCAGCGTACCGGTCTTGTCGGAACAAATAACCGTCGTGCTCCCCAGCGTTTCCACCGCCGGAAGCCTCCGGATCACCGCGTGATTTTTTACCATCCTCCGCACGCCCAAAGAAAGCATCACCGTGACCACCGCCGACAGCCCTTCCGGAATCGCCGCCACGGCCAGACTCACGGAAACCATAAACATATCAAACAGCGGAAAATGCCGGACCGCCCCCACCGCAAAAAGCATCACGCAGATGAAAAGCGCCCCGATTCCCAGTTTTTTCCCGGTCTCATCCAGGCGCTTTTGCAGAGGAGTGGGCGGCGGCACCTCCTCCATCACCTGTCTGGCAATCTTTCCCGCTTCCGTATGCATACCGGTAGCCGTCACAACCGCGCATCCCCGTCCGTAAACGATCATCGTCGCCGCCATAACCATATTCTTCCGATCCGCCGCCGGCGTATCTTTTCCGCAGACCGCCGAAGCGTCCTTTTCCACCGGCAGCGATTCCCCGGTCAGGGAAGATTCCTCGGCTTTCAGATTCACGGCCTCCAAAAGCCTCCCGTCCGCCGGTACATAATTGCCGGCTTCCAGACGGACAATGTCTCCCGGCACGACTTCCGAAGCCGGAATCACCTGAAAAACCCCGTCCCGTTTTACCCGGGCCGTAGGCGCCGAAAGACGCTTTAACGCCTCCAGCGATTTCTCCGCCCTGGATTCCTGTGCCACGCCCAGGCAGGCGTTAAACGTAATAATAGATAAAATAACCAACGGATCCACCAGAGAAAACGTCCCGTTGAAATAAGAAGCGGCAGCCGAAATCACGGCGGCGCAAACCAAAGTCAGGATCATAAAATCCTTCCATTGCTCAAAAAAGCGAACCGCCAGAGGCTTCTTATGCATCTGCCCCCATTCGTTTCCTCCGTATTTTTTCTTTCTCGCCGCGGCCTCGGCGGAAGAAAGCCCGTCCTTTCCGGCTTCCCGTTCCGCCTCCGCCAGCGTTTTTTCATGCCACTCCACCGTCGATCCTCCCCTTACCTGTCCTTTTTTCCATCTTATGTGAGAAGAAGTTTCCCTATGCCGCTAAAATCCTTTCCCGCTCTCTTTACGAAAAACCCCTTTTCGTTTATATTAAATAGAAGACTATATGAGGGAGGCGTTTCCATGAATTGTTTTTTCGGCGTTGACGTAGGCGGAACCACCGTCAAAATCGGGCTCTTCACCCCAAAAGGAGCTCTTATGGAGAAATGGGAGATACCCACAAACAAACAGGAGAGCGGGCGCCGCATCCTGCCTGATATCGCCGCTTCCCTGCGCGAAAAATGCCGGCAAAAAGGCTGGCGATTTTCCGAAATGTCCGGCATCGGCCTGGGCGTTCCCGGTCCGGTCACGGAAAACGGCACCGTACTAAAATGCATCAATCTGGGCTGGGACGTTTTTTCCGTAACCGAAACGCTACAGGACCTGACCGGCCTTCCCGTTTTCGCCGGCAACGACGCCACCGTAGCCGCCCTGGGAGAAACCGCCGCGCTAGAAGAACCGGTTAAAAACAGCGTTCTCGTCACCCTGGGAACCGGCGTCGGCGGAGGGATCGTCTTAAACGGGGATATTCTGTACGGAAGCGTCGGAGCCGCCGGAGAAATCGGCCACATCCACGTCTGCGATACCGAGGAAGAAACCTGCTCCTGCGGAAACCGCGGCTGTCTGGAGCAATACGCTTCCGCCTCCGGTTTTGTCCGGGTAGCAAAAAAACTTCTGCAAAAAACGTCCTCTCCGGGGCTTCTGACCGCATGCCTGCAGGAAATGACCGCCAGGGATATTTTCGACTGTGCAAAAAAAGGAGATCCGCTGGCTAACCGGATCGTCGACCTGGGGTGTTTTTATCTGGGCCAGGCTCTGGCCATAACTGCCTGTGTGATAAATCCGGAGCTTTTTATCCTGGGCGGCGGCGTTTCCAAAGCCGGACCGATCCTGATTGAACGAACGGAACCGGTGTTTCGTAAGTACGCGTTCCACGCCTGCCGAAACGCTCGCTTCGTTCTGGCCTCTCTGGGAAACGACGCGGGCATTTACGGAGCGGCCAGACTGGTTTTAAACTCTTTAAAAACCAAATGATATTTCCCCGAATAAGATATAACAGAATATTTCCGAAAAGGAGACTGTTATGTCTGTCCTCTTCTCTTTCCTGATTGGCCTGGCCGTCAATCTGGATAATTTTCTCATCGGCATGAGTCTGGGGCTGAAGCGCCAGTCTCTGCCGTTTTCTTCCAATTTTCTGATTTCTCTCACCAGCGGCCTTTTCGCCTACTTTCCGGCCAGGCTGACAAAGGTGATCTTTATAAACTACCTGCCCGCCGCCCAGACCGCGGGCGCGATTTTGATGATTCTTTACGGGCTTTTCTGCCTCTGCCAGGCATGCCGGGAAATGGCTTTCCGCACGCAGGTACCTCCGGCAGCACCCGTAAGCAACCGCCAGGCTCTGGCTCTCGGCGTCCTTCTGGCGATCAACTGCGTACCTCCGGCCATCAGCGCCGGAACCTTTTCTTTTTCCCCGGAGGCTACCGCTTTGTTTTGCTGTGCGTTTTCTTTCCTGAGTCTCTGGCTCGGGAATCGAATGGGCGGACAATTCGCCCAAAAAAAGGGCATCCGTTTCCTGCCCTATTTCGCCGCCCTTCTTCTGATTCTGATCGGCGGCATTCAACTTCTGTTCTGACAAGCCAAGCGGCAGGGGTTCCCCCCTGCCGCTTATGTTTCGTCATCGTTTTCCTATTTTTCAACCATGATCGTCAAAATCGTCTTATCCGTCTCGCGCATACCTTCCGCCGCCAGGCGGCCCACGTTCTTCACGGTTTTCTCCACATCCGTTCCGCAGATACCGTCGCCGGCCAGATACTTTTGACCGTCCTTATACATATAGTAACCCACCAGGCCCATCTCGACCGCCGCCGCGATCTTTCCGGCGCAGGCCGGTTTCGCGCCGTCGCAAACGATACCGGAAGTCACAACCACCGAATTTTGAAGAACCGCTCCGATGCCTTCCGATTTCTCGCCGTACAGATAAGCGATCCCGCAGGCCGCGCCGGTTCCCGCGCTGACCGCGCCGCAGTAAGCGGACAAACGGCCGATGCCGGTCTTCTGATGGATCGCGCACAGATTCGCCACGACCAGCGCCCGATACAAAGTCTCTTCATCTGCCTGAAGTTCCTTCGCGTATTCCAGCACCGGCAAAGACACCGTCATTCCCTGATTGCCGGAACCGGAATTGATCACAACCGGCAGTTCGCAACCGCTCATCCTGGCATCCGATCCCGCGGCAGCCATGGCCTTGGCCCGTGTCCGCACATCGGTCCCGGCGTATTTCAGGAGAGTGCTTCCCACATTGGCTCCCCAGCTGTTCTTTATCCCTTCTTCCGCGATCGCCGTATTGTAGGCAATCTGACGACCGATCACTTCCTTTACATCCGCTACCTCGCAGGTATCGGCAAAATCCACGATCCCCTCTATACTTAACAGCGATTTATCCGCCAGCGCGTTTTCTCCCTCCGTCGGTTCTCCCATATCCAGAAGAACTTTTCCGTTCTTTTCAATATAGATAATATTCGTATGGAATACGGCGATCCGGACGACCGCACTCTCTTCCCCTTTATACAGCCTTACTACGATATCAAAGACAACGCCGGAAGCAGACACCCGAACCGATATCGGCACCGTTTTCAGAAATTTTTCCAGTTCCTCTTTCTGCGCTTCCGTCACCTCGGAGATCACTTCCAGTTTTTTATCGGCGCACCCGGCCACAATGCCGACCGCCGCCGCGGCTTCCAAACCCTTCATACCGTTTGTGTTCGGAACCACCACGCTCTTTACATTCTTTACAATGTTGCCGCTGACTTCCAGCTCCACCTTATCCGGAAGACACCCCAACGTCTCTCTCGCTTTCGCCGCTGCGTATGCCAACGCAATCGGCTCCGTACAGCCCATGGCAGGAACCAGCTCTTCTCTCAGGATCTGCACATATGTGGCATACCTTACATCTGTTTTCTGCATCACAATTACCTCCTTTTGTATTTTTATTTTCACAAGGCCGCGTGCCGGATAACCGTACTTTCATACGATATCCGGCATCCGCCGCCTGCGTTAACGGAAATATTCCACGCCGGATTCAAACAGCTTCATATCCTGTTCTCCGTATATATTCTTCGCCACCAGATCGCCCCTGCGTTCCGAATGGGCCATCTTACCCATCACGCGGCCGTCCGGACTTAATATTCCCTCAATCGCCCGATAAGAACCGTTCGGGTTCCATTTCCCGTCCATCGTCGGATTTCCGAACTCGTCCACATACTGGGTAGCCACCTGCCCGGCCTCAAATAACCGGTCCAGCCACGCCTCCCCGGCTACAAAACGGCCTTCTCCATGGGAAACGGGAATCGCATAAGTCTTCCCCAATTCCGCCCCGAGAAGCCAGGGCGAACGATTGCTTACCACTTTCGTATACGCGACCCGGGAAACGTGCCGTCCGATCGTATTGTACGTCAGCGTCGGGGAAGTTTCGCTCTGAGGACGAATCTCCCCGTAAGGAACCAATCCCAGCTTGATCAGAGCCTGGAAACCGTTGCAAATGCCGAGGACCAGCCCGTCCCGTTCCCGCAAAAGCTTCTCCGCCGCGTTCTTCATACGCTCATTGCGAAACGCCGTGGCAAAAAACTTCGCCGACCCCTCCGGCTCGTCCCCCGCCGAAAAACCGCCCGGGAACATCAAAATCTGAGCCTGTGCGATCGCTTTTTCAAATTCCTCCACCGATTCCCGGATATCCTCGGCCGTCCGATTTCGGAATACCCTTGTAACAACCTCGGCTCCGGCCCGGACGAACGCCCGCTCGCTGTCATACTCGCAATTCGTCCCCGGAAATACCGGGATAAATACCGTGGGCTTCGCCGTTTTATGCCGGCACACATAAATCTCCGACGCCCGATATACCCCTGTGGACACCGTTTCTTTTTCCGCCCCGGAGTTCGTCGGGAACACCTTCTCCAACGGCGCCTCCCAGGCCGCCTCCGCTTCCGCAAGGGAAATCTTTTCTTCCCCCCAGGACAGGCAGGCGTCCGCCGTAACCTCGCCGATCACCCGGCCTTTTGCCGAAAGCTCCGCCTCCGCAGAAACTTCCGCCACAATATTGCCCCAGCCGGGACAAAACAGTTCGCCGGTCTTTAAACGATCCGATAATTTCACGCCCAGCCCGTTTCCGAAAGCCATCTTCGAAACCGCCTCGCCGACTCCGTTCCGTTCGATCTCATAAGCCGACACGATCCGTCCCGCCCGAATATCTTCCCGAATCGCCCGATACAGTTTCAGGATCTCCCCGTAATCCGGCATATCATATTCGTCCTTCTCAATGGAAAACAGAACCAGCCGGTTCCCCGCTTTCTTAAGTTCCGGCGTGATGATATGCTTTCCGTCGGCGACATTCACCGCGAAAGAAACCAGCGTAGGCGGAACGTCCAGATCCTCAAAACTGCCGGACATGCTGTCCTTGCCGCCGATCGAAGGCAGTCCCAAGCCCATCTGGGCCTCATAAGCGCCCAAAAGCGCCGCAAAAGGAGCCCCCCAGCGTTCGGGATCCTCATTCATCCTCTTAAAATATTCCTGGAACGTAAAACGGATTTTTGTCACATCCCCGCCGGCCGCCGCGATCTTGCCCACCGAAGAAACCACCGCGTAAGCGGCCCCGTGATAGGGACTCCAGGAGGACAGGTAAGGGTCAAAACCATAACTCATCATGGTCACGGTGTCCGTCTCCCCCGATACCGGCAGCTTGGCCACCATGGCCTGCGTCTCGGTCAACTGATATTTCCCGCCATAAGGCATCAGGACCGAACCCGCTCCGATCGAAGAATCGAATTTCTCCACCAACCCCTTCTGAGAGCAGACATTCAAATCCCCCAACGTCTCAAGCCACTTCGTCTTTACATCGGAAATCTCCGGCACACCGGCAAAAGGGCTTCCCGCCTTATCCGGCACTTCCACGACCACATCCGTCTCCTGGTGAGCGCCGTTCGTATCCAGGAACGCCCGGCTCAGATCCACGATCACCCGATCCCGCCAGCGCATGACAAGACGGGGCTCCTTCGTCACGACCGCCACCGGGGTCGCTTCCAGATTCTCTTCCGCCGCGTATGCCAAAAATCTCTCTTCATCCTTCGGATCCACCACAACGGCCATCCGCTCCTGGGATTCCGAGATCGCAATCTCCGTGCCGTCCAGCCCCGCGTACTTCTTCGGCACCAAATCCAGGTTAATATCCAGGCCGGCCGCCAGCTCGCCGATCGCCACGGACACGCCGCCCGCCCCGAAATCGTTGCATTTCCGGATCAGACGGCTGACCTCCTCCCTGCGAAACAGCCTCTGAATCTTCCGTTCGGTCGGCGGATTCCCTTTCTGCACTTCCGCGCCGCAGGTTTCCAGGGAAGAAATCTCGTGTTTTTTGGAGGATCCGGTCGCGCCTCCCAAGCCGTCCCGTCCCGTCCGTCCGCCCAAAAGGATAATAACGTCCCCGGGATCGGACGTCTCGCGGATCACCGCCCTCCGCGGGGCCGCCCCCATCACCGCGCCGATCTCCATGCGTTTCGCCGCATAATCCGGGTGATAAATCTCTTTCACATAACCTGTCGCCAAGCCGATCTGATTGCCGTAAGAACTATACCCGGCGGAAGCGTCCCACACCAGTTTCTTCTGCGGCAACTTCCCCGTCATCGTGTCTTTCACGGAAACCGTGGGATCCGCGGCACCGGTCACCCGCATCGCCTGATACACATACGTCCGTCCCGACAAGGGATCCCGAATCGCACCGCCCAGACAGGTGGCCGCGCCGCCGAAAGGCTCGATCTCCGTCGGATGGTTGTGCGTCTCATTCTTAAAATTCACCAGCCACTCTTCCGTCTTCCCGTCCACTTCCACGGGAACCACGATGCTGCAGGCGTTAATCTCATCGGACTCTTCCTGGTCCGCAAGCTTCCCTTCCCTCTTCAGCTTCCGCATGGCGATCAGCGCCAGATCCATCAGGCAGACGAACTTGTCCTCCCGCCCCGCAAACAGCTCCCGGTGATCCTTTTTATACTTTTCATAGGAGGCTTCCATGGGAACCCGGTAATCCCCCTCGGTAAATGAAATATTCTTCAGCTCCGTCTGGAACGTGGTGTGGCGGCAGTGATCCGACCAATATGTGTCCAGCACCCGAATCTCCGTCACCGAAGGATCTCTCTTCTCTTCATCACGGAAATAATTCTGAATATGCCGAAAATCCTTCCAAGTCATAGCCAGTTTCAGGGAAGCATATAATTCCTCCAATTCCGCGCCCGCCATCCGGATAAAACCGTCCAGAATTTTCACGTCCTCCGGCACCGGAAAAACCGCAATCAGCGTCCCCGGCTTCTCCTCGCAGGCCGGCCGGGAATCCACGGGATTGATGCACAGACCGCGGATCGCCGCCAGCGACTCCTCCCCGATCTGTCCGGACAGCACGTACGTCGTGGCGGTTCGGATCACCGGTTCCTCCTCTTCCTTCAAAAGCTTCACACACTGTTCCGCCGAATCGGCCCTCTGATCAAACTGCCCGGGCAGATATTCCACGGAAAATACCGTATCCTGCGCGCTTCTGTCAAAGGTATCCTCATATAAAATATCCACCGGCGGTTCCGAAAAAATGGTCCCTTTGGCAAGCTCGTAGGTCTCCCCGGAAATATTCTCAATATCATACCGGATCAGCACGCGCACACCTTCCACTTCCCGGATCCCCAGATAATCGCGGATATCGTCGGCCAGCTTTTTCGCGGCGACTGCAAAAGGGGGTTTCTTTTCCACATAAATTCTTTTTACGCTCATGACGACTCCTTTGCTTGTGATAAATAAAAAGAAGCTGCTCCCCGGTTTTCCCGGAAACAACTTCTTCCATCGCTTATTCCTGACAGATTTTCGGGCAGACTCCCCCCGTGCAACAACAACAGATCGCTGCCAAATGGTTCCCGCGGGGTGCCTTCATCGTCCGTGTCTCCTTCTCCTTCGACTTTTTCCGTCTTGATTATACCCCGAATGAAGCCGAATGGCAACCGTTTTTCTTCAAAAGCGCCTCTTCCGCCGCCCGATACCCCGCTTCCCGCCCCAACGTATTGGCAATGCTGATACTCTGCCCCGGCACAGAAGTGGTATATTGAGCGCCAAACCGGCAGCCGCTGCAGTTACCTGTGGCAAAAAGCCCCGGTATCGGCTCGAAACGCTCGTCCAGCACCCGCTGATCTTCATCAATCAAAAGGCCTCCTACCGTCACCAGAAGCTTTAAAGACTGCCCGCCCGGACGACGGCTGTCCTTCTCCTGGCCGCAGGCGTAAAAAGGCGGATGGCAGATCTCGTGCATCAGAGAAGCCTCCTTGCCAAATTCCGCGTCACGTCCCTCCCGGCACATGGCATTGTAGCGGTAAAATGTCTCCAGAAAGGTTTCCCGTGCGCTCTCCTCCGGATATATCCGGCCCGCCAGCTCTTCCGGAGTCCTCGCCGAATATAAGATCCGGCCCTTCCCCGTCGCATACCCCTTCTCGCCGGCGGTTTCCGCCTTTTGCAAAAGTTCCCGCCTCTCCCGCATCAGGGCGTCGTCCCGGTAATCCAGGCTCCCGTGGCAGGGGGCCTGATACGTTTCCTGCACCCAGATATGCGAATCAAAAATCCCGTAAAGCATCCCGTCCGGCTGTCTGGCGCCCGGCAGAGCCGCCAAGATATGCGTTCCGAAACCCTCGTTGGAATAACGCCGGCCGAAGCGGTTAACCCGAAGGACCGCCGCCGATCCGATCACTTCGAAACCCGGAAAAGAATAATTGCCGCCCATGGCTCCGTGACTCCTGGGCTCCAGGCGGCCGCCGGCCCAGACCCCCATCAAGATCCCGCTTCCGTCCCAGCCATGTCCCGAAAAATCGGCTCCCGGTTCGATCAAATCCGCCGCCTCCGTCAAAAGATCCTCGCACATCCGAGGATTTTTGCTGTAATCGCCGGCCGCCAGAACCACGCTCTTCGCCGCAACCTTCAGCCAAGCTCCGTCACTCCCGCGCGCCAGCACGCCTGTCACCGCGCCGTTCTCCTCTCTCAAGATCCGCTCCGCTTTCATACCGAAGAAAAATCTCGCTCCCTGCCCGGCCGCCTTTTCCTGATTGGCCTTAAGTACCCGATTCTGCAGAGGAACCCCCAGGCAGGCCGTTCCGGGCCAGGCATGGATGCCGTTTAAAATTTCCGGCATGTGAGGATTCTTCGGTACGAGAAAAAGACGGATGGATTCTCGTTCTTTTTCGGACAGAACTTCCGTCATCCAGTCAAAACATTCGCCGCTCTTCTCGGCAAACCGACGAATCAGTCGGTAATTCGAGCGGTTCCCCGTCCGCAGTTGCCAGTCGTTGACAAAAACGTCCACATCCACCCAAGGCGCGCCATGAGCCAGAGCCCAGGCAGAATTGATCGCGCCAATCTCCCCGATCCCCAAAAAAAGCTGACTGTCCTTCTCCTGCTGTTCCAGAACGACTACCCGCGCTCCCGCAACTTCGGAGGCGGCGCGGGCCGCGCAGGTTCCCGCCTGGCCCGCGCCGATAACAACGACGTCCGCTTCCACCCGTTCCCCGACGTCCTCGTCCGAAACAGGCGCGGGCGGTTCCTGCCACGAAAAACGGCGATAGGATTTCGGCGCTTCCGGCTCCGCCTCCTCCGGCTTTTCCACGGAAGCGCCTTTTGCTTCCTCCGAACGGCTCCCCGAAGGCTCTTCCAAAACCGCCTGAAACCAGATTTCTTCTTCTCTGCCTTCCGGATATATCACGGTAAAACGCAGTTCTTCCTCCGAGCAGCGTCCGGCATGGGCTTTTCCTCTGGCCTGTTTTTCTTTACAAAACGCTTTCAGCCAGGCAACCGGATCCTTCACAAGCTCTTCGGCCTCATTTCCGTTGTGAAAAAGACGATATTCTTTCATCTCCTGTCTCCTTCCTGCCGCTCATTGGTTTTCCCGCCCCCGCGCTCTCTTCGCCGTCTTCTACTCCGCCTGAACCTTTTTCGAACGTTCCTTCTCCGGAAGCATCTCAATATTCATGCTCTTGAATAACCGGCTCACCCGCTTATAAAGAATAAACGTCACCCCGGAGGTCGCCCCGTATTTTACCAGATTAAAGGGAACGATTCCGATCAGAAGTACGCCCCAGTAACCGGTAATATAAGGATTCACCGTCTGACACATGGCAACAATATCTTCAATCTGCATTCCGAATACATTCGCGTACATAGGGATCATCAGATAAGCGTTCCCCAGCACGGAAGAAGCCGCGGTAAAAAACGTCGCCACCGTCATACCGAGCACCGCGCCCTTCTTCGTCGTTATCTTGCGATAAATCCAGGCGGCCGGCAATACATAGCTTAAACTCCCGATCAAATTGGCCAGCTCTCCCACCAGAAGCGTCTCCGAACCGCCCAAAAACAGTTTAATCAGGATTTTTACCGCAATGATCAGGCACCCTGCCGCCGGCCCCATCAAAAACGCGCCCAAAAGCGCCGGCAGCTCACCCAGATCAAACTTCAAAAAGGGCGGCATCAAAGGGATCGGAAAATTAAAATGCATCAGGATCCCGCTTAAGGCGCCGAACATGGCGATAATAACCAGTTTCTTCGTGGTAAGTCTGTTTTCTTTCATTCTGAACCTCCTTGTTTTCGCGCTGTCTCAGACGGAAAGCCGCCCGCAGCAAATTTCCGGATCTCTCAGAAGGCTCTCAAGTTTTTCACAACGCACGCGCCGGACCTGCCGTCCGTTCTTTTCTCGAACCGGGAGCGGTCTTCTTTTTCACATGCGGGTAATAAAAGAGCCCCAAATCTGAGATTCAGGGCTCGGATCGACTTTCCCAAAATACGAAAACATCGCATCGGTCAAAATCATCCCGTCTTCTTCCATCCGGACTATACCGTCGGCATCGGAATTGCACCGATTCAATCGCGCAGCATGCGCGAGTCGTGGGCTGTACCACCGGTGAGGAATTGCACCTCGCCCTGAAGACTGTTTCTTACAAAATTTATTATAACACGAAACGCGAAAAATGCAAGCGGGTTTTGTCTGCGAAGCCATTACTTCCGCAGACGATCCCCGGTATTCGCAAGGATCACACCCGCAAAAAACACAATGAAAAGAATCCCCAAACCGATCCCAAAAACCGTCATATTCCCCCGGACCGAACCGGCCGCAATCACCAGCCAGCAGCCCGCCAGCGCAAACGTAAACTTCCCCATAAACCTGCACAGGGCCTTCTCATCATATCTCGCCTTTTCTTCCGACGGCATCGTATTATAACCCGCGATCAGACACTTACCTTTTCCCCGCCAGAAAATCCCTCCCAGAAGCAGTAAAAACATTATGATTCCAATATGGATAACCAGCAACATACGAATCACCCTCTCAGACATTTTTATATTCTTATCATACCAATCGCTCTGTTTTATGTCAATGATTATATACCGTCTCGACCGGACTATCCTCACCCGGTAAGGAAGCTCCATGGCAAAAAACGGGAGGCGCCCTTCAAAAATCCAGGGCGCCTCCCAAGGGGAAAACCTATTCGTTTCAGATCTCGGCCGCGATCGTCTCCGCCGCAATATAACCATAGGTCATCGCGCAGTCAAATCCCATGCCGTACTGCTTGCCGTCCTTCTCCTCCACGGAACCGCATACGTCGCCGGCCGCATACAGGCCGGGAATCACGTCGTACGTACCGGTCTCATAACCGCCCTTTGTCACGTGGGCCTGCGGATCGATCTGAAGACCGGCCGTGGTCAGATAGTAAGTCGGATCCACCTGGATCGCCCAGATACCGTTTCTCGTATCCAGATACGGGCACTGGCGTCCCCATTCGTCTTTTTCACCGGCCAGCGCCACCTCATTGTTCTTCTCGATCGTAGCCGCCAGATTCGGCAGATTGCACTTCTCGGCGCACTCTTCCACGCTGTCATAATGTACGCACTCGCCGCTCTCGAAAATCGCGTTGTAGCCGTCGAAACCGTACTCGTCATAATCTCTGGTCGGATACTCGCCGGCCTCATCAAAAACATAATAGAACACGTCGCCGTTGTTCTCATCCAGCTTGGCCGCCGCCATCGTCTGATGATTCTGGCTCAAAATGTTGCCGAACTGATCGCCCTTCACATTGACCATCAAGCCGGGCGTCGAATAGTGAATAAACGCCAGCTCGAATTTTCTCTGAGCGCTGGAAAGATACGCCGGAAGCGGACGATCGTCGCCGCACTCCACCACGCCGCCGGCCGCCATACCCAACCGGATGCCGTCGCCCGTGCTGCAGGAAGCGCAGTTAAAGAACTGATCCGCCACGGACGGGCTGTACTGCTCCAGCATCTCCACATTCTTCTGGAAGCCGCCGGAAGCCAGAAGAACCGCCTTGGCGTTGATCGTATATTTCTCTTTACCGGTATCGCTCTCGGTAGTCTCCGCCTTCACGCCGGTCACTCTCCCGTCGGCGTCCTGAATCAGCTCCGTTACGGATGTATTGTAGTGAAGAATATTACCCGTCTCCGTAACCCGGTTGGCCAGGAACATCATGGCGTAACCCGCGCCGCCCTCATAGCAGCCCGGCGCCAGATACAGGGTTGTTCCGTAGCCGGTACCTTTCTCAAACGTACCTACCGTGTTAAAACCGATACCGATACCGTTCATCCAGTCTACCATCGGACCGGAAGACTTAAACCAGGACTGCAAATAAGGCGCCTGATGATTAAAACGGTCATACTCATCATGGAACAGATATGCAAAGCGCTCGCCCAGCCACAGATCTATGTAACTCTCCGCATTCGCCTGAGGGCCGTTCGCATAAGCCGCGTTGGCTTTTTTCACAAACTCGGAACCGCAGTTCAACACGCCGCCGTAAGTCATTGCCATGGAGCCGCCGGGGATATCCCTCTTCTCCACCACGATAACTTTTTTACCCAGGTCGATCAGACGGGCCGCCGCTACCAGACCGGCCGTACCGCCGCCCATGATAACCACATCGCACTCTTCCGTAATCTCAGCGTCGGCAACATCCCTCTTGATCTCTTTCGAAAATTCCTTCAAATCGTAGCCGGCCATCTCGATCGCCTCGCTTACCGCGTTCTTGATCGCCATGGAAGTCGTGGAGCAGCCGCGGATATTCGGAACTTCCACGCTCTGCGTCTCGACGATCTTAGCCGGAATCCTGGCGCAGGCATAGTTTCCGATACCCATGGTTTCTTCATTGGCCAGAACCTTACATTCCGTGATCGCGCCGTCTCTTAAGGTCGTCTGAACATAAATCCAGTCCTCGTGACCCATCGCCTTCGTGACATACTTGCCGTCCACCGGACCGGAAGGAGCCGCCTTCGTCGTCTCGGCCTCCGACGCCGCGTCTGTAGCCTTCGCCGCCGTGGTCGCTTCCATGTCCGTCGCCTTCGCCGCCGTCGTGGCCGCCCCGGTCGTCGTCTCATTCTGCCCGGAACACGCGCCCAAAATACCGACTGCCGCTACGGAAGCCGCGCCGACCGCCGCACCCTTCATGAAATCGCGCCTTGTGATACCTTGTTTTTTCATATTTTTCTCCCTTTCCCCAAACCCCTTTTGCCGCACGGTCTTCCCAATCAAGCCGGGACGTGCTCTTCCCGGGATTCGCATCTATTCTGCACCAACCGCAGAAACTCTTTTCATGCAAAGGCAAATGCTCTGCTTGTTGATAATTGTACAACAAAGTTTTCTTTTTGGGAAATTCAAATAAATTGCGGATCAATAAACTTTTATTATCGTTTTCTGTTTGTTTTCTTTCCGGTTTCTTAAAATTCACCAGAACAGAAAACAAATTTCACACGCCTTTTGTGAAGTATTCCGGATTATCCCCCCGCAGGAATTGCGTTTTTTGCTATTTTCTGCTACAATATTATTGTCGTATGGCAGGAAACACCGCTTTTCCTCCACCCGACGGTAATATTAAGGAGAAAGATCTATGACGTTTCATCAGTTACAATGTTTTATTCAGGTAGCCGAACAATTAAGTTTTATCGGCGCGGCAAAAAAACTCTATACGACCCAGCCTGCCGTCACCTATCAGATCCGGATGCTGGAAAAAGAACTGAATACCCGGCTTTTCTATCGTACAAACCGGCGGGTCAGCTTAACCGAGACCGGACGCGCCTTTTATCAGGCGTCTTTAAAGATCTGGGAATCCTATCAGGACGTCCTCCTTCACATCGAAGATATTGAAAAAAGAAACCGTTCCTATATCACGATCGGCGTCCGGCGATTATTTGATTACAGCATCCTGTCCGGCTTCGTCAAAAACTTTAACGGACTGCGCCCGGACATCAAAGTCGAAGTCATTCCCCAGAGCGACTATGAACCATTGGAGTATCTCTACACCGGCAAGACCAATATCTCTTTTTTATTTGACACCGAGTGCGCGGAAAATGAAGACGTGGCATTCCTTCCGATCTATGAAATGAACTATTATCTTCTCGTTGAAGAACATCACCCTCTCATAAAACACACGAAACTTTCCCCCGCCGATCTGGCCGGGCAGAAAGTTATCCTTCCCGAAGACAATTACCGGCGAAGTTCTCATATCCCGCCCATTGAGACTCTGCTGGAAGTCGGGGCCGATCTCTCTTTGACGTCCCCCAGTTTTGAGGGAACCCTGATCCTGGTTCAGGCCGGCATGGGAATCGCCGTCATCACCAGCACAGCCGACAAAAAATTTCCGTGCATGGAAAAAATCCTGCTGGACGTACCGCCTCTTCACATCGGCATGGCCTGGCTGAAAAACAATACCCCTCCGGAAACTCTGCAGTTTATGGATCTGGTAAAGGAGCGCTATCGGCCCCTCTCCGATTCCGAATCCGCCAAAAGAAAGGATAACCCATGAAAATCATTGCCCGTATTCATAACGATTTTCCGGAGAAATTCGGCATTCCCCGCCAGAGCGGGCTGGTAGATTCCATTGCGGCCACCGTCGTTTTTGAACCGGAGTTTCGCAACCCGGCCGCTTTGAAAGGGCTGGAAGGATATTCCCACATCTGGCTCCTGTGGCAATTTTCGGAAAATCTTCGGGACGGCTGGGTGCCCTGCGTCCACCCGCCCAGACTGGGCGGCAACAAACACATGGGCGTTTTCGCCACGCGTTCTCCCTTCCGTCCCAATCCCATCGGACTCTCTTCCGTCCTCTTGGAGCGAATCGAAATCCTCCCGCAATTCGGGCCGGTTCTTCATGTCCGCGGCGTGGATCTGATGGACGGCACCCCTATCTACGATATCAAACCTTATCTGCCGTACACCGACAGCCACCCGGAGGCCTCCTGCGGTTTCGCGGGTGCTTTCGTGGATTACCGGCTGAAGGTCGTTTTTCCCGCAAAACTTCTGGCTCTTCTGCCCGAACATTCCAGGGACGGAGCCGTCGGCGTCCTGGCTCAGGATCCCCGCCCCTCTTACCAACACGATCCGAACCGGATTTACGGAATCGCCTACGCCGGAAAAAACATCCGTTTCCGGGTCGCCGACGGCGTTCTGACCGTCTGTGAAGTAGGAGATTTTCTCAGCAAACCACACACGGCCGAAGAAAAGTAACATGCCGGAAGAGAAGCATTTTAACGGCCTCGCCTTCCGGCATTTCTTACAAAATCTGATATATGAAAATCATCAAAGGGATTGTCAGAATACAGAACAAAATGCTCATCCCGTTCAGCACCGACGCATATCCCCCGTCTTCCCCGAAAATTTGTGAAAACTGTATCACGGAGGTGGCGCTGCAGGAAGCCGCCGCCAGGGTCGTTACCAGAAAGATCGTCTCCGCCTCCGGATGGAGAGAAGAAAACCCGCCGAACCGGAGCACGAACACCGTAATCAGCGGAAGCAAAATCAACCGAAAAAAACAGATCTTATACGCTCTGCCGTTGCCGAACACACGCTTCAGATCCACGGAAGTCATGAGCATCCCGGCAATCAGCATTCCCAACGGCCCAATCATATTGCCCAGATTTGTCACGGCCGTATCCAGAATTTCCGGCAGCCGGATACCGGTTAAGAAACAAAACAACCCCAATGCTACCGACAAAATATTCGTATTCAGCAGAATGCTCCGCCAGGCAACATGCTTTTCCCCGCTCAACAGCATCCTGCCGTGAGTCCACAAAAGAACGACCTGCACCACACAGAAAGGAACCGTATAAAAAATATATCCCTCACCCAGCGTAGCCGTTACAAGAGGAAGCACCATATTCAGAGCGTTCGGGTAAATCAGGGACGCCGATTCGACCGGCGTAAACTTCATCGGTTTCTTTAAGAATCCCGTCACCAGAATGAACAATCCCTGAATCAGGACGGCCGCCCCCAAAGACAGCAAAAACCCCGACAGCTTGTCCGGCGAAAATTCTACCTGGAACGCATGGAACAGACTGCAGGGCACCACCACATAAACCGCCAACCGGGAAAGAAACTCCGAATCCTTGGCCTGAAACCACCCGCATTTCACCATCGTATATCCTACCGCCAAAATCAAAAACATGGACAGGGTCTGTTTCCCCAATAAAAGGCTCAGCTCCATTGTTTATTTCTCCTTATCATTTCCTGACAAAACAACTCTTTTTCACACGCCAAACGGTATGCGCTTTTGTTTTTGTCCGATCGCAGCGTCATCACCGGCCGTATCATGGTGCTATGAAGCGTATTATATCCAAATTTCAAATTCCTGTCAAAATTTTTTCAACGATATCCACAAAAAACACCGCCCGGCCATCTTGTTTTTGACGGCCGGGCGGCATTCTCATTTCACGTTTTTCTTTTTAAATCGTAACTTCCCGATAATCCTCTTCCAACGCGCATTCTTTCGGGTTGATCAGCACCGAGGGATTCGTCATGGACGGATCCGGCAGAATCGGAAGTTCATTCACCAGATCACCGCCGTATTTCTTCGCCAGCTCATCCAGATCGCCGAAATCCAGACAGCGCATCAGGCAGGCGTCCACACAGGCCGGATTCTCACCCTTGGCCCGTAAGCCAGCGCAGGCGTCGCATTTGCCGACTTTACCGGTCTCCTCAATATATTGAGGAACTTCGTAAGGGCAGATCGCCACGCAAGCCTGACAGCCGTCGCACAGCTCCGTATCGCAGATCACCGTTCCGTCCTCCGCTTGATACATGGCCCCCGAAGGGCAGGCCGTCACACAGGCGGGCTTTTCACAGTGATTGCAGGAGGCGGAATAGTGGTAAATCTTCGCGTCCGGATAACTGCCGCTTTCATAAGAACGAACGTTCCGGAAGATGGTTCCTACTTCCAGACGGTTTTTGTCCTTGCAGGCCACCTGGCAGGTCCTGCAGCCGGTGCATACCGAGTTATCAAAATAAAATCCTAATCTTCCCATGTTTCCTTCCCCCTTCTAAAATTCAATGACTCTGGCAGGCCAGGTCCAGTCGGGCTCAAGCGCGGGTCCGTCGTATTTTTCGAAATTGACCAGCGTCGTATTGTAACCGGACGTACCGATACCGGAGCAGATCGGACCGCACAGAACATTGTCCGCGCCGGCTTTATCAATGCCGGTTTCCTCGTCCAGTTCCACCGCCGCGCCGTGAGGCATAGCCAACACGCCGGGCATCAAACGCTCGGTCAGCGAGGCCGGACGCAGAGTCTTGCCGAATTCATTGTAGATCAAAACGGTATCGCCCTCTTTGATGCCCTTTTCTTTTGCGTCGGAAGCGTTGATCCAGACCGGATTCGGCATGGTCTCACGAAGCCATGGCAAATTGTCCAGGGTCGTATGGGCCCGGCGCAGATAATGGGGATTCGTGATCTGATAAGGATATTCGCCCTTCACTTTGTTCTCCCAGTCGCTGAAAGATTCCTCATATCCCTTCAGAGGACGGACGTAGGTCGGATAAGGCTTCACCGTACTCCGTTTCATGTTGTTGACAATATTCGCTTTTTCCTCGCAGTAAATCTCAAATTTTCCGCTCTTGGACGGCAGCGGATTCGCCGCGGGATCGTCCACAAAAGCCTTCCAGCCGATATACTGATAGCCGTCGCCTTCTTTTCTCGGAATCTGGTATACGCCCTGCTTGATGAAATCATCCAGAGGCATCAGGCCCTCCTGCGGCGTGCCTTCCACGCCCCAATCCTTGATATCCTTCTCGGTGATCGTGGCAATCGGCGTCATGGTTCCGTCCGGACCGCAGGCCGTCGCGCTGGCCAGGCAGTTGTAACGGGTCTGGGTATCCGACATGGGAACGATCGCGTCGGCGCTCAAGCCTAAACGGGTCGCCAGCTCGCGGATAATCCAGAGATCATCCTTGGCCTCATACAAAGGATCCACCACTTTCTCCGGGAACACGCGCATCTCCGCGTTGCTGACCAGGTTAAAGCCCAAGGCGTCCTCCCTCTCCCACAAAGTCGTAACCGGCAATACGATATCGGAATATCTGGCGCTGGTATTCAACCAGGAACTCTGCGTCATGACAAAACCGACTTTCCGATGAGCCTCAATGCCTTTCATAAGCCCCATCTGAGACTGAAGGAAATTGTGATGTTCATGGATGATCACCTGAATATCGATCTCCCGCTCCTCGCTCGGCATATCCACACCGGAACCCATCAGATAATTTCCGGTATAGTTGTATCTTCCGTCCAAAATACCCTGCCACAGTTCGGGACCCTTGAAGCAGTCGGGATTCGGCTCGTTGGGTACAATGGTAGGCTGACCGGGCAGGCCGGACACTACCATATTGCCGGCATTGTTGCCGGAAGCCGTATGGTAGCAGTTGCCGCAGGCGTGGCCTTCCTTGCCCCAGTGGCCGCCCATCATACCGATGGTGTAAAACAGCTGCGGGAAATCTTCCGCGTTGTTGCAGCGGGCCGCCGCAAAACTGTGAAGAATACAGACCTTATTCTTCATTCCCATCTTCTCGGCATACCAGCGAATATCTTCCACCGGCGTCCCCGTAATCTCGGAAGCCCATTCGGCCGTCTTGGGCTGATCGTCGTACGCGCCCAGCACATAATCTTTGAAATTCTCGTTTAAAGTCGCGTCTTCCGGCATATGTTCCGCGTCAAAACCGACGCTGCAGCGATTCAACTGATCCCAGTCGATGATATCGCCTTTTGATTCCTCCAACTGAAGCATCTCGTAAGCGACTGCCAGAAGGAACGCCGTATCGGTACCCGGACGGACGCGGATCCATCTCGCATCCAGCATCGAAGCCGTCACATTGTATTCCGGCCCCACAAAAACATACTCCGCGCCGGCTTTTTTCGCCTGCAAATAATGATAAGCCGGATTGCCGGCCGAAGACCAGGCCGGATTGCATCCGTAGAGTACGATCGTATCGCTCTTTCTCATGGTCAGACGGTCCACTGCGTTTCCGCCCGCCATCGTAGGAAGCCCCATCACATTGATATTGTAGCCGAAAGAACCGAAAGAAGCCGTATCCGCCACTTCCGTATAACCGCCGAAGCCGCCCATTGCCTCCATACCTAATAATTTCGGCATGTCACCGTAAAGAACGATTCCCCATGACGGGTACAGAATCGAACGGTTACCATAGGTTTCCTTCGCGTAACGCAGTTCTTCCGCCACCAGATCCAGCGCATCCTCCCAGGAAATCCGCTCCCATTCGTCGCGACCGCGTAAAGATTTATCGCCGCCGGTATGAGGTTCCCAATGTTTCCTCTTCATCGGGTATTTCAGGCGATCCGCCCCGAAACACTGCTGCTGCTGAGAATGGCCGCGGATACAGGAACGCTGCTGCGGATAATCCGGCGTATCCTCGTGGGTATCGTCCGTCTTCTGCCGGATCACCATACCGTCCACCACATAAACTTTATTCACGCAGCGTCCGCCGCAGTTGTGCCAGCAGGCGGCGTTTTTCCACTCGCCTCCCTGTTCCAAATCCACAACCGGCGCATGTTCGGCCGCCGCTTCCGTCGTAGCCTCCGCCGTGGTAGCCGCCGCCGTAGAAGCGGCGCCCTCCGTCGTGGCCGCCGCCGTCGTAGAAGCCGTCGAACTTTCTTTTAAATCTGTACTCGAACATCCGGCCAGAGAAAGGCCGGTCACCGTAGCCGTAGCCACCAGACTCCCCTTCAGGAAATCTCTTCGGCTCATTTTCCTATCCGTGATTCGATGAATTAATCTGGACATGTAAGCTCCCCCTTTAATTTGCTTTATGTTTGAATTTTAACATTTTTGTTTTTTTTTACAATGGTCAAATCCTTTCGTTTCGACCGGTAAACCACATATCTTTTCATCCTGTAGGTTTAAAGGACGTTTCCGCATCTTTTGTGGTTTAACGGTCATTTTTTCCGTTTTTGTCCTTTATCTTTCCGTTTTATTTCTTGTTTGTTTCCGGTTTTCCTTGTATTTCTCTCATTTTCTTCTTATAATAGAGAAAACTCATCGAAAATACCGGCCGGGAGAGAACGCTCTATGGAGGATTTACGTAAGAAAAAAAGCCGGGAAATGCTGAAAAAAGCTTTCCTGACCCTGCTTGAAGAGAAACCTTATGACCAGATCACAATCACCGACGTCGCCAAACAATCGCAACTCAACCGAAAGACTTTTTATTCCAACTACGAAGAAATGGATGACCTCTTAAAAGATTGTCTGAACGACTTCCTGATAGAAATGTTAAAACCGTTTTTTTTGGTCAATCCGACCCTCCCCTCCCCGAAAACCTCCGCAGACATTCCCTACGGTTTTTTGGAATGCGTCCGGGATTACACCTACTTCATTCTGGCCAACCAGGATTTTCTGCGGCTGATCTTAAAACGCAGGCTGGACGGTTTTGTGTTAAGCGTCTGGAAAGATTCCCTACTCTCGCCCGAAAAACAGGCCCGCTCCTTCTTTCCCCGGGATTATAGACCGGACGTTACCTGGGACGCCGCCAACCGGGATCTCTACTATAATTACAGTATTCATTCCCACTGGGGCAACCTGATCTGGATTCTGGATCACGCAGACCTCCCGGCAGAGACGTTGATCTCCCGGAGCCTGACCGTTTACCAGACCTATCTGAGCATCTACCTGGCTCTGTATCCGAAGCACGGCGAAAAATAAAACCCCGGTAAAAACCGGGGTTTTGCGGGGATGCCTTTTCGGCTCCCGATGAACAGGGGAAGAAGGATTCGAACCCTCATCGACGGTTTTGGAGACCGCAGCTCTGCCATTGAACTATTCCCCTAGGAACTTGACTTACGGGAAATATACTATCACACATCGGGCTCCGTGTCAATCAAAAACTTTTCCCGAAAACCGATTCCAAGGAAAACTCGCGCGCGATCGCGCTTCCTACAACAGCCCGATGGCCTCCCTTACATTCGTCACTCCCACGCAGGCAATCCCTTCCACCTGCTTCATACCTCGCAGGCAGACTTTTGGCAAAATGCAGGTGGTAAAGCCCAATTTTGCCGCCTCACGCACCCGTTCTCTGGCCATACTGACCGCACGGACCTCGCCGGACAACCCCACCTCGCCAAACACGATCGTCTTCTCATTGACCGGCTTTTCTCTCTGACTCGATGCGATCGCCAGTACGATGCCCAGATCCAGCGAGGGTTCCGAGATCCGCATCCCGCCGGTAATATTGACATAAACGTCGCTCTCGTAAAGTTTGATTCCCGCACGCTTCTCCATCACCGCGATCAGCAGATTCAAACGGTTAAAATCCGTACCGGCCGCCGTCCGTCTGGGCATTCCGAAATTCGTCTTGCAGGTCAGCGCCTGAATCTCCAGAAGCATCGGCCGGGTCCCCTCCAAAGAACAGGTCACCACGGAACCGGACGCCTGGCTGGGACGCCCGTCCAGCATAAACTCGGAAGGGTTCTCCACCTCTTTCAGTCCGCTCTCCTGCATCTCGAAGACACCGATCTCGTTGGTGGAGCCAAAGCGATTCTTCACGCCCCTAAGGATCCGATAAGAAGCGTTCCGTTCTCCTTCAAAATAAAGCACCGTATCCACCATGTGTTCCAATGTCCTGGGCCCCGCTACCGTTCCTTCCTTCGTTACATGGCCCACGAGAAAGATCGTGATCCCCAGCCCCTTCGCCATCTGCATCAGAAGCTGCGTGGATTCCCTCACCTGGCTGACGCTCCCCGGAGCGGAATCCACGTCCTCCCGGTACATGGTCTGAATGGAATCGATAATCGCCGTCTCCGGCTGCCTCTCCCTGAGCACCTCCTGGATGGTATCCAGACTGGTTTCACACAAAAACGTCAGACGATCCGAGCAGGAGCCGATCCGATTCGCCCGCAACTTGATCTGACGCAGAGACTCCTCACCGGAAATGTAGAGTACCGATCGGTCTGCCAGAGACAGATTCCGGCAAGCCTGGAGCAAAAGCGTCGACTTGCCGATACCGGGATCACCGCCAAGCAGAATCAGGGACCCTTTCACGATCCCGCCTCCGAGAACCCGGTCCAACTCGCTAAAACCGGTAGAAACCCGCTCCTCCTCGGCGCCGTCAATCTCAGTCAGCGACCTGGGTTCTTCTTTGACCAGACGCTTTGTCCCGGTCACCGGCGACGCCTTCTTTCCCGCCGCCGGCGCCTCCACCATCGTATTCCACTCATGACACGCAGGACATTGCCCCGTCCATTTCGCCGTCTCATACCCGCATTCTTTGCAGAAAAAAAGAGATTTCACCGCTTTCGCCATATCTTTTTACTTTCTTACTTCGCGATCCGGACATCCACCGGCTTGCTGCCAAGCTCCACGCTGATCGTCAGTTTCCCGCTTAAGTTGGTCTTCATCCGGCCCGCATTCGCGCCGTCGATAAAGATCCGATATTCCGTATCGTCTTCCAGTTCCAGCGTGATCTGCGCGTCTTCCTTTCCATCCACGACAAAAGAGAGTCCGTCTTCTCCGGTCAGGAATTCCTTCACACAGGTGCCCGGGACGGATTCATACACAAACATGCCATTGCGTTCCAGCTTCGTGATCTCGCAAAAAGTCTTCACTTTATAGATATCCCCGCGAAATTCATACTCCGGAACTTTTGCCTTCACCGTCAGTTCATTGTTGCCAAAATCCAGCGTCCCATTCTCATTCCCATGGATTAAATCCTTCGACTCCATCGCCGCTCCTCCTCTGATTTTTCTTACTCAATCCTACCATATGTGTTTCTATTTATCCAGTGATTTTCGAAAGATTTCATAATTCCTTTTTCTCTCTTTTATCTACCTGAAAAACCCATTCGCCGTCCTCTCTGCGCAGCGCCACCCGGTCGCCCGCGCTCACCTTCTTGTCCAGAATCGCCTCCGCCAGACTGTCCTCGATCTCGTTTTGGATGGTACGGCGCAACGGCCTCGCCCCATATTTTTCATCGTAGCCTTTTTCAATCAGATATTCTTTCGCCGCCTCGTCCACCGTCAGGCAAATATCCAGCTGAGCCTCCGTCCGCTTATTGATTTCACCGAGCATAATATCCACGATCTGTTTCATATCCGTTTTGGTCAGCTGATGGAACACGATCGTCTCGTCGATCCGATTCAAAAATTCCGGTTTGAACATTTTTTTGACTTCGTCCATAACCCGGGTCTTCATATATTCATAATCCGCTTTCCCGTCCGCGCCGGAAGAGAAGCCAAGCCGCTTGGGCGCCACAATATTCTGGGCCCCCGCATTGGACGTCATGATCAGCACCGTGTTTTTAAAATCGATCTTTCTGCCCTGCGCGTCCGTGACATGCCCGTCGTCCAGCACCTGCAAAAGAATATTAAATACATCGGGATGCGCCTTCTCGATCTCGTCAAACAAAATCACCGAATACGGATTCCTCCGCACCTTTTCGCTGAGCTGGCCGCCCTCCTCATATCCCACATAGCCGGGCGGCGAACCTACCATCTTCGACACGCTGTGTTTTTCCATATATTCGGACATATCCACCCGGACAATGGAAGTTTCCGTGCCGAACAGCGCCTCCGCCAAAGCTTTGGATAATTCCGTCTTACCCACGCCGGTAGGTCCTAAAAACAGGAACGAACCGATCGGCCGTTTGGGATCCTTTAACCCGACCCGTCCCCTGCGAATCGCCTTCGAAACCGCCGTAACCGCCTCCTCCTGGCTGACCAGGCGTTTATGAAGAATATTCTCCAGGTTTTTCAAACGCTCGCTCTCGCCTTCGGTAAGCTTTTTCACCGGAATCTTTGTCCATTCCGCCACGATCTCCGCAATCTCGTTCTCCGTTATCACCAGGCGTTTCTCTTCTTTTTCCTTCTGCCAGAGTTCCCTGGCAGCCTCCAGCGATTCTCTCTTCGCCGTCTGCTCTTTTTTTACCTCGGCCGCCTCCTCATAGGCTTCGTTCTTGATGGCCTCTTCCTTCCTTCTTTCCAATTCCGCGATGGCTTCTTCCAGTTCCCGGATATGCTCCGGCACTTCAAAGGAAGTCAGCCGCATCTTGGAAGACGCCTCGTCGATTAAATCAATGGCCTTATCCGGCAAAAAACGGTCGTTGATATAACGGGCGGACAAATGAGCCGCCTCCGCCAGCGCTTCGTCCGTAATCCGCACGTGATGATGTTCTTCATAATTCGGCCTGAGCCCCCGAAGCATCTCGATCGTCTCCTCCTCCGAAGGCTCCTCCACCATAACCGGCTGAAAACGGCGTTCCAGCGCCGCGTCCTTCTCGATCCGCTTCCGGTATTCCTCCGCGGTGGTCGCGCCGATCACCTGAATCTCGCCGCGGGCCAGGGACGGTTTCAGAATATTGGAAGCGTCGATGGCTCCCTCCGCGCCTCCGGCCCCGATGATCGTATGGATCTCGTCGATGAACAGCAGGATGTTCCCGTCCTGTTCCACCTCCGTGATCACTTTTTTAATTCTCTCTTCAAATTCACCCCGGTATTTGGAACCGGCTACCATCCCGGACAGGTCCAGCATCACCAGACGCTTGTCTTTGATCGTGTCCGGCGCCTCGCCGACCGCAATCCGTTCGGCCAGCCCTTCCGCGATTGCAGTTTTTCCCACGCCGGGCTCCCCGATAATACAGGGATTATTCTTCGTCCGGCGGCTTAATATCTGAACCACCCGCTCGATCTCCGTAGTACGTCCGATAACCGGTTCCAGTTTCCCGGCCCGGGCCAGCTCGGTCAAATCCCGGCTGAAACTGTCCAAAGCCGGCGTACGGCTGTCCTTTCTGGGCCCTTTTACGGCTCCCCCGCGCGAATCCAGGTCCCCTTTATGCTTGCCGGTATCCTCTCCCATGGCAACCATAATGTCCACATACAACCTCTGAATGCTGATCCCCAGCGTATTCAGAAGACGGGTCGCCACACATTCTCCTTCCTTGATCATGGCGATCAGAATATGTTCCGTCCCGATCAGCCCCGCGTGAAACTGAGCCGCCTCCTGCAGGCTGTTTTCCAGCACCCGCCTCGCTTTCGGCGTATATTCGTCCCGCTCCGCCAGATGCACCGGAGAAACCGGCGCCACCTGCTGATTGATCAGATTCAGGACCTGTTCTTCCGTCACGCTGTGATTATCCAGAATCCTGGCAGCCGTACCCGTCTCCTCCCGAATCAATCCCAGAAGAATATGTTCGGTGCCCACATAGCGGTGATCCAGTTCATCCGCCGCCTGCACCGCCAACTGCAGGGCTCGTTTTGCTTTGGTTGTAAAACGATCATACATCATGTTCTTGTCTCCTTCTCATTTAAACCGGCATCAGCACACCAATTCCGGCAGGCTGTCCCGAATCGTCTCGGCCCGAAGGATATTTAACTCCTCCGGCGATATCTCTCCAAGCCTTCTCACCATCAAACTGGCCGGCTGTCTCTCCAGCATACAGCCAAATACATTAAGCGGTTCCTTCGTCTGAAGAAGCCCCTCGCAGAGTCCCACACGGATCTGGGATAAAAATGTCATGGCTTCTTTCAAAGACATCTGCCGGGCATATTTTAAAACCCCGTAAGACTTATACGCTTCATCCGTCAAAACGACCCGGTTCTCCCGCAAGGCCAGGGAACGAACTTTCCGTTCATTCGCCGCCAGATGGGACGCCATCCGGTAAACCAGAGAAATAATCTCCTCCTCCGTCTGCCCGAGCGTTTTCTGGTTGCTGATCTCATACAGATTCCCGTAATTCTCCGGCCCTTCCCCGAACATGCCCTTCACACGGATACCGAAACGTCCCACTTCGGTAATCAATTTCCTGAATTGCTTGCCCATCGATAAAAAGGGCAGATGCAAAATCACGGAAACCCTCAGCCCGGTTCCCATATTTGTGGGAAACGCGGTCAGATAACCGTACTTTTCATGAAACGCATAAGGGAAACGGCTGTTGACCCGGTCATCCATCCGTCTGCATTCGTTCCATAACTGATCCAGATTCACATCGGTGGACATACACTGAATCCGGATGTGATCGTCCCCTCCGAAACTTAAACTCATCGATTCGTCATCCGACAAATAAAGCCCGGTCGAAGTCTTCCTGCCGGCCAACGTCTCATTGATGACCCGCCGCTCCCACAGCGCTTTCCTCTCCTTATCCGGCAGTTCGTTTACCGCGTAATAACGATACGCAGTCCCGTCCGCCTCCCCCAGATCCGAAAGCCTGCTCTTTAAAAGGCCGTTCAGATTTTTTATTTCTTCCGGCGACATCCTGTTGGGAAACGGACAGCTTTTCAGGTTCCTCGCCAGGCGGACCCGCCCCGCCGCAAATACGTCGTTGCGGCCGTCTGTATTCTCATACCATTTCATGATCCCGCACCCATCCTCTCTTTCAATGTCCGGATGGCGTCCCGATATTTCGCCGCCTCCTCAAACTCTTCCTCCGAAACCGCATCTCTCAGCTTTGACTGAAGAATCTTAAGCTCTTCCTCCCGCGTCAATTCCGCTTTCTCTACCGCGCCCTCCGAAGCCCTGGCTTCCGGCCGGCCGAACTTCGGCCTTTTGCCGGTATGCATGTCGCTTCCCTGCAATTTCTTCACGTTCTCCTGCATCAGAAGGTCAAATACCTCGTAACACTGCGCGCAGCCAAAACGGCTGTTTTCCACAAATTCACTGTAACTCGTATGGCAAACCGGGCAGCGAATCCGATCCCACTCCTCCTCCTTCTTCGGATGCACAGCCAACTGAACGCCCAAAATACCGGACAAAAGTTTCCCGATCGGATCATCTCCGTCAAATACCGCCGAATATTCGCTGAAATCCATCTCCCTCGCGCACTCGCTGCAAAGATGATGCTCGGTCTTGACTCCATTCACGACTTCAATATATCGAATATTCGCTTCCCGAACGCCGCATCTTTCACAAAGCATAACTTCCTCCTCTCAAATTCCCGAAACCAAAGAGCCCGTTACAGGCCCTTTCCCTCCTCCTCCAGATATCCGTTCAAAACCTGATCCACAATCCGGTGAATCTCTTCCCTTGTCACATTTTTACAGATCGCTTTCGCCAAAACCACATTCATCTCTGCGGTTAAATCCTCCATTGCCTGCAGTTTATCGATATCCAGCGCAATTACGGCGCCTTTCCGGCGATCCAGCTTCACAAACCCTTCCTGTCTGAGAACGGCATAAGCTTTATTTACCGTATGCATGTTAATACCGATTGTATCCGCAAGCTGACGCACGGAAGGCAACGCATCCCCTTCTTTGATACTGTCCGTCGCAATTCCGTAAATAATCTGATTACGCAGCTGCATGTACAGTGCTTCGTCACTGTTAAAATCAATCTGTATATACAACATAGCTTTCTCCTGAGTCACCGTCACCCGGCATGAGCCTGCGCTCCTGTCACGTGATGATATATTTGTTATAATCACATTATAACAAAAGCCTGCAAAAAGTCAATGCATGAAAAAGCCTGCCGTATATTTCCCCGGCAGGCTTTCCCTTAATCGTCCAAATCTACAAATTCAAATTCGTCGCCCTCGTCGCCGCTCTCTCCGGGCCGCGACTGAGGTCTGGGCTTCATATTCCGCTCCATCTCTTCCAGTTTTCTTAGAAGCGCCGCGGTCTCCGACATGTTCACGCCGTCCTCATACCCAAACTCTTCCGGCTCTTCCTCCATCATTTCCTCATCATCCAGAGGAATTTCATAATCGAACAACTCCTCCGAATCCGGCTCCGGTTCATCCTCCAATCCCAGATCCTCTTCCAATTCCAGATCATCTACCAGATCCGGAACATCCGAAAAATCCGGTGGATCCATCCGGCTCGGTTCTTCCTCCGCTTCCCGCTCGTCCACGGAATCCGAAAAACTTTCCGGCATATAAGAAGTTTCTTCGTCCCGGGCCTTCCGCCTTGTCCGTCCGTAAGAAGGAGCTGCCTTCGGCATATCCCAGGAATCTCCTTCCTCCTCTTCATAACCGTCTTCCCCGTCGCTCTCCTCATAATCTCCGTCCGCCGAACGCTTTCTCCGGAATAACAACACAAAGATCAAAAGCGCCGTATCCACAACGCAAAACGCAACCAAAGCCCAGGTAATCCAGCTTTTCTTTTTCAGCTCCGACTCATAACCCTCTTTCATTTTCCGAACACGCTCGTCCTCGTCCGTATTATTCGAAGGGGCCTCCTGGCTGGCATCCGGTTCCGGAACCGGCGTATCCAATGTCTCACGGACATACCGCTGAAACGTCTCTTCCACCGAATCGTATCGATACAGGGATTTCTCTCCGTTCCAGTTCATCGCGTAAACCAGCGCGAAATTCGTATTCATATCCTTCTCAGACACCCATGCCTGTACGATCTCCGTTCCGATTGCAAGAGTCGTCTCCGAAAATCCCTGCGGAATCTCCAGTCCCTCCTCGGCCGGAAGAATCGTATAGATCTTCTGGTTCATCGTCAGATTGACCAGACGATAAAAGCTGTCCTTCGCCTCCTCATATACATAGAAGGCTCCGTTCCCCTCTCCGTTCGTCATCCAGAACAACACAAGCGGCTTTGCCAGGCCTCTGGCCGCCTGGATCTCCCGATCTTTATACACATAAGCCTGTACCTCAAACCCTTCCGGAATCTCGACCCCTTCCAGAGTCTGGGCAATCTGAAGCGTCTCGCCTTCCATCGCGACCGCAAGCGGATCCGCGCCGGGCTCCGTCGCCTCCGGCGAGGTTTCGGTTTCCTCCGGTTGAGTCTCGGCCGGCGTCGTTTCCGCGGGCGTCGTCTCGGCCGTCTCCCGCACCGTGTAAATAATATAATCCCGCACGGTAACGCCGTCCGCCGCCGTCACGCGGATTCTCGTCGTATTGTTCCCCGGATCCATCCGGGTGCCGGATATCACATAGTTCGCGCCTCCGTCCATCACGGCGGCCGACACCACCAAACGTTCCACGTCGGCGGCCACCGTCGTGTGATACTCGTACACGTCCGGCGAAAATCCCGGGTTTAAAGCCCCCGGTCCCACCTGAAGGCTCGACAGACGGGCCTCCGAAGAGGCAGTCACCGGCGCCTGAATGTTGACGGAGGAACTGACGTTGATGTCCACGAAAACCCCTTCCTCATCCACCGAAGTCACCTCAAGATAAGAAGGCTGAACGGTAGTGGTACCGGTCCCGATCGCCCGGAACGACAGATTAAAGCTGACGCTGCCCTGTCCGCCCGCGTCATACCAGGAGATGGAAACACTCCCGGCCCCGCCGCTTACCGCCGCCCCGGAAGGACCGGTCCCGCCCGTAAATTCCAGCACGGAAGCATCATACACCAAGGTCGCGTCGGCGGAACCCAGGCGGCAATCCGATCCCTCCACCGTCATGGTAATATTGACCCCCTCCCCCTGAGTTACCGTGGGATCGTTAAAATAAGCTCTGCCGCTGGCCGCCTCCGCCCGAATCCCGTTCCCCAGGAGCAGACACAGGGTAAAAACCATACCGGCCAGCCATTTACTCATCTGTTTTCTCATCGTCTTCTTTTTCTCCTTTACTGAGCGATCGTAGTCATTCCCAAAATCGCTCTCTGTATCCGCAAAAGATCCGCCGAAGTCACCCGGCCGTCCCGGTTGGCGTCCGCCGCCGTCCGATAGGCCCCCGACAAATTCACCATACCTAAAATTCCGCGCTGTATCCGAAGCAGATCCGCACTCGTGATCCGACCGTCCCCGTTCGCATCTCCGTAGAGAATCACCGTGTACTGCGCCTGAACATTACCGGACGCGTTAAGAATCCGTACGATGTTCCCGGTTCCCACGTTCCCGTTCTGAGCTTCGCCGGAAGCGGTCAGCACCTGCGCGCTTCCGTTCTGCACACCCAAAGCGGCCACGAACTCCGAAGCGCTGACGGGCGTTTTCGGCAGACCCTCGATCGTTCCCGCCGAGGCCGACACCCGCATGGAAGTATTCAGAGTCGCCGCGGACGGATCCCCCGGATCAACCGGCTGACCTCCGTTGGAACCGGCCACGTGGATCTGATAAGTCCTCTGCTGCCCGTTCTGGGCCGTCACGACAACCGGGAACGTATTCACACCCGCATGCAGAGGATACGTACCCGTTCCGCTGACCCAGGCGCTTCCGTCTTTCACTGCAGCGTCAATCGTCACGGACGTCACATCGCCGGGTACCACCACATCATATTCCAGCGTATCCGTATTAAAAGCAGGGGTCAGACTGTAACCGTTCACACTCAGAGACGCCAACTTATTGTTCGGGCTGCCGTCGCCGGTCGGCCGCACGGTCGCCGACTCCGGCATATTCTCATATACCGGTATCGCAAAAGTCAGCGGAGCGTCCCGCATCACTTCATCGTACCCTCTCGCCATCACGTTCGCCTCCGTAGAAGCTCCCTGCACATTCGTCATGTACTGATGCGTATAAAGAGGGTAATAAGGATTGCTCACCACATTGAACTTCTTCAAATATAAAGTATTCTGAGCCTTTGTCACATAATTCTGCGCATAAGACTGAGCCCCGCCCAAGATCGCCCCGTACCGGGTATTCCAGGGCCGGTTATAGGAACCGCTCTGCCCCGCATACCAGAGCCCCCTCTGAATCGCGGTCATACTCTCTGTGGCATAAGCTCCCACATTATAATAGTTGTACAGTCCCTCATAGCCCGGTTCCGTTCCGGAAATACTTCCGCTCGTCCCGTTCACGCCGATCTCCACCCGGATCATCGAGGCCATAACATAAGGATTCATGCCGGTCTGGGCCGCCACCTCCATGATAACATCCGGATAGCTGTAATCCATTCCGTTCTCCGAAAAACCACCGGTCAGAAATGTCCCCGCCACGATCCGTCTAAGGCCGTCCAACGTCTGAACGGAAGGGTCATAAGCGTAATCCAGGAACACAAAAATATAATTGGCATCCAGATAGCTCCTGGGATCCATGAAATAGGCCGTAATCTCCCGGGAAGCCTGCACCCAGGCTGCACCGTCCAAACCTCTCCAGGTACTCGTATCCCAGTCATAAGCACCCGGCTGCGTAGATTTCCAGGAGGAAACACTGTTTGCCGAAATGAGGCTCTTACCCAGAACATTCTCCTGACTCACCGCCTCATTCCAATCCAAACCGGTATAAACCGGGATAAAACGCCATTTCGGATAATAGGTATGTATCGTCCTCAGATCCTGTTTATAACTCTCCGGAAAGCCGGCGATCATGGACTCAAAATCTCCGTCGCTCCCGTCGCCGCCTCCTCCGCTCGGCTCCCGCACGGTAATATACACGGAGGATGCATACCCCTCCTGACTTCCGTTGTAGCGAATCTTATACCATAAGGCTCCGTCCGGTGCGTAAGCTTCGTCAATGATCGTGACCACCGCGCCCTCTCTCACGCTTCCTATCGCAGGATTGCTTGTTCCGGGCTCGCTTCTCACATTCAAAGAATCCGCCGTGATATACCCGATCTTCTCCGTATACGCATGCACCGAAAAAGGCACCGTCAGGATCCCCAGCGTCGATGTGGTAAGAATTGCCAGAATCAGCAAAAACGTCAGTATTGGATTGTGGAGGAAGCTCCACCGTTTCTTCATTCGTTTCTCCCCTTTAATATCTGTCCTATTTATGCAGCGGATAGCGATCCGTAAGCCCCTTCACCAACTCTTTGGCCTTCCCTGTATTCGCCTCCGCATCGGCAAGTACAAGAGAAATCGCCTCCGCGATCACTTCCATATCCGCTTCCCTTATCCCCCGGGTCGTAACCGCCGGAGTCCCCAGGCGAAGGCCGCTGGTCACAAACGGCGACTTCGGATCATCCGGCACCGTGTTCTTATTGCAGGTAATGTTCGCCGCATCCAGCAATTTTTCACATTCCTTGCCGGTCAGGCCGCGGCCTCTTAAATCCACCAGCATCAGATGATTGTCCGTGCCGCCGGAAACAATGTCCACCCCCCGCGCCATAAGAGCCTGCGAAAGCGTCTGCGCATTCTTCAGAATCTGCCGTTGATATTCCTTAAATTCCTGCGAGAGCGCCTCTTTCAGGCAAACGGCCTTCGCCGCGATCACATGCATCAGCGGTCCGCCCTGGATACCGGGGAAAATAGCCTTATTAAAATTATACTTCTCATTGGCCGCCGCCGTGGCCAGGATCATGCCGCCTCTGGGGCCCCTCAAAGTCTTGTGCGTCGTCGTCGTCACGACGTCCGCGTAAGGAATCGGGCTCATATGAAGCCCGGCCGCCACCAGACCCGCAATGTGGGCAATATCTGCCATAAGAACCGCACCCACTTCATCCGCAATCTCGCGGAACTTCTTAAAATCAATCGCCCGGGCATAGGCGCTGGCCCCGGCCAGTATCATCTTCGGGCGGCACTCCGACGCGATCCGGCGCACCTCCTCATAATCAATATAACCCTCGCCGTTCACGCCGTAAGGAACCATACGGAAATATTTGCCGGACATATTGGCCGGGCTTCCATGGGAAAGATGACCGCCGTGGTCCAGATTCATCCCCATAAACGTATCCCCCGGCTGCATCAGGGCAAAAAAGACCGCCATGTTCGCCTGGGCCCCGCTGTGAGGCTGAACATTCACATAATCACAGCCGAACAGTTCCTTCGCCCGTTCGATCGCCAAATTCTCAACGATATCCACATAATCACACCCGCCGTAATAGCGCTTACCCGGATATCCTTCCGCGTACTTGTTGGTCAGCGGGCTCCCCATGGCCGCCATAACCGCCCGGCTCACAAAATTCTCGGAAGCGATCAGTTCAATATGGCTCTCCTGCCGATCAATCTCCTGCACGATCGCCGACGCGATCTCCGGATCAAAACTCCTGACTTCATCCAATGAATACATGATTTTTTCGTCCTCCTCATCTATCCCGCAGATATCCCTGCGCAAAAATAACAACCTGTTTAAACGAGACTTATTCAAGATTATATCACAATCCCCGGACAAACGCCTAGTCTTTTTCCCGGAAAACGAAAAAAACTAAGAAGTTTGATACATGCCGCAAAAAGGAGAGCCCGTGACCGGACTTTTATAATCGTCACGATCCGCTGGCTCCCCTTTCTTATCCTAGAATCTTCCGTCGATTAAACCTTCTGTCTGAGATCCAGCTTGATATGGACTTCCTCCAACTGTTTCGGTTCCACCTCCGAAGGCGCCCCCATCATGATATCCTGAGCGGTTTTGTTCATCGGGAACGGAATAACCTCCCGGATGCTGTCCTCGCCAGCGATCAGCATGACCATCCGATCCACGCCGGGCGCAATCCCCGCGTGGGGCGGCGCGCCGTAGCAAAACGCGTTGTACATGGCCGGGAACTTGGCCTTCACGGCCTCCTCCCCCAGCCCCACCAGTTCAAATGCCTTTATCATCACTTCCGGATCGTGATTTCGCACGGCGCCAGAAGAAAGTTCCACTCCGTTGCAGACAAGATCGTACTGGTAGGCATAGATATCCAGCGGATCTTTCCCGATCAGGCTTTCCATACCGCCCTGCGGCATGGAGAACGGATTATGACAAAATTCCAGTTCGCCGGATTCCTCCCCGATCTCGTACATCGGGAAGTCCACGATCCAGCAAAATTCGTAACAATCCTTGTCGATATAACGCTCCGCGTAATTGGCCACGATCTTCCGGACGCCTCCGGCCGTCTTCTGGGCCTCCGACCTTGTTCCGGCCGCGCAGAATACCAAATCCCCGGCCTTCAAATCCAGCCCCGAGATCACGGCGTCTTTTTTCTGCGCCAGGAATTTGGCGATACCGCCGGCAAATCCGCCGTCTTCTCCCACTTTAAACCAGTAAACCTTCCGTCCGGTCAAAACTTCCACATCCTGACAAATCTTATCGATCACTTTGCGGCTTTCACTGAAATCTTCACAGACTACCGCCTTTACCACCGCGCCGTCAAAAGGCTCGAAGCCGCAATCCGCCAGATACTCCGTCGCCTCGGAAAGCGTCAGTCGGATCCGCAGATCCGGCTTGTCGGAGCCGTATTTTTCCATAGCCTCACGGTAAGGTATCCGCACAAAAGGCGCCTCGGAAGCCCGGTCATAAATCCCGTACGTTTCAAACACCGGCGGCAGGACCTTCTCGATCACCGCGAACACATCTTCCTGGGACGCAAAAGCCATCTCCATATCCAATTGATAAAATTCGCCCGGCGAACGGTCCGCCCTGGCATCCTCGTCCCGGAAACAGGGCGCGATCTGGAAATACCGGTCGAATCCCGACGCCATCAAAAGCTGTTTAAATTGCTGAGGCGCCTGAGGCAACGCGTAAAACTTGCCCGGATGGTTTCTCGACGGCACCAGATAATCTCTGGCCCCCTCCGGGGAAGAACAAGTCAAAATCGGCGTCGTGATCTCATAAAAATCCAGCTCCGTCATCCGCCTGCGAAGTTCCGCCACGATTCGGGAACGGAGTAAAATCCGCTCTTTCACCGCCGGATTCCGAAGATCCAGATAACGATATCTCAAACGCATATTTTCATCGGCTTCTTTGGAACGGGAAATCTCGAAAGGCAGCGCGTTATGATAACATTTGCCCAGAACCGTCAGGCTTTCCGGCACGACTTCAATCTCTCCCGTGGCCATATCCGCGTTCTTGCTGGAACGCTCCCTGACGACGCCGCTCACCGAAAGCGTGGATTCCCGGTTCACACCGGCGATTTTATCCATCATCTCTTCCGTCTCGATCACGACCTGGGTTTCGCCGTAAAAATCACGCAGAACCAAAAATCCCAGATTCTTGCTGACCTTCCTCATGTTTTCATACCAGCCGGTCAGCGTCACCTTCTGCCCTACCTGCCCGATCCGCAGTTCATTGCACGTGTGTGTTCTTGATTGAAACATACTTCTCTCCTATTCTGATATCCCGGGCTTTACAAAAACCGCCCGGATGTCCAAACATTATTCCCGGTAAAATTCCCGGATCTCCTGATACCCTTCCGCCTGAAGCTGTTCTTTTTGAAACTTCTTATTTTTATTCATCGGGCTGACCAGCACCTGCCTGCCGGCCTCCCTGGCCTCCCCGGCCATCCGGAGAATCCGGCACATCTGATCCGACGGCATGTCCTTCTCCACCAGATATGCCGTCTTCTCGCGGCTGCCCGGCACCTGAAATCCCTGATCCAGAAGGATCGTGATGATCCGCTCAAAACCGATCGAAATTCCGCAGGCCGGCACCGACAGATTCGTAAACCTGCCCACCATCTCGTCGTAACGGCCGCCGCCGCCCACCGAGCAGTTCAGGCCCGCCATCTCGATCTCAAAGATCGTCCCCGTATAGTAGCTCATGCCCCGAACCAGGGTCGGGTCAAACGACAGGTAAAAAGGCGTCGCCTTTACCGCTTCCACGCCGGAAATAATCTCCCGCAAATTTTCGACCGCCTCCGAACCGCCCAACAGCCCGTCCACATAGGCCAGTTTATCCTCCGCCCGGGAAAGGCCCTCAAACATGGCGCCGTACTTTTCGACCGCTTCCGAACCGTAACCGCCGGCCAGAAGCTCCGCCTTCACGCCATCGATTCCGATCTTATCCATCTTATCCAGAATAATAAACACCGAATCGTAATCGCTCTCCGAAAAACCGCTGTAGCCGGCCATAGCCTTCAAAAGCCGCCTGTCATTGATATGCACCGTGAAACCTTCAAAACCCAATTTCCCCAGCAAAGTCGTCGTCGCCAGGATGCATTCGATCTCCGCCAGATAAGACGATTCGCCCAAAATATCAATGTCGCATTGATAAAACTGGCGGAAACGCCCCTTCTGAGGGCGGTCGGCCCGCCAGACCGGCCCGATCTGAATCGCTTTAAACGGTTTCGGAAGCTCATTGGCATGATTCGAATAAAAACGCACCAGAGGAACGGTCAGATCGTAACGCATCCCAGCGTCCACCAGATCCTCCGGCGTCTCGGCCTGCGCAAGGTTCAGCTTCTCCCCCCGCTTCATTATTTTAAAAATCAGCTTTTCGTTGTCGCCGCCCTGCTTGCTCGTCAGATTGGCGATCGATTCCATCGCCGGCGTCTCAATCGGCGTGAAGCCGAAACTCCTGTAAGTCTCCTTAACCTTATCGATCACATAATCCCGGATCTCCATCTCCCCGGGCAGAATATCCTTCATGCCCGTTACCGGTTTTTTATTGAGTGCCATCTCCTGTTCTCCTTCGCTTTTGATCCCGCGTTCTTTGCCGAATGCCGCACGGCGCTCCCGGCGGCCCTCGTCATATTCTCTCATTATAATCGGCTTTCAGTCAAGTGTAAATTCCACAACCGAAAAAATTTCGCCGGCCGGATTTTTCAACGCAACCACATAACCCGTCTCCGTCTCATAAAGCCAGGGGATCATCTCGTCGCCCAGAAAAGCGGCCCTTCGGTATTCGGCTCGCACCTGAAGCGGAAAAACCGTCCTCGGCAGCGCATTCTCGGCAATGCGGATATACTGGCCGTTGTTGACATGCTCGTTGCTGTCGAGATGCTCCTTCGTGACTTCCAGGCGAATCCCTTCTGCGGCCTCGCCCTTCGGAAGCCGAATCTTCCTCGAAGCCATCGGCATATCCAGAGGCGGCTCCTGCCCGTAAGGCGACAGACACGCCTCCGTCAAAAGCTGAGCATGCCCGGTCTCCCGATCCACATAAGTCCAACAACTGTTGGCTTTCACGAGAAATTCCCCTTCTTTATCCCGGATAAAGAAATTCCTCTGCGCGATCAGACGGTCATGCTCCGTGGCTTTGGTTCCGATCGTAATTCTCTCCCCGAAAACCGGATACCGGTTAATCCGTATTTGCCAGGCAACCAGAACCCAGGCACGGCCGATCCGATGCAGCGCCTTCACGCCCACTCCCAGCTCTTCCGACTGAAACGTACTGCAGTCCTGCAAATAATTCATCAGCGCGTGTAAACTCATTCGCCCGTCCGGTCTTGTCTCGCTGTAACGCACCCGGCTGTCAAACGTATAAATCATGTCCTCTCCTCCCTGTCCGCTCCGAATTCCGCGGCAGCTTTTCGGGGGCTTGCCGGTACTTCCCGCTTCTCTCCCTTCCCCGCAAACAGCCGGCGTTTCCGTTCGATCATTTCGTCCGTCTTTTCCAAGTAAAGAGCCACGTCTTTCACATTTTCGCACCGTTCGATCCGGCTACCCTCAAATACCGCCTTCGAAGTGGCCCCGGCTCCGCAGGCAACGATCGTCTGTTTCTCTTCCATGATCAGTATATTATAAATTCCGGCTTTCCCCGGCCTGGCGTACCCGACATTCTCCAGATTGCCCGCCATACTTTTCTGGCGATAAAGATAATAAGGCTCCAGCCCCATCCTGTCGGCATACCCGGCGGTCATATCCATGATTTCCTTGCTGTTTTCCATTGAAATCTCCGCATATTTTTCCCATTCCAGATTTAAACGGGAAGCCCGTTTAACGGCCAGGGAATGTACGGTCAGATTATCCGGCCCGAGGGCCGCCACCTCTTCCATGGTATGGCGAACTTCCGGTGCGCCCTCCCCCGGCAGCCCCAAAATCAGATCCATATTGATATTGTCAAACCCCATATCCCGCGCCATCCCGTAAACTTCCCGAATCTGCTCCGTCGTATGCCGCCGTCCGATCAGATCCAGCGTCTTCTGATTCATGGACTGGGGATTCAAGGAGATCCGGCTCACCCGATGCCCGCGAATCGCCGCCAGCTTCTCCTCCGTTATACTGTCCGGCCGTCCGGCCTCCACGGTAAACTCCCGCAGAGCAGACAAATCAAACGTTTCCTCCACCCGCCCGAGAAGCCTGTCCATCTGATCCGCCGTCAGGGTAGTCGGCGTACCGCCTCCCAGATAAACCGCGTTTAAGTTCCGGCCCGAAAAAGCCTCCGCCGTATAATCAAGCTCCCGAAACAGCGCCGCCAGGTATTCCTCCATGCGGCCGCTCCATTTCCCGATCGGATAAGAAGTAAACGAACAGTACAGGCAGGTCGTCGGGCAAAACGGGATTCCGATGTACAGGCTGTACCCGTTTTCATAATCAATCTCCTTTAAGATCTCCCGCTCCCGTCCGGCGATCCCGATGGCCAGCTTCCGTTTTTCCTCGCTGACCCGGTACTCGTCCTCCAGATACCGGTCGATCGCGCGGATATCCCGTCCGGTTTCCAGAAAACCCATAACGATCTTGGTCGGCCGGATCCCCGTCAGCGTCCCCCAGGGAAGAGAGCGCCCGGTTTCCTTCACAAGCAGCCCGTAAATCAGCCGTTTCAAAACGTTCTTCTTCTCCTGCCGGCCCGAAACCGTTCCGGCCGCCGTGCGGCGGCGCCAGCCGTCCGCGCCCCGAAAACGGACCTCCGTCCTCTCCGGATAAAACGCCACCTTAAGCGCCTTCTCCCCCGCCGGCGTCCGGCCGTTAAGACCCGCGTGCGTCGCGACCGGTTCCCCCGGATAAAAGGCGTTCAGTAATCCTCTCACATCGTATTCATAATCAACTTTATTGAAATAAAGATGTATCATAGTATACGCTTCCCTCTTCCCGTATCTCCATCTTTCCGTCCTTTACCTCCAAAACGCAGACGCCGCAGTTCTTCATGGGTTTGCGGCTCCCGCCCCAAAATTCTTCCTTCGGCAATTCCCGGACGCAGGCCAAAAAAGCCCGGTTCAAAGCTCCATGGGCCACGATCAGCATGTTCTCACAGATTCCTTCCCGGGGAAGCACTTCCTCCTCTATAAAGTCCTTTGACCGGCCGAGAATCGATTCAAAACTCTCGGCGCCGCGTTCCGGTACATAACGGCCGGGATCCTCAAAAAAACGATATATGCAGGCGAACTCCTCCTTCTCCCGGATATCGCTCCACAAAGTCCCTTCAAAATCCCCGAAATGGATCTCCTTTAACCGTTCGTCCTTCATCACTTCCAGCCCCCGGCCCTCAGCCAGAATCCGCGCCGTCTCGTAAGCCCGGTCCAGCGGACTGGAGAATATCACGTCAAACGGAATATCCGCCATTGCCTCGGCCGTCAGCCGCGCCGCCAGCCGACCTCTCTCATTTAAAGGAATATTGACGTTCCCCTGAATCCGCTTCACGGCGTTCCAGTCCGTCTCCCCGTGTCTTAACAAATAAACTTTCATCCCGCACCTACATCCCCGCCACATAATTGTATTTCTTCTCCCGGCCGATATCCGTAGGCTCTCCATGGCCCGGGTAGACCTGCACATCCTCCGGCAGAACAAACAATTTTTCCTGAATCGAACGCACCAGCGTCGACATCGAGCCTCCGGGAAAATCCGTACGCCCGCAGGAACCCTCAAACAGCGTGTCGCCGCTGATCAGAAGTTTCTCGGACTCTACGTAGTAACAGCACCCGCCCGCCGTATGCCCCGGCGTATGAATCATCCGGATCAAAAAGCCGGCCAGCGTAAACTCCTCGCCGTCCTTCAGGTAGATATCCGCCTTCGTCTCAAAAACGCTTCCCCCCAGTCCGGCCGACAGATTCTTACGACAGTCGCCCAAAATCTCCGCCTCCGCCTCGTCCGCATACACCGGTACCCGCCAGGCATCCCTCAGCTTATCCACTCCAAGAATATGATCAAAATGTCCGTGAGTCAAAAGGATCGCCACCGGGCGATATCCCTGCTTCCTTGCGAAAGCCTCAATCCTCTCCGGTGAATCCGCCGGATCCACCAGAATCATCTCCTTTGTTTCCTTATTTGATAAAAAATAGCAGTTCGTCCCCACCATTCCCAACACCATCAAGCGAATCTCACAATTTCTCATCGTCTCTCCTCCTCACCGGCTCCGGCAATCTCCGTTTCTTATCCTTATCCGGCCGCCTGTTTCCCTATTATAAACGATAGCAGAACAGATTTCCACATAAAAAACACCGATGCTTCTTTCCCGCACCGGCGTTTCCGCGTCATTTTATACGCGCCACTGTATGATTCGCATAAGTATCCCAGGTCGGTTCATAATCGACCGTCGCCTGATTGCCCCACATATCCCAGCCTTCCCGTATGCCTCGCGCAAAAAGTTCGATCCGCGGACCCTGGCTGCATGCTTCTATAATCGGTATGATCTCATCCGGCTTACGACTATGCTCCCGTTTCATTGTCCGAATCAGATTGACCTGCGATCTTGCGGGCGGTAACGTTCGGTTGGGCGCACTCTTCTTCTTAATTCCGAACAAAAGCAATTCCGTAACGTTCCTGAAATAAAAACCGACACCCCGGCCGTCCGGCCATCCGCCCTTTCGCACCTTTTCCCAGACAATATTTCCCTTGTACTCAAATCCCCAGGCATCCATTACCGTAAGCCCGTCAGGGAGCAGCGCATTCGGAACCCATAAATAGATATGGGCTTTATCTCCGATAATATCCGATACAGGCAGCGCTTCAATCTCCTTTACCGTCATAGTCTCATACCTGGTAAGCCTCTTGTGTTCCGGAGCGACTTTACCCGTCGCTTAACATGCCTCCTCACTCAGCACCGGTTTTTTCAGTATATCACACTTCCCGATGCACTTCAAGGACGTCCCGAAAATAAATAGTAAAATAATTTTAAAAATCCATCCCGCCCTCATATCTCCCCCGAATCTCCCCAAATAAATCAGGGCTGCCCGACAGGCAGCCCGTTCTTTTTTGTTCCGTCTTCACTTATTCGGCAAAAGGCGCTCTTATCTCTGAACCCGCGCGCCGGCGCCGCCCATCAAAGCTTCCACTTCCTTTTTGCTCGCCATCGTCGTGTCGCCGGGCGTCGTCATGGCCAGAGCGCCGTGAGCCGCGCCGTACTCAACCGCGATCTTCGCGTCTTCCGTAGTCATCAGGCCGTAAACCAGACCGGACGCAAAGGAATCGCCGCCGCCTACGCGGTCCATGATCTCCAGGCCCTTGTAGTCCTTCGCCTTATAAACTTCGCCGTCCGCCCAGCAGATCGCGCTCCAATCGTTCACGGTAGCCGTCTTGACGGTACGCAGCGTCGTGGCAACCGCCTTGAAGTTCGGATATGCCTTCGCCGCCTCGTTAATCATCTTCTTGTAGCCGTCCAGATTCAGCTCCTTCAGGTTCTCGTCGTTGCCCTCGATTTCAAATCCCAGACACGCGGTGAAATCTTCCTCGTTACCGATCATCACGTCGACATACTTCGCGATCTCCTTATTCACTTCCTGCGCTTTCGCCTTCCCGCCGATCGCGCTCCACATGGAAGGACGATAGTTCAGATCGTAAGACACGATGGTGCCGTACTTCTTGGCCGCCTTGATACCGGCAATCACCGTCTCACAGGACTGCTCGGACAGAGCCGCATAGATGCCGCCCGTGTGCAGCCAGCGAACGCCCAGCTCACCGAAAATATAGTCAAAATCAAAATCTTCCGGCGTCATCTTGGAGATCGCGGTATTGGCGCGGTCCGAGCAGCCGACCGCACCGCGGATCCCGAAGCCTCTCTCCGTAAAATTCAGACCGTTTCTGCAGACACGGCCGATCCCGTCGGTGGGAACCCACTTGATCAGAGAAGTATCCACACCGCCCTGAAGAATGAAATCTTCCATCAATTTACCCACTTCGTTATCGGCGAAAGCCGTGATCACGCCGGTCTTCATACCGAAACATCTGCGAAGGCCGCGAACGACGTTATACTCGCCGCCGCCTTCCCAGGCACGGAAGCTGCGCGCCGTGCGGATCCGACCCTCGCCGGGATCCAACCGCAGCATGATCTCGCCCAGAGATACCGCATCGTACTTACACTCACTTGCCGGTCTTAAATTCAGATTCATACTTGTCCTCCTTATTGTGCAGAAATACTGCCGGTCCCCGGCATAAGCCGCCACCAGGCAACACCCTGTCCTCTATACTATTCATTATACTATTTCTCGTGATTCCCGCAATCCTTTTTTTACCTGTTCCAGAAAATTTTTCGCGGCAAAATCTTCTGTCAGCCCCCGGTCGCCCGCACAATATCCAGGACGCTTTCCACCTGGCGCAATTTCTCCACCAAGCTCTTCAATTCTTCTTTCCCCCCGACCTCAAACATCAGGGAAAACGTCGCTCTCCCCTGCTTGTTCGTCCGGGCCGTCATGGTCTGGATATCTATCCCGCGCTCCGTAAAAATCCTCGTGATATCCACCATAATACCGGTACGGTTGCTGGCAAAAATCTTGATCTCGGCCATATATTTCTGGCTTCCGGTCTCACCTTCCGGCGTCTGCCATTCGGCGTCGATCAGACGCGCCCGCTCCAGTTCCGGCAAATTCATCATGTTGATACAATCCGTCCGGTGAATCGAAATGCCGCGGCCTCTGGTCACAAAGCCCACGATCTCATCCCCCGGCACCGGATTGCAGCATTTGGAAAAATGCACTGCCAGATCATGCACGCCTTTCACCAGGATACCGCCCTTATTCCTGTGAACCAGAGCCCTGCCGGTCTTCTCGGCCAGCTCGTTCAGCACATCGGTATCCGTCGTCTCGGCCCTCTTCCTTCTCTCATGCTCCTCCAGAAGGCGGTTTACCACCTGACCCTCTTTCAGACCGCCGTGACCGATCGCGGCCAGAACCGATTCCCAGTCCTTAAAACCGTATTTGCGCAGGATCACCTCCATGTATTCCGGCTTGTTAATCTCCGAAAACGCCACGTTCTTCGTCTTGCAGCAGCGGTCCACCAGCTCCTTGCCTTTTAAGATATTCTCTTCCTTAAATTCCGTCTTAAACCACTGGTTGATCTTATTCCGGGCCTGAGAGCTGCGCACGCATTTCAGCCAGTCTCTGCTGGGTCCCCGGGAATTTTGAGAAGTGATGATCTCGATCCGGTCACCGTTTTGTATCACATAATCGATCGGCACCAGCTTGTTGTTCACCCTGGCCCCCACCATCTTATTGCCGACCGCACTGTGAATGCTGTAGGCGAAATCCACCGGCGTGGAGCCGTTGGGAAGCGTCTTCACGTCGCCGCTGGGCGTAAAACAGTACACATTCTCCGAAAACATATCGAAATCATTCTTCACCGAGCTTAAAAACTCCCGGTTGTCCGACATGTCTTTCTGCCACTCCAGCACTTCCTTCAGCCACTTCATCTTGTTGGCTTCGCTCTCTTCCAGCTTCTGGCCGCTCCCGCTCTCCTTGTACTTCCAGTGGGCCGCGATCCCGTATTCGGCGGTCCGGTGCATCTCGTAAGTCCGAATCTGAATCTCAAAAGGAATACCGAGGTTACTGATCAGCGTCGTGTGCAGAGACTGATACATATTCGGCTTCGGCATGGCGATATAATCCTTAAAACGGCCGGGAACCGGTTTATACATCTCGTGCATCACGCCCAGCGCCGCGTAACAGTCCTTCACGCTCCCCACCAGAATCCGAATGGCAAACACATCATAAATCTGATCCAGCGTCTTATCCTGCGTCTTCATTTTCTTATAAATGCTGAAAATATGCTTGACCCGGCCGTTGATCTGCCCTTCGATCCCCGCGCTCGTAAGGCCCTTTTGCACTTCGCCGATCACGTTGCTGATAAAACGCTCCCGCTCCTCTTCCGTGGAAGTCAGGCGATTAAACAAATCATAATAAACGTCCGATTCCAGATATTTTAAGGAAAGGTCGTCCAATTCGGTCTTGATTCGGGAAATACCGAGCCGGTCCGCGATGGGCGCATAGATCTCCAGCGTCTCCCTGGCCTTCTCGGTCTGCTTCGCCGTCGTCATATATTCCAGCGTCCGCATATTGTGAAGCCGGTCGGCCAGCTTGATCAAAATGACGCGGATATCCTTCGCCATAGCCAGAAACATATGGCGCAGATTCTCCGCCTGGATCTCCACTTTATCCGCCTGCCAGGAAATCTGGGTCAATTTGGTAACGCCGTCCACCAAAAGCGCCACCTCCGCCCCGAATTTTTTCTCAATCTCCTCCAGGGTCATAACCGTATCCTCCACCACATCGTGAAGGATCGCGGCGACAATGGACTCCTTATCCAGCTCCAGTTCCGCCAAAACGATCGCCACGCAGAGCGGATGGATGATATAAGGCTCGCCGGAACGCCGTTTCTGATCTTTATGAGCCTCCCTGGCGATCTCGTAAGCCTGCAAAATCGCCCGCAGATTGTCGGAAGGATGATAACGGCGAATACTCGCCACCAGATTCCGGAACAGTTCTTCCGGTTCGCCGGACGTGATCGGTTCCGTAGACATACAGGCCGGCTTCTCCGGTTCCGCCGGCAGCTTCATCGGTTCCCGCACTCCTTTTAATTCTCTGTTTTCATCCGCTTTTTTCTCTGTCGTCATCCGGCTCACTCCCTGCTGTTTCTCATTATAATAATAGTAATGTCTAATTATAGCCTCTCCGCCCCAAAATTGCAAGCCCTGTATCCCCGTATAATTATTCCTATTATCATACCATATCCGGCTTGAAACTTCAACGTTTGAAAATCTCCGCTTCGTTTCCGACGACGTTTTTTATCAAAGTACCGTTTCACGCTCCGATGTTCGGAAAAAAGATTCGAAGACTCAATCTGCCGTTTTCATATTCCGCCGACATCGTCCCATCCGGAAACTCTATTGGAAAAAGTCACCTCCCCGTCCTCCGACAGAACGATTTTTAAATCTCCGTCGCTGTATTCCGTACCGATACCGTCACTCGACAAGAGCACACACGGTCGAATCTCCCGGCCGATTACAAGGCAAAAGGGAAACAACTTCCTTACGAAGCGCTCCCCTTCTGATCTTCTCTTCTTCTCTGTATCCTTCTACTTCGCCAGCACCTGGCTGATCTGATATTCGTTCTTCGGAAGCTTCTTCGTCATGGCAAGCCCCTCTTCCATATCAATATCCGTAAACTCGCCGTGCTGATGGCACACCAGACGGTTATATTTCCCCTCCGCCAGCAATTCTACGGCCTTCGCTCCCATAATCGAAGCGTAGACACGATCTTTACAGGTCGGCTTGCCTCCCCGCTGCATATAGCCCAAAATCGACGCCCGCGTCTCGATCCCGGTAGCCGCCTCGATCCGCCGAGCCATGCTGGTCGAATGGCCGATACCTTCCGCGTTGATAATGATATGATGCCGCTTCCCCCGCTTGCGGTCTTCCACGATCTGATTGACAATGGCCTGTTCGTCATTGTCATACGTTTCCGGTATCAAAATATTCTCGGCCCCGTTGGCAATGCCGCACCACAGGGCAATATAACCCGCGTGACGCCCCATAACCTCGATCACGCTGCAGCGCTCATGGGAAGTCGACGTGTCTCGGATCTTATCGATCGCTTCCATAGCCGTATTCACGGCCGTATCAAAACCGATGGTGTAATCGGTGCAGTTAATATCCAGATCAATGGTGCCGGGCACGCCGACCACTTTGATCCCGTGGCGCGCCAACGCCAGGGCTCCCCGGTAAGAGCCGTCGCCGCCGATCACCACCAGACCGTCGATCCCATGCTTCTTGCAGATATCCGCCGCCCTCTCCTGAACGTCCGGCTCCACAAATTCCAGGCACCGGGCCGTATAAAGAATCGTACCGCCTTTTTGAATGACATCCGCCACGCTCCGGCTGTTCATATCCAGGATCTCCTCATTCAAAAGGCCCGAATATCCGCGCTGGATGCCCTTTACCCGAAAACCCGCTCCGATCCCCGCGCGCACAACGGCCCGGATCGCCGCGTTCATGCCCGGCGCGTCCCCGCCGCTGGTTAAAACTCCGATTGTCTTAATCGCCTGATTCGCCATGTATGGTCCCTCCGTTCCGGTAAAAACCCGATTTCCTTCTCATTGTACTTCATTTCCGCTCGTTTTTCAACGCTTTTTCCAGCACCCTGACATTCTCCTCGCCAAAAAGATTCCGGACGCGAAGCAGCAGTTCCGAATCTATCCGGACGTTTTTCGAAGGCGGCAGGATTTTCGTCTTCCTTTCCTTCGCCAGAAAAATCCCCACCGGGCTGTTTCCGTCCGAATCCTGAATCGCCGTCAGAAGTTCCCCCTCTCTTTTTGCGTAATCCTCCAGATCGGCAAATTGAAACCACAGTTCCTTCTTTATCTCGTCAAAAGGCGTGATGGATTCCAGAATACATTTCGCGTTCTCGTCCACGCCCAGAGAAACCCGTCCCCGGATATAAGCTTTGCTGTCCTCCACCAAAAGATGCCGGTATTTTTCATAATCCCTGGGAAACACGATAACCTCCACCGTTCCCACCAGATCTTCCAGTGTAAAATACGCCATCATCTGATTGTTCTTTGTCGTCTTCAGACTCCGGTTCGTAATGATACCTCCCAGAATCACCCGCCGCCCGTCTTCCACCAGCGGCATTTCCGTCTCGTCATCCACATAAAAATCCGTTGTCACATTCGTAATCTGACGCCGCCAGCTCGCCTCATATTCCTCCATGGGATGGCCGCTTAAGTACATGCCGACCACTTCTCTCTCATACGCCAGAAGCTCTTCCTTCGGGTACTCCTCCACCTGCGGAAACACCACGTCATACGCCTCGGCCTCTCCGCCACCCATCCAGTCAAACAAAGATATCTGGCCCGCCATGCTGTTCTTCTTCTCCGTGTTCTTCCGCTCCAGAAGCTCCGTGCTGACCAGCATTTTCTGACGGCGGTTTCCGGGCAGACCGTCCAACGCGCCGGATTTGATAAAATTCTCCAGCGTCCGTTTATTCACTTCCTTCGAAGAAAGCCGGTAAATAAAATCTTTGAGCCCGGTATACGGCCCGTTCTCTTCCCGCTCCGCGATAATGGCCTCGATCACATTGTGCCCCACGCTCTTGATTGCGGACAGCCCATAGCGGATCGCCCCTTTCGAAACCGAGAACGAAGCCTCCCCCTCGTTGATATCCGGAGGCAGAATCACGATCTCCATCTGCTTGCAAGCGTTAAAATACTCACCGAGTTTGCCCACATAATCCATCACGGAAGTCATCAGCGCCGCCATAAACTCCAACGGATAATGATATTTCAGATAAGCCGTCTGATAGGCCACCACCGCATAGGCGGCCGCGTGCGATTTATTGAACGCATAGTTGGCAAAATCCATCATGGAATCGTAAATCCGGTTGGCCGTCGCCTCGTCGATCCCGTTGCGGATGCAGCCGCAGATTCCTTCGGCTTCATTCCCATAAACAAAATTCTTCCGTTCCTGTTCCATGACGGCCAGCTTTTTTTTACTCATGGCCCGACGCACCAGATCGCTCCGCCCCAGCGTATATCCGCCCAGATCCCGCACGATCTGCATCACCTGCTCCTGGTATACGATGCAGCCGTACGTCGTTTTTAATATCGGCTCCAGTTGAGGGCAGAGATACTGCACATTGCCCGCGTTCCTCTTACCGCGGATATACTGAGGAATAAAATCCATAGGACCGGGGCGGTACAGCGCGACCCCGGCAATAATATCCTCGATACTCTCCGGGTGCAGTTCCTTCATGAAACTCTTCATCCCGCCGCTTTCCAACTGGAACACCCCTTCCGTCCTCCCGGTACTTAAGGAGTCTAAAACGGCCTTATCGTTTTGATCGATCCGGTTAATATCCAGGACTTCTTCCCCGCTCCGGTTTCGATTCACCATCTTCACGGTATCCTGAATCACCGTCAAAGTCCGAAGCCCGAGAAAGTCCATCTTCAAAAGCCCAAGCTCCTCGATCGTTGCCGTGGTAAACTGGGTCGTGATCGAACCGTCGGCCCCCCGGGAGAGCGGTACGAACTCGTCCAGAGGCTTCTGGCCGATCACGACGCCGGCCGCATGCATGGAAGTGTGCCTTGGCAGCCCCTCCAGCCGAAGCGACAGATCAATCAGATTTTTCACCTGCTCGTCCGTTCCGTAAAGCTTCTTTAACTCCGGATTGATCTCCATAGCCCTCGTGATCGTAATATTCGAACTCGGATCGATCGGATCTTTCGGCGGCACCATCTTGGCGATCTGGTCGCAAAAAGCGTAAGGGAGATCCAGCACCCGGCCCACATCCCGGATCACGCCCTTCGCCGCCAGCGTACCGAACGTGATGATCTGGACCACCCGGTCTTTCCCGTACTTGCGAACCACATAATCGATCACTTCCTGACGCCTCTCGTAACAGAAATCCACATCAATATCCGGCATGGAAACCCGCTCCGGATTCAAAAAACGCTCAAAAAGCAGATGATATTTTACGGGATCGATATCCGTGATTCCCAGCGAATAAGACACCAGGCTGCCGGCCGCCGATCCTCTGCCAGGCCCCACGGCGATCCCGTTTTGCCGGGCATAATTGATAAAATCCCACACGATCAGGAAATAATCCACAAATCCCATCTCCCGAATCGTGTGCATTTCATAATCCAGACGCTTCGCCAGCGTTCCGTCATCCTCCGGATAGCGCCTCGAAAGCCCCTCTTTGCACAGTTCGTTCAGATAATCCCAGGAAGTTTTCCCCTCCGGCACGTCAAATTTCGGCAGTTTCATCACCCCAAATTCGATCTCCACCTGGCAACGGTCCGCAATCTTCTGTGTATTCTCTACCGCCGAAAGCGCGTAAGGAAAAAGCTCACGCATCTCCTCCTCGGATTTGCAGTAATACTGGCCGCCTTCATAGCGCAGACGGTTCTCGTCGCTGACTTTCTTCCCGGTCTGAATGCACAGCAAAATATCGTGGGGCACGGCGTCCTCCGCAAAGGTATAATGAATGTCGTTGGTCGCCGCAAGCTCAATCCCCAGTTCTTCGCTCATGCGGAGCAAAGCCGTATTCACGGTCTGCTGCTCCGGGATCCCGTGATCCTGCAATTCCAGAAAGAAATTCCCCTTCCCGAAAATCCCCTCGTAACGCAGGGCCGCCTTCACCGCCTCATCGTACATGCCCCGTTGAATGCAGCGGGGAACCTCGCCGGCCAGACACGCGCTCAGTGCGATAATGCCCTCGTGATACTGCTCCAGCACCTCGTAATCCACCCGCGGACGATAATAAAAACCTTCCACAAAACCTTTGGAAACAATCTTTACCAGATTCGCGTAACCCTGATTATTCTCCGCCAGAAGCACCAGATGATAATACCGGTCATCGGAAACGGTCGTTTCCTTGTCAAAACGGGAACTGAGAGATACATAAACCTCACAGCCGATGATCGGTTTGATCCCTGCCTCCTTCGCCGCCCGGTAAAAATCAATCGCGCCGTACATGACGCCATGATCGGTGATCGCCAGACTGTTCATACCCAGCTCCTTTACCCGGGCCGTAAGTTCTTTCATTTTACAGGACCCGTCCAACAGGCTGTATTCCGTGTGTACATGGAGATGCGTAAACGCCATATCTCTTCCTCCCTCCTCCTCCGCAAGCAAAACCCGCGATTGCCTTTTCGGAAAAAGACAGGGCACGCAAAGGAATTTCCGCCACGTGCCCTGTCTTTTTCATTTATAAAATTTTAATACAGGACTAGCGCCCTAAAATATACTTCTCAAGTGCGCTTACAGCCTGTTCCTCGTCGGATCCGTCGGCTGTGATCACCAACATGCTTCCCGGATTCATCGTCATCGTCATCATCCCCATAATGCTTTTTGCGTTCGCCTGCATTTCCCCGTTGTTAATATGAATCACGCTGTCAAACTTGCTTGCGACCTGAACGATCATGGCCAACGGACGATCCTTCATGCTCATTGCAATCTTGCCTTCTACTTTTTTTGTGATCATGCTTTTTGCTCCTTGTTCTCTTCCTTTAAGCGATCCGCTATCTCCTTCAACTTCCGAAGCCGGTGATTGACCCCCGATTTCCCCACGGGAGGATCCAATAAATCACCCAGTTCCTTCAGAGTAGCGTCCGGATAGTCCAGCCTCGTCCGCGCGACCTGCAACAGACTCTCCGGCAGAATACCAAGCCCCTTTTTCTCGGCAATATACCGGATATCCGCCAACTGCCCCGCAGCCGCTGAAACCGTCTTGTGAATATTCGCCGCCTCACAGTTCACCTTACGGTTCACGTGACTTCTCAGTTCCTTCATAATGCGAATATTCTCAAACTCCATCATGCTGACATGAGCCTCCATGATGTTCAGAACTTCGGAAATCTCCTCCGCTTCCTTCACGTAAAGCACATAGTATTTTTTCCGTTCTACAATGCGCCCCTCCACTCGAAAACTGGCAAGCATCCCCTTCAACTGCTCCGCCTTCTTCCGGTCCAGGCATACGATTTCAAAATGATAAGATTTCCTTGGATCGCTCATGGAACCTCCGGCCAGATATGCGCCCCGGATAAATGCCCTTCGACAACAGGCATTCTGCACAAGAATCGGGCTAATCTCCATCCCCTCCGGATAAGCGTCTTCCTGCCACTCCCTCTCAATCTGAGGGAAACGGGCCGCCTGAAGAATGCGAAGCGCCGCCTCCGGCTCTCTTACGGCAAGCAGATACACCCTGCTTTTCGCCGCTCCGGCCGTCCGGATTCTCACTTCCGGCACAACCTGAAAACATTTCCTCGCCAGCACGAAAAACCTGCGGGCCACCGGAAAATTCTCCGTATAGATGTAGATCTCGAACTGACCGTTCCCTTTCGCCAGCACCTGTCCGCCCATACTCAGAATAGCCGCCGTCTCCGCAATCTGGCAGTGTCTGGCACTAACAGATTGTTTGGAAAGCTCTTCCTTCACTTCTCCGGAAAAAGACATACGATCTCTCCTGTTCTGCGGACGTCCTTGCTCATACTTTAAGCTCACGTTTCTCAACGTATACCCTCCGGGTACACCGTATCGCCATTCGGCGCCTCTCAACGTATAACCAAAAAATATACCCTTATAATCTTAAAGCATTCCATACCTTTGTACAATTCGCAATATCAACAAAAATCTCCCAGTATTTTTACCTCCATTGTCAAATTTACCCCATAGGCTTTCCGCACCCTTTTTTGAACCTCCAGACACAGACGGTAAACGTCCTCCGCCGTTCCGTTTTTATCGTTTACGACGAAACCGCAATGCTTTTCCGAGACACAGGCGCCCCCGACACGGAAGCCGGCCAGGCCGCAGTCCATAATCAGTTTTCCCGCAAAATGCCCCTCCGGCCTTTTAAACGTACTCCCGGCGCTGGGATATTCCAACGGCTGTTTTTCTTTTCTTCTCCGCGCCAGTTCTTCCATGCGGGCCCGAATCTCCGCCGGCTCCCCGACGGATAAATCCAGTTCCGCCGATAAAACCAAATACCCCCGGTCCGCAATACAACTGGTCCGGTAAGACAGACCCAGTTCCTCCCGAGACAGTTCCCGCGTCTCGCCTTCCGGCGTCATCACGCGGGCCTTTGTCAGAATCTGAGCCATCTCTCCGCCGTAAGCCCCCGCGTTCATAACAACCGCGCCGCCCAGCGTTCCGGGTATCCCGGCGGCAAATTCGAATCCGGTCAAACCGGCCCGACAGATCTCACCTGCCAGCCGGTTCATCCGAATGCCGGCTCCCGCCAAAACTTTGGTCCCCCGGATCTCACATCCCGCCAGTTCTTCCGTAGAAACAATCACGCCCCGATAGCCTTGATCGCTGACCAGAAGATTGCTTCCGTTTCCCAAAATATAGTAAGGGATCTTCTCTTTCCGCAAAAGATCCGTCAGCCGTCTCAGTTGTTCCTCCGTCCCCGGCACGGCATAATAATCCGCCGGGCCTCCCACCTGAAACGTCGTGTGGCGTTTCATCGGCTCCTGCCGCCGAAGAATCCCGCCCGCCAGGCATTCTTTCAACTGTTCTTCCCACATCTTCCCGTTCCGCCTTTTCTCCCGACAGCCCTAATTCCCGCTGTTCATATTTTCCTGAAACCGGTGGTGCAATTCTTCCGCCGCATTGTATCCCATCTTCTTCTGGCGATGATTCATGGCCGCCGTCTCCACGATCACGGCCAGATTCCTGCCCGGACGTACCGGAAGCTCATAACACACAACCTTATTGTCAAGATATTCAATATAGTTGTCCTGCATGCCAAGTCGGTCGTATTCTTTGGTCTTATCCCACTCTTCCAGCTTAATCACCATGTCAATGGTCTGGGTATCCTTCACGCTTCCCACGCCGTAAAGCATCTTCACATCAATAATGCCGATGCCTCTGAGTTCCACAAAATGCTTGATCATCTCGGGCGCCGAACCGACCAGCGTATCCTCGCTGACCTTCCGGATATCCACCGCGTCGTCCGTTACCAGACGATGCCCTCTCTTGATCAGCTCCAGCGCGGCCTCGCTCTTTCCGATTCCGCTCTCGCCCACGATCAGCACGCCCTCGCCGAACACATCGACCAGAACTCCATGAATGCGGATCATCGGAGCCAGCTTCACTTTCAGCCATCGAAGCAGTTCCCCCATAAAGTCCGTCGTACTCCGCTCCGTCATCAAAATGGGAACCCTGTGCTTATTCGCCATCTCCAAAAGCTCCTCGCACGGCAAAAGCCCCCTGCAGTAAACCAGGCCCGGAATCTTATCCGGATGAGAGTAGGAAAACAACTGTTCAAACCGTTCCAGACGCATATGCTTCTCCAGTTGCTGAATATAGAAAAATTCCACATTTCCTATCAACTGTATCCGCTCAAAATCAAAATACTCATAAAATCCGGCCAGTTGAAGCGCCGGACGGTTCACCTCCGCATGGGTCAGCTGAATATCCGACAGATCGATATCCGGCGTCAGATTCGTAAGCCCCCATTTTTCAACCACTTCGCCAAGTCCTACTGCTCTCATATCCCCCTCCGTTTTCTCCGCGCTTTAAGCGGCCGTCTTTCTCTTGTAACATACTACCACATCAAACGACCGATTGACAAGAGCCTTAATCGCCGTCGGGCTGCTCCTGCCCGCCTGTCTGCGCCGGTTTCCGAAAAAACTCATATACGCTTCTGGCCGCGGTCTCCGTCATACCGGGAGCCGCCTTTAAGCGCTCCGGGTCCGCCTCCCGGATCGCCGCCACATCCCCGAATTCTTTCATCAACGCTTTCCGCCGGGCCGGACCGATCCCCGGAATATCGTCCAGCACGGAATGTATCTGCTTCTTTCCCCTCAGGCTCCGATGATATTCGACGGCAAAACGATGCGCCTCGTCCTGAATCCGGGTCAGGAGCTGAAAGCCCTCCGAATGCGTATCGATCGCCACCTCCCGGTCCCGATAATAAAGACCTCTCGTCCGGTGGTTGTCGTCTTTTACCATCCCGCAGACCGGTATCGACAATCCAAGCCCCGCCAGCACCTGCTCGGCCACATGGACCTGTCCCCGGCCGCCGTCCATCAAAATCAGATCCGGAAAACGCGCAAACTTCACTACATCCTCCGACCGACCCTCTTTTCGAAGCTGCTCCGTCTCCTGTATGCCGTGGCAAAACCGCCTGGTCAGCACTTCCTGCATGGAAGCGTAATCGTCCGGTCCTACCACGGTGCGAATACGAAATTTCCGGTAATCCGAGCGTTTGGGTTTCCCCTTCTCAAATACCACCATCGAACCGACCGACTGAGCTCCGCTGATATTGGAAATGTCAAACGCCTCCATCCGGTTCACCATCGGCAATCCAAGCCAGTTTCCGATCTGAGCCGCCGCGCCCGTCGTCCTCTGCTCTTCCCGCTTTAATTTTTCCTTATCCTTCTCCAGTACGATGCCGGCGTTCTCTCTCGCCAGCTCAACCAGACGGGCTTTTTCCCCCCGCTTCGGCGAGCGCACGACCACCTTCTGTCCCCGCTTTCCGGACAGCCAGCGGCCGATCAGTTCCTCATCCTCAATCGGGCACTGAACGAAAACCTCCCGGGGAATAAACGGCGTTCCCGCATAAAACTGCTTCACGAAATTCCCCAATATCTCCGCCCCGGTCTCCCCCGGATGCGTCGTCAGATGAAAATGATCCCGTCCGATCATCTTCCCCTCCCGGATAAAAAACACCTGAACCACCGCGTCCGTGCCTTCCTCCGCGTAAGCGATCACGTCCCGGTCCTCCATATCGCTGTCGGTTATCTTCTGTTTTTGAGCCACTTTCCGCACGCTGAACAAAAGCTCCCGGTAAGAAGCCGCCTCCTCAAAATCCAGCCGTTCGGCGGCGGCCGTCATCTCCGTCTCCAGATAACCCAGGATTTCCTCATAATTCCCTTTCAGAAAGTCCAGCGCCCGGTCCACGGACCTGCGATATTCCTCTTTCGAAACATAACCCTGGCACGGCGCGTCGCACTGATGGATATGGTAATTCAAACAAGGCCGCTCTTTCCCGATATCCTTCGGAAGCATGCGGTTACAGATCCGGATCCGATAGATCTTGTGAAGCAGATCCAGGGTATCCCGCACGGCCCCCACACTGGTATAAGGACCGAAATATTTTGAATGATCCCGTTTCATCGTCCTTGCAAACAAGATTCGGGGAAAATCCTCCTGGACCGTAACCCGAATATAGGGATACGCCTTATCGTCCTTCAACATGGTATTGTATTTCGGCGCGTACTCCTTGATCAGGTTGCACTCCAAAACCAGCGCTTCCAGTTCCGAATCCGTTATAATGTATTCAAAATGATCGATATGAGAAACCATTTTCCGAATCTTCGGCGTCTTATCCCTGCTGCTCTGAAAATACTGCCGTACCCGGTTCTTCAGATTGATGGCCTTCCCCACGTAAATAATCCGGTCTTCCTTATCGTGCATCAGATAAACGCCCGGTTTGCCCGGCAGTTTTTTTAACTCTTCCTCGATCTGAAACATATTCCCTCTCCATCCCCGTCTTCATCATAACAGCCCCCTCCGGTTTTTCTTCCCGAAGAGGGCTGTCTTTGCTGTTTTTTACGTCTCCTCAAAAGGCGCGGCCGGCTCCCGTTCCTCCTCCGGCAGCTCCGCCGTCTCCTCCGGCTCGTCTGCTTCTTCGCTCCCGTTCTCCGGTTTCTCAAGAGACACCCCGTTCTCCTCCGGTTTTTCTTTCTTCGACTGCCCCAGCGGTTCCTCGCCGTTCTCGACGCGGATCTCATTGAAAATCTTCATAAATTCCTTGCCTGTGATCGTCTCCTTCTCGATCAGAAACGCCGCAATTTTTTCCACGGCCGTCCGGTTCTCCGACAAAAGCCGCTTCGCTTCCGCATACGACTTCTTCAAAAGCTCCTTCACGACCTCGTCTACCTGCGAAGCCGTCCGGTCCGCACAATTCATCACGGTCCGTCCGTCCAGATAAGCGTTCTCAATCTGCTCAAGCCCCATCAAACCGAACTCGTCCGACATCCCGTAACGGGTCACCATGGCCCGCGCCACCTTCGTCGCCCGCTCGATATCGTTGGCCGCGCCCGTCGTGACCGTATCAAAAAACAGTTCCTCCGACGCGCGCCCGGCCAGAAACTGCACCAGCATAGCCTTAAGCTCCGCCTCCGTGTTCAGGTATTTCTCCTCCTCGGGCACGTTCATGACATAACCGAGAGCCCCCATGGTACGGGGCACGATCGTAATCTTCTGAACCGGCTCCGAATCCTTCTGGAGCGCGCTGACCAGAGCGTGTCCCACCTCGTGATAAGACACGATCCGCCGCTCCTGTTCTCCCATGATACGATCCTTCTTTTCTTTCCCGACCAGGACCACTTCCACGGCCTCAAACAGATCCGACTGCGTGACGACATTTCTCTTATTTTTTACGGCGTTGATCGCCGCCTCGTTGATCATGTTGGCCAGATCCGACCCCACCGCACCCGAAGTGGCCAGGGCGATCGCCTCAAAATCGACGGAATCGTCCATTAAAACCCCCTTGGCATGCACCTTCAGGGTATCGATCCGCCCTTTCAGATCCGGCTTATCCACAACAATCCGGCGGTCCAATCGTCCCGGACGCAAAAGCGCCTTATCCAGCACTTCCGGACGGTTCGTCGCCGCCAGGATGAAGACGCCTTTCGACGAATCAAAACCGTCCATCTCCGCCAGAAGCTGATTCAGCGTCTGCTCCCGCTCGTCGTTGCCGCCAAACCGGTTATCCCGGCTCTTTCCGATCGCATCGATCTCATCGATAAAAACGATACAGGGAGCCTGCTGCTGCGCCTGCTTAAACAGGTCCCGGACGCGGGACGCGCCCACGCCCACAAACATTTCCACAAAAGAAGAACCGGACAAAGAGAAAAACGGAACCTTCGCCTCCCCGGCAACCGCCTTCGCAAGCAGAGTCTTCCCGGTGCCCGGCGGCCCCACCAGAAGAGCGCCCTTGGGAAGCTTCGCGCCGATGGTCGCGTATTTCCCCGGATTGTGGAGGAAATCCACGATCTCAACCAGAGATTCCTTCGCCTCGTCCTGACCCGCCACATCCCGAAACGTCACCCCGGTCTCGCGCTGCACATAGACTTTGGCGTTGCTCTTGCCAACGCCCATCACACCGCCTCCGCCTTTCTTCATCATCATGCCGAGAACCAGCCATACCAGAGCGATCGGCAGAATATAATACAAAAAGAACGTCAAAAGCGCGGAATTTGTACTGGGGATATCTCGATAAACTTCAATGTCATGATCGACCAGAAGCTGCACCAGGTCCGGATATTCCGCCCGCCCGGTATAATACGTAGCCTCCCGCTCCCCGAACATAAAGGGATTAAACCCTCCGGAACCCTCTTTCTTCTCCGTAATCGTGATGGAATACTCCTCAATCACGACTTTCTCGATCTCTCCGTCTTCCACCATCTGCAAAAATTCATTATAAGAAATCTCTTCCGTGCCGCTGTTGGAGATCACGTTACTCAACACCGACATAATAAACAGGCAGGCGACAGCGGAAATCACCAGCATAATGATCATCTGGCTCTTTCTCGGATCGCGATTCCCTGAATTTTTGTTATTATTGTCCATTTTTTCCTCCCGTGCAAACGATTATATCTATTATAGAGACGGTCTTTTAAGAAATCAAGTATCCTGTTATGAATTTTTGCTCACAATTCTAAACCTTTTCTAAAAATGTCGGCCGGTATTTTTCCTTCAAAATAATTTTTCAAACGCATTCTCCGGTTTCCCCTTATCTTATTCGGAAAACCTGTACTTTTTTCAAAAAACAGTGGATTTTTTTCTTCTGCCCTTCTATAATAATTGAGTTGAAAATATTCTGTCCAGCCAAACAAGGGGGTATACTTATGTCAGTCAAATATATATTTGTAACAGGCGGCGTCGTATCCGGCCTCGGCAAAGGCATCACGGCGGCCTCACTGGGACGCCTTTTAAAAGCCAGAGGCTTCCGGATCACCATGCAGAAATTCGATCCCTACATCAACATCGACCCCGGCACGATGAACCCCATCCAGCACGGAGAAGTATTCGTGACGGACGACGGCGCCGAAACGGATCTGGATCTCGGTCACTATGAACGCTTTATCGACGAAAACCTCACAAAAGGTTCCAACGTCACTACCGGCAAGATCTACTGGACCGTGCTTCAGAAAGAACGACGCGGCGATTTCGGCGGCGGCACCGTACAGATCATCCCCCACATTACCAATGAAATCAAACGACGCTTCTATCCGGGCCGCGGTTCCGACCGAACGGAAATCGCCATCATTGAGATCGGCGGCACCGTAGGCGACATCGAAAGCCAGCCTTTCATCGAAGCAATCCGCCAGTTCCAGCATGAGGTTGGGCGGGAGAACGCCATCCTGATACACGTCACTCTGATTCCCTATCTGAAAGCCTCCGGCGAAATGAAAACCAAACCCACGCAAGCCAGCGTAAGAGCGCTTCAGGGGATGGGCATCCAACCGGATATCATCGTCTGCCGCTCCGACCTTCCCTTAGAAGAAGGTCTGAAAGACAAGATCTCCCTCTTCTGCAACGTCCCCGCCGGCCGCGTAATCGAAAACCTGGACGTAGACGTCCTGTACGAACTTCCTCTTATAATGGAAAAAGAAAACCTGGCCCAGGTAGCCTGCCAATGTCTCGGCCTCCCCTGCCCCGACCCCGATCTAAACGACTGGCAGACCATGATCGAGAACTGGAAACATCCGCTCCACCAGACCACGATCGCCCTGGTCGGCAAATACACCCGGCTTCACGACGCTTACATCAGCGTAGTCGAAGCCCTGCGCCACGGCGGCGTCGCCAACCGGACCAAAGTGACCATTCAATGGGTGGACTCCGAAACCGTCACACGGGAAAATGCCGCCGACCTCTTCCGAGAAGCCGACGGCATCCTGGTCCCCGGCGGCTTCGGCAACCGGGGTATTGAAGGCAAACTTCAGGCGATCCGATATGCCAGGGAACAAAACATCCCGTTTCTCGGCCTGTGTCTCGGTATGCAGCTTGCCGTTATTGAATTTGTGAGAAATGTAATCGGCTGCGAAAACGCCCACAGCACAGAGCTGAACCCCGACACCCCACACCCGGTTATCCATCTGATGCCGGATCAGAACCGCATCACGGATATCGGCGGCACCTTACGCCTCGGCGCATACCCCTGTGTTCTCGCCAAAGACTCCCTGGCCCGCGCACTCTACGGAAACGAAACCATACGGGAACGCCATCGGCACCGCTACGAAGTCAACAACGACTACCGGGACGCCCTGATTTCCCACGGAATGAAATTAAGCGGCCTCTCGCCGGACGGACGAATTGTGGAAATAATCGAGCTTCCCGGACATCCCTGGTTCCTCGCCACACAGGCCCATCCGGAATTTAAGTCGCGCCCGAACCACGCCCACCCGCTGTTTCTGGGATTCGTCGCCGCCGCTAAAGAACATCGCCGCCGCAGGCATCCGACCGGCTTATAATTTATAATTAACTCCCTTTTCTCTCAAAGTCTCGAATTCATAATCGTTTCCCGGCAGCACGGCGTTCAGAAAAATCCCCGCCAGAGCCGCGATCGCCAGACCGGTCAGACGAATGGAAGCCGAACCGACGCAGAACGTGATACCCGTTCCGCCAAACCCGATGGCCGACACCATAATGACCGCCGCAATGATCAGATTCCGACTGGCGGTAAAATCGATGCGGTTCTCCACCACATTTCGAACGCCCACAGCGGAAATCATTCCGTAAAGAATGAGAGAAACGCCGCCGATAATCGCCGTGGGAATGGAACTTACCACCGCGGCGAACTTCGGAATGAACGAGAGCAGAACGGCCGTTACGGCCGCGATCTCCATCACGATCGGGTCATACACCTTCGTCAAAGCCAGCACGCCGGTATTTTCCCCATAAGTCGTATTGGCCGGGCCGCCGAACATCGCGGCCAGGCCGGTGGCCAGTCCGTCTCCCAGGATCGTCCGGTGAAGCCCCGGGTCCTGAATATAATTTTTTCCCGCCGTCGCGCTGATCGCGGAAATATCCCCGATATGTTCCACCACCGTAGCCAACGCGATCGGCACGATCGTGATGATCGCCCCCGTCTCGAATTTTGCCATGGTAACGGCCGGAAATCCCAGCCAGTCAGCCTCCCTCACCGCGGTAAAATCCACGGCTCCCATCAAAAGCGCCACCGCATAAGACACCCCGATCCCGATCATGATCGGCACGATCTTGACCATGCCCTTCCCCCAGATATTGGCGACAATAATCGGTATCAGAGCGCACAAAGCCAACAGCCAATCCGTACTGCAGTTGGTGATTGCCGACGAGGACAACGTAAGGCCGATACAGATAATGATCGGTCCGGTCACAACCGGCGGAAAAAACCGCATGACTTTATTGATGCCAAACCACTTGATCATGCCGGCCAGCACCACATAAACCAGCCCGGCCACCACCACGCCGCCGCAGGCATAGGGCAGCATCTCCGCGTTGGGCACGTCTCCCGCCATGGGCGCCACCGCCCCGTATCCTGCCAGAAACGCAAACGAAGATCCCAGAAAAGCCGGGACCTTTCTTCTCGTAACCGCATGAAACAAAAGCGTCCCGATTCCGGCAAACAAAAGCGTCGTCGAAACGCTCAAACCGGTCAGCAAAGGAACCAGGACCGTCGCCCCGAACATAGCGAAGGTATGCTGCAGCCCCAGAACCAGGACCCGAAACGTTCCCAGTTCCCTCGCGTCAAAAATCTCGTCTTCCCCCAGAACCTTTTTATTCCCATTTTCACCCATTCGACCATTCTCCTCTGCTTTCCGTAATCATTCGCCTAAGACACCGGGAAAAGCGTTACCACATGGTTGTTAAACCAACTGTATCCCAGATCCACCACCGGCAGAATCTGCAGCGACATCAAAATATTCAGAAAAAACCAGAAAAATGCCAGCAGAATAATCCCGAATAAAATCCAATAACCCAGCAGATTCTTTGCGCCTTTCGACTTTTTTGCATGCTTTGCGCCTTCCGTATTCCCGATTTTTTCCGGGTTCTCCGGTTTCTTTGCCTCTTCCGCCTTCGGCCCTTCGGCCTCCGATTCGGCTCTCTCTTCTTCCGGCTCGCCGGCCTCTTCCGGCCGTTTTTCCTCCTCGGGCTCTCCCTCTTCTTCGGATTCCCGGATCTCACACGAATCTTCGGCCTCCGCCCGGCTCTCGGCCGGATTTTCAACCGGTTCAGGCTCCTCTTCCCCGATTCGGCCGACTTCCTCCCGCTCTTCCTCCTCCTCTTCCGGATACATTTGCCGGATCTTTTGCATGGAAAACATTCTCTGAGCATCCTGCTCGTCCTGCCAGACTTCCAGATCCGCCAGCAAATCGTTCTCATCCTTGATCGGCGGCTCCTCCGACAGACTTTCCTCCGGCTCCTCTAACAGCATCTCCAGAAGCCTCCTCGGCCATTCCTCTTCCGGACCCGCGAAAAGTTCCTCCAGCCTTCTTTTCTTCGGATTCTCCGGTTCCTCTTCCGGCAATTCCCGATACGCCTCCTCCGCGTTCGGAGAGAAATCCTCAGGTTCTTCCCAGACCCTCTCCTCCGGCCGCCTCCCCAAAATCTCATCATTCCGCATCCGATACCGGAGCCCTTCGGCCTCCAGCTGCGCTTTTATCCGTTCCGCTACGTATTCCACCCGATACTTTACCAGCCTTTCTTCCACGCCGACGCCAGCGTCCTCTTCTTCCCGCATCCGGGTAAAAATACGCGACACGACCTCGCGGGTTTCATCCACATTTTTCAGCTCTTCAAACACCTCCCGATAAACGGGATAGGCGTATCTTCGGTACAGACTCTGAAAATCATCGAAATGCATTTCCATCGGGTCCCCCTTTCCAGCCTTATGTATCAGTATACCGCAAATCCCCCGGTCCCGGTCAAGTTTTTTTTTAAAGAATTGCTTCTTCTCTTTGAAAATATTATAATGAAAACATAAGGAGGTATTTTTATGAAATTATACGTTTTGGCCGACAACTACGTAGGCTACAATCAGACTTTGTGCGGAGAACACGGCGCTTCTTACTATATCGAAGACGGACCGGTACGTATTCTGCTGGATACCGGCGCCTCCGATCTCTTTTTACAAAATGCGGAAAAACTGAACATCGATCTCGCTTCGATCCAATATCTGGTCCTGTCCCACGGCCACAGCGACCACACGGCCGGTCTTCGCTTTTTCATGGAAAAATACGGCCCCAAAGTCTGCCGCCGCATCACGCTGATCGCTCACCCGGATCTGTTCTCCTCCAAAAAAGACGCCGGAAAAGAGATCGGCTGCCCGGTTTCCCTTAAGGAGGTCTCCGACTGCTTCGAAGTCCGCTTAACCGACCGGCCGTTTTCTCTGAGCGCCGGACTGACGTATCTGGGGGAGATCCCCAGAAAACTTCCCTTCGAGAATCAGGAAGCTCTCGGCACAATCTTAAAAGAAGGCAAAGAAAACCCCGATTTTTTAACGGATGATTCCGCTCTGGCCTTCAACGGAAACGACGGCGTCTACGTGATCACCGGCTGTTCCCACAGCGGCATTTGCAACATCACCGAACAGGCGAAAGCCGTGACGGGAAAACCCCGGGTCCTCGGGATCGCCGGCGGATTCCATCTCCTCGGCGAATCCGACCAACTGACCCAAACCGTCGCCTATCTGAAAAAGGAACAGATTCCGGAACTCTATCCGGCCCACTGCACATCCTATGAGGCAAGATTTGCCATCAACCGGGAAATGCCGATCAAGGTCTTAGGGGCCGGCCTCATCCTGAATTGGGAATAACGTCCCTATCCGCGTCGCAAAAACGGAACGCTTCCCCGACACGATTTTAAAATACCGTGCGGGAAACGTTCCGTCTTTTTTCGATACTTATTTCAAAATAACTCTGCGGAAACTCTTCTTGCCCTTTTTCACGATTACCCCGGCCGCAAGCTGTTCGGCGGTAAACATCGTCTTAATATCCTCAATCTTCCCGCCGTCCACCGACACGCCTCCCTGCTCCACGGCTCTTCTCGCCTCGGACTTTGACGGCACGACCCCCGCTTTCTGCATCAGCGTAAGAATATCGATCCCGCCGTCCGTCAGATCTTCGTCTGTCAATTCACTGGTAGGCATCTCCGCCGCATTACCCGCGCCGAAGAGCGCCCGGGAACTCTCCTGCGCCTTCCGTGCCTCCTCCTCGCTGTGAACCAGCTTCGTCAGTTCAAAAGCCAGAATCTCCTTCGCCGTATTCAACTGGCTGCCCTCCCAGCAAGACATCCGATCAATCTCCTCCAGCGGAAGGAACGTCAGCATCCGCAGACACTTCATGACATCGGCGTCCTCCACATTCCGCCAGTACTGATAAAACTCGAACGGCGAGGTCTTCTCCGGATCCAGCCACACGGCGCCTTTCTGGGTCTTTCCCATCTTCTTGCCCTCGGAAGTCAAAAGCAGCGTGATCGTCATACCGTACGCGTTCTTTCCCAGTTTTCGGCGGATCAGCTCGGTCCCACCCAGAATATTGGACCACTGATCGTCGCCGCCGCACTGCATACAGCAGCCGTATTTCTGGAACATGTGATAGAAATCATAGCTCTGCATGATCATATAGTTAAATTCCAGAAAACTCAGCCCCTTCTCCATTCTCTGCTTATAGCACTCCGCCGAAAGCATCCGGTTCACGGAGAAATGAGCGCCCACCTCGCGCAGAACTTCCACGTAATTTAACGGAAGCAGCCATTCCGCATTGTTGAGCATCAACGCTCTTCCTTCGGAAAAATCCAGGAATTTGGACATCTGGATTTTAAACTTGTCCGCGTTGGCCTGAATCTGCTCCTGCGTCATCATCTGACGCATATCCGTCCGCCCCGAAGGGTCGCCCACCATCGTGGTGCCCCCGCCAAGCAGAGCAATCGGGCGGTTGCCGGCCATCTGCAGACGTTTCATCAGGCACAGAGCCATAAAATGACCCACATGCAAACTGTCCGCCGTAGGGTCAAACCCGATATAAAACGTCGCTTTCCCGTTGTTGATCAACTCCTTCACTTCTTCTTCGTCCGTAATCTGAGCAATCAGCCCTCTGGCCTGAAGTTCTTCATACAATGTCATCTTCTTTTTCTCCTTGTTCGTTTTATTTACTTTCTTTTCCGGAAAACCTGTAGCCGCGCCGACCGTTTCTTTCGGATACACGCCCGACAATAAAAAAGTCCCGTCCTCACATAAGGACGAGACTGACTCCCGTGTTACCACCTTTTTTCACAAACCGCTCGCACGGCCTGCCTCTTCGGGTACCCCGGATCGCATATCCTATACCCTAGCACGATAACGGATGCAGGTTCCGTCGCAGCCTACTGCCTCTGTCAAAGAAGGTTCGGTGCGAAGCTCCAAGATGTATTCGCAGACAGCCGTTCGTGCCCCTCTCATCCGCCGGAGCCTTTCTGTACGCGGGATCTGTCTGTTACTTTTTCTTATCAACGCTCTGAAAAGTATGAAATTAGAATTATTATAACCAGCGCTTTTTTAAATGTCAACACCGTTTTTCAAAAAATTTTCCGAATTTCTCAAAAACAAAGCGGCCTGTTCGACAGGCCGCCGTCTCAATTCCCTTTTTCTTTTTCTTACTTGGAAGCCTGCTCCAGACAATCCGCCACGGCCTCAATAATGGCGTCGCTTGTATGAGTCGCGCCCGACACCTTGTCAACCTCAACGCTCTGTGCTTCTTTAATCTTATCCGGCAGTTTCTTGATGGCCTGAGCGCCCAGACTCGCCTGATCCTTCGGTGCGTTAATATCCACATCCTCGATCTTGCCGCCCTTGATCGTCACGGTCACGGCAACCGTACCGCTTCCGGCTTCCGAAGCGCCTACCGCTTCCGCCGTATATGTGCCGTCCGTATAAGACCCGCCCGCAGCGGCTCCGCCCGTCGTCGCCTCAGCGTCTTCGCTCTCATCCGTCTTCGTCTCGCCCTCGGTCCCGGCTTCCGCCTCGGTGGTCTCCACCGGCGCGTCCGTCGCCTCGCTCTCGGCGGCTGTCGTCTTCTTCTGGGCCGTCCCGTCACCGCAGGCCGTCATGGATAACGCAATCAACGCTGCCGTGCAAAAAACCAATGCTTTCTTTCTCATCACTCGGTTCCTCCTCAAGGTTTTCATCATGATAATCTTTCATCTTTCTGCTTCCCTAAGGCAGAAGAATTCTCCCCATCCAGCTTTTTTAATATATTACGCATTGTTTTCCCTGTCAAGATTTTTTTCTTGAAAATCCTTCATTTTTTTTGATTTCTTCTTTATAATAAAAACGACCGGCGTTTACGCCGGCGGAAAGGAGCCCTTATAAAACTTATCTCATGGAATGTAAACGGATTGCGGGCCTGCATGCAAAAAGGATTCTCCGACCATTTTCAAAACATCGACGCGGATATCTTCTGCCTTCAGGAAACCAAACTCCAGGAGGGGCAGATTTCCCTGGACTTCCCGGGATATCACGCCTACTGGAATTACGCCGAGAAAAAAGGGTATTCCGGCACGGCCGTTTTTACAAAAAAACAACCCGGATGCGTCTCGTACGGAATGGGGCTGGAAGCGCATGATAAAGAAGGCCGGATGATCACGCTGGAATTTCCGGAATTTTATCTCGTCAACGTCTATACCCCCAACTCCCAGAGCGAATTGGCGCGCCTCCCCTACCGGATGCAGTGGGAAGACGATTTCCTCCGCTATCTTAAAGAGCTGGAGCAAAAAAAACCGGTGATCTGCTGCGGCGATCTGAACGTCGCCCACAAAGAGATCGACCTGAAAAACCCGAAAACCAACCGAAAAAACGCCGGTTTCACCGATGAAGAACGAGCAAAATTCTCCACCCTGTTAGCTTCCGGTTTCACCGATACGTTCCGGTATTTTTATCCCGACCGGGCGGATATCTACTCCTGGTGGTCTTATCGCTTTAAGGCGAGAGAAAAAAACGCCGGCTGGCGCATCGATTATTTCCTGACGTCCGAAGCGCTGAAGGACAAGCTGAACGACGCAAAAATTCATACGGAAATCACCGGGTCGGATCACTGCCCGGTGGAACTGGACCTGGCGTTTTGAACGCTGCCAGCCATTCGTCCGGATCTTCCACCACAAAAGAATAAACGCTGCCGTCCCGTTTCCGAAACCGAAGCCCCGTATTCAGATATTCATTTACCGAATATTGCACGGCCTGAACCAGCTCGGGCAAGGGAAGCTCCAGTCGAATCTCCTCCCCTCCCTTCCGACAGCCCGCGAACAATACGCTGTCGCCGGTCAGAAACAGACGCCCCTGATACAGTTTCCCGCCCCGCTCATAATTGGCCAGGCCGTCCAGTTTAAGTTCCGTCTCCCCCGCGATCTCCTCCTTAAGTTCGGCGTAACGGGACTGCTGCTTTCTCGCCGACTTCATGGTAAGTGCGAGAAATCCCCAGCCGGAGAGAACAAAGACAACCGCAAACGCGGCGATTCCCAGCCAGATATTCACAAGAAATCCGACCAGAACGCCGCAGATGGCGCCAAAAGGCATCCCGTACAGCGTCCCCAGCAATATCTGATTCTTCCTTGTCATAACATCTCCTTAAAAAAGGAACGGCGCTCCTCATGCTGACGGAGCGCCGTCCTGTTATCGTTCTTATTTGTATTCCGCCGCCAGTTTCTCAAAAGCAGCCAGCGATCTCTTGATCATGTCAGGCTGTACGCAGTAGGAAATCCGTACATAGCCGGGACATCCGAAGCTGTCGCAGGGCACCAGAAGCAGATCGTACTTCTTCGCTCTCTCGCAGAAAGCGACCGCATCGGCCTCCGAAGCCTTCATAAACAGATAGAAAGCGCCGTCCGGCTTCACACACTCAAAACCGTAGCTCGTCAGATTATCATACAGAAGGTCGCGGTTGTACTTGTAAATGCTGATATCCGAAGTCTGGCCCACACACTTCCCGACTACGAACTGGAACATACTCGGCGCACATACATAACCCAGGCCTCTTCCCGCACCGCAGACCGCCGCATATACTTTCTGGGCATCCTCCACCTTCGGGGATACCAGCACATAACCGATACGCTCGCCCGGCAGAGACAGGGACTTGCTGTAAGAATAGCAGACCAGCGTGTTGTCATAGTAATTCGGCAGATAAGGCACTTCCAGCCCGTCGTATACCAGCTCCCGATAAGGCTCGTCGGCGATCAGATAGATCGGATGCCCGTACTCCGCGGATTTCTCCTTCATGAACTTCGCCAGAGCCTGAATCGTCTCTTCCTTATAAACGACGCCGCTCGGGTTGTTCGGGGAGTTCACGATGATCGCTTTGGTGTGCTCGTTCACGGCCGCCGCCAGGATATCCAGATCGATCTGGAAATCTTTCTCCCGCACGCCGACGGAAACCAGCTTACCGCCGTTGCTGTTTACAAATACCGTGTATTCCGGGAAGAAAGGAACAAACGCGATAAATTCGTCGCCCGGACAGGCCAGACCGCGGATTACGGAACAAAGAGCCGCCGCCGCACCGGCCGTCATATACATCAGTTCCGGCTTCACGCCCGCCTGATATCTCTCATTGATATTATCCGCGATCGCTTTGCGGACGCCCATATCGCCGGCTGCGGACGTGTAACCGTGAAGCAGTACCGGATCTCCCTCCAGAACCAGTTCCTCGATCGCCTTCTTCACCGTATCGGGAGCCGGCACGCTGGGGTTGCCGATGCTGAAATCAAACACATTCTCCGGACCGACGACGGCCGCGCGCTGCTTGCCGTACTCGAAAATCTCGCGGATCATGGAGCTTTTGCTTCCCAGTTCATACATCTGTTCTGAATACATAATACTTCCTCCTTTTCGCAATCCGTACTTGGAAAACTCCTGTCACCTCCATCTTATCGCAGCCTTTAAAATTTTTCAAGTGATTTTCAAATTATATTATCCAAATTTCCTGTATTTTCAGAATTGCGCCGTATTTTTCACTTTATTTTTCTTCCGTCTCACGGATATTTTCATTCTTCATCGTACTTTTTCTTCAGCTTCTCGATTTCCGAATCTCCAAACGTCTCCAAAGGCGTATTAAGCATCCGCTCCGTCTGTTCCGCCTCCCGATTCCTTTGCTCTTTGCTCTTTTTCCACCAGAAATACAAAAGACCCAGAATCCCCAAAAGACCGAAAATCCAGAAAACTACCGGCCAGCGTGATTTCTCCACCTGCATAATCCGTTTTCCGGCTTCCCGGAAGGCTTTGGAAAAATATGCCTCATCTTCCAGCCCGTCTTCATAATAGTAACGGTCCAGGCAGTCCAGAAGAATATCGGCCGCCTCCGCGTCGATCACGGTCTTCGCCTGGCTTCCGCATACATACCAGGTACTGTAGCGACCGGCCTTATATTCATGAAACAGCAGCAGCACATGCGCCTCGTCCGCAAAGTATTCGTCATATAGGCGGTTCGCGTAAGCATCCATATCCTCCGAAGACGGATATTTCGTCCCGTTCACGGTATCGGTGAGGAACAGATACGGCTGCACGCCGGTCGCCCGATAAAAATCCTTCATGCCTGCCGTCAGTTTTGATTCGCTTCGAATCCACCCCAGCTCATCCGTCACATAACCGGTTTCCGTCACAGAACCCTTCGGCAGCGCCTCCCTCTCGATCGTGGATTGCGTAATATTCGTGCCGGAAGATCCGCGGCCTGCCAAGAACACCACCAGACAGATCAGGAAAATAACCAGAAACCCCGTGGAGCAGCCGCAGCCGCCTCCCCCATACCCACCGTAAACGGGCCTGGGGCCGGCATAGATCCAAGGCCTCCTCGGCGGCCGCCTGCCTCCCGGCGGCGGCATCCGATACCCATGCCGCGGTCCGCCTCCTATTCCGCCGCCTCCGAAACCGCCTCCCCGGCCGCTTCCTCCAAAGCCGCCCCGGCCGGCGGAAGACATTCTTCCCCCGGAGCTTCTCATCCCTCCGCCGCCGGAACTGCGCCCGCCGGAAGAACTGCCGCCTCTTCCCATATTCAATCTCCTTTTCCTCTTTTTATTACCGGCGCTTCGCGATCCTGCAAAACGCCCTCCAGATCAAACGAAGGCGTATACGCCCCCGACGCGCTGGCCCGATGCTGCCGATACCCGTCCGTCAACCCCAGCAAAAGAGCCGTCTTTCGCACTTTCTCATACTCGTACGTAGTCACTCTCCGATTGATCTCCGGGTAGGAAAACGCCCGCCCGGCCGGCGCGTACTGACTCATCAGACTGACGAGAAAAGATCCCTCCTCCAGATTCTTCGCCGCCCACGCGAGAAGCGCTTCGGAATCCGTTCTTGCTCCCGGCATGACAAGATGCCGAATTAACACGCCTTTTTTCAGCATCCCGTCCTCCCCGTAAACCGGACCGCCCGTCTGCCTTATCATTTCCGGAATCGCCCGGGACGCGACCTCAAAATAATCCGGCGCCTTCAGATAACGCCCGGCAAGTTTCCGGCTCATAAATTTCAAATCCGGCAGGTACACATCCACCAGTCCGTCCAGTTCCCTCAAAAGCCTCGCGCTCTGATACCCGCTGCAGTTATAAACCACCGGCACGGCCAATTCCTCTCTTACGAGGGCAACGGCTTCCTTCACCTGCCTCACATACGGATCGGCCGTCACCAGATTGATATTATGAGCGCCTTTCTCCTGAAGCTCCAGAAAAATCCGTCCCAGACGCTCCACGGAAATCTCCGCGCCGAAACCGCCTTCACTGATCTTTTCATTCTGGCAAAAACAGCATTTCAACGTGCAGCCGCTGAAAAACACGGCCCCACTGCCCCTCGTGCCGCTGATACAGGGTTCCTCCCAGTAATGCAAAGCCGCCCGCGCGACCTTAAGGCCGGCTCCCGCGCCGCAAAACCCTTCGTTCGCCGACCGGTCCGCACCGCACATCCTCGGACAGAGGTTACATCCGCTCTCACCGCCCACCGGCCCCTCTACCAAAGCCCCAGGCGGAACTGTTCCATCATCTCCGCCGTCAGGCTGATATCGTTCCTGCGCTCCGGCATATCCTTCCGCTCCACCCAGACCGCCTCGGCCAGTTCATCCTCCTCCAGAGTAATGCTTTCATCCCCGTCCAGTTCCGCGTAAAAACCAACCAGAAGGGATTCCGAGAACGCCCAGGGCTGATTCTTATAATAACGGATGTTTTTCACATGGACGCCGACCTCCTCCATCACTTCCCGGCGCACGGTATCCTCAAGCGTCTCTCCAAATTCCGTAAAACCGGCGATCAAAGCGTAATTGGTAAAGGCTCGGCCGGCATATTTCGTCAGGAGGATCTTATCCCCGTGGGTAACGCCCACAATCACGGCCGGTGAGATCCTTGGATATACAAGATTTCCGCAGGCCGGACACCGCATGGCCCTCTCTTTTTTATCCGGAGACATTTCTTTTCCGCACTGCCCGCAAAAACGCGTGTGAACGTACCAGTGATACAGATGGTGGGCCGTGATTCCCCCGAAAGCCATCCAGCCCGGTTTCATCGTGCGAAACGCCTGCGTCTTCTCAAGAACGGCACCTTCCGCGGCGAGGACTTCCCAGAGCTCTCTCCCCTCCGCCAGATAAAAACCGCGGCCGTCTATCCGAAACAAATATGTCAGAATCCAGTCCGTTCTGCCGGTAAGCTCACAAACCTCCCGCCAGGTGAGCAAACGCTGCCGCTCCCCGTCCTCCTGCTTCAGGAGCGTCTCGTTCCCGTTAAAAAGCGCAATGCAGTCCTCCTCCCGTACCTCTCTGGGGGAGAATGTGTTATCCAGACGATATGGTTCAATATCCTGTATCATAGCCGCCCTCCCGATATCTTTCGTTCAGCCAGTCTGCGATTTGGATCAAACCCTCCTCGCCAAACATAAATTTTTCCCGTATTTTCTGTTCTTCCGGCGTTTTCTCATAATTAAAAGGCTCCGGCCAGCAGACTGCCGTAAGAAAAACCGTTCCGTCCTCCTCGGTCCGGGCGATCCGATAGCGCATCCCCCGATAACCTCCGGTAAAAGCCTCTTTCTTATAATAATCCAACGTCAGAAACGTCTTTCTCTCTATCATTGTATTCCCGCCTCCAACTTCTTGATTATAATACAGATCCGGGTAAATTTGCAAGCGGCTTGCCGCCGGCCGGCAAAAATAGACCCTCCGGGCGCCCCTTATTTTGCAAGGGGAACCCGGAGGGGAAAGGGGAAACTTATGAAATTATCCGATATCCGATGCAATCGTTTCGGCCGCCTGAAGGCTGAAGGCCAACGCCTGGCAGTTTCCGTTTCCGTAATCGCCGCCGTCCCGGATCTCCATGGAACCCGTCGTCATACCGGCGGAGTAAAGCCCTTTCACCACCGTGTCGTCTTCTCTGAGCACCCGGGTCTGCGGGTCGATCTTGATCCCGCCGTGGGTAATATAAGCGCCCGGCTCAATCCGCATCGCGTACATTTTGCCTTTGGTTTCCAGATAAGGAAGCGTCTTGTTGCCGTACTCATCCTCCTCCTCGCCTTTGGCGATCCGATTCACCTGCTCCACCGTCTCCTTCAGATTCGGCAGGTCAAGCTGTTCGCTCAGCGCATCCAGGCTTTCATATTCTACGATATCGCCCTTGTTGATCAGGTACTGATAACTCAGGTCGTATGTATCCGAATCGTGTGCCAGCGCAAATCCCACTTCGTCAAACACATAGTAGAAACGTCCGCCGTACTGAGGCTCTTTAAACTTTCTCAAATATTTCTTATAAGAACTTACTTCGTTTACAAGGCGTTCGCCGTTGGCGTCCACCAGAATCAGCGGAACGTCTTTGTAGAAAAAGATCGTATTGGATTTCGAGGTGTAGGATTTGTTGGTCGCCGTGATTCCCCGATCCATACAGATCCAGGCGCCGCCGGCATCCTTCGCCAGGAACAACCCGTCGCCGGTGTTGCTGACCGGCGCATTGACGTAATAGTCCGCATAGTCCGGGCAATATTCTTCCACCAGCTCTTTGTTCTGCATCCAACCGCCGGTTGCGAGGAGAACCGCCTTGGCATGGACCGTCCATTCTTTTCCGTCCTCGCCTTTCGCCTTCAGTCCGACAACGGCTTCCCCGTCCATGATCAGGCTCTCCACCTTGGTCTTCAAAATAACCTCGTTGCCCCGCTTCGTGATCTGATCGTACATCATCTCCACGGCGCAGACCGAACCCGCCGTCTGTTTGTAATTCCCCCAGGGGCCGGATCCGATATAAGGATTGCTGCCATACTTATTCAGCGGCGCGAAACCGACGCCCGCCATGATCAGATTATCCACCATCTGAGAACCCTTATCGATCATAACTTTGATGTAAGGCATATCCGGGTTGTAATAAGGAGACTCCTTGTCTAAAACCGCCTCGTAAGATTCGATAAACGCCTCTTTGGATTTCATGTAACCGGCCAGACGCTCCGGCCCGTAATTCTTATGTAAAATCGTATCCACCGACATAATCAGGCCGCCCGAAACCAGGAAGCATCCGCCGTAGTAACCCATTTTATCGAATACCAGTACGGACTTTCCGGCCAGAGCCAGGTTGTATGCGGCATTTAAACCGGCCACGCCCGCGCCTACGATCGCCACGTCCACTTCCCGCTCTTCCGTGGAAGGCGTCACCTGCGGAGCCGGAACCTCGGCCATAAAATCCGCCGGATCTCCGCCCGCTTTCATAATTGCCTCCCGCACGCACTGGAGAATCGCGTTGGAAGTAACCGTACACCCGGCAATGGTATCCACGTTGATCGACTGGTATTCCACGATCTTCGGCGGGATCTCCTCAATCGCCGGCCAGCTCAAATGTTCCGTCTCATTGCTGCTTAAAAAACGTACTTCCTTGATCTTACCGCCTTCAAAAGAAGTGGCCACATACACGTAATCCATCATCCCCATTACGGAAGATACATAGCGCCCGTCCTCCACCTTCGCTTCCTTCTTCTCGCCGGTCGCTTCGGCATAAGCCGCCGCGGCCGCCGTCAGAACCGCCGTGGAACTGATAGTCGCCCCTGTTATCATATCGACTTCCACCGTATTGCCTTCGATCATGAGGGCCGGCAACTGCTCGATAGCCCGGCTTCCGATTCCTTCCGTCTCCTGATCGCCCACGGCTTCCGCATCCACGATCTTGCCGTCCTCTACGGTGATCGTAACCGTAACCTCACCGCCGTTGCCTCTCGCCTTACCGGTTCCCGTACCGGATACCCCTGCCGCTTTCGTCGCTTCCGATTCCGCCGCTTTCGTCGTTTCCGCGGCTTTTGTCTCGGCCGCCGTCGTCGCGGCTTCCGTCGTCACCGCCTGCGTCGTTCCGCCGGATGCGGAAGACGACTGGCATCCCCCCAAAAGCCCGGCGGCGGCCACACCGGCGGCACCGGCAGCGGCTCCCTTCATAAAATCTCTTCGACTGATTCCCTTTGTCATAAGTAAACCCCCTCCTGCTTTTCCTTGATGGTTTTAAGTATAATAAATTTTTTCCCGGTCAGGTCTTAACATCGCCTTAATTCACGGCCCGAAAAAACATTAAATTTATTAAGTTTTCCGCAAACCGTCAAATTTCTGTTATAATATTACCGTCGCCTGTCAAACAACCGTACCGTTACTTGACAAACGACGGTATTTCACAAAAACATTTTACGGGGGGATTCGCACATGGAATTTGCACGCAAACCTTTTTTCTGTTACCTGGCCGTCCTGCTTCTTTCCGTCGGCCTGCTGGCCCTTCTGCGCCTGAACCAGACGTTTCTCCCCAACGGCTCTCTTCTGCCGCCGCCGGAGGAAACGACCCTGTACACCCTGACCGACCCCGATTGGTCCCCGGATACCGGCCGCTGCCTTGTGGAACTCTCGCTTTCCTCCCCGGCCCCCGTCTCTTTTGCCATCGTCCGATCCGCCGCCGGCCCGATCCGCGTAACCATCAACGGCATCCCTCACGAAAATCTGTCCTATTATCCCAACAGCCGCCAGATCGTTTTTTTAAATCTCACCTCCGACGAAGTCCAAAAAAAAGGCGACCGGATCCGTCTGGAAATTTATACCGAACGCTGGGACAGTTCCGATCAGATCTATGTCGGAAGCGAATATATTATTCAGCAGACTTTCCTGCTTCATTACCGCATCCTGCGCGCCGTGGTCCTGACCATTCTTTTTATCATGTTTTTCTATGGCCTCTCTTTGTACTATTTTAAACAAAGCGAGCGGTACCTGCGCTATTTTCTTGCCTATATGGCCCTTTTGATCCTGTGGCTTATGATGACCGGCACCCGGTTCCTGGATTTTCTTCCCACCGGTCCCTATAACTTCATCCAGGTATGCGGACACCTGTACGTGGCCTATATGCCGTTCTGTATCTGTCTCATGCTGACGGAAATGCCGCTTCCTTCCCGGCTCCAATTTTTCTTCCGCTGGCAGGGTATGCTTTTCGTCCCTCTTTTTCTCGGCATCCCGGCCTACCGGACCAGTTTCGCTTTCGTCACCGGATGCATTCTTTTTCTCTGCTTCCTCTTTGGGGGACGGGCCGTCATCTGGCGCTGCCGGAAAAAGCTTCCCGGCTGCTATATCCTGTTAATCGGTTTCGCCGTTATGGTGGGCTGGAAATTCCAGGCTCTTCTGGTGGATTACGGACTGGCGGCCGACAGCCTCCTGTTCTTCCTTATGAGAAAAACCCGTTTTCTAAATCTCCCCTTTTCATTCGCCTACCTGCTTTTTGTTAATCAAAAATTCGCCGGCAAATTTCAGGAAGCCGAAGACTTAAGCTGCCTTCTGGAACAGAAGGTCCGGGAACGGACCGCGGAACTGAACCGCCAGCAGGAACTCCGACGGGGCATGATGTTAAACATGTTTCACGACTTGCGGAGCCCTCTCTTCGCGATCCGCACCTGCGCCGCCTCCCTGACCGCCTCCGACCCGGGCGAAGAAGAACTTCTGACGCTGTTAAACGACCGGATCGACTTTCTCTCCTGCCTGACCGAAGATCTGTTCGCCGCCGCCAGGCTGGAGGACGACGACCTTCTGTTCTCGGAGGACCCGGTAAATCTTCATACCCTGCTGTCGCACACCGTTCAGGGCGCGCTCCCGCTCGCCAAAAAACGACAGGTTACGCTCTCCTGGCAAAGCGAAACGGAATGTTTCACCTGGGGCGACGGCTCCTACCTCGCAAGGGCCATGCAAAATCTGATCGTAAACGGGATTCAGTATACGCCGTCCGGAAAACAGGTGTTTATCACGCTCCGTTCCGCCCACAACCGCGCGCTTATCACAATCCGGGACGAGGGAAAGGGCATCGCCCCCGAAGACCTCCCTCACATCTTCGAACGATATTTTCATAAAAACGAAACAACCCCAAACCATTCCACCGGTCTGGGGCTGTCCATCGCATACTCCATTATTCAAAAACACAAAGGGGAAATTCAGGTATCCAGCGTCCCCGGCAAAGGATCTACGTTTTCGGTATCCCTGCCGCTGTGGCACCCGCCGGCCTCAAACGTATAACCTTTTCCCCAGATACTTTTCAGATACCTGGCATTCCCCGGATCTTCCTCCAGCTTCATACGAAGATGCCGGATATGGACCAGAACGGTCCGGACGTCCCCCAGGCTCTCCTTCCCCCAGACCCGCCGATACAATTCCTCGGAAGAGAAATATTTCCCCCGATTCTGCATCAAAAAAGCCAACAGCCGGCATTCCATCGGGGGAAGTGCGATCTCCCGGCCGTCTTTATATAAGCGGTTATCCGACACGTTCAGCCGGAACCCGCCCGCCGTCACTTCTTCCTTCGGCACATCCCGAAAATCCCTTCGGCTTCGTCTTAAATTCGCTTCAATCCTGGCCAGCAAAACGTCATTGTCAAAAGGCTTCACCAGAAAATCGTCACCCCCCGCGTCTAGCGCCCGAATGATCGTATCGCTGTCGTCCAGACAACTAAAAAAAATAATCGGACAATCCTGCCACTGTCGCAACTGACGGCAAAGGGAGACTCCGTCCGCATCGGGCAAAAGAACATCCAGTAAAATAATATCGTAAGCATCTCTGGCTCTTCCCAGCGCTTCACCGGAAGTCTTGGCATAATTCACCTGATAATTTCCCCGATTTTTCAGATAATAAATCAGCACTTTCGCGATAAATTCATCGTCTTCCACCAAAAGTACCTGTATCATCTCTTACACCCCCGTCCTTTTACCGATACCCTTCTTCGCCTTTTATTATAGTCAAAGATGCATCGGTTGACAAGAGCCTGCTCAATCGACGAAAATAACCTTTAACCGGCAATCGGTGAACCGCAGTATTCGCATTCCTTTACCGCGCCGGATCGAACGGTATTAACCGCACCGCAGTGAGGGCATTGAATCACCCGGGCAGCCGTTTCCTTCTCCGGTTCCCCGACAGACGAATCAAAACGGACCGGCGCCGTCATTCGTTCCGGCATCACCAATTCCCTGCGCTCCAAATCCACATAAGAGTCGGCGAAATAACCCATTCTCAGCATAGACTGCAGATCCGTCACGGCCTGCTCATAGGTAGTCGGATATGCCGCCGCAATCCGGTCGATCAGGGCGTCGCCCCCGCTTCGAACAATCGAAACATAACGCTCGTATCTCTGCGCCCTCATCTGAAGATCGGCGCCTTTTCGCAGGCAGAGCCATCCGCCTCCCCCGCATAAAACCGTCATCATAATCGTCGCGCCGACGGCAGGCGAACCGTCCACGTAACGAAGTTCCCCCGTCACCCCCATAAGCAGGTATATCGCCGCAAAAACCATCAGAACCCAGCCCCATTTTCGATAAGAAGCCCCCCGCTTCCTGTCATCTCTTCTTTTCACGGGCAGCTTTCCGTTACCGGACGCCCTGGTATGGGGACTTTCCTTTGCCGATCTCCTCTCCATATCCATCCCTCTCGCCTACTCTGAAATCTGTGAACCACAGTATTCGCATTCTCCGGCCGTTCCTGACACGATCCTGTTGACCGCTCCGCACCGCCGGCACGTCACCATCGCATAATTCCTGTCTTGTCCGCTCTCCCCGGATATCAAGCCCGCCTGCTCACCCGGCGCCCGATTCGATATTACCAGACGATTACGCGAAACGTCAAGATACGCACCGGGAAACAGTCCGAACGCAAGCATATCCTTCACGTTTTCCGTCACTTCCGAAATCGTCGCGCCGGCCGAAGCCGCCAAAAAATCCAGCGAGTGATCCGGATCCGCCGCAAGCCTGGCCGAATAGTCGGAAAAAATCCGGATTCGTTTTATTTTTCGATTCCCGAGAAGAATCAGCCGCATCCCAAGCCCGCCGATAACGGCAAACAAAAGCACCATTACCACATCCAGAATCTTCGATATCTGAGGCAGCGCAATAAGTACGACTCCCCCGCCGAACAACGCGAGAGGCCAGCCAAAAAACCTCTGTACCCCGGCTTCTATGCGCAATTTTCTCACCATGAATTCCGCACGATCCTCCGCCATTCTCCTTTACCTCTGATCTTCCACTAATCTCGTTCCGCATTCCGGGCAGAATTTCGGCGCTCCCTGAACCGGCGCCTGGCAGACAGGACAGGACCTCTTAAGCGCTCTGCCGCATTCCGGACAAAACCGCGTATGTTTGCCGGGAAGTTCCGCGCCGCAATAAGGGCAGGGCCGAATCTCCTCTCTCCTGGCCGTATCGCAGCCGCAGTCGGCGCAAAAACGTTTATTCTTCGGCATAGCCGCTTTGCAGGCAGGACAGATTTTGCTCTCCTCCGCGCTTGTATTCAGAACACTCGCAAGGCCGCCGAACTGACGCCCGGCCGCGCCGCCCATGGCGACTCCCATGCCAAGGCCAAGCCCGGCCCCCATAAACCCGGAAGAAGAACCGGGATTCTGAACCGCCCCTTCCAGCGTATCAAAAGAGCGCTCCTGCTGATAATTATAACCGATAATATTCATCTCCGCCTTTTTCGCCAGGGCATCCTTCAGTTTTCTGACCGCCGTGTCCTCCTCGGGGACGCTGATATCATTCACATAAAAATTAACCAGGCGGATGCCGTACTCCGCCAGCACCGGCTGCATCTTCTCCTGAAGAAAGCAGGAAAGTTCTTCAATATAAGCGTTGATCTCCACGATACTGATCTGCTTATGGACCAGATAGGAGGAGATGGCGTCTTTTACTTTTGTCAAATACAAACCGCGGAAATATTTTAAAATGCTGCTCTGATCGAAGACCGAAAGGGTTCCCACCAATTTAACGAGAAACGCTTTTGAATTTTCAATGCGGATACCGAATTGACCAAACGCCCGAATCGGAATGAATACGGAATACTTCGGATCCTGCAGCTGAATGGGGGAAGCGGTCCCCCATTTAATATCGAACGAGTTCGCCCGATTCACATACCAGACTTCCGCCGTAAAAGGGGACCGGCCTCCAAAGGGAAGATTGAGCACCCGGTTCAAAATCGGAATATTATTCGTTGACAGCGTATAGCGGCCGCTCGGAAACACATCCAAAGCCCGGCCGCCTTTAAACAAAATCGCCTCCTGAGATTCGCTTACGATCAACTGCGTCCAGGTTCCCAGCTCCTCGCTCGGATATTTCCAGGCAAACATATCCGGATTGCCGTTATATTTGATTACTTCCACGACTGCCATTCCCGTCTCCTCCTCAAATCAGATGGCTTATCAGCCGAATCTGCCGGTCTCTGTCCCGTATCACCTTTTTTGCCCGGCGTATCCCGTCCTCGATGCCGGACAGATTCTCCGACCGGATCTCCGCCAGATTTTCCGCCTCCGCCAGCAACATCCTGGCGATTCCCCGCAGCCGGTCATCCATATCCGAAACATCCGCCGAACCGGCGGGTTCCGAAAATCGCAGATCATCCAGAAGGCTGTCCATTAACGGCAGAACTTCCTTCTTCGCCTCCGTGCGCCATCCCGCCAGACAGTCCCTTACCGCTTCGAATTCACAGATCAGAATTTGCTTTTCATAAGCGCGGCCGTCCCGAAAACGTTCCCTTTGAAAGACCCGGCTGCGAAACACGAACAGCCCCCCGGTCAACGCGGCGTACACCAGAAAAGCCAGCATATGTATGCGGCCAAACAATAAAAGATCCGTCCGGATCAGAAAATCAAACAAAAGATTGAATCCCGTCATCAGCCCGATATAGACAATCGAAAGAACCGCCATGGAAATCTCCACCGGGAAAGCGGCGTTTTGCCTCTCCTTTGACGCCGTAATTCCAAAAACGGCCACAACGAGCAGAATCAGAAAAAAACCCAGTCCAATCCAGAATATCTTCATGCCCCTCCCCCTCTTTCATCGGCTTCCGCTTCAAGATTATCAATCGCAAATTCCAGGCACAGCATAATGATCTCATTCCGATTCCGCCCGGTCTTCTCCGCAATACGATCCAGTGCCCGGATCATGTCATTGGGCAATCTTGCCGATATTACGGAGGTTTCGCCCTTGTAGCGTTTCGGCGGTATTACCAGTTTTTTACCGGCCAAAATAATATACCTCCCCTTTCGATCCACCGTGTCCTTCTGACACAAATATACTACAAATGTTTACAACCGTCAACAAACTTTTTACCTCAGGAATCCTTTACCAGCGTCAGTTCCACCTCCCGGGAGAGCAGTACCCGGCCGTCTTTTAACCGATAGATCACCTTCATATCAAAGCGGCCTGCCAGGGGGATTCCCTCCTCCGGCCCCAGTACAAAACAGGCCGTGGAAACGCCGTCCGCCAGCAGAGAACTCTTTCCGATCAGCGTCACCATTTCCACCTCGTTCTGAACCGGCCAGCCGGTCCTGGGATCCAAGAGATGATGATAGCGGACGCCGTCCAAGGTAAATCCCCTTTCGTAGGTCCCGCTGGTCACGGCCGTCTCGTCCATGCTGGGAAAAGCCGCCCAGAAATCCCGCCCCGTCACGCCGTCCGGCTTCTGAAGACCGATCATCCAGGGACCCCCTTCCGGTTTCGTCCCGATCGTGATCACATTCCCTCCGAAATTCAGCAATCCGTTCGTTACGCCCCGCTCCCGCAAAAACTCCGCCACCCGGTCGGCGATATAACCCTTGGCAATCCCGCCCACGTCCACCTGCATCCCCGCCGGTATCGTCACGCAGTCCCCTTCCAGCCGGATTTTTCCGGCATCCATAAGAGTCAGCGCCCGACGGATTTTTTCCGGCGCCGGCAGAACCGGTTTCTCCGCCTTAAAATTCCAGAGCGACGTAACCGCTCCCACCGTCATGTTAAACGCGCCCTTCGACGCCTCATAAATCTCGCAGCCCGCCTTCAAAATCCGCATCGTATGCTCCGACACCGGCACCGGTCTTCCTTCCGCGTGATTGATGCGCCAGATATCGCTGGCCTTCTCGGATTTGCTCAACAGCCGATGATACGCCCGGCATTGTTCCATCGCCTCTTCCAAAAGCTCGGAGGAAGCGCAGGCGTCGATCACGTTTACCGTATCAAAATAGTCTCCCTGTACCCGATTTCTCTCATTCATCCCCCATATTCCTCCTCATCTCTTTCCTGTATCGAAAACGGAACCGGACTCCGACCGCCCCCGTCAAACGGGTCCCGTAAAACCGTACGGTCCTTTCATAGCAATCCGCCGCAAAGGCGACGGCCTTCGCTCCGATCGCATGATCGCTGAACACGGCTTCTTCATACAAGCCGTTCAAAGCTGTTTCCTCTTCCGGGCTCAGAGCCGACTCCACGCCGCCCGGCGCGTCCCCCGTAAATATCCGCCCGCCGTAATCCCGTTCCAGTTCTTCCCGGTTCCGGCAATATCCCTCAATTTTCTGCCTTCGATTCACCGGCCGCTTCCTTCCGAAACGCCGCTTCTTAAGGCCGCCCCAAATCAGGAACGCGCCGCCGATGCCCGCCGCCAGCGCCAGAAAAAGGCCCAGACCGCTCGAACCGTTCCCGTTCCCTCCTGCCGTTTTGTCTTCGGAGATCGGGACGCCCGTTCCGGATTCGCTCTCCGGCTCTTCTTCCGGCTCCGTCTCCGGTTCCGAAAGCGGCCCCTCTTCCGGCGTCTGGCCGATATATCCCGGCGTCACTTCCACCGGTATCCATCCCAGCCCCGTCCGATAAATCTCCACCCAGGCGTGAGCGTTCCGGTTTTTTACCTCGATCGTCTGCCGGCCGTTGCCCATCACTTTATAGCCTTCACAATACCGGGCGGGAATCCCGAGCATCCGGAACAACATCACGCCCGCCGAAGCAAAATGCGTGCAGTACCCTTTTTCGTTCTCCGTCAAAAACCAGAGAATCAGATCCTCTCCCTCCGGCACGACGCCCGGCGCATAAGTGTACCGGGCCCGCTCCCAGAGGATCTCCCTCACAAACGTCAAAATCTGCTCTTCCCTGTCCGTTAAATCCCCGTAAATCCAGGCGGATCCGAATTTTTCCGCCGCCTCCGTCACGATCCGGTTCAGCCCCGCCCGCACTTCCTCCGGCACATCCAGAAAATGATTCGGAACCATTGCGTCCACCACGCTCAGCGCCGAACTCTCCCGATAGCCCAGGGTCAGACGGTCCTCCCGCTGCGGATCCAGAAAAGCTTCCCGGTAATCCGCCTGTCCCGGGCGATAAACGTCCCACAAAGTTTCCCGGCTCTTCTGACCCTCTTCCCAAACGGCATAATTCCGATTCCGATAATTCGCCGCGTCAGAGGGCCCCGCCATTCCCGGCACATAGAGATAATTCTCATCGGCTCCCTCGATCGTAACCGTGACCAGATCTTTCGCGACCATTCCGCCTTCCAGATTCGCGCCCAATATCAGCGGCAGCGGATTCATATAAAAAGCGTCTTTCCAGATATCCGTTATGGAAGAATTTCCTTCCCCGCCGAGCGTACTCTTCCAGTTATTCCCCTCATAATGGTCCGCCGCGAAAGCCCGGATATAAATCTCGCCCGTAAAGCCGGTTTCCCCTGTCCCGGGCTCCGGCCGGCCGGTATAAGAAGTTCCCTGCCAATTTAATACCAGATCAATCCCGTCCCCCGGAATCAGCTCCCCCACCTGTCCGATCTGTCCGCCGGAAATCCCCATATTGGCCGTCCGGCCCTCGTTCCCGCCATTCTCTCCCCGCAGGCGTTTCAGGATTTGATCCCACCGGTAATCCTGAAAATCGCCGATCTTCGCCTCAATTACCGCACGGCTCTCTTTCATACTGCGGTAAACCGGCGTTCTCACCGCCTGCGCGGACAAAAACAGCGCCGCCGCGATCCCCAGAAACAAAAAGAAAAAGCGAAACCCGCCCGCCATCTCCGGACGGCTGCCTCCTTTCAGCAGGCGCAAATAAAATATGCTGCCCAAAGCCGACAAAAAACATAAAGACACCGGAAGTATCGAGGGCGCCACGCCCCCCAGCAGCAAAAGCAGAAGCAAAAGAACCGGAAACTGAAGCAGAAAAAGCATCTGTTTCTTTCTTCCGGTCAATCCGTAAGCCGCCCCCACGCCGCTTAACGCCCCCAGCGTCCACAACGCGCCCTCCAAAGAAACCACATCCGGCCGGACGGCCGGGATATCCAGCGGAATTTTGATATCGTAATATCGCTCATACAGGCAGAAAATTTTATCCGCGATAACCTGCCAGCCTTCTCTGAAATACCAGGCAGCCGCCAGAATCAGAGGCAAAAAAATCAGCCAGCCGACGCCCGTTCTCATCCCGGGGCGATTTCCATAACAAACCAGAAGCCAGGCAAAGCCGCTCAGACAGCACCAGAGCAAGACGGAATCGCTCCCGTCCCCCACCTGCTCGTAAAAAGCCAGCACCGTGCCGGCCATCATCAGGAAAACCAGCAGGGTCTGCAAGATTCGTTCTTCCTTTCGTTTCACCGGCACACCTCCTTTACATACTGAGCAGAACCGGCAATTTCTTCAGTTCCTCTTCCAGTGAAACAAGAGGCCCCTTTGCCACCTGCAAAATCTCCAGATTCGGCCAGGAATCGATTCGTTTCTCCTCCCCGGTCAGAATCAGGCTCTTCCTGACCCCGCCGCGATAACGGGCCAGCTCGTCCGCCTCCCTCCGCGCGAAAGTCCCGGTCACGTAAAAGACCTTTACATACTGAACCTGAGGGAAAAAGCGTTCATACAAAACAAGAGGAAATTCCCCCTCCGTCTTCCAGTCCATGGACAAAAGCTGATCTCCCACCCGGCCGTAACCTTCCCAATCCTGCACCATCACTTCCTTCGGCATGCCAAAACCATAGTCAAACCATGCCACCGTATGCACATATTCCTGCGCCGCAAGGGAACAGGAGATCGACAGAAGCGTCGTCAGTCTTCGGTGAAAATCTTCCTGGCCGGCGCAGCGGTTGTCCAAAACCAACAGATAACTGCTCTTTTTGGGCCGCGAAAATTCCTTTACCAAAAGCCCCTCGGTCCGGGCCGACAATTTCCAGTGAACCGCGGACAGACGATCTCCGGCCCGATAATCCCGAACCTGGTAGATTTCCGAATTGTCCTGCCCGCTCCGGTCTTTATAATAGGAATCACCGTCCTCACCGATCACCGGCAGTTCCCGCAATTCTTCCAGATTGACGAGCACCGGTTTCGGACGAACCAAGTATTCCGCCTCGCATCCCCACCGTTTCTTCCGCCCAAGCAGGCCAAGACAATCATAAACGCGGTAAAACGGAAAAGACACGCATACTCTGCCGCAGTAAGGAAGGCGAAGGCCGACCTCGATCTCCTTCTCCCGCCGGGCCGGCAGATACATCGCGATCCGACGGCTCTCCTTCTCCTTTTCCTGCACGTAACGGGTCGTCACCTGCAATTCCGTTCCGAACAGAGGAATGACCGAAGCATTCTTCACCAGCACCCGGAGGATACCGGCCTCCCCGGCCGCGGCATGAATGCCTTCTTCCTTTAAGCGCATGGAAACCCCCGGAGCCTGATAACACAAGAGAACAACCAGGCCGATAAACAAAAACAGTTCAAAAACAAAAAGCACCGTTGGCATGAATTCCTCAAACACCATGGCCTCATAACCGGTAAACAGCACAAGGAGCCCGTAGATTCCGATTTTCTTTTTCACCTCTAACTCTCCTTCGGTTTTTTTACCTGGCGCAGAATTTCCCCAACGACCGTATCCACGGATACCTGGTTCATACGCGCCCGGGCGTTCAGGAGAATCCGGTGCCCGGCCACCGCCGGAAAGATTTTCTGGACATCGCCCGGCGTCACAAAATCCCTTCCTTCAAAGAACGCGCGCGCCTGAGCCATCCGGACCCCCGCCACCGAAGCGCGCGGCGAGCAGCCCAACGCCGCCATGGGATGTTCCCTGGTCTGCCCGATCAGCCGGACCAGATAATCATAAATCAGAGAATGAACGTAGACTTCTCCCGTCTTTCGCTGCAATTCGATAAACTGAGTCTTCGTGAGAGCCGGAAAAATCTCCGCCTGTTTTTCTTTCCGCTTATTCTGCAAAATCCGGATTTCCTCCTCCCTCGTCGGATATCCCATCCGGATCTGGATCATAAAACGGTCCATCTGCGATTCCGGAAGCAGCGCCGTCCCGATCGAGCCGGCCGGATTCTGGGTTGCCAACACGAAGAACGGCGGTTCCAGCCTGCGGGTCCTGCCCTCGATCGTAACCATCCCTTCCTCCATCACTTCCAGAAGCGCCGACTGGGTCTTCGGCGAAGTCCGATTGATCTCGTCCGCCAGAAGAAGGTTGCAAAACACCGCGCCCGGGTGAAACTGCGCCTCTTTGCCGTCCCTGTCATACAAATAAAACCCGGTCAGATCCGTCGGCAGCACATCCGGCGTAAACTGTACCCGCGTACTCGTCAGATCCAGCGCTTTCGCAAACGCCCTGGCCATCGTCGTCTTCCCCACGCCCGGAATGTCTTCAATCAACACATGACCGCCGGCCAGAAAGGCGCAAAGGACCATCTCAATGCAGTCGTCCTTGCCGACCACCGCCTTTTTTACCTCCCCCAGCACGGCTTCCAACTGTTTTTCCTTCATATCGCGGCTCCTCCCGGTTTTTTTCCATTATAACCGATATTCTGTCGATTGTGTATCCATAAAAACGTTTTGTAATAATTCGGATACCTTGACGCGGAAAACGGCCTCAATGGTTCCGGAAAATCATGCCGTATTCCGCGCCCTTCTGAAATATTAAAAAACTTCCGCAGGCTCTTGACAGAAACCCCTTCGCGTGTTAAGGTAAGCACATCACAATTCCATATGGACAGATGAAGTTTTTAGGAAAAAGCGAATTTGCTTACCGAAGGAGTAAAACTCTCAGGTGTCCGCCACGGCGGATAAAGACTATGAACGGATGTGACTCTGGAGAATCTCAGGAAGCTGGGTGCCGAAGGTGCAAGGTAATCGTTACTAATCTCTCAGGCAAAAGGACAGAGAAGGAATTTTTCGCGAAGTTTTTTGCGCGATTATTTCGATTCTTTCAGAGTTAAGTGAACCTTTCACTTAACTCTTTTTCTTTCCGTTCCCCATTTTCTTCTTCTGTCCGAAAAGAAAGGCAGAGAAATTACCATGGACATGATTGAAAACATCGTATCAGCCGTAAACGAATTTTTATGGGATTACGCGCTTCTGTTCCTGCTTTGCGGCACCGGCATCTATTATACGATCCGCCTCCGCTTTGTGCAGGTGCGCAAATTCGGTACCGGCGTAAAACGACTCTTCGGCAGCTTCTCCTTAAACGGGCAGAAGGCCGGCAAGGACGGCATGAGTTCATTCCAGGCACTGACCACCGCGATCGCCGCCCAGGTCGGCACGGGCAACATCGCGGGCGCGGCCACGGCCCTGGCCTCCGGCGGTCCCGGCGCGATTCTTTGGATGTGGCTTTCCGCCTTTTTCGGTATGGCCACGATCTATGCAGAAGCGGTCCTCGCCCAGAAATTTAAGACAGTCAACGAAGAAGGCCACGTCACCGGCGGCCCGATCTACTACATAAAAGCCGCCTTCCGCAACGGCGCGCTGGCCAAATTTATGGCCGGATTTTTCTCCGTCGCCATCATCCTTGCCCTGGGTTTTATGGGCAACATGGTTCAGTCCAACTCCATCGGCGTTTCCTTCCATAACGCGTTCGGCGTACCCTCCATTGCCGTAGGAATCGCGATTGCCGTCATCGCCGCCTTTATCTTCCTGGGAGGAGTCAAGCGAATCGCGTCCGTTACGGAAAAACTGGTCCCGATCATGGCGCTTCTTTACATCATCGGCTGCGGCGCGATCCTGGTCATGAATGCCTCCCAGGTAGGGGAAGCGTTCCGCCAGATCTTCGTCATGGCGTTTAATCCCCAGGCGGCTTTAGGCGGCGTGGCCGGCGTCACGGTGCAGAAAGCCATGCGTTTCGGCGTGGCAAGAGGCCTATTTTCCAACGAAGCCGGTATGGGTTCCACCCCGCACGCTCATGCGCTGGCCAAAGTCGAGAAACCGGAAGACCAGGGTATTCTGGCCATGATCGGCGTATTCATCGACACGTTCATCATCCTGACCCTGACGGCTCTGGTCATTCTTTCCACCGGCGTACTGAGCTCCGGCGAGACCGGCCCCGAGCTGGCCCAGATGGCCTTCAACACGGCCTTCGGCAATTTCGGCAACGTTTTCATTGCCATCTGTATGCTGTTCTTCGCCTTTTCCACCATCGTGGGATGGTATTTCTTCGGCGAAGTCAACGTAAAAGCCCTGTTCGGCCCGAAAGCCACCCGGATCTATGCCGCGATCGTTGTGATCTTCGTTCTCGTCGGCTCCGCCTTAAAAGTAGGCCTTGTCTGGGATATGTCCGATATGTTTAACGGCCTTATGGTAATTCCCAACCTTCTGGCTCTGCTTCTTCTCAGCGGAACGGTCGTGAAAATCACCCGCAAAAAGGATCCGATATCCTAATTAAAACGCGAAAGACCATCCGGTTTTCATTCCGGATGGTCTTTTGATTCAAATCTTTTCCAACTTCTATTCATCTTTTTTGCATTTTATCTGCCGGGCCGATACATTTCTCCTTTACAATTTTCCCATCATGACATGCACTTTTGAAGGAGGACTTTTCCCATGATTCCCTTAAAAACCAACTCCACTGAGATCTCCGGTTCCCGGGATACTTTCGTCGCCCTGAAAGGTTACCATTCGGACGGCCACGACTATATTCCGGATGCCATCCGACGGGGCGCCGGCGCCGTCATCGCCGAACGGGAAATCCCCATACCGGAAGGCGTGCGCCTCCTCGTCGTCCCGGACACGCATCAATACCTGAAAGAATACCTCGTCTCCCGCTACAGCCAAACCTTAAACCGCATGAAACTGATCGGAGTCACCGGCACCAACGGAAAAACCACCAGTTGCTATCTGATCTATCAGCTTCTCTGCAGCCTCTCCGTCAAATGCGCCTGCATCGGCACCGTCGGGTTTTACCTGAACAAAGAACGCCGCCCTCTAAACAACACGACGCCCGACATCCTGACACTCTACCGGCTTCTTCTGGAAGCGCAGGAAAACGGCTGTGAAGCCGTGGTCATGGAAGTAAGCAGCCACGCGCTGGCCCAGGAACGGATTGCCGGCCTTTCCTTTGAAGTAGCCGGTTTTACCAATCTTTCCCAGGATCATCTCGATTATCACCGCGACATGCGAACCTATTTCTCGGTAAAAAGGCAAATCCTTTCCTATTTAAAAGAGAACGGAACCATGCTTGTCAACCGGGACGATCCTTATTTTGCAGGATTTCTTACCCCCCCCATACGATTTTATTCGGTTCCGAAGGGAGCGACTTAACCTTAAAAGAATGCCATTTCTCGCAATCTAAAACCGGTCTTTCCTTTACTCTGAAAAACCGGCTGTACACCGTCTCCCTGGGGCTTTGCGGCATGATCAATATCTACAATTATCTGCTGGCCATCGGCGCCGTATATTCCCTTGGATTCCCTATGGAAAGCATTCTTCCTCTTTCGGCCGGTTTAAAGCCCCCGGCCGGCCGCCTTCAAACTCTTTCCGTAAAGGAAGGAACGGCCGTTATCGATTACGCCCACAACCCGGACGCGGTCTACCAGGTGATTCAATTATACCGAAAAACCTCTTCCGGCCGGATTCTGACCGTGCTCGGTTCCGCCGGAGAGCGGGACCGCTTAAAACGGCCGCTGATGGGGCGGATCGCCATCTCCTTAAGCGACCGGGTCTTCTTCACAAACGACGATCCCCACGGCGAAGATCCCATGGCAATCCTGGCAGACCTGACAAAAACCCTTACCGGCTGCGCCTCTTATGTCGTGGAACCCGACCGCCGCAAAGCGATTTTCCTGGCTCTGGACGAAATAAAACCCGGCGACGTGGTCCTGATTCTCGGCAAAGGCCATGAAGAATTTATCCAATACCGGGATCGAAAAATCCCCCACAGCGATCTGGCCGTCGTAGAAGACTACATCCGCACCTACCGTCGTTTGACAAGAGCACACACGCCCTGAACCGTGCCGATGGCCCGATCTTCTGCGTTATCTTCGATCGGCGTACGTCCAGTACGCCTCACTCATCTGCCTGGAAGATCTGGCCATCGGCATCGGTCATGGTCAGAGAGTCGAAAAGGAATAAAATTCAGTCCCTGCCAGGCACTTGAGCGACGCGTACCGGACGTACGCGAAGTGAAAGTAACGCCGCAGGGGCTGAATTTTATCCTTCTTCGACCGTGTGTGTCCTTGTCAAGCGACGGTACGCTCAGGCCAGATAACGGAAAGGCTGAAGAATAAGACCGAACGCCCTCATAAGGAACATCTTCCAACCCGGCACCGGCTCCACCGCAATATGCTCCGGCGTCTCGTATTCCGTGGCGCTTACCACCTTCCGGCAATCCCTCTGGATCCGCTCCATATTCCCGGCCAGCTCTTCGGTCAGTTTCCGGCTCTGTATCACCAGCATCAATTCCGTGTCGGCATACGTGCTGCGCATATCAAAATTAAAGGAACCGATAATCGAAATATCATCATCGATCACCACGGACTTGGCATGATAGGAAAGGCCCCCGTCGTATTCATACAGATCCAGACCCGTGGCGACCAGCTCTTCCTTATTCCAAAGATAATCGCTCGAGGCCACAAAATTATCCCCGTTTTCCACGGAATTGATCAGAAGCCGGACATCCGGCACCGCCTGCCCCACCTCCTGAAGCGTCCGATACATATAATCGCTGCAGACCGCGTAGGGCGTATGAATCATCACCCGATCCTTCGCCTGCTTCATCAGCTCGGTCAACTGATAAAATACCACCGGCTCCTTTCCGTAAATCGTCGTAGGATTCGACAGGAGCCGGATGGCATCCGTCTCGCAGGTCACGGCCTCATAATCATACGCCCCCGGTCCCTGCGGTTCAAAAAGGTCCGGCCGCCGCTCCCGCAATTCGTCATAACGCTCTTCCAACCGTTCCCGCTCGGCCCGAATATCCTCCCGCTTTGCCAGGCTTTCATCGTCGTAATAATAGCGGCAGACATCCATTTCCCAGATATCCTCAAAATATGCTTCCACCTGTTCCAGCGAACTTCCCTCCGACCCCCGCGCCCATCCCGGATTGTAAACGAGCACTTCCCGGTCGTAGCTTTTGCTGTCGCTCTCATAATCCCCGATAAAATAATCGTACATATTCCGCCCGCCCAGAATGTAGGCCAGATCATCCACGATCAGATATTTGTCGTGCATCCTGCCCTGGGACGTCCACGGCGTCAGAAGATTAACCGGATTGTACCATTTAATCTCAATATTGGGATGCGCGGCGACCAGACGAAACAGATCCCGTCGCCCCATATGGGCCTGGCCGCTGAAACCGTCCACAAATATCTTTACCCGGACCCCTTCGTCCGCCTTTTTTAAAATTACGGACAGAATATCCCGCGCGCTTTCATCCTCCCGGATATCAAACGTGGAGAGAATGATTCGCTCTTTTGCCTGACTCAGAAGACGCAGACGTTCCTCCCAGGCTTCCGTCGCCGTCTCCAAAAGCATGGCCCGGTCGCCCTTCCCCGCTGCCGCCAGATCCTCACGCGAAATCGCATACAAGGAAGGATTCGCGACCTCTTTCAAACGCGCAAAGGGCGCGATCGCGCCAATAACCAGATACAAAAAAACCCCCGCCGGAAAAAGGGCTATCCATCGTATTTTTCCACGCTTTTTCTCCCCTTTTCCCGTCCGAAGCTCTTTCACACTTTCCGTCTTTCCCCCGATCTCTTCCTTTCCCATCTATCTCCTTCCTCCGCAGGATCACACGCGGCCGGCCGGTTTTCCTCTATTGACAATGTAAATCCCGATGCACACCAAAACCAGCGCGATCAGTCCTCTGGCGCCAAACGCCTGCCCGCTCTCTCCCAGCAAAAGCGCCGACAGAAGAACGCCAAATACCGGATTCATAAAGCCGAACACCGTAACCCGGGACACCGGATTATACTTCAGCAAAAGGCTCCACACACTGTAAGCCACGGCGGACACCATCGCCAGATAGATCAGCATCAGAATCCCCTGGCCGGTAACCACCGTTATGCGGCCGCCCGAAAGAAATCCTATCGCAATCATAATCACTCCGCCCAGCACGAACTGATAATTGCTGAGCATAATCGGATCTTCCGAAGCCGAAAAAAGCTTCATCGTCACATAGGAAAAAGAATACGCAACGGCCGCCATAAAAATACATCCTTCGCCGGCCAGGGACATCTGCAGATTCAGGTCGGTACCGGAAGATACGTTAACCACGACCACGCCGGCAAATCCAATCAGGCACCCCAAAATTTTCTGGGGCGTCAACTTCTCCTGCCGGAATAAAAGGCTGGCTATCAAAATCCCGATAAATACATTCGACGCCGTTACAATCGACGCTTTCACACCGGTCGTGTGCGCCAGGCCGATATAATAAAACCCGTATTGGATCACCGTCTGCAGCATAGCCAGAACCGCTACCTTCGGGAGCGCTTTTTTAGTCGGTTTCAAAAAAGAACCGTTTAAAAAACTTCCCAGAAAAACACCCAGGATCCCCGCCAGCGTAAACCGGCAGCCGGCAAACAGAATCTGCGTCGCCGTCTCCTCCGAGGGAATCTGAAATAACTGATACCCCGTCTTGATACAGGGAGCCGCGCTCCCCCAGAGAAAATTCGCCAGTATCGCCAACAGCACGATCACACCGGTTTTTTGCAGTCGTTTCTCATCCAATTTCATCGGTCCGTACCTCCACACCCGCTGTCCACAAAGCTTTTCTCTCTATGCTATCACACTTTTCCTCAAAATGCAATGCCGGGCCCGACGCGCTTCACCGGCCAAAAGTTTTGCTTTCCTCAAGCAGGTATCCCAGCAGGCTCTCGCATCCCTCCCGGATCTCCCGATAAGCCGTATCAAAATCACGGGTATACCAGGGATCCGCGATATCTCCCGGCCGATCGGTGAAATCCAGCAGCCGATGCATTTTGTGCTCCGGATCTCCGCCGGCGATCTTCTCCATATTTATCCGGTTACGCCGCTCCATTCCGATCAGATAATCGTATTCGTGATAATCCGAAGCCTCCATCCGACGGGCATATTTGCCCGCCGCCGAAATCCCGGCTTCCTCCAGCTTCCTCCGCGCCTGCGGATAAACCGGATTCCCGATCTCCTCATAACTGGTGGCCGCCGAGGCGGCAAAAAAGAGATCGGAAAGATTCCGTTTCCTGACCAGATCGTTAAAAATAAACTCGGCCATGGGGGAGCGGCAGATGTTGCCGTGGCAGACGAAAAGTATTCTAATCATAATTTTTTCCTTTCTCAAAATGCCCAAAAGTGCCGTGTTTTGGCACGTTTTGCGGACTTCTAATTTTAAATATCAGCACCCTCGTTTTACTACACTTTTTGCAAAATGGGGCAAATCGTAGCAATTCACAGCCCTCATTTGGAGCTATACTATAAAAGTAGACACAGGTATAAACTATCTGTTATAATAAATCATACACAAAAAAGGAGGCTTCTTAT
>JAAWBX010000027.1 GCA_022792885.1 Lachnospiraceae bacterium
AGAGCATAGATTTTGACGACAAAAGAAAAGCCGCCGATGGCTTGATTTCTACAATCAAGGCCACCAGCGACCGCGTTCAGATAGAGTGGAAAATCTGACATTTCCGCTCTATCGCCCCTCATTTCTATTTTATCTCGTTTGTACCCCTTGTACACCGATGCTTGCGAGGGCTGAGAGCGTACCGTTAAGTTTATAGGTATTACCAAGATAATAGCCCAAAGTCCATGCAATCAAAATCGCCATGGTGGCTGTACTGCCTAGCCAAATCCCGCCATTTACAGCCCGGATCACCTGTCCGACCGGGGTAGACAGACCTGTCTGCACGATGTTAATAGGAATATTATTGACCAGCGACGCTATCGAGCCCAGAATGATTACTGGAAGCGTGATGGTAAATGCCTTTTTAATAGAACTGATATAACGGTTTTGAAATAGCTTGTCGGCCATCTGCAAAATGTTTTCCATGGTTATTCCCCCTGATAGAATTTCTTATACAAACTTTAATATCAATTATACCAAGTCGCTTATGTGGTAACAAGTTCTAAAAATAAATGTCTCCAAAATCCTCAAAATGCAGCAGCTATTTTACTTCATGCAGGACATAAAACGATATCCATATGGGATATTTTATAGAAAATTATATTACCGTTGCTTGGCAAGAACACACACGGTCGAAGAAGGATAAATTTCAGCCCCTGCTGCGTTGCTTTCACTCCGCGTACGTCCAGTACGCGTCATTCAAGTGCCTGGCAGGGATTGAAATTTATTCCTTTTCGACTCTTCGACCCTGACCGATGTCGACGGCCCGATCTTCCAGGCAGACGAGTGAGGCGTACTGGACGTACGCCGATCGAGGATAACGCAGAAGATCGGGTCATCGGCACGGCTCAGGGCGTGTGTGCTCTTGTTAAGCGACGGTAGATTTCCTGCTGAAAGCAATCCTTGTTCTATGTCTGTTCCGATGACGTAAAATGAAAACACAACCGGCGTGACTTATGCCACACCGGTTGAATGAAACTTTTTATAATACTTCCTTATGTACCTCCGCTTAAACCGGCGGGGTTTTTATTGCGAACCTGTTATATCTGACCGGCCGTCTCCGAAGACGGATACGATCAGATAACGATTACCTGCGCTTCTTCTTCCAGAGCCAGCTTCTTGGGTAAAACCAGAGTCGCCGGTACGGTCTCGCTTTCCGGCATAAACGGAAGCTCGGCGACGGATACCGCGTCCGGATATTTCGCCATCAGATCCGACATCTCGCCGAAATCCAGAGCGCGCATCGGGCAGGCGGCCACGCATTGAGGCGGATTGCCGTTTTTGCGGATGCTGACGCAGCTGTCGCATTTGCCGACGACGTTCTTCTCTTCAAGCATCTGAGGAACCGCGTAAGGGCAGGCCGTGACGCAGTTGCCGCAGCCGTCGCAGAGTTCGGCGTCATGTAAAACCACGCCTTCCTCCTCGTCGCGGTACATGGCGCCTACCGGGCAGGCGGCCGCGCAGGCAGGGTTTCCGCAGTGGTTGCAGGAGCCGGAGAAATGGAAAACGCCCGGCGTCGGGAAATCTCCCGTCTCATAGCTGACGATATTACGGAACAGCGTGCCGATCGGAAGATCGTTTTTATCCTTGCAGGCAATCTGGCAGGTCTTACAGCCGATGCAGGAAGTCATATCAAAGAAAAATCCTTTTGCCATTCTAATCTACCCCCTTTATACGTTTTTCCATTCGACCGGAAGCCTCTGCGGCTTGTCGATGTCGTCGGGAATGGCTTTGCCGCTGTATTTTTCAATGTTGCAAATACAGGTATTCCAGCCGGACACGCCCTGGCCGGTGGAAATGCCGCCGCACAGGATATTGTCGGCGCCGCCGGTATCAATGCCGGTTTCTTCGTCGATATCGACCCAGGAACCGTGAGGTACGCCGACAACGCCGGGGATGAAACGCCCGGTTACACAGGCATGGCGGAGGCCCTGGCCGTGAGGGCTGGTGATCAGGACCGTATCTCCGCTCTTGATATTCTTCTCTTTCGCGTCGGAAGTATTGATAAATACCGGGTTGGGCCAGGCTTCCCGCAGCCACTGCACGTTATCCAACGTGGTGTGGGAGCGTCTCAGATAATGCGGGTTAAATACCTGGTACGGATAATCGCCGTCTTTGGTTGCTTCGTACCCTTCTTCCTGCCGGATATAGGTGGGGTAGGGCTCGATCTTGGACCATCCGGCGGCGTTGATCGTGTCGGCCAGCGTCTGGCTGTAGATCTCGAGCTTGCCGCTGGCGGTCTTCCTGGGATTGCCTTCGGGATCTTCCCGGAATTCTTTGTAAGGAATGCAGTCTAAGCCGTCGCCGGCCTCTCTGGGAACCTGGTAGGAACCGTTCGTCAGAAGATCTTTGAAAGCGATCACGCCCTTCTGAGGTTCGCCTTCCACGCCCCAGTCCTTGATGTCTTCCTCGGTGATCGTGGCGAGAGGTTCATATTCGCCGCTGCCGTCCTGTTTGATTACGGTGGAACCGGCGATCTGATTGAAATACTGTTGTTTTTCGCTGATCGGATACAGGGTCGAGAAGTCATGGTCCGGGAACCGTTTGGCCAGTTCGCTTACGATCCACTGATCGCTCCTCGCGCCGAAAAGCTGCGGCGTTACCTGAGAAGTATAGAACATGACTTCCCGATTGCCGCTCAACACGGTACCGCAGCGTTCCCACTCGGAATCAACGGGCAGTACGATATCGGAATAAAGGGCTTCGGTCTTTAACGCATGGGCATGGCAGACGACGAAATCCACTTTCCGGTGCGCCTTGATACCTTCGGTCATACCGTCCCGGGACTGAAGGATGGCGTTCCAGCCGTGATAGAGAACGTGGATGTCGATATCCCGGATTTCACCGGCCTGTTTGACTCCTCCGTCGCCGACGAAATTGTATTTGCCGGTGTTGACGGCCCGCCACAATTCGGTGTCGTTGATATTGTCGTCGATGGCGTTCGCCACGGCCGGGAGTCCCGCGCCGCCGGATTTGATCAGGCCGGGGCCTCCGTTGCCGGAGCTGGTATGGCAGGTAGGGCCGGTGCAGTTGCCGGCCTGGCCGTAATGGCCGCCCATGGCGCCTAAGGTCATCAGCATCTGAGGCAGGTTATCCGCGTTGTGGTTGCGGCACGGTCCCCAGGCGCTGTACAGGCAGACTTTATTTTTCTTGCTCAGGATCTCTGCCAGATATTTAATGTGTTCCACGGAAGCGCCGCAGAGTTCGCTGGCCCAGGCCGCGTCCTTGGCCGTTCCGTCGTGCGTGCCCAACAGATAGTCTTTGAAATTCCGGGAGGAATCCGCGCCTTCCGGCATATGTTCCGCGTCGAAACCGACGGTGCAGCTGTTTAAGAAATCGTAATCGACGACGTCGCCGGTGCCGTTGTCCAGTTGAAGCATCTCGTAGGCGACGCCGATCATCATGGCGGTGTCCATGGAAGGCCGGCAGGGAATCCACTCGGCTTCGAGGACGGCGTAGGATTCATTGTAGAAGGGATCCACGCCAATGAACTTGACGCCGGCTTTTTTGGCCTGGAGATAGTTGTAGAGCGGGTTGCCGGCGGAGGACCAGCCGGGGTTTAATCCCCACATGATACAGTAGTCCGCCTCCTGCATGGAGAGGCGGTCCGCGCCGTCGTCGTATGTAGTCCCGATCAAAGGGGGCGTCAGAGTGTAGGAGCCCAGAGAAGTCGTTCCCCAGTCTCTCGTACATCCCCCGATATGGTTGAAAAATCTCTGGACTTCGGTACCGCGGCCCCAGATGGAGCGGTTGCCGTGATTCGCAATGGCTTTTTTGATCTCGTCAGCCACATAATCCAGCGCTTCGTCCCAGGTGATCTGTTCCCATTCGTCTTTGCCTCTCAGTTCGCCGTGAGGATCGTCCGGGCTCCAGTTTTTGCGCTTGATCGGGTAACGGAGACGATCCGCGCCGAAAATGTGATTGCGCTGGGATCGTCCGCGGACGCAGGCGCGCTGCTGCGGATACTCCGGACTGTCCTCGTGGGTATCGTCGGTCTTCTGACGAACGACGACGCCGTCGACGACCAGAGCTTTGTTCATGCATCGTCCGCCGCAGTTATGCCAGCAGGCGGCCATAATCCATTCTCCTTTGGATTCGACATCCTCCAGGACGGTGTGCTCCGCCGCGGCCTCGGTCGTGGCGGCGGTCGTGTCCGCGGCGGTTGTGGCGGCTTCGGTCGTGGCGGCGGCAGTCGTACCTTTTGTGGCGGCTTCGGTCGTGGCCGAAACGTTATTCTGCGAACATCCGGTTAAAGATAATCCGGCGACTGCGGCCGTGGCGGCGGCGCTTCCCTTTAAGAAATCCCGTCGGCTGAGTTTACCGGAAACCAGATTGTCGATCAACTTGTACATGGTAAATCCCCCTTTCTATTCTGTTTATCAGTATATGCGCAAAAGAAGAAAGAAACAATGGTCAGAATGGAAGGGTGTGTACCGTTAAACCACATAAGAGAGTAAAGTGTACCAATAAAAAACCTGCTGTTTTAAGACGGCAGGTATAAGAATACAAGAATCAGGAACCGAGTATTTTCTTGTACTCGTCAAGAACCGGTTTCATAACGTCCGGTCCGGGCGCGCCCGGGGTCACGCGTTTTTCCACGCAGGTTTCCAGGCGGATCGCGTCGTAAATGTCTTCTTCGAAGACCGGACAGACGTTTTGATAATCTTCCAGATTCAGATCGTCCAGGGAGATTCCACGCTCCAGGCACAGAAGTACCAGTCGGCCGATTATGCCGTGGGCATCCCGGAAGGGGACGCCTTTTTTTACCAGATAATCGGCGGCGTCGGTGGCGTTGGTAAAACCGTTCATGGCGCTCTTGCGCATGACGTCTTTGCGGAAACGTAAAGATGCGATCATACCGGTGAAAAGAATCAGGCAGTTTTTAACGGTATCGAGGGCGTCGAAGGAGAGCTCTTTGTCTTCCTGCATGTCTTTGTTGTAAGCCAGCGGGAGTCCTTTCATGGTGGTCAAAAGAGCGGTTAAGGCGCCGTAGACCCGGCCGGTCTTGCCGCGGATCAGCTCCGCGATATCCGGGTTTTTCTTCTGGGGCATGATGCTGCTTCCGGTGCTGTAGGTATCGGAAAGTTCTACAAAGCGGTATTCGTTGGAGTTCCAGAGGATAATTTCCTCGCAGAGCCGGCTTAAGTGCATCATAACGATGGAGAGAGCGCCGAGCAGTTCGATCAGATAATCCCGGTCGGAGACCGAATCCATGCTGTTGCGGGTCGGCGCGTCGAACGCGAGAAGCCCGGCCGTGTAGAACCGGTCCAGAGGGTACGTCGTACCGGCCAAAGCGCCGGCTCCCAAAGGGCAGACGTTCATGCGTGTCAGAATATCGTTTAAACGGCCCCGGTCGCGCAGAAACATTTCAAAATAAGCGCCGAAGTGGTGGGCCAGCGTTACCGGCTGCGCTTTCTGGAGATGCGTGAAACCGGGCATATAGGTTTCGGTGTTTTCTTCCATCACTTTTAGCAGGGTCTCCAGCAGCCTTTTTAATTCCGCGTCGACGGTCCGGATTTCATCCCGGATATACAGCCGCATATCCAGGGCTACCTGGTCGTTGCGGCTTCGCCCGGTGTGGAGTTTTTTGCCGGCGTTTCCGATCCGGCCGATCAGGGTGGATTCTACAAAACTGTGGATATCCTCGCAGGTTTCGTCGATGGGCAGCGCGCCGCTTGCGATATCGTTTCGAATCCCGTTCAGCCCTTCGGTGATGGCGTTTTTCTCCTCTTCCGTTAAAATTCCCTGTTTTGCCAGCATGGCTACGTGGGCGAGACTTCCCTCGATGTCCTGGCGGTACAATCTTCGGTCATAGGGAAGCGACGCGTTGAATTGAAAAACCAGTTCGTCGGTCTGCTCTTTAAATCTTCCTCCCCATAAATTCATGATCGGTATCCTCCTTATTTCCGGTTGTTTTCCGGTGTATTTCCGTCCGGCGCGTCTTTTTTCAGGGAGACTGTATCCGGAGCGTTTTCGGTATCTGCCGCGGCCTGTACTCCCGGCAGATCGTCGATGGTGATCACGTGATCGATCTCCCCTTCGGCAGCTCCGGAAGGAGAGGCTTCGGCCCGGGGTTTCGGCAGGCGCGCGGGCTTTTCGGCGGTTTTTTCCTTCTGATATTTGCGGAACCGGAAACCGATCAGGGAGACCGCGATCAGGAGCAGAAGGCTTCCGAAGGAGATTTTGGCTCCGATGGCCAATCCGGCCGGTACAAAGGAAAACTCAATGCTGTGGGAACCGGCCTTGAGAGGGATGGCGAAATACGCGTCCATCCAGCTCTGCGGTTCGACTTCGGAACCGTCCACTTTGACCGTCCACCCCTCCTCAAAGGGAATCGTGACGAGAAGACATCCGTCCTCCCTGGCCGTGACGTGCCCGGCCAGGGACGTATCGTCGTAACGATCTACGACCAGCGACTGTTCCGCCAGTTTATTCATGGCTTTCTGATAAGCGTCTTCATTCAGTTGATAAGCGACCGCGGAAACGGAATATTCTTCTTCCTCCGTGGAAAGCTGAACGCTTAAACCGGAAGCGCAGTATCCCAGATTCAGAACGTACCCTCGTTTGGTGTTGGAAAACGTTTTGCTTTCGCCGCCCATTTTCGCGGTGATCTTGTCAATGGCGGTGTTCGTGCTGTAGACGTAAACATAACCGCTTTCCGGTACGGAAAACTGATAGCTGGTACCGGAGGAACTGCCCCAGACGGCTGTGAAGACGTCGCTGACGCCGGCGGCGGTCTTGAGGAACTGATTCTGAACCTCGATGGGGTTGCCGGAGGGCGAGCGGAGCGTGGCGTAAGCCTGGGACGAGATCAGGTATCCGACGGGAAGGGCGAAGGGATTCTCGTAAAGCCCGATCTCGCCGGAGGCTTTGACCGGTTTATAAACCGCCGTTCTCGCAAGATCCGTATCCGTGGAAAAGATATACTTGACGCCCAGAAGCGACGCCGTGACCGGTGTCGCCCCGTTGAAACCGTAGGCGTTGACGGAGCTTTCCATACCGAATTTTTTAAAGAAAGAAGCCACATGGTCGTTGGCTACGGAGGAGAAGATCGAGGTGGACGGGTAGTTCAGCCAGGCGCCGTCGTCCTTGGTTTTTCTCGTAGAATCGTCCTTCTCCATCCGGTAGAACGAAGGGTCTTCCTTTCGGATATGATCGGTCAGCGTCCGGTAATCGTCGTAATTCTTCAGGTAGGCCGAACGACTGGTTAAAGTCACGCTGGTTACGGCCGTGTTGACGGTCAATTCGATAGCCAAAAGGGAGAACGCCAGAATCAGAAGCGTACCTTTCATCGCCTTGCCCGTTTTATACAGGTAGGCCATCAGGGCAAACAGGCCGACGAAAATAAAAGTAATGTAATAGTTGTAAAAAACAAAATCTTCGACGTCCACAAGCTTTTCCGCCAGCAGAATAAAGGCGGCGGCGATCCAGAAACCGGTAACGATCTGTTTTACCGAGAAGCGCCTGAGATCCTTGAAACCGTCGTAGCACATGGTGAGCAGGACTGCCGTATACAGAAACGACTGGCGGCAGGGCAGGCTGTTCGGGTAATGGAATCCGTGCCAGATAAAATTGGGGATGTTGAGGGAGAAACTCAAAAGCATAAACAGCAAAAGCGCGCCGCCGGCCACTTTTTCCTTGAAGGGCACTTTTTTGTTCATAATATAAAGCGGGAACAGGAACAATACCGCCACGCCGCAGTAGAGGTTCGGCCAGTGTTCCAGCCCGATCTCGCAGGTAACGTTGATAAAATGCCGGGCCAGCATGTCAAAGACCGGAAAATAGGAGCTGAAGGAGGTCGGGAAACGGGAGCTGCCCGAGGCGGTTCGCGTCAGCATTTTGATTTCCGGAATCAGGAGGACGGCGGCCAGGCCGCCGGCGATCAGAGAGTACAGACAGAAATGGAATATTTTTTTTCCGTATTTGGTCCGCTTTTTTGTCCGGATCTGCGAGCCGTCCAGACCGGTGTGGGTATGGACGGTATGGGTCGGCAGAAGGATCATCTGAACGATGAAATAAAAGATCAAAAACAGGCAGATCATGATGGAAATATAATAGTTCGAGAGGATGGCCATCGCCAGGGTGACGCAGTAGAGGAGGCATTTGTCCTCCTTTACCAGGCGTTCCAGGCCCAGAAGGATCAGGGGCGCCAGAATGATACAGTCCAGCCACATGATATTCCAACTGTACGCGGCCAGATAGCCGGACAGGGCGTACGCGCAGGCGAACAGGGCGATGCCTGTCTGACGTTTGTCGCCTCCGCGCCGGTTTAAATACCAGGCGAAAGAAAGCCCGCACAGGCCGATTTTGATCACGATCAGATAGGACATAAACTCAATGAGGGCGCCTCTTGGGCACAGAAAAAGCAGCCAGTTAAAGGGGCTGGCCAGGTAATAGGCGAAAAGCGCCAGGAAGTTTGTGCCCATTCCGATATTCCAGGAATAAAGAAGGCTTCCTCCGTTTTGCAATTTATCCAGAAATTCAGAGAAAAACGGGGCGTACTGGTGGTACAGATCCGTGCGCAGGAAAGAATTGTCGCCGAACGGATAGATTCCCTTGGCGGCGAAAATACCGATCATAATCAGAACCGGAAGAAGAAAGGAAAGAACGAAAACGAGAACCGGTTTTTTCTCTTTTTTTGGCTTCATGTGTCCGGCCGTTTTGGCCCTGTTTGCTTTTGCGGACATAATTTACTCCTTTGTTTTGCGAAAAATCAAAAATTTGCTGAACAGATAGTTCAGCAGAAAAATAAACGCCTGGGTCATGCACTTGGCCAGAAAATCGTCGATGTACAGCCTGTCCACCGTGACGAACATGAAGACGATTTCAAAAGCCAGAGACATCAGGCGGCAGGAAAAGAAAGAAAACGCTTCCCGAAGCACGGCGAGAGCGCCTTTTTTCCGGCTCTGGAATACAAACAGTTTATTTGTAATGAAGGCGAATGTCACCGCCAGGATCCAGGACAGGACCGTGGCCGGCTGATAGGGCAGGTTAAAACGCCGGAAAACGTGGTAGGAACCGATGCTGACGGCGGTGGTCAGGATTCCGAAGATCAGGTAGCGGAGCGCCTCGCCGGTCAGGTACGCCCGGAGCTTCGCGATCATGATTCCGCCTCCCTTTTGCGCGGGTCTGCGAGATTGGTGTCTTTGACGATGAAGAGGGGGCGGTGCTTGGATTCTTTGTACATATGGCCCAGGTATTCTCCCAGAACGCCGATGGACAGTTCAATGACGCCGCCTAAAAACAGGACGGCGCACAGGGTCGTCACATAGCCGGGCACGTCGATTCCGAATAAAAGGGTCTGGATCAGCGTGACAAGAATGTAAATGAAAGCTACAAGGGAGATGACGAGCCCCATTCCGGAGACGAGCCTTAAGGGCGCGGTGGAAAACGAGGTGATCCCGTCCAGCGCGTACGAAAAAAGCCCGGAGAAACTCCACTTGGAGGAACCCATGGCGCGTTCGATATTTTCGTATGGATACCATTTGGTATCGAAGCCGACCCAGGAGAAGATTCCCTTGGAGAAACGTTCGACTTCCGATAACTGTAAAATGGCGTCGACCATCGTCTTCTTCATAACCCGGAAGTCCACGGCTCCCTGGGGAAGCTTGATTTTCGACATCCGGTTGTTGAGCCGGTAAAAGGCCCGGGAGAAAAAACTGTGAATCCGGCTTTCTCCTTCCCGCGAGGAACGCATGGCCGCGCAGCAGTCGTAGCCTTCTTCGATTCCTCTCAGCATGTCCGGTATCATGTGAGGCGGATGCTGTAAATCGGCGTCCATCACGATGACCAGATCGGCGTCGGCGTAGCAAAAGCCCGCGTACATGGCCGATTCTTTTCCGAAATTCCGGGAGAAGGAGAGGTACTTTACCTGAGGATGGGCGGCGGCCAATTTGCGCATGATGGCCAGCGTGCCGTCGCTGCTGCCGTCGTTTATAAATAAAAAGCGATAGGTATAACCGGCGAGCCCTTTCAGGACGCCGTCGCATACTTCAAAAAAATGGCCGAGAACGGCTTCTTCGTTGTAGCAGGGAACGATCACATCAATGGAAGTCATGGAGGTTTCCTTCTTTAATAAAAGTAGTCTTTACCATTCTAGTATAACCGACTCTAAAAGTAAATGTGAAAAAAGCAAATATTTTATGTCTAAATTCCATTTTTACCGAATATATATAAGATAAGCCGGGATTTCGGCATAGTTGCATGTTGGCGTTTCACGTGGAGACGGGGCGCGGCCGTCCGGAAACGGGTTTCGGGCGGTTCACAGGAATAAAAAGAGAGGAAGAAATACGATGTCGGAAAAAATGATGGAAAACAACAAGGTAACGGTGATCGGAGAGGTGATCAGCGGGTTTACGTTCAGTCATGAGGTGTTCGGAGAGGGATTTTATATGACGGAACTTCTGGTGAACCGGCTGAGTAATCAGGCGGATGTGATCCCTTTGATGGTGAGCGAGCGTCTGATGGACATTTCGGGAGATTACATAGGTACGGTCCTGGAAGCTTCCGGGCAGTTCCGTTCGTATAACCGGCATGAAGGGAGCCGGAATAAATTGGTTCTTTCGGTTTTTGTCCGGGAGGTGAATTTCCTGGAAAGCTTCGACGATTATACGAAAACGAATCAGATTTATCTGGACGGTTACGTGTGCAAAGACCCGATCTACCGGAAAACGCCGCTTGGGCGGGAGATCGCGGATCTTCTGGTGGCGGTGAACCGTCCTTACGGGAAGTCCGATTATATTCCCTGTATCGCCTGGGGGAGAAACGCCAGGTATGCTTCCGGCTTCGAGGTGGGGAGCCGCATCCGGATCTGGGGGCGAGTCCAGAGCCGGGAGTATACGAAGAAGCTGAATGAGGCGGAGTGTGAAAAGCGGGTGGCCTATGAGGTATCCGTGAGCAAACTGGAGGAGGCCGTCGGCGAGGAGGAAGAGATTGTTTGAAAAAAGATACAGGAGTGTTGACAAGGTTTTGAAATCGTGCTAAGATGAAAACAATAAAAAGAGCAGAGGTTGCATCGGACATGAGTAGGCTGCCGGATACGGTCGGGCGTAGGCGAGGGCAGAGGAAAGGGGAAGATGCCGAAGGGATGTATGGCCGGATCCGTATATCTCTGGGCATGTGGCGAAGAGCCATATGACTGTCACCGTGCGGTGGAGAGCTGCGAATCAGAGTATTGCACGAAAACAGATGCGATTCTTTGTGAGCTGACTGCCGTGGTCAGCTCTTTTTTTGCCGGACAGCCGGAATTTATGTGAAGATTAAGGAGGATTTGTTATGTCTGTTTTCAAAGGTGCTGGCGTTGCGATCGTGACCCCGTTTCATAAGGATGGAAGCGTAAATTATGAGAAATTAAACGAGCTGATTGATTTTCAGATCAAGAACGGTACGGATGCCGTTATCATCTGCGGAACTACGGGTGAGTCGGCTACGCTCACCGAGGAAGAACATTCCCGGGTGATAGAATTTACCGTAAAAGCGGTGAATAAAAGGGTTCCCGTAATTGCGGGGACCGGTTCGAACTGCACGGCGACGGCGTTGAAGCTTTCGAAAGAAGCTGAGGAAGCCGGGGCGGACGCGCTGCTTCTGGTGACGCCTTACTATAATAAAGCGACTCAGAAAGGGCTGATTCGGCATTATACGACGATTGCGAACGCGGTGTCCCTGCCGATTATCGTGTACAACGTACCCAGCCGTACCGGCTGCAACGTTCTGCCGGAGACGATGGCGAAACTCTGCCGCGATGTGGAGAATATTGTGGCGATCAAGGAGGCCAGCGGGAATATCTCCCAGATTGCGAAGCTGGCGCATTTAGCCGGGGATATCTGCGACATTTATTCGGGGAACGACGATCAGATCGTACCGATTCTGTCCCTGGGCGGCGTCGGCGTAATCTCGGTGTTGTCGAACATCGCGCCCGGGCAGACGCATGATATGTGTCAGAAATTTTTTGACGGGGATGTGGCGGGGAGCCTTGCGATGCAGTTGGAGGCCCTTCCGCTGATCGATTCGCTGTTCTGTGAAGTGAATCCGATTCCGGTAAAGACGGCTTTGAATTTGATGGGGATGGAGGCCGGGCCTCTGCGCGCCCCCATGTGTGAGATGGAGCCGGCTCATGTGGAGCGCCTGACGAACGATATGAAGGCGTACGGTTTGCTGTAGGAGAAGGGATAAGAGGACATGACCAGGATTATTATACACGGATGCAACGGGAAAATGGGCCGGGTAGTGGCTTCGCTGGCGGCGTCGGACGAGAAGCTCCGGGTGGTGGCCGGGATCGACGTTTCCGATTCGGGAGCCAATCCCTATCCGGTGTTTCGGACGCTGGCGGAGTGTGACGTGGAAGCGGATGTGGTGGTAGATTTCAGTTATGCCGGGGCGGTGGATGCGCTTCTGGATGCCTGCGCGGCGAAGAAGCTGCCGGTCGTTGTCTGTACGACCGGTTTGAGCGAAGCTCAGACGGCCCGGCTTTCGGAGACGGCCCGGACGATTCCGGTCCTGAAGTCAGCTAACATGTCGGTGGGGATCAATCTGTTGATGAAGATCCTGCGGCCGGTTGTCCAGACTCTTTCGGAGGCCGGTTTTGACATGGAGATCGTGGAGAAACACCACAATCAGAAGGTAGATGCGCCCAGCGGAACGGCGCTGGCGCTGGCGGACGTGATGAATGAGACGTTGGGCGGCGCTTATGAGTATCGTTATGACCGCTCTTCGGTCCGGGAAAAGCGACCGGCGAAGGAGATCGGGATCAGCGCGGTGCGGGGCGGTACGATCGTGGGGGACCATGAGGTGATATTTGCCGGGGCCGACGAGGTGATTACGCTGAAACATACGGCGTATTCCAAAGCGATTTTCGCCAAAGGCGCGCTGGAGGCGGCGAAATATCTGAAGGGCCGTCCGGTTGGCCTGTATGATATGAGTGATGTGATCGGTTAACATGTACGGGAACAAAAAGCTGCTGGAAACGGCAGCTTTTTTGTGGTATGCTTCCAGACAGGAAGGTGGTGGGTTTTTTGTGTAGGTTGCAAAACGCCGAATGGCGATACGGAGTATCCGGGGGATATAAGATTCTGATCGTCGAGGACGATCCCATGATCGCGCTGTCTTTGCAGAAACATTTGAGGAGCCGGGGCTATGAGACGAGATGCGTGCAGGATTTTCGGAACGTGATGGAGGAATTTGACATGTTTGAGCCGCAGGTGGTTCTTCTGAATATCGTGTTACCTTTTCGCAACGGATATCAGTGGTGCGCGGAGATTCGTAAGGTATCTCAGACGCCGGTTCTTCTGACGGCGGCGTCTTCGGACAAGATGAATCGTGAAAAGGCGTTTCAGGCGGGCGGAAACGATTTTATTGTCAAGCCCTTTGATATGGATGTCCTGACTGCGAAGATACAGGCGCTTCTGCGCAGAACTTACGATCTTGCGGAGCGGGCGAATTTCCTGGAGCATAAGGGGGCTCTGTTGAACCTGTCGGACTCCACGTTCGTTTACGAGGGGCATCGGGTCGATCTGGGCCGGAATGATTTTCTGATTATCCGGGCTCTGATGGAGAATAAGGGGTTTGTGGTGACCAGGGAGGCGCTGATCGCGGAATTGTGGGAGAGCGACGATTATGTGGATGAGAATACGCTGACCGTGAACGTCACAAGACTGCGCAGGAAGCTGGAATCCGTCGGTTTGTTTCATTTTATCCGGACAAAAAAGGGCGTCGGTTATCTGATTGAATGATTCGCGTGAGTTTTGCGAGAAAATAAAATAGAAAATTTTCCCATCATAGCCTGCCTGCTATCTGCGCATATTAAGAGATGAAAGCAGAAAGTTTGCTTGAAAAGGAGGCTATAAAGGGATGAAGAAAATGAAAGGGATTGGCATGCTCCTCGTGCTGGCTCTTGTGGTCGGCCTCCTGGGTGGCTGCCGGAGCAAGAAGAATGATTCCGGCACGGAAGGGACGACGGAAAATTCCGTTACCCAGGCAAGCGGTATCCAGGATATGACTTCTACGGCCGTGGACCACACCGAGAACGGAACCGACGATACCTTCACGGGAACCGTGACGGGGACCGACGACGACGGTCTGATCGATGACATCAGCAACGGGCTGGATGATATCGGTGATGACATATCGGAAGGCGTCAGCGAGGCGGGCGAAGACCTTTCCGGAAGCGCTGCGGACGAAAGCAGCACGGCCGGGAGGCCATAGCGCGGCAAGGGAGCCGTAACCGGGCGGGAAGACCGCAGGAAAAAAGAAGCGCGGAAGCGGATGAGCGATCATCCGGCAGTCCGCGCTTCTTGTTGTCCGGGCTTTTATCGTTTAGATTTCTTTTTCCCGGCACGCACCGTTTTGAATATTTTCTCTTGCTTTGATCAAAAGGGAAGGAGAGGTTTCCCCGGACGAAGGCAGGAACGGAAGCTCATTGGTAAGCCCGGGGCCGAACGCCGCTTCCAGTTCATCCAGGTCCCCGAACTGTAAGGCGCGCGTAATGCAGGCGTCCGTGCAGGCGGGATTGAGACCTTTGTCCCGCAGGCTCTTGCAGGCGCTGCATTTGCCGGTGACGCCTTTGGTTTCTATGTATTTGGGGTGCCCGTAAGGGCAGGAGGAGACGCAGATTAAGCAGTCGCTTCCCAGGCAGAGGGAATCGTCGTGCTGGACGGTGCCGTCTTCGGCGATAAACATGGCGCCGGAAGGGCAGTTCGCGACGCAGGCCGGTTCGGCGCAGTGATGGCAGGAACCGGAGTAATGGAAGATAAAGGCGTCGGGGAACGAGCCGGTTTCATAGGTCTTTACTTCCCGGAATAAAACGCCGACATCCAGGTCGTTGACGTCTTTGCAGGCCATCTGGCATGTCCGGCAGCCGACGCAGCGGGTCTGATCAAAATAAAATCCAAGTCTGCTCATAGTGACACCTCCTACTCGGCTTCGATGATCCGCTGAGGCCATTCGCAATCGGGGATCAGGGCGTCGCCGGAATATTTTTCGAAGTTTACGTTGTAATTATTGTAGCCGGATACGCCGCTGTTGCTGGTGATCGGCCCGCATAAGACGTTGTCGGCTCCGCCGTGATCGATGCCGGTCTCCTCGTCTAAGTCGACCCAGGAGCCGTGCGGCAGGGCGATGACGCCGGGCATCAGCGTTTCCAGTACGGTAGCGTTTCTGAGGATCTTTCCGAAACGGTTATAGATCAGCACGGTATCCCCGTCTTTGATGTTCTTTTCCGCGGCGTCAGCGGCGTTGATAAATACCGGATTGACGGCGGCTTCCCGGAGCCAGGGGACGTTGTTGAGCGTCGTATGGGAGCGGCGCAGGTAATGCGGCGTGTAGCATAAGAACGGGTACTCGCCTTTTTTCTGCGCTTCCCAATCCGAAAAGGTAGTCTCATACCCCATGACCGGTACGGTATAGGAGGGGTAGGGTTTGAAGACCGTATCGCCCCGCCCCAGCATGGACAGCGTGTCGGCTTTCCAGTCGTTGTAGATCTCGAATTTGCCGGAGGCGGAGGGAAGAGGATTCGCTTCCGGGTCCGCGACGAAATCTTTGTAGGCGATAAAGAAATAGTCGTCGTCCTCCTTGCGTTCCACCTGATAGATTCCTTTTTCCATCAATTCGGAGATCGGGATCCGGCCTTCCTGCGGCGTTCCTTCCACGCCCCATTCTTTGATATCTTCTTCGGTGACGGTGACGAGCGGCACATATCCCTTCTGCGGATCCAGAACGGTAGAACCGGCGATCAGGTTGAAATACTGCTGTTTTTCGTCAAAAGGATACACTTTTTTCGGATCCAGTCCCACTTTTTCCGCCAGGGTGTAGATGATTTCATAGTCGGATTTTGCCTCGTACATAGGTTCTACGACTTTGGACGGATAAATCTGAAAATCCCTTCCGGAGTAAATAATATTAAAATAGGAAGAAGTTTTTTCCCACTGGGTCTGGGCCGGAAGAATCAGGTCCGAATATTTGGCGTTGGTGGTCAGCGTGTAGGCGTGCGTGAGCACGAAATCCACTTTGCGGTGGGCTTTGATTCCCTCCATGATCCCGAGGCAGGATTGGAGCGTGGCGCCGGAGTCGTCGTGATAGATCATGCGGATATCGCACTCCCGGCGGATCGGTTCGTGATAACCGCCGGCCGCGCCGCTGCTTCCCATACCGGTATCCATAAAGCTCCCTTCCAGGACCGCCTTCCAGACGTCCGGCGCCGCGACGTAATGGAAGATCGGGCTGACGGAAAATTCGATACCGGTGCTTCCCGGCATAACCAGGGAAGGGCCTCCGTTGCCGGCCATGGAGTGGAACGCCGCGCCGCAGCTATGCCCGGATTTGCCGTAATGGCCTCCCATGGCGCCGGTGGTCATAAGCATCTGCGGGAAATCTTCCGCGCCCATGTTCCGGGCGGCGGCAAAACTGTGAAGCAGGGATACCTTGTGTTCCTTGCCGATCGCTTCCGCGAACCAGCGGATGTCTTCGGGCGGCGTGCCGGAGATTTTCTCCGCCCATTCGGCGGTTTTGGGGATTCCGTCGTATTCGCCTAGGACGTAATCCCGGAAGCATTCCCGGACTTTGGCGGTTTCCGGCAGCGTTTCCGGCGTGAAACCGACGCAGCAGCGGCTTAAAAATTCCCAGTCTACGACGTTGCCTTCGGTTTCGTCCAGTTTCAGCATTTCATAGGCGACGGCCAGTAAAAAAGCGACGTCGGTACCGGGACGGACGCGAATCCATTTGGCTTCCAGCAAGGAAGCGGAGAAATTATAGGAAGGACCGACAAAGACGAATTTGGTGCCGGCTTCTTTGGCCTGAAGGTAGTAGTAACAATGATTGCCGAGGGAAGCCCAGGCGGGATTGCAGCCGTATAAGACGATGGTTTCGGAATTTTTCAGGTCAAACCGGTCGTTTGCGCTCAGGCACATGACGACGCCGGGGCCGACGCCCTGATGGGGGAGTCCCAGGTTCGGACTGTTGAGCATATAGGTTCCGTGGGAAGCGGTGTCCCAGAGGCTGATGCTCCCGCCCAGATTGTTCAGGAGTCTGGCATTCTGACCGGTTCCGTAACCGGCGTTTAGTACGCCGGTAGGGCCGTAGGTATCATAGATTCTCTTGATCTCGCCGGCGGCCAGTTCAAAGGCCTCGTCCCAGGAGATCCGTTCCCACTCGTCGATTCCGCGGAGTTCGCCGTGCGCGTTTTCGCCGCCGCCAGGCTGCCAGTGTTTGCGCTTCAGCGGATATTTGATCCGGTCGGCTCCCAGGCATTGCTGGCGCTGGGCGCGGCCGCGTAAGCACCCTCTTTGCTGCGGGTATTCCGGGGTATCCGGGTGGGTGTCGTCCGTTTTCTGGCGGATGACGACGCCGTCCACCACCAGAGCTTTGTTCAGGCAGCGGCCGCCGCAGTTATGCCAGCAGGCGGCGGGGATCCATTTGCCCTGGGATTCGTCGATAAATTCCACGCCGCTTTTTTCGGGCGCCACCTCGGCGGAGGGAGCGATCGTCGTTTCCTGCGCCGAAGAAGAGGCGGTTTCCCGGGAGGAGGAAGGGGCGGCCGTTTCCTGAATGGAAGTGTCGCAGCCTGTCAGGGACAGACCGGCTAGGGCGGCCGTAGCCGCGGCACTGCCTTTCAGGAAATCCCGGCGGCTGATGCCCGATCCGGTTAATTGAGACAGTAATTTTGACATAAGGATGTCCTCCTTTCGGATGAGGCAGGGAGTGAAAAATCGAATGGCAGTTTTCCCTGCGGATGAGTTCAGCATAGCAGGTTCCGGATTGTGATTCAATTGCCAATGTTCGGTGAAATGTCCGTTAGACAACAAACGGGCGGGACCTGTAGGGATAACAGACAGTTTCGGGAAAGTGTCCGTTGCGTTTTCGGCAGAAACTTTGCTATAATAAAAATAAGTTTTAAAAGGGGAGAACTATGAAAGATTTACGGCAGCGGCGAACGAGGGAAGCTTATCAGCAGGCGTTCTGGATCCTTTTGGAGAAAAAGCCCTATCAGAAAATTACGGTTACGGATTTCGGCGAAATTTGCGGTTTGAACCGGAAGACGTTTTATTCTTACTATGAAGAAGTGGACGCGCTGGCTCAGGATTGTCTGGATCGGCTGTTTGGCTGGATTCTTGTAGAAGATGTGGAAAATTATACAAATTGGGACGCCACCCGTATTATGTTTGAAAATATCATCCGATATCAGAAATATCTGGAACTGGTATTGAAGAATCAGATGGATTACCTGGTTTATCGTTCGCTGAAACGGCGGATGCACAGGCTGGCCGGGCGGGTAATGCCGAAAGATCAGCTTTTTGATCCGGAGCTTCTTTTTGAATATACCGTTGCCATCAGTTGGCGGTGCATGGTGTGGGGTGTGAAGAACAAGGACCGGTTGCCGGAGGAATTGACGGATATCTGTCTTCATACCTATCGCAGCTATATTACGCTGATGGCGAACCAGTATAAATCCGGAGGAATCCGTTAGGGTGCGGTCGTATGTGATCGGAAGAAAGGATATGCGATGTTAAGAGAATATTCAAAACGGTTTCTGATCTGTATTAAAAGACGGTTTTTTGTTCGAAATTCTTAAAGTCAGGAAGATATGACGGGATATACGTTCCTCTGAAGCTGTCCGCTTCGGAGGATTTTTTGTTTCGGGGCGTAAAAATATATAACGAATGTACTTCCTGTTTCTGACAAATCATTCATCGACAGAATTTGTTGATCCCCTGCAGTTGCCCGGAAAAAAACGTTTCCGCTATATAGTAACTTAAAAGTACGTGGGGGAGTTACGACATGGGAACGAAAGAGAGAATAAGAGCAACTTATGATATCGCCGAGTGGAAGCCTTTGCAGACGCGGTTATATCATCTTGGCGTGAATTGGACTTACGAGGGATTTGGGCTGGCGATGGAAGCCGCCATTATGGTGAAGCGCGACGAGAGTTTGAAGACCTGCATGAAAATCGTTTATATTGACGTGGCGAAAAGAAGTAAAAACGGCAGGGAGAATGTGAGGAGGGATATCACGACTCTTATCCGGGTGATCTGGAAAGAAGGTAACCGGGAACTGCTTGAGGAGATGGCCGGAAGAGTTCTGGAAAAGCCGCCGGCCTGTCAGGAATTTATCTGGCTGTTGGCGGATGTGATAAAAGCGGAATTGCATTTTTACGGTTTTCAGATATAATGAAAGTGTTTGCGTCCATTCTGTAGGATATTAAGAAGGGTCTGGAGAGTGGGCCGTCGGCTCGTTCCGGCGGTCGGTAAAAAATATGGTCGAACAGGCAGGAAAAGTTCATGAAGATTAAGAGAAATTTGACGCCGCTTATTATGTGGCTTGTTTTTGAAACGATTGCGGTAACCCTTTGGTTTTCGCTGGATAATATATTTTACCTTTTCAATTTTTCCTACATCGGTACGGCTATCGCAAGCGGATTGCTTCTATACGAACATAAGAAAAAATACGCCCGGAACGTCGTGCAGTTTGCGGTTGGTCTGTATATGCTTGTGTATCTGGGCTTCTTTTGCCGGGAAAATATGCAGATAGAGGGTTTCTGGTATTATCTTTTCCTCGGAGTATTTGAGGCCGCCACGATCCACTATGTCATTGCAAAAATTGCCGGGCCGCTGTTGTTTGGGCGCGGGTGGTGCGGCTATGCCTGTTGGACGGCGATGGTTCTGGATTTGCTTCCGTTTAAGACGCCTTCCGCCCCTCGTAAGCGCTGGGGAATTATCCGGTATTTTGTTTTTGGGGCTTCGCTTATATTTGTCGGCTTGCTTTTTATCCTTCGGGTGCCGAACAAAGAGGAGATTATGTGGCGGAGTTTCATCGTCGGAAATATCCTCTACTATACCGTTGGAATTGCCATGGCCTATAAATGCAAAGACAACAGAGCTTTTTGTAAATACGTTTGTCCGATTACGCTTTTTTTGAAGCCGGTGAGCCGCTTTTCGCTTTTTCGTATTAAGGTAGACGAAGGAACATGTATCTCCTGTGGGAAATGCAAGAAGGTATGTCCCATGCATGTTGAAGTTCCGAGCAACGCCAGAAAGAAGAAGAACGCAACGGAGTGTATTTTGTGCATGAAATGCGTGGAGGAATGTCCGAAAGGGGCTTTGAAGCTGTAATATGGCAAGGCCGGCCGGGCCGGTCAGCAAAAAAAACGGGCGGTATCGCCTTTTAAATCTTAAGTCTTTCTTAAGATCGGGGGGGGGTATACAGAAAATGGAGAATATGGTATATTGTTACCGCTACCAAGCGGCAGTCGCTGTTTGACAGAAACGGGTTTCTGCCGGCTGCGGCCGCCGGATTTTGCAACAAGGAGGTACATAATGGAAGAAATATTGTCGGTGCAGAATTTAAGAAAAACGTTCTCACTGTCCAAGAAACAGCAACGGCTGGAGAAGTCCGGAGGGAAGATCAAGGTCGCCGTGGACGATTTGTCTTTTCAGGCGTATCGTGGCGAGGTTTTCGGCCTTCTGGGACCGAACGGAGCCGGGAAGACGACGACTTTGCGGATGATGGCGACGCTGATTCGGCCGGATTCCGGCGATGTGAGAGTGGCCGGGAGCAGCGTGTGTGAAAATCCGGAGGAAGTGAGGGGTAAGATTGGTTTTCTGACCAGCGAGCTGAAGCTGGAGGAGTTTTTCACGCCGAATTATTTGTATGATTTCTTTTCGGAGCTGCACGGTGTGGATCCGGAAGTGAGCCGGACGCGCAAGCAGGCGCTGTTCGATAAATTCGGTATTTCGGATTTTGCCGAGGTGAAGGTGGCGAATCTGTCCACCGGTATGAAACAGAAAGTCTCTCTGGTGGTTTCGATCGTTCACGATCCGGAGATTATTATTTTTGACGAACCTACGAACGGACTGGATGTCCTGACCGCGAAAGTCGTGACGGACTTTTTGCTGGAGCTGAAAACGGCGGGGAAGACGATTATCGTATCCACGCATATTTTCAGCCTGATTGAGAAGATCTGCGATCGGGTCGGTATTATTATAAACGGTCATATGACGGTCTGCGGATCTTTGGCGGAAGTCACCGGCGGAGCGGCTCTGGAAGACCGGTTTTTCGATATTTATAAGGAAACGGTAGGTGATGCGGTATGAGCGGGAAGAGGAAGAGTAATACGCTGACGATCATGAAGAAGGAATTTGCCAGATTCTTCAAGGACGGGCGAATGGTATTATCGACGCTGATCCTGCCGGGGCTTATGATCTATGTCCTTTATACGTTCATGGGTTCGGCGATGGTGTCGAATTTTTCAACGGATGAGACGCATATGCCTTCGGTTTATGTCTGCGGCCTGCCGGAGAGCGTGACGCCCGTCCTGAGCGGGCTGGGAGTGGAGCTGATCGAATCGGAAACCGGAGAGGTTGAGGCGATAAAGCAGAGGGTGACGGAGCAGGAGGCCGATGTACTGGCCGTGTTCCCGGAGGATTTTGACAGGGACGTGGCGGCTTATGACGTGGCGTCGGGAGCGCCGGCGCCGGATGTGACGGTTTATTATAATTCGGCCTCTACGGATTCTGCGGCCGCTTACCAGATGGTTGTGGCCGCGCTGGACGGCTATGAATCCATGCTGGCAAATCGGTTTGACGTAAACCGTGCCGAAGAAGAATATGATCTGGCAACGGAAGAGGATACGACGGGACAGATTTTCGCCATGATGGTTCCCATGCTGATGATGATATTCCTGTTCAGCGGCTGTATGGGGATTGCGCCGGAAGCGATCGCGGGGGAAAAAGAGAGAGGAACCATCGCGACGCTTCTGGTAACTCCGATGCGCCGGAGCGAGCTGGCCGTCGGCAAGATCTTAAGCCTCAGCGTCATTGCGCTTTTAAGCGCTCTGTCCAGTTTTCTGGGGACGATCCTTTCGCTTCCCAAATTGATGGGGGCGGCTTCGGAAACGATGAACGCTTCGGTTTACCAGATAAAAGATTATTTGTTTCTTCTCCTGGTGATTCTGTCTACGGTACTGGTCATTATTTCTCTGATCTCCATTGTCTCGGCTTTTGCCAGGAGCGTGAAGGAGGCCGGCACTTATGTGATGCCGTTGATGATCGTTACCATGCTTCTCGGGCTGACGTCCATGTTTGGGGGCGGCGCGCAGGAAAGCCTTGCCTGGTATTGTATCCCTCTGTACAACAGCGTTCAGTGTATGAACGGGGTATTTTCTTTCAGCGGGAATCTGATGCAGATCCTGGTGACGGTGGGGATCAACTGTGTGTTTACCGGCGTGATGGTGTTTATTCTGGCCCGGATTTTCAACAGTGAAAAAGTGATGTTTTCAAAATAATTTGCGTATTGATTTTACTATTTGAGTGTATTATACTTGCCCTGTAGGAGACCGGACGGTCTGGTAGATCAAGCGGATTGAGGAGAAAAATCATGAAAAAACTGCAGATGATTTATGAAGGGAAAGCCAAGAAGGTGTACGCCACCGACGTAGAAGACGTGCTGATCGTGGATTATAAGGATGATGCGACCGCGTTTAACGGCCTGAAAAAGGGTACGATCGTGGGCAAGGGCGTGATCAATAACCGCATGACGAACTATGTTTGCAAACAACTGGAAGAAGCCGGAGTGCCGACTCATTATATCGAAGAGTTGAGCGACCGGGAGACTGCCGTGAAGAAGGTGGAGATCGTGCCGCTGGAGGTGATCGTACGGAACGTGGCGGCCGGAAGCTTCTCCAAGCGAATGGGCGTGGAGGAAGGGAAGGCCCTGCTCTGCCCGATCATTGAGTTCAGCTATAAAAACGACGAACTGGGCGACCCGTTCATCAATGACGATTACGCGCTGGCTCTCGGTCTGGCGACGCAGGAGGAGATCGATAAGATCAAGTCGATCACAAGAAAAGTGAACGAGGTGCTGTCGGCGTTTTTCAAGGAGGCCGGAATTGATCTGATCGATTTTAAGATCGAGTTCGGTCGCTGTCACGGCGATATTATTCTGGCGGATGAGATTTCCCCGGATACGTGCCGCTTGTGGGATTCTGTGACCCATGAGAAGCTGGACAAGGATCGTTTCCGCAGGGATTTGGGTAACGTGGAGGACGCGTACCGGGAAGTATTTAAAAGATTGGGCCTGGCATAGGCCGCTGACAAAGAGAGTGCCCCAGACGCGGCTTCGGATTACGAAGCCCGCCTGAGGCGACTTTCATTTTTGCCGGACTGCGAATAAGGATGAGAAGGAGAAAGGGTCATGTACGATCGTTATCAGAGCCCGCTTTCGGAGCGGTATGCAAGTAAGGAGATGCAGTACATTTTTTCGCCGGACAAAAAATTTAAGACCTGGCGGCTTTTGTGGATCGCGCTGGCGGAGGCGGAGAAGGAGCTGGGGCTGCCGATCACGGAGGAGCAGATTGAAGAGTTAAAAACGCACAAAGACGAGATCAATTACGATGTGGCGAAAGCGCGGGAGAAGGAAGTGCGCCACGATGTGATGTCCCATGTGTACGCATACGGCGTCCAGTGCCCGAAAGCAAAAGGGATCATTCATCTGGGAGCGACATCCTGTTACGTGGGGGACAATACGGATCTGATCCTGATGACGGAAGCTTTGAAGCTGGTGAGGAGGAAGCTGGTGAATGTGATGGAGAAGCTGGCCGGGTTCGCGGGAAAGTACGCGGGGCTGCCGACGCTGGCCTTTACGCATTTTCAGCCGGCCCAGCCCACAACGGTGGGGAAGCGGGCTTCCCTGTGGCTTCAGGATCTGACGCTGGATTTGGAGGATCTGGAACATGCGCTGGAGACGATGAAGCTTTTGGGGTCCAAGGGGACGACCGGTACGCAGGCGAGTTTCCTGGAACTGTTCGACGGGGATCACGGAAAATGCAAGGAACTGGACCGGAAGATTGCGAAGAAGATGGGATTCGACGCCTGTTATCCGGTGTCCGGTCAGACATATTCGCGCAAAGTGGACAGCCGTGTTTTGAATGTTCTGGCGGGAATTGCTCAGAGCGCTCATAAGTTTTCCAACGATATTCGTCTTTTACAGCATTTAAAGGAGATCGAGGAACCTTTTGAGAAGAATCAGATCGGTTCTTCGGCCATGGCTTACAAGAGGAATCCCATGCGCAGCGAGCGGATGGCTTCCCTGGCGGATTATGTGATGGCGGACGCCATGAATCCGATGCTGGTGTCTTCCACCCAGTGGTTTGAGCGGACGCTGGATGATTCGGCCAATAAGCGTTTAAGTATTCCGGAGGGTTTTCTGGCGGTGGACGGCATTCTGGATCTGTACCTGAATGTGGTGGACGGTCTGGTGGTATACCCGAAAGTGATCGAAAAACATCTGATGGCGGAACTGCCGTTTATGGCAACGGAGAATATCATGATGGACGCGGTGAAGGCCGGCGGGGATCGCCAGGAACTTCATGAGAAGATCCGCGGATTGTCGATGGAGGCCGGGCGGAATGTGAAGGAAGAAGGGAAGGAGAATGATCTGCTGGATCGGATCGCCTCGGACGGATCGTTCCCTCTGACGAAGGAGGACCTTTTGGCGGTCATGGATCCCGGGCTCTACGTCGGCCGGGCGAAAGAGCAGGTGGAGGATTTTCTTTCGGAAGTGATCGAACCGATTTTGTCGAATAATCGGGAACTGCTTGGAATCCGGACGGAGATCCATGTGTAGAGCGGAAGGAGCGTTTCTAAAATAAGTATGAAATCCCCCGGCCTGCCCTTGATTTTTACCGAAAAAAGAGTACACTGTATTTAAATAAAAAAGTTTTATTTTAAATTATTTTGGAAGATACATTGTATGAAAGGGGGACCGGTCAATGGAAGTTTCGAAGACTCATGTGAATGACCGGATCTTACAATTTTATCGGAATGTCTTTGCGGATACGGGGATTATTTTTGATTACGCCTCCCGGGAATGCGATTTGAACGCGATCCAATGGCGGATGCTGACGATGATTCAGATGATGCCGGAGGTTACGATCGGCGATCTGAGCCGGATTTCCCAGATGAATAAGGGGAACTGTTCGACGATGTGTAAGGATCTGGAGCGGCAGGGATATCTGGTTCGCTCAAGGAACCGTCAGGACGAGAGGATCGTGTGTCTGACTCTGACGGACAAGGGATGTTGTCTGATCGAGAACCTGGCGCGGAATATGGAGCAGGCGGCCGAGCGGACGTTTGGTCTGGACAGTCAAAGGAAGCTGGAAGAGCTTTTTTTGTACATGGCGCAGGTGGAGGAGGTCATGCACGCGCTGGCGCAGAGCTGTCGGGATTCGGAAGAAGAATGAAGAGAGAAGAAGGGACGCATCCTTATGTGAGGCGTCCCTTTCGTTCATTTAGCGGAACTGTTTGCTTCGTAGACGATCTCCCGGGCTTTGGCCGCGGCCAGTTTTACCATGTCGTTCATGGAGAGTTCCCGGACTCCAATAACCTGACTGTGGCAGCGGTTGACCGGCAGAAGAAGACGGACGGCCGGGCTTTGACCGATAGCGGTCGCCATGGCGGGCGTGAGTTCTCCGAGGAAGGAGTCGGCTACGACGATGCCGACGGGGCCGACGATGAGGTCCGCGTTTCGGACGGCGACGATGGCCGGGCGTTCTCCGGTGGCGCCGTAGTCGGCGCCGGCTTTCATCATGGCGGCGGTGGCGCTGCCGTTGGTGCCGATGGCGTAAAGTTCGGCGTTAACGCCTTCCAGAGCGATTTTTAACTGTTCGATCAGGGCTTTTCCCATCTTACCGCCCTGACCGTCGATCACTACAACTTTCATTTTGACCTCCTGACCGGTATTTTCGTCTATTTTAGCGTATGGGGCTTTTTCTGACAAGGAAAAGATTCAGCGGCCGAGGAGATAGTCGGTTGAGACGTCGTAAAGGTCGGCGAGACGAAGCAGGGTTTCGAGCGAGGGATCTCTGCGGCCGGTTTCGTATAAGGTATATGCGCTGCGGGAAAGGCCGAGGAGAAGAGCAATTTCTTTCTGACGGTAGTTTCTGCACTGGCGTAGATAACGAATCCGTTGAGCAAACATAAAAATCCTCCTTATTATTTAGTTGAAAAGGCGCCGGATCTGGGCCGAATGGCGCATACCCTGCCTGCCGATGCTGGGAAAACGAAATCCCGGACGATTTCTGTCAGAAAGAAGTTACTTGATTTTCAAAAAGAGTTCTATTATAATAGCCTTTGTATAACGGAAGGAATTTCCTTAAGGAGGATAAAAATGGTAAGAGCGATAGTCGGTGCAAATTGGGGCGATGAAGGAAAGGGCAAGATTACGGACATGCTGGCGAAAGAGTCGGATATCGTGATCCGCTTTCAGGGGGGAAGTAACGCGGGCCATACCATTATCAATCACTATGGAAAGTTCGCTTTACACCTGCTTCCGTCGGGCGTTTTCTACCGTCATACGACCAGTATCATCGGGAACGGGGTAGCGTTGAATATCCCTTATCTGTTGAATGAGATTCAGGAGCTGGAGAAGGAAGGGGTTCCTACGCCGAAGGTTCTGGTGTCCGACCGCGCGCAGCTTCTGATGCCTTATCATATTTTGTTGGATACCTATGAGGAGGCCAGGCTGGCAGGGAAGTCGTTTGGTTCGACAAAGTCCGGCATTGCTCCTTTTTATTCGGATAAATACGCCAAGATCGGTTTTCAGGTCAGCGAACTTTTCGGAGACGAGAAGGAGCTGAGGGAGAAAGTCGCGCGGGTATGCGAGATGAAGAATGTGTTGTTTGAACATCTGTACCATCAGCCGGGATTAAAGCCGGAAGAGGTATATCAGACGTTGATTTTTTATCGGGAGATGGTGCGCCCTTACGTGTGCGACGTATCGGCGTATCTGTATGAAGCTTTAAGAGCGGGGAAGAATATTCTTCTGGAGGGTCAGCTTGGCTCTTTGAAGGATCCCGATCACGGGATCTACCCGATGGTTACCTCCTCCTCTACGCTGGCGGCTTACGGCGCCATCGGAGCCGGGATACCGCCCTATGAAATCAAGCAGATTACGGCGGTGGTGAAAGCTTATTCCAGCTCGGTGGGAGCGGGGGCTTTTGTCAGCGAGATTTTCGGGGACGAGGCGGACGAACTGAGGAAGCGCGGCGGCGACGGCGGCGAATTCGGCGCGACGACCGGGCGGCCCAGGCGGATGGGATGGTTTGACGCGGTGGCTACCCGTTACGGATGCCGGATTCAGGGGGCGACGGAAGTGGTTCTGACGGTGGTGGACGTGTTGGGGTATCTGGACGAACTGCCTATCTGTGTGGGTTATGAGATCGACGGCCTGGTGTCGTCGGATTTCCCGACGACGGCGCAGCTTGAGAAGGCGAAGCCGGTTTACGAGAGGCTGCCGGGCTGGAAGTGCGAGATCCGCGGGATTCGTAAGTATGAAGAATTGCCGGAGAACTGCCGGAGATATATTGAACGGATAGAAGAACTGATCGGCGTTCCGATCTCGATGGTGTCGAACGGACCGGGACGGGACGAGATCATTTATCGGTAAAAAGCCTGCCGGCGGGGTGTTTCCCGCCGGCAGTTTTTAAGATGGATCTTTCTTTTTCTGATGTTTTTGTAAAATTCCGATTCCGTAAAGGAGGACGGACAGGACAAAAACGGCGAGCAGGCAGGACAGAGCCGCGGGGCCGGACCAGGCTGCGCCTGAGAAAGCGAAAGCCAGGCCGGCGAGGAGAAGACCGATCAACAAAAGGGCGGCGGCCAGACTCAGGACGCGGAGAGATTTTTTCATGAGGGAAACCTCCTTTCGGTTTTTGTATCTGAAACCGTGATTTAAGTATACTATACTCCGAAACGGGAAAAAAGGGAATCGGGAATTATGGTATTTAGCAGCTTTACGTTTTTAATTGTTTTTTTGCCGGCGGTTCTGGCGGCTTATTACGCGGCGCCGACCGCGTGGCGGAACGGGATTTTGTTTTTTTTCAGCCTGATTTTTTACGCCTGGGGCGAGCCGGTGTATGTTCTTTTGATGATCGCTTCCGTTTGGGTAAATTATGAAATGGCCCGCCGGATCGGGCGTTTGAGGGAGGCCGGGGGGACGGGACGGGCGAGGCGCGTCCTGGCGGCGGATTGCGCGCTGAATCTGGGACTTCTGGGTTTCTTTAAATATACGGGACTTCTGCCGCTGCCTCTGGGGATCTCTTTTTATACGTTCCAGGTTATGTCTTACGTGATCGACGTGTATCGCGGGGAGGTCCCGGTGCAGGACCGTTTTCTGACGCTGGCCGCGTATGTGTCGTTGTTTCCCCAGTTGATTGCGGGACCGATCGTGCGCTACCGGCAGGTGGCGCACGAGCTTGAGGCGCGCACGGAGACGGTGGAAGCATTTGCGGAAGGGGTCCGGTATTTTTGTACCGGCCTGGGAAAAAAGGTCCTGCTGGCGAATCCGATGGGGGATCTGTACCGGGAGATCTGCGCGCTGGGCGGCAGTCAGAGTACGGCGACGCTGTGGCTGGGAATGCTGGCCTTCGCTTTCCAGATTTATTTTGATTTTTCCGGTTATTCCGATATGGCGGTCGGGCTGGGACGTATGTTTGGCTTTCATTTTGAGGAGAATTTTAATTATCCGTACCTTTCGAGAAGCATTACGGAATTTTGGCGGCGCTGGCATATTTCCCTGGGATCGTGGTTTCGGGATTACCTTTATATTCCGCTGGGAGGCAACCGGGGAGGCGCGGGGAAACAGGTACGGAATATCCTGATCGTCTGGGGGCTTACCGGGCTGTGGCACGGAGCCGGATGGAATTTTCTCTTCTGGGGTCTTTATTTCGGCATTCTTCTGATACTGGAAAAATTTTTCCTGAAGGAGACGTTGAGGAAACTGCCGGGATTCGGACGGCATCTGTATACGGTTTTTTTCGTTCTGATCGGTTGGGTGCTGTTTTCGGCGGAGGGTTTGTTTCCTTTGTGGGAGCGGATAAAGATTTTGTTTTTCGCGGCGGATCTGCCGGCCGCCAACGCCATGAGCCTGCATTATCTGCGCAATTACGGCTTTTTATTCGGCCTGTGTTTTCTGGGCAGTACGCCGTGTTTCCGGGATAAGTGCGGCCGTTTTTACTGGCTGTTTTTTCTCTTATCGGCGGCATACCTGGCTTCGGGCGCTTACAACCCGTTTTTGTATTTTCGATTTTAAGGAGGCGTTCAAATGAAACGGGATCAAAGGACGATCGTCGTATTTTTTCTGATGTTGGGAGCGCTTTTGGCGGGAACCTGTTTTTCGTCGGGAAAGGTTTTCTCGGAGAGGGAGAAGCGGTATCTGGCGGACAAGCCGGAATGGAGTTTCTCGTCTTTGCTGAGCGGGGCGTTTATGGATGATACGGACGCCTGGCTGGCCGATCATGTGGGCGGGAAAGAGGAGCTGGTTTTTCTGAAGACCATGGTGGAACGTCTGGAAGGGCGGACGCTTTTAAACGGCGTGTACTATAAGGACGGAAGCTACTGGCAGCATTATGAGCCGGATCCAAGGGCGCTGGAAAAAACGTTGGCGGCCTGGGAAGCTTACGCGGAAGCGGCGGCGGGCGTTACGGACGTTTACATTCTGCCGGTGCCGTTAAACAGTGAAATTTATCCGGAACGTCTGCCGGCCGCGGCGGCCGAGGAGAGGCAGGAGGAGACGTTCGCCGAGGTTTTACGCCGCATGGAAGGGAGAGCGGTCGTGTTGGACTGCCGGGAGCGGCTTCGGGCGGAGAAGGAGCGATATCTGTATTTCCGGACCGATCATCACTGGACCATGGAGGGCGCTTACCTGGGCGCCGGGGCGTTTCTTTCGGCGGTCGGGGAAGGAATCGCGCCCCGGGAGGATTTTCGGAGGGAAATTTTAAACGAAGGATTTTACGGGACCCTGTACGCGAAGGCGCCCGCCCTGACGGCCAAGCCGGACGAGCTTGTGCATATGTTTTTGCCCGGCGTGACCTGTGAAGTCAGTCTTGGGGGCCCGTCGGAGGCGCGGGACGGCTATCTGGTCCGGGAGGAACGGGAGGGAAGGGATCCTTACAGCGTTTTTTTCGGAGGGAATTACGGCTTTTTGACGATAAAAAACACGTCCGAAGGAGCATACGCCGGAGAGGGAAGGCTGCTGGTGATCAAGGATTCCTATGCCAACTGTCTGTTGCCTTTCCTGATTCCTTATTATGAAGAGATCGACGTCATAGACCCCAGGCATTACATGCACAGTGTGGCCGGAAGAATCGCGGACGGAGGGTATTCGGCCGTTCTGGTGATACAAGAGGTTTGACAAAAGGAAATTTGCCGTATATCATGGTAGCAGTACCGGCAGAAGAAAAGAGGTTATGCTTGTGTTTGGTTATATCACGGTCAATCAACCGGAACTGAGATTCAAAGATTTTGACATGTATCGCTCGTTTTACTGCGGGTTGTGTCGGGTATTGAAGGATCGGTATAAGAAAGCGGGGCAGATGACGCTGACTTACGACTGCACGTTTCTGACGCTGCTTTTGACGGCCCTTTACGAGCCGGAGACGGCGCTCGGCGAGACGAAATGCACGGCGCATCCGCTTCAGAGGCATGTAACGCGGATCAACCGATATACGGAATACGCGGCGGATATGAATGTGCTTCTTGCCTACCATCAATGCCTGGACGACTGGAAAGACGAGAAAAAATATTCCAAAGCAGTGATGTCGGGCGCGCTGAAGAAGGCCTTTTTACAGGCTTCCGGGCGTTACCCGGTAAAAGCGGAGCGGATTCGGGAGAACTTGGCCTCCATCTCGGAATGCGAGAGGGAGAACGAGAGGGATATCGACCGGGCGGCCGGGTACTTCGGGGAGATCACGGCGGAGGTGTTTTCGCCGGAGGAGGATGCCTGGAGCCGGGATTTGCGTCGGATGGGATTTTATCTGGGCAAGTTTATTTATCTGATGGATGCGTATGAGGATTTGGAGAAAGACAGAGAGACGGGCCGTTACAATCCGTTTTTAACTTGGTATTCGGGCGAGGGGTGGGAAGAGCGGTGCCGGAATATACTGACCATGATGATGGCCGAATGCTGCCGGGCGTTTGAGCGGCTACCGATTGTAGATTATACGGAAATTCTGCGGAATATTTTGTATTCCGGCGTGTGGCTTAAGTTTGAAGTCACAAATGAGAAAAGAAGGAAAAAGGAGACGGATTCATGATGTCAGATCCCTATAAGGTCCTGGGAGTTGCCCGGAACGCAAGCGATGACGAGGTGAAACGGGCTTATCGGAATTTAAGCCGCAGATATCATCCGGACGCCAATGTGAACAATCCCGACGCGGCCACGGCGGAGGAGAAGTTTAAGGAAGTGCAGCAGGCATATGAGCAGATTATGAGGGAGCGTGAGCAGGGTTACGCCGGAAATTACGGAGGAACCGGGGAATACGGGCAGAACCGGGATCCGTTCGGAGGTTTTGGTTCCTTTGGCGGTTTCGGGCCGTTCGGAGGTTTCGGTTCTTTCGGCGGGTACGGGAATCCCGGCGGGGCGAATCAGGGAACGGATGAATACGGCATGCATTTAAACGCGGCGAACAACTACATCGCCGGCGGCCATTATCGGGAGGCCTTAAACGTGTTGAACGGGATGAGCGAGAGGACGGCCAGATGGTATTTCCTGAGCGCCGTGGCCAATTCCGGTCTGGGCAATAACGTGGCGGCGCTGGAGCACGCGAGAAAGGCGGCTCAGATGGAACCGGGCAACCTGCAGTATCAGAGTTTGAAGCAGCGGATGGAAGGCGGAGGCGGATGGTATCAGCAGATGGGGACGCCCTACGGCCGGCCCATGGCCGGCGCGGACAATCTGTGCTGCAGGCTGCTTCTGCTGAATTTATTCTGCAATCTGTGCTGCGGCGGAGGCGGTATGTATTACGGGAGACGGATGTTCTGCTGCTGATCTGCGCCGCGGTGGGAAGAAGGAAAGTTTGAAAGAGAACCGGCATACATTGTCTTAAGAAAGACGGATGGGATGCCGGTTTTTATGATTCAGGGAACGGAGAAGAAGGAGAGGCTGCTGATCTGCGCGGGAGCGGTGGTAGCTTGTCTGATCGGGTCCGGGTATGCCACCGGGCAGGAAATTCTGCAGTTTTTTGCCGCTTACGGGCGTTTCGGATTTTTGGGGCTGGGGCTCTCGATCGCGGGTCTGGCGGTGCTCGTGGAGCGGGTCATGCGGGACAGTTATGAGCGGAAGGAGGAAACCCCGGTCGGAGTGCTTCGTTACTACTGCGGGGAGAAGGCCGGCCGCCTGTTTGGTTTTCTGATGCCGGTTATTTTGTTTTCCACGCTGATTGTGATGGTCTCGGGAGCGGGAACGGCGATGGAAGAGTATTACGGCTGGAACCCTTACGCCGGCCGTCTTTTGATTCTGATTCCGATCTATCTGACGGTCGTTATGGGGCTGGATAAGCTGGTGGAGATCATCGGTTTTTTGGGGCCGTTTACCATTTTATTTACGCTGATTATCTGTATTGACCGGGTTCTTCACCCGGAGGTCGGACTTTTTGAGGCTTATGTTTTTATGGAGCGGGCCGAGGTGACGAGGGCGGCCGGAAGCTGGTGGCTGTCCGCCGTTTTGTATACGTCTTTTAATCTGACGATGTCGCTGGCGTTTTTTGCCGGGATGGGGGCTCACGCAGCTTCGGCCCGGGAGGCCGGGGGCGGGAGCGTAATGGGGACGGTAGCTTACGGGGTAGCGGCGTTTTTTATGAACGGGGCTTTGCTGACGTCTTTTCCGGCGATGGAGGGGGTCAGCATTCCGATGTTATATCTGGCGGACCGTCTGCATCCCTTTTTCGGATATGTATTTTCCCTGATTTTGATCAGCGAGATCTACACGACGGCGGTTCCTTCTCTGTGGGCTTTGACGCGGATGTATCGGGAGGAAAAAAGCGCCGGTTTCTCCCGGCTGGTCCTTCTGCTTCTGGGCGCGGCTTTTTTGTGCAGCCTCCTTCCTTTTGAAACACTGATTCATCATATTTACCCGATGATCGGCTGGGCCGGTATGTTCCTTTTGTTTGGAATTGCGCGGAAAATGATAGGGCCCTCTTCCGGCAAACGGTAGTATTGACATCTTTTCGCAATGGGGGTAAGATGTAGAAAGTCGAAAGCCGGAGGGCAGCGTGCGAAGTCTGTCCTCCGGCAAATTTAAGGAGGTGTTCGAATGCAGGCGTTATTTGTGGTGTTAAAACATGTGGAACTTGTGAATAAATTGATTCATACGCTGGCGGAGGCGGGCGTTCATGGCGGTACGATTATCGACAGTACCGGTATGGCGAGAGCTCTGGCGGAGTATGAGGACCTTCCGTTTTTCGGCATGTTGCGCCGCATTGTGCAGGATGAAGGGGAGAAGGAGAGCAGCAAGACCATGTTTTTTGTGTTGGAGGATGAAAAAGTAGAATCGGTAAAGGAGGCTATCCATAAGGTGGTTGGGAATTTGAATAAACCCAATTCGGGAATTATTTTTGCCGTGCCGGTGACATTTGTGGAAGGGCTCGGTGAGAAAAAGTGAATTTTAATATCTTGACGTATCTGGCGATCTGCCTTTTTGCCGGCCTTTTCGGAGGAAAACTGGTGAAACCCCTGAAGTTGCCCAGTGTGACCGGTTATCTGGTGATCGGCATTCTGATCGGGCCTTATGTGCTGAACCTGATTCCTGCGGAGGCGGCGGAAGGTTTCGGCATTGTTTCGGAGATGGCGCTGGGCTTTATCGCTTTTTCCATCGGAGCCGAGTTTAAGCTGGATTATTTGAAAAAGGTAGGCAGGGCGCCGGTTGTGATCGCGATTTTGGAATCTTTTTTAGCGGTTGTTTCCGTGGTTCTGGCGCTGGTTTTGTTCGGACAGGAGCTTCCGTTTGCTTTGTGTTTGGGCGCGATCGCGGCGGCTACGGCGCCGGCGGCTACCTTGATGGTGGTGCGCCAGTATAAAGCGGACGGGCCCGTGACGCAGACTCTGCTTCCGGTGGTGGCGATCGACGACGCGACGGCGCTGATGTTTTTCGGGATTTCCGTTGCGCTTGCCAAATCGATCACGGCGAGCGGGGATATGAATATCTGGATGACGCTTCTGGATCCGGTGGTTGAGATCGTCGGAGCGCTGGTTTTTGGCGCGGTGCTGGGGTTCTTCCTGTCGCTTCTGATGAAGTGGTTTCACAGCAAGGGCAACCGTCTGTCGATCGCCGTCGGCATGGTGTTTTTATGCGTCGGCGTCGCGGACATGCTGGGGCTCTCCTCCCTGCTTTCCTGTATGGCGATGAGCGCGATGTTCGTGAACCTTTCAAACGCTGGCGATAAGGTTTTTTCGTCGGTGGATCAGATGACGCCGCCCTTGTTTATGTTGTTTTTCCTGCTTTCGGGGGTGGATTTGAATATCCGTATCATCCCGACGGTGGGAATTGTGGGGATTATTTATGTGATATTCCGGGTTATCGGCAAGATGGCGGGAACCTGGGTAGGGGCCAGACTTTCCCGCGCGGAGCCGGCGGTGCAGAAGTACCTTGGTTTTACCCTGATTCCGCAGGCGGGCGTGGCGATCGGCCTATCCGGCGTGGTCATGGCCGTGGTGCCGGAGTACGGGGCCGAGATTCGGGCGATTATTTTGTGCGCGACGGTTATTTACGAGATCACGGGTCCGGTTATTACGAAGCTGGCTTTGACGAAAGCCGGCGAGATTCGGGAGACGTCCCGGTAGATACATACCGCCGGAGGCGGGGCGTCTGCGCGTTGACGAAGAGGCGGCAGAGCAGGAAGGAGACGGAGATGGAAAAAACAATTATTACGGTGGTGGGGAAGGATACGGTGGGGATCATCGCGAAGATCTGTACGTATCTGTCGGAAAATAAAATGAACATTCTGGATATTTCCCAGACGATTGTTCAGGGATATTTTAATATGATGATGATCGTGGATACCTCGGCGTCCTCTAAGAATACCAGCGAGATCTCGGACGATCTGGACGGGATCGGCAGTGAGATCGGCGTGACGATCCGGACGCAGCACGAAGATATTTTTAACAGCATGCACAGAATATAAGGAAGGTGAGAGCGGATGATCAATATTTACGAGGTAAATGAGACAAACCAGATGATCGATCAGGATAATCTGGATGTCCGCACGATCACAATGGGGATCAGTTTGCTGGACTGTATCAGCGATGACCCGGACAAGCTGAACCGGGCGATCTATGAGAAGATCACGAACCGGGCGCGCGATCTGGTGTCCGTGGGCGAGGAGATCTCCAAAGAATACGGGATTCCGATCGTAAATAAGCGAATCTCCGTAACTCCGATCGCTCTGGTGGGCGGAAGCGCCTGCCGTTCGCCGGAGGATTTTGTCTCGATCGCCCGGACGCTGGACCGGGCGGCCGGGGAAGTCGGCGTGAATTTTATCGGCGGGTACGGCGCTTTAGTGTCCAAGGGGATGACGCCGGCGGAGGAAAATCTGATCCGTTCCATACCGGAGGCCCTTTCGGTCACGGAGCTGGTCTGCAGTTCCGTGAATGTGGGTTCAACGAAGACCGGTCTGAACATGGACGCGGTACGTTTGATGGGAAGTATTATCCGGGAGACGGCGGAGGCGACAAAAAGCCGGGATTCCCTTGGCTGCGCCAAGCTGGTCGTGTTCTGCAACGCGCCGGACGACAATCCGTTTATGGCCGGCGCGTTTCACGGCGTAACGGAGGCGGACGCGGTTATCCACGTGGGAGTCAGCGGTCCGGGCGTGGTGAAACGCGCGCTGGAATCCGTTCGCGGACAGGGGTTTGAGATTCTCTGCGAAACCATAAAAAAGACGGCGTTTAAGATCACGAGAGTGGGACAGTTGGTGGCGCGGGAAGCTTCGAGACGCCTTGACGTGCCTTTTGGCATCATTGATCTTTCCCTGGCTCCGACGCCGGCCGTTGGCGATAGCGTGGCCGGGATTCTGGAAGAGATCGGCCTGGAACGGGCCGGCGCGCCGGGAACGACGGCGGCGCTGGCGCTCTTAAACGATCAGGTGAAAAAGGGAGGCGTGATGGCTTCTTCTTACGTCGGAGGTTTGAGCGGCGCGTTTATTCCGGTCAGCGAGGACCAGGGGATGATCGAAGCGGTTCAGGATGGGGCTCTTACCGTGGAAAAACTGGAGGCTATGACCTGCGTCTGTTCGGTGGGACTGGATATGATCGCCGTGCCGGGGGACACGAAAGCTTCGACGATCGCGGGGATTTTGGCGGATGAAGCGGCGATCGGAATGATCAATCAGAAGACGACGGCGGTCCGTATTATCCCGGTGATCGGGAAAGGGGTCGGCGAGACGGCGGAGTTCGGCGGCCTTTTGGGACGCGCGCCGATCATGCCGGTGAACGGTTTCGGCTGTGAACGGTTTGTGAATCGGGACGGGCGGATTCCGGCCCCGATTCACAGTTTTAAGAATTAGAGCGGTGAGGCCGGAGTTTTAAGCGGTTCGTTCTCATGCCAGGGGCCGCGGCGGTAGAAGTACACGGACAGAACGGTCGCGGTACTCCAGCCGACGGGCCAGGCGTACCAGATGCCGACCGGGTTTTTCAGAAGGCCGGACAGGAGGACGGCCAGAATCACGCGCAGGATCAGATCGGTAAACGTCGCGGTCATAAATTTCCCCATGTGTCCGGCGCCCCGCAAGATTCCGTCGGCGATCAGCTTGACGGAGACGACAAAGTAGAAGGGGGATAAGATCTTTAAAAACTGCGCGCCGGTCTCGACCGCCGTTTGGGTGGGCCGGTCCATAAACAGCCGCATCAGGCCGGACCCGAAGAAAAAGTAGGCGAAAACGAGCGGAAGGCAGAGCAGCCAGACGATTGAAACGCCGGCTTTGAAGCCTTGCCGGATTCGGGGGAGCTTCCCGGCGCCGATGTTTTGCGCCGTATAGTTGGAGATCCCGTTTCCCAATGTCGTAAACGAGGTGACAACCAGGTTGTTTAACTTTACGGAAGCGGAGTACCCCGCGATCACACCGGCGCCGAAACGGTTGATCACTCCCTGCAGGATGATGTTGCCTGCGGAAATAAAGCTCTGCTGCAGGATGCTGGGAACGGCGATTCGGGCGATCTGCCCGAAGATCGGCCAGGAGAACCGGGAAACCGGTTCTTTTGTTTTTATGGAGGCCAGGCGTTTTAGGACGAACGCGAGAGCCAGAAGGCAGCTGACGCTCTGACAGAGGAACGTGGCCCAGGCGACGCCCGCCACGCCCATTCGGAAGGTCGTGACAAACCAGATATCCATGGCGATGTTGGACAGGGAGGAGGCGGCCAGGAAAAAGAACGGCGTTTTTGAATCCCCGAGCGCCGAGAAAATGCCGGTGGCGATGTTATAGAAAAACAGAAACGGCAGTCCCAGGATATAAATATTCAGGTAAAGAAGCGAATCTTTAAAAATCTCGGTCGGTGTGTGGATCTGTTTCAGGAGGAAACTTCCCAGCGTAAAACCGGAGACCATAAGGACGGCGCACAGAACCACACCGGAAATCAGCGTGGTGAAGACGGCGGTTTTCATGACGGCGTATTTACCGCCTCCGAAAAAGCGGGAGACGATTACGGAGCAGCCGATGTTGCAGCCGAAGGCGAAGGCAAGGAAGATCAGGGTGACTTCGTAGCTGTTGCCGACGGCTGCCAGAGCGTTTTCCCCGACGAATTTGCCGGCTACCAGGCTGTCGGCGATGTTGTAAAGCTGCTGGAAAAGGATACTGCCGAACAGCGGCAGACAGAAGCGCCAGAGTACCCGTCCGGGCGCGCCCTGAGTCAGATCTTGGTTCATGTTGGGTTCCCTCTTTCCTGTATTTTTTGACTTTTTCGTTCTCAGGTATTATACTCGGAATTGTGAAATTTGAAAAATGTATTGTTGATATGTTTACAATATAAAATTGATATGGAGAAACCATGGCTGTGAATTATGAGTATTACCGGATTTTCTATTATGTGGCAAAATACCGGAATCTGACGCGGGCGGCGGAGGCGCTTTTCAGCAGCCAGCCCAACGTGAGCCGGGTGATGGGCCATCTGGAGCGGGAACTGGGGTGTCGTCTTTTGAACCGGACGAACAAGGGGATCGTTCTCACGGCGGAAGGAGAGCAGCTTTACCGCCATGTGGCGGTCGCTTTTGAACAGATCCGGCTGGGGGAGGAGGAATTGGCCGGAAATGCAAAACTTCAGGGCGGAAGCATTCTGGTCGGCACCAGCGAGACGGCTTTGCATTTGTATCTTCTGGACCGCCTGGGGGATTTTCACGAGCGTTATCCGGACGTCCGTCTGAAGATTTATAATTATTCGGTTCTTCAGGCTTTGCCGGCTTTGAAAAACGGTCAGGTGGATTTTGCCGTGATCACGACGCCGGTGGAAAAACATCCGGAGTTTTCGGAAGTCCGGCTGAAAACGTTTTCGGATATTCTGGCCGGCGGACCGGCGTTTTCGGAGTTTGCGAAGAAAGCGCGTTCCTTGAGAGAATTGGACGACTATTCCCTGATCTGTCTGGAGAAAAATACCAATACATATTTGTTTTACGACCGGTTTTACCAAAGCCATGGCCTGGAGCTGTCGCCGGATATTGAAGTGGGCACGGCCGATCTGATCCTGCCGATGATAGCGAGAGGTCTGGGGATCGGGTTTTTGCCCCGGGAGTTTGCCGGGGAGGCTATCGCCCGGGGACAAATCGTCGAGATCCCTTTGCGGGAAACGATTCCGAGACGTTCGGTCTGCTTGGTGTACGATCCCAAGCGGGCGTTCGGCGCGGCGGCAGGGAAGCTTAAGGAACTTCTCTGTGAGGATGCGAGAAGGTTTCGGGAATCGGAGTAATTTTTACGGCCGGCGTTTGTTTCCGTTCGGCAGGATTTTATCGTAGGCCGGCTTGGGGCTTCCCTGGAAAACGACGGTTCCGCACGGGGAAAATCCGTTTTTTATTAAAATATGCTGCATCCGTTTATTGGGAAAGTCGGTGTCGATCCGAATGCCTTCGATACCTTTCGAGAGGCACAATTCCTCGATCAGACGGAACGCGGCGGACTGGTCGAAATCCCGACTGCCGTTTCTCACACGAAAATTTCAGCGGTTTGCGCTCACCATAAAAATAAATGAATCAGCCCGCTGATACGGTCTTTCCTGGAACTGTGTCAGGAAATGGTGTGATGTGAGCGATCTCAGATCACGCCTTTTAATACCAGCATCAGGACGATGACGGTGATCAGAACCAGAACGGATACCAGCATAACGCCGACATGGTGCTCTCTTTTTGCGGGTTCGCCGGAAGCGCTCTCGATCAGGCCGGAACGCCGCAGGGCCGTGACGACGGGTTTGTACAGAAGCATGGTGATGGCTGCGTTTAAACAGCCTTTTAAGAGGTTGAAGGGCAAGAAGGCCGGAAGCAGGAGCTCGGCTACGGCTTGTCTGGGGTAGCCCATGTAGATCGGCGTGATCAGGTAATTCCAGAGAAGCATAATCGCGGTCATAGCGGCGCAGCCGGCGATCAGTCCGGTTACGGCGCCTTTTAAGGTATGATTTTTTTTGTAGATCCAGGCGGCCGTGCAGGCGAAGCTGCAGCTGGAGAGAATATTCATGATCAGGCCGATGATACCGGTTTCGCTGGTCGAGAACATCTCAATGGCCGATACGACGACGGAGACGAGAGCCGAGGCCAGGGGGCCGTAGAGGAAACCTCCGATGGTGATGATAACGTCCTTCGGGTCGTATTTGAGGAAGAGAACGACCGGGAACCGGCCGACGAACATGACCACGTAGGCGATCGCGCAGAGCATGCCGATGATGACGAGTTTCTTTGTGTTTGCGTTCATAAGAGTACCTCCTGAAAGTAAGAATAGAAAACACCTGAAAGCCCATGTCTTTCAGGTGTTAAAAATTCAGTGTCTTTCAGGCCGGCGATCCCGGCGCTTTTTAAGGATTCGTTGTTTCTGCGAATCCTGCACGGATTTGTAACACATCTTCTTTTATCCAGACTTTTACTGTTGGTTTTGGAATTGCACCAAATCTTGCGTAATACGCGCGCGGACTGTACCGCCAATCGGGAATTGCACCCTGCCCTGAAGACATATTGATTCAAATGTTATTTTTATTATAGCGGCTGTCGTTCGTTTGTCAATCGTTTTTCGGCGAATCTTTCCGTTTTTTTCCGCTTTTTCCCGAATTTCCCCGAACTTTCCCCGCTGCTTTTTTAAAAAAAAGAATCCGGTTTTTGAATAAAGGGCAGGGAAGCGGGTATACTACCAATATCACAAAAGAGAAGTATACTTATCCTCCCCTTTAGTAAACCGGGTTTCTTTGGGAATGTTGATGTTCCTGGGGATGCCCGGTTTTTGTTTGTTTTACTTAATATCAATAAGGATATAAAACGAAAAGGCTTCCAAATTCTGACAAATATTTTGCGGACAGATTCTGTTACCTGTTTGTGCTTGCCCGGGGAAAAGAAATTCCGGTATACCTGAACTAAAAGAGGGTAAAGGATAACGGCGGAATGGAAATAAAAAGGGAAAAGCTTCGGACGCAATTATATCATTTAGGAGTCAATGAAAGCTACAGCGGTTTCGGCTGGGTCATGGATGCGGCGTTTATGGTGAGCCGGGACGAGAGCCTGAAAACCTGTATGAAGATCGTTTATATCGATGTAGCGAAAAAGAATAAAACGGCAGAGGAGAATGTGCGCAGAGATATTACGACTCTGATCCGGGTGATCTGGAAAAGCGGGAATAAAAAGCTGCTGAAGGAGCTGGCCGGTAAAGATTTGGAAAAACCGCCGAGGTGTCAGGAGTTTATCTGGATTCTCGCGGATTATATAAGGCGGGAAGAGCGTCTTCCGAAACCGGCGGAATCGCATAAAGAGGACGGCGATAAAACATAAGTAATAAGATACCTCTTAGGCAGACGACGGAAGTAACCCAAAGCTGCCTGAGAGGTATTTTTATGAGGAAAACAACGGGTTTTGGAACAGCCGTTTCATTTCTTCTGCGGATTCCTGCATTTCCCTCCGGAACCATACTTCAATCCAGCCATATAGACTATATGCAACAAATGCTTTCGCGTAGACCTCGCTTTTCGGCAAATCCGGTTTTAATTCCACAATGTCTAAAATAACGTCTTTTAATAGATAAATCAGGCGGCGTTCATTCAAAAGGCGGTAAAAGGCTTTGTGCTGTTCGAAATGCTCGAATATCATGCCGATGCCGTAACTGAGAGGAAGGCTGTCGTTTTTCTTCCATTCGTTTTTCCATACGCCAAACAACTGATTGATATACGCTTTCAGAATATCTTCCTTACTGTTAAAATTACGATAAAAAGAGGCCCGTCCGATGCCGGCATTCTCACATAGTTCACGAATGGAAATATCTTCGATCCTTTTATTTTCCAATAACGCCAAAAGCGATTTCGTTATGTGTTCCATCACATAAGCATTGCGCCCTTCATTGCTCATCGGTGATACATTTTTCGGGGTTTGTCTCATTTCCCTGCCTCCTATTGACACCAAGAAAAGATGCTGATACAATCGTATCGACGAAGCGATTGTTTCACGGAAATGATAGCATAATAAAGAGCAAATACCGTCGCTTGACAAGAGCACACACGCCCTGAACCGTGCCGATGACCCGATCTTCTGCGTTATCTTCGATCGGCGTACGTCCAGTACGCCTCACTCATCTGCCTGGAAGATCGGGCCATCGGCATCGGTCAGGGTCGGA
>JAAWBX010000028.1 GCA_022792885.1 Lachnospiraceae bacterium
GGAACAACAGGAGGATATGCTCCGCCAATAAGGGGCTCCCTCCTATGGTCAAACGACAGAGATACTATGAATCTCTGGATGCTGCCGCTTAGGCATTGATATCCTTGTAAAAAAAGTGTCAACCAATATTGACAATATCAAACCATATCGGGAGCTTTTCGCTTCTCGGTGTGGGCGTGCTGTATTTTGTTATCCGCATTGCGGGGAAGTACCTTGGGGCGTATATCGGCTGTCTGTGCGTGGGGAAACCCAGGGAGGTTCGCAATTATCTCGGGCTTGCCCTGGTTCCGCAGGCGGGAGTGGCGATCGGACTTGCCGCGTTGTGCGTGAGGAGCCTGGGGCCGGAGATCGGGGGTGATTTGCAGACAATTATCATGGCGTCCAGCGTGTTATACGAGATGATCGGTCCGGCCTGCGCAAAATTGTCTCTTTATCTGTCAAAATCCTATACGAATCCGTGGGAAGAAGCCGCGGCCGTACCGGAGGTAAACGAGGCCGGGGAACCCAGGCCGCCTGTGGAAGTTTTGCTGGAACAGCTTCAGAAGATTCAGGAGGAACTTCCGCCTTCGAATTTAACGTACCTGTCCGAGGAGGAGCTGGCCTTTACTCAGGCGGCGGAAGAACAGTATGAAGCGATCGGACAGCTTCGCAACCGAAGATTTTTGAATCGAAGATAGGGGGATAAGAGGATGAGCGATTTATTAGGCATTGAAGTGATTCTTTTTCGGGTGGGCCTTTCTTTCTTTTTTGCCGCCGTTGTGGGATGCGAGCGAGCGAATAAGTTGCATTCGGCCGGTCTGCGCACGTTTATTCTTGTCTCCGTGGCTTCGACGTCGGCCATGCTGCTGGATTCTTATACGGCGGCGGTCTGGGGAGCGTCGGCCGTGACGATTTCCGCGGCGGCGGCGATCGGGATCGCCATTATCAGCAGTTATTCGATTCTGTACAGTTCCAAAAATCAGATTAAGGGGCTGACGACATCGGTAGCTTTGTGGTTTTGCAGCATTACCGGTTTTATTGTGGGGGCCGGCTTTTATACCGCGGCGTGCGTCAATTTTGCGGCGATGATCTGTTGTCTCGGTTTCCTTCCGGCGGTCGAGACATATCTGAAGGATCGGTCGAATCATTTTGTGCTTCATCTGGAGCTGAAGGATCGGCACGATCTGCAGAATTTTATCACGACAATTCGCAAACTGGGATTGAAGATCGATGATATCGAATCGAACCCGGCCTACTTAAATTCGGGATTGAGCGTGTTTTCCATGGCGTTGACGATTACGGACAAAAAATTAAAAAAGTTTAAAACGCACGGTGAGATCATAGAAGTGCTGAATACGTTGGATTATGTATACTATATAGAAGAGATTCAGTGAAACCGATTTTATCGGGAGAGATCCGCTGAATTTTTAAAGGCTTTTGTTATAATAAAAAAGGAGAGGTAGCGCGGTATGGAAGGAGAAAAGCGGGAATGCAGTTGTATTGATTGCGGGGTCGTGAACTGTAATCACGGGACTAAGAGTTTTCCGGATTTTTGTCTGACGACGAACATGAATCCGGAAGTGATGAAGGAGGCTATGGATCTTTATCAGGATCCGGAGAACAATAAGGTGGCCTGCATATCGGCAAAAGTGGAGGCAGAACATTATTGCAAAATGACCCGTGTGGAGGAGATCGTACAGTTTGCGAAGGAGATGGGTTATCGGAAGCTCGGAATCGCCACCTGCGCGGGGTTGATTCAAGAGGCTAGGGTTGCGGCGCAGATATTCCGGGCTCACGGGCTGGAAGTCTACGGAGCTGCCTGCAAAGTAGGAACCCGGAAAAAAAGCAGCATTGGGATCGATCCGAAATGTGAGGAAATGGGCGTAAATATGTGCAACCCGATTTTGCAGGCGAAGCTGTTAAACGCGGCGGGGACGGATTTTAATGTAGTGATCGGTTTGTGCGTAGGGCATGACAGCCTGTTCTATAAATATTCGGACGCATTGTGTACCACGCTGGTGACAAAGGACCGGGTGTTGTGTCATAATCCGGCGGCGGTACTGCATCACACGGGGAATTATTATAAGAGGCTGCTGGAAGAGGAATAAAAGACCTCTTTGAGGGTGAATTTAACTCTTGCCAATTCAAAAGAACAACAGTATAATGAATCTATACAAAAAGAAAGGATGCTTGCATATGCGTAAGAGTATTAAAAGAATGGTCTGGATTCGGGTGGCTGCCGCACTCGCTTCCGTGATTTTATTCAGCTTTGTGACGACCTTTAATATTTTTAACATTCAGCGGATTGAAGCTTCCAATGCTCAGGCGAACGCGCTTTTAGACAGGGCTCAGAAGGCGGAGACGGCCCATTATCGCTGGTCCTCCGGCCTGAGCAACGCATTGTATGCCGGAACGGAATTTACCGGAAGTATCGATCCGACCACCTGCGTGTTAGGGCAGTGGATCTACGGGGAAGCCGGAACCGACAATGAGACGGTACTGTCGCTTCGGTCTCAGTTGGAACCTTTGCATAAGGAACTGCATGAGTCGGCCACATATGTGCTGGATATGCTGGGAACCGAGCCGGAACAGGCACAGGCGTATTTTCAGGATACGATCCAGTCGAACTTGACGACACTGGTAGGGCTTTTGGATCAGGTGATCGAAGAGGGGACGGAACTGAGCGAGGCGAGCCAGGCCCGCTTGGAGCGTACGATCCTGATTATGCATCTTACCTGCGCGGTATGTCTGGTTCTGGCGCTGGCCTGCCTGCTGAGCCTGGTGCAGTATGTGCTGCGGCAGGTGGTGAAGCCGATCATTACCATCACGGAAAGCAGCCGTCCTCTTCAGGAGGGACGTCTGGATTTGGATATCTCTTATGAGGCCGAGAATGAGCTGGGAGATCTGTCGCGTACTCTGCGGGAGTCTCTGGAGCAGATTCACAGTTATGTGGCGGATATTAACCGGGTAATGGATCAATTATCAAAAGGGAATTTCGACGTACATACATCGGTGCCTTTTATCGGAGATTTTCGTTCGATTGAGGAATCGGTCAACAGCTTTACGACAACGATCTCTGCGGCTTTGGGACAGATCAATCAGGCCGAGCACCGAATTTCGGATAATGCGGAACAGCTTTCGAGCAGTTCACAGTCTTTGGCTCAGGGCGCCACGGAGCAGGCCAGTTCCGTGGAAGAGATGTACGCGACGCTGGATGAATTGTCCCGCAGCGCGGAGCGGAATGTGGAAAAATCGTTTGCCGCTCAGGAGAATGCTCGTCTGACCGGCGAGCAGGTTACGCTCAGCGGCGAGCAGATGGAACAGATGGTGTCCGCCATGGCGGATATCGCCGAGGCTTCTCAGGAGATCGGCCGTATTCTTTCCACGATCGAGAACATTGCGTTCCAGACGAATATCCTGGCGCTGAACGCGGCCGTGGAGGCTGCCCGGGCCGGTGCGGCCGGCAAAGGCTTTGCGGTTGTGGCCGATGAAGTACGGAGCCTGGCTTCCCAGTCGGATCAGGCGGCCAAGGCTACGAAGGAATTGATTGAAAATTCCGTCAATACGACGAATCGAGGCAGCAAGATCGTGGGAGACGTTTCCGAGACGCTGCAGAAAACATTGGAACTGGTTACGCGTTCGAATAACGATATCCGTGCGATTGCGGAGGCTGTGCAGGGAGAAGCGACCACGATTTCCCAGGTTACGGAAGGGATCGGGCAGATCTCCTCGGTTGTTCAGACGAACTCCGCCAGCAGCGAAGAGTCCGCCGCTGTCAGCCGGGAACTTTTCGATCAGGTTCGTTTGCTTCAGGAACAGACTCGTCGGTTCCAGCTTAAGCAGGGGAAACGGTAAGAATCCGGAAAGTCAATAAGAGACAATAAAAGAGAACGAATCGGTAAAACGGTTGGTTCTCTTTTTTGTACGGACAGGTTGCGTAGAGGGGCAGGCAGTATCATATCGGGAAAGGTGGAGAGCTATGAAATCCGGTTTTGCAGATCGTGATTTTTTCGAATCGAAAAAGAAGATGTTGGTTTTTCTGGCGGCGGCGGCGATCTTTGCTATAGCCGGCTGGTGTGGCAGTGCGGAATCGGATTCTACGGAAATCCGAGAAGAAGCGGAGAGTGAATCGGAGAACGAACATAAGGCGAGAGATTCGGTGATTGCGGGAGATGTGGAAGATCAGGTGATTGTACTGGCCTGTTCGGAGGATTTGCCTTCGGTTTATCATGAGGCGGCCGCTTTATTCGCCGGGGAAGTCGATCGTATGACGGACGGCAGAATTGTAGTGGAAATAAAACCGGTCGGTAAGACGGAAGATTCGTTATCGTTTGTACTTGAACAGGTGTCCGACGGTTCCGTGGCGTTTGCGTTGGTAAGTCTGGCAGACATTTCAAAGAAAGACGCGACGGTGAAAGAGTGGCTGGAATCGCTGTATCCTGACGATTATGAGGGAGCGTTTCGGGCGCTTTATGCCGGTGATTTGGAATTTTTGAATGAGAATTTTATTTATTTTTATAACAGTGTGCTTCTTTCCGTGTGCGGTGGGAATATTTGTCGTTTTGAGGGAGAGGAGGATTCGGATCCTTATGGAGACATTCAGGTGCTGATCGTGAATAACGATTACTGGAACTGTAGTTTTGACGAATTAAAAGAGGTGTTTCGGGGCGCGGCCGGGAAGGCGGCGGACAGTACGAAATAAAACCGCCGCTGTCTTAACAGCGGCGGATAGGGAAATTCTTGTTATTGAGGGGTTGACGACAGGAATTCTTTGCTCATATAACCGGTCTGGTCTCCGAAACGAATCGGCAGCCATCCGTTCTCCTCCGGGCCGGTGACGGTAACCGTATCGCCGGAATCGTGATATCCCATCACGTCCTTATCGGTACCGGGGCCGACTCTCACACGGACGGAATCGGTAACGTACATGGTATATTCCTGAAAGCCCTGAGCGGATGTCTCCGGCGCGGCCGTGGTTTCCGGTGCAGCCGTCGTCTCCGGTGCGACCGTAGTAGGTTCCGGCATAGGCGCCATGGTCGTTACGGGGGGCGGTGCGGTTGCGGCCGGGGTGGTCCCTTCTTCCTTCCCCTTACAGGCGGCCAGGGTAAAACAGAGAGCTAAGAGCAGAGTTGCTGTCACAAAACGGTGCTTCATGTTATCATTCTCCTTTACAGTATTCTGACGTCGAAATCCTCTGAGGTAACATATCTGAATCAGATAATAATGGGTCGTGATATCTTTCATTTTAGAAGGTTGCGGGCGGCATGTCAACGAAAAAGTTATATATTTTGTGTAAATATTTGGGACAGAAAATGGGCTTATATGTTATAATGAAAAAAAGAAAAGAGGAGGTTTAAAGTGAGAGATTTAAAAAGTATCTGCAGGATCGCAGTCGTTCAGGCGGCCCCTGTGATGTTTGATAAGGGGAAATGCGTGGATAAGACGGTAGAATGGATCGCGGAGGCGGCAAAAAACGGTTCGGAATTGATTGTGTTTCCGGAACTTTTTATCCCGGGTTATCCTTACGGTATGACGTTCGGTTTTACGGTGGGAAGTCGGAATGCGGACGGACGAAAAGACTGGAAAATGTATTATGACAACTCTATTGTGGTGCCGGGGCCGGAAACCGAGCGGATTGGCCGGGCGGTCAGAGCAGCCGGGGCCTATCTGAGTATCGGAGTTTCCGAGCGGGACGAGACTTCCGCTACGCTTTACAATACGAATCTGTTTTTTTCTCCTGAGGGCGAGTTGATCGGTGTGCATCGGAAATTGAAACCTACCGGGGCGGAACGCGTTGTGTGGGGCGATGCGGATAAGAATTACTTTCCGATTGCCGAGACGCCTTGGGGACCTATGGGTAGTATGATCTGCTGGGAAAGTTATATGCCTCTGGCGCGGGTCGCGTTATATCAGAAGGGGGTTACGTTGTATATTTCTCCGAATACGAACGACAACGAAGAATGGCAGGCGACGATTCGTCATATTGCCATTGAGGGGCATTGTTATTTTATTAACTGTGATATGTATTTCACCCGTGATATGTATCCGGAAGGTCTGCACTGCCCGGATGAGATCGCCGCGCTTCCGGAAACCGTGTGCCGCGGCGGGAGTTGTGTGGTGGATCCTTACGGGCATTATGAAACGGAGCCGGTTTGGGATCGGGAAGCGATTATCTATGCGGAATTGGATATGAGTAAAGTCCCGGCCAGCCGGATGGAATTTGACGCCTGCGGTCATTATTCCCGGCCGGATGTGCTGGAACTTCGTATATATGAATAATAGGCAAACAAAAAAGCTGCGAAACGCAGCTTTTTTCGTGGAAGTAACGGGGCTCGAACCCATGACCTTTCGCGTGTGAGGCGAACGCTCATCCCAGCTGAGCTATACTTCCATCTCCACAAGTATAGCACAATCTCAGATAAATGCAAGTCCTCATTTTAAAAATTCCCTTATACTTTCCAGCAAATCTCTTCCGGGGTTCTCAATTTCTGATGTTTATAGATCGGAATCTCGTAATGGACGCCAAGACGACGTACCAGATCTTTGTAGCATCCTTTTAATTTGTCATGGAAAAAGATGGCCTCCACACCGTCTTTGATGCTGTCAACGCAGCGGCAGGCCCTTTCAAAACCGGTTTCGTTTTCGTATCGACCGGATACCAGCCACTGATTGGCCATAATATGGGAAACGCCGAATGCTTCATTTTGAAAGTTTTGGAAAACGGCGGCCGAAAAGTTCGGGTCAAAATGAACGCCGCCCACGCAGAGAATGTTGCGGACGGTTCGGCCGTCGTCGTCGAATATACGGGTCAGAGTCCGGGCCAGAGCCCGACAGGCCGCTTCACAGTTCCAGCTTTCCGGGGCGCTTCCGACTTCGATATCCATCATGGGCACCGGGTATTGCAGGAGAAGATCGGGATCTCCGTGACCGGCGTAGACGCCGGACCAGTGGGTAGCCTCGGTTGTAACCCGGTAATCGTCAAGTTTCAGCGCCTGACGATTGGCTTCGAAAGCAAGGAGAAGATTTCGCATGAGACGGGGGACGGCGGGACCGAAACGGCCGGATTCCATGTCGCCGAGCGAGTGAACCGTGAGGACGTTTTCCGGCGCGTGCTCTCCTTCGTGCCAGGTCACCTGGGCGGCAACGTCGCAGTCACGAAAATATTGATTCATCTCCGGCAAAAAACGCGGATAATCCAGGCAGACCGCGTAGTCCATGGGGACAAACAGAAAATGGTGGCCGTTTTTTGAATAGGCCGTCACATCCTGTCCGAAAAACCGGATACCGGTTTTTTCTGTGAAATAGCCTTCTTCTTCCAGGATATCCCAGACTTTGGGCGCGACGTATCCCCAGTTGCGATTGGTGCAGATATAGTAGACCGCTTTCATTTTGTCCTCCTGTAAATTGATAAAACAGACTTTAGCACAAAAACCGGGATGGGTCAATGCGCCCGCTTAAAATGAACAAAGTGAATTTTTTTATTAAAATAAGGATATTTCCGGAAAGCCTCACATAAAATACAATATCGGGCAGAGTCTGTCCTGAGAAGGAAGGGCGACGGGGAGGAGAGAGCGGAATGTCGGAATATCAGAGATTTATTTCATACATATACGCCTATGACGGCGGGATCAAAGTGAAAAACGTGGGGTTTGCCAAGATGGAGGTGAGAGACGGGCGTTGCCGGATCGGCGTCAATTTAAAAGGCGCTTATGGCAGCTCGGGGAAAGAAGAAGTATATGCGGTCCGCCGGGCGGAGACGGGAATCGAAAAGATCCGGCTGGGCGGGATTTTACTGCGCAAAGGAAACGGAGAATTTTCTTACGCGTCGGAGGACGGCAAAATCGGAGAGGTTTCCTGCAAATTAGAGGACCTGTGCGGACTGTATGTGGGAGGGGCGGCGCAGGAGCGGTTTTATTATACCGGTTGGGATGATATTCCGATCGATATGGAGGCGTTGGCCGGAAACAAAGCGGAGGCGGAGGCGGCAGCCGGCCGGGAGCCGGAAACGGAAATCATGCCGGAGGCGGAGACGGAAGCCGTACCGGAGGCAGGGGCTGCGGCGAAAGAGGCAGGGGAGGTTCGAGAAAACCGACCGGAGGCGGAAAATGTCCGCGTCACGGAATATCCGGAGATACGATGCCCTTTTTCGCAAAAAAGACGGAAGCCGGACGGAAGACCGTCGGAATTTCGGGAGCCTGAGCCGGTTCCCGAAGATCCGGAACGGAAGACCTGGGAGATGCTGTGCCGGGTATATCCCAAAATGCTTTCGGCTCCCGGGCAGGAAGCCTGGGAATTGCTCGAGATTCATCTGCAGGATATCGGCCGGCTGCCCAGGAAAAACTGGATATACGGAAATAATAGCTTTCTGGTTCAAGGTTATTACCGATACGGGCATCTGATGCTGGCACGCCGGGAGGAGAACGGCAGGAGCGTTTATTGGCTGGGGGTGCCCGGCAGCAGAGACGATACGGAGAAACTGTTGGCTTCCATGTTCGGTTTCCGGGAATATTTGCCGGGGAATCGGAGGCATTGCGAGAATTTTGGCTATTGGTGCGCCGAGATTCCGCTCAAGGGAGACGGATTTTTGATTGACGAAAGAAAAAAAGGCAAAACTGTAGATAGCGCCGATTACGGCGTAATACAGGAAATAGGTGGAAGAAGGAATGAGCCTGAAGGAGTTTAAGCGATCAGAAATCAGTCAGATTTATTACCACAGGTCCGGAAAGCGGTTTCTTCCGGATGTGTTCGGCGGCCAGTTAAAAGAATTAGTGGAGCAGGTTCAGAGAACGGAGGAAAAAACGGAAGTGCTGTACCTGTGTATCGGCAGCGACCGTTCGACCGGGGACAGTTTAGGCCCGCTGGTAGGTTATAAATTGAATCAGAGCGGCTCCTGGGAGATCGAAGTGCTCGGGACGTTGACACGCCCGGTTCATGCCATGAATTTAAACGAAACGATCGATTATCTGAATCGCTATTACCGAAATCACGTGATCGTTGCCATAGACGCATCGGTCGGACGATCGGAACATGTGGGGTATATTACGCTGGGGCGTGGCGGTATCAAACCGGGTTTGGGCGTCAGCAAAAACCTGAAAAAGGTGGGGGACGTGTTTATTACCGGAATCATCGGGAGCGGCGGAGGGCTGGAGCCTTTGATGCTTCAGAATACCAGACTTTCTTTGGTGATGGAAATTGCGGACTGTATCTGTGAAGGGATTCGGTTTGCCGGACAAGTTTCTTAGAAGAAGGAGTGGGTTGAGATGGAAGAAAAGAGAAAACTTCCGAAAAATGTTTGTCAGATGGGTGAACCGGAACCGGCCCTGCGAGTATATCTGGAGGACTATGTAAATGTATTCCTGAAAAAAGCCGTGGCCGAAGACGTTTCTTCGGTAGGTACTTTTTTGGGAAAAACCTGTGAAATAGACGGGATTCCTCATGTGTTTGTTCATGGCGCGATGGTATGGGACGGCGCCGTAGCGCCCGGCGGAGCAATCCGGGTGGACGAGCATTTGAGGGAAAGCATGGAGCAGGCGGCGGAAAAATGTTTCCCGGAAGATCAGGTGATCGGATGGTTTTTGAGCGGAGATGCGGGAAATGAACTGGACCACTATCAGCACCAGAAACTGAAGAGGCAGATCCTGACGGCCCACGATACGCTGTTTTGCGTGAACAACGCGGAAGATCGGGTTTTTTACCGGATGACGGATGAAGACTGCCGGCCGCTTAAGGGTTACTATATTTATTATGAAAAAAACCAGAATATGCAGGAGTATATGCTGGTATGTTCTTTGTCGAAAAAAGTGGAGCCTCAGCATGAGGCGACGGCGCAGGTGGTCAGGCAGGTATTGGAAGAAAGAAAAGAGGAAAACCGGAGGCGTTATTCCGGTCGTTTCGCTTACGGGCTCTGCGCGGTGCTGACGGTGTTTCTGGCGGCGGCGGGCGCCGTGATCTTGAACGGCCGGCTGGAACGGGTCGGATCTTTGGAGCCGGCTGAAACGGGCGAGGCTGTGGGAGTCGGGGCGGAAGGAAAAAACGGCGGTCTGATGATTTACGAAGTGGATGGGCAAGTTTACCCCACGGAAGCGGAAACGAGCAAAATTCCTCAGGAAACATCGGCGGAAACGCCGGAGGCGGAAACACAAACCGAGGCAACCGAAGCAACGGAAACGCCGTCTTCGGCTTCGGAAACCACCGCCACTTCGGCGGAGAACGGATATACCCTGTACGTTGTGAATCCGGGCGAGGGGCTGGCGGCGATCGCCCGCGCCCGATACGGTTATGCCAATGCGGCCGTGATCGCGGAAATTTGCGAGCTGAACGGGCTGACGGATGCCAATATGATTCAGGCCGGGCAGCAGATAAAACTTCCGGTAAAATAAGAGAAGAACGATAATCCGGAAATACGATATACCCTCCGGGCGTCCTGTGTTGCCATTCGGCGTTTTATAAGGTATAATAGCGTGTGAGCGGCAGAAAAACGCGCCGGCATGTTGGGAGAAAAAAGATGGCTGACGGGAAGCAGAACGAGCGGGAGCTTCGTAAAAATATATTGCGGGCAAATATGACCGTGAACCGGGAAAAAGAGAAAACCGGAGACAGTGATGAGAAACCTGGCCGCCGCCGCGGGCGATGGTTTTTCGTCCTGTCGGCGGTTTTTCTTATTGTCCTTGTTTTCGGCGTTTATTTTTGGGCCCGGAGCGGGCGCGACTACACTTCGGCGGAAGAAGAATGGGCCGTGGAAATGCCGGATACGAATTTTTCAAAATTTACGGAGATGAATGGAGGGATCGTCCGTTACAGTCGGGACGGGGCGGCCTATTATAACAGCGCGGGCGATATGGTGTGGAATCAGGCGTACGAGATTACCTCGCCGGTAGCGGCGGTGAACGGGGAATACCTGGCGATCGCCGATCAGAAGGGTAATTCTTTGTATTTGTTCGGAAAGAACGGATTTTTGGGCTCGGCTCAGACAAAGCTTCCGATTTCCCGGGTGACGGTGGCGGGAAACGGAGTGACGGCCGTGATTCTGGAGGATACCGCGGCGAACTATATTTCCCTTTATGCCGCGGACGGGACCGGTTTGGATATTGAGATCAAGACGGTGCTCGCGGGAGACGGGTATCCTATCGATATTTCTCTGTCGGAGAACGGCACGATTTTGATGGCTTCTTTTGCGTATCTGGATCAGGGGATGATGCAGAATAAGGTGATTTTCTATAATTTTTCGGAGGCGGGTAAGAATATTGTCCAGCGAATCGTGGGCGGTTTTCATCAGTACGGCGCTTCTTTGGTTCCGGATGTGGAAATGCTCGGGCAGAAGGCGGCGGTGGCCTTTGCGGATGACAGGATCAGTTTTTATTCTCTGAAGAACGAGGTTTCGCCGGAACTGGTCCAGGAAGTGACTTTAACGGGAGAGATCAAAAGCGTGTTTTCCCGGGGGAATCGCGTGGCGGTGCTGCTGGATTCCGATCAGAATGTCAATGAGAAGCTTCTGTTTATATACGATGAACGGGGAAACGAGGTGGGACAGGCCGTCACAAAGCTTGCCTGTACGGGCGGCCGCCTTACCGGGGATTATGTGGTGCTTTACCATGAGACGGAGTGTGAAATTTATTCCTTGCGGGGCCATCTGCGCTATGCGGGACCGTTAAGCGGGACGATCGGTTATCTGGCGAATTTAAACGGGACCTGGATTCAGATCGGCGGCCGCGAGATGAAAAAAATACGATTCAAATGATCAGGAGGTACATAAGCATGGAAAAGCCGGTATTGGTAATTATGGCGGCCGGGATGGGAAGTCGTTACGGAGGGTTGAAGCAGATCGATCCGGTGGACGAGTACGGGAATATCATTATGGATTTTTCGGTTTTCGACGCGTTGGAAGCCGGATTTGAAAAGGTGATCCTTATTATTAAAAAAGAAAATGAAGCGGATTTTATGGGGGCGGTCGGAAACCGCCTGGCGTCCCGCGTGGAGTTGAAGCTGGCGTACCAGTCTTTGACGGATATGCCGGAGGGGATCGCCGTTCCCGACGGGCGTGTAAAACCCTGGGGGACCGCTCATGCCGTGCTGAGCTGCCGGGAAGAGATCCGGGGGCCCTTTGCGGTGATCAACGCGGACGATTATTACGGAAAAGCGGCTTTTCGGGAGATCTACCGTTTTCTGACCGAGGAGGAGGACGACGTCCGCTATCATTACGCCATGGTAGGATATCGGGTGGAGAATACCCTTACGGAGAACGGAACGGTGTCCCGGGGGGTATGCCGGGTGGATGAGCGGGGAAACCTGATTGACGTGACGGAGCGGCAGAAGATCCGGAAAGACGGAGACGGCGCTTCTTATACGGAGGACGGGGGCGCATCCTGGGAACCGATTGCCCCCGGCACGGTGGTTTCCATGAACCTGTGGGGGTTCGGCGTTTCTTTTATGAAGGAACTGAAGGCGCGTTTTCCGGTTTTTTTATCAGGGGAACTGCCTGTGAATCCGCAGAAATGCGAATATTTTCTTCCCGCGGTAGTCAGCGCCCTTCTGGAGGAGGGGAAGGCGGACGTGCGGGTGCTCGCGTCGCCGGACAAATGGTTTGGCGTCACATATAAAGAGGACAGAGAAAACGTGGTAAAAGCGATCCGGGCTATGAAGGACGCCGGGCTTTATCCCGAGAAGTTATGGCAGGGGATTTAGGAAAACTTTATATATTTTAGAGTTCTTTCTTACGCGAACGGGAGGAGGATATGGTATAATTTTTGTCGTGATCCATGAGCGGGAGAATTTTGTAGACGGGATATAAGAGAATGAAACTGACGACAAAATTAATGATAGCTTTTATGATCATCATTATCGTGCCGGTGATCGTAGTATATGTCTGTATGGGAGTTCTGCAGAGATATCAGGTAAAGACGTTTCAGAACGCGTACCAGACGGAAAGCATTTTTGAAATGTTTGTAGGAAATTCCGTTCAGGCGCTGGATTCTTTAACCGGTAAAATTCAGGAGGAGATCTGGCAGATTCTGGATAAGGACGCGGACGGGCTTTTAAGGGCCGGGACGGCCGAACGGCTGAACGGGCAACTGAATGAGATGGAATCCTTCCTGATGATTCGAAAAGGCGGGAAGATGGTATACGACGGCAGCGCGGGTGATCTGTCGGCTCTGGAGAGCGAATTGCTGGCTTTGGAGGGCGGGGACTTCGCGGAAGGAGGAATTTATCTCGCGGGGGAGACAAATTGTTTTGTCAAGCGGCAGGACATTTATTTTTCGGACTATGAGATCGGGACGGTGTTTATTGTCACGCGGGCGGGCCTTCTGCTTCCGCAGGTGAAGCAACTGGCCGGAAGTATGGTGATTGTGGTCGGCGCTCTTCTGGTTCTGGTGGCTTTCTGCCTGACGATGTGGATCTATTATACGATGTTGCAGCCGATCGGGGAACTTCAGAAAGCGACGAAGGCGATTAAGGACGGCAATCTGGACTATCAGTTGGATCTGGACGATAAGGACGAGATCGGGCAGCTCTGCAGCAGTTTTGAGGAAATGCGCCGGCGGCTGAAGGAATCTCAGGAAGAAAAACTTCAGTATGAACGGGAAAACAAGGAACTGATCAGCAATATTTCTCATGATCTGAAAACGCCGATCACAACGATCAAGGGTTATGTGGAAGGGATTATGGACGGCGTAGCTTCCTCACCGGAGATGCTGGAAAAATATATGAAGACGATTTACAGCAAGGCGAACGACATGGATCGGCTGATCGATGAATTGACGTTTTACTCCAAGATCGACACGAATAAGATCCCCTATACGTTTGCCAAGATCAACGTAAAAGAATATTTTGACGATTGCATTGAGGAAATCGGTCTGGATCTGGATACGCAGAATATTCGGGTGAATTACAAGAACAGCGTGGACGCGCAAACCGTGATTATTGCGGACGCGGAACAATTAAAACGGGTTGTCAATAATATTGTCGGAAATTCCGTAAAATATATGGATAAACAGACGAAAGTGATCCATTTTGATATTCAGGATGTGGGAGATTTTATTCAGGTGAATATCGAGGATAACGGGCGAGGGGTCAGCGTGAAGGAGCTGCCGAAAATATTTGAACGTTTTTATCGGGCGGATTCGTCAAGAAATTCGTCAAAAGGCGGAAGCGGGATCGGTCTTTCCATTGTGAAAAAGATCATACAGGATCATGGGGGACAGATCTGGGCCACCGGAACGATGGGTCATGGTCTTACGATGCACTTTGTGTTAAGAAAGTATCAGGAGGTACCGAATGAATAGAAAACGGATTTTGATTGTGGAGGATGAGTTAAGTATCGCGGAACTGGAACGGGATTATCTGGAGTTGAGTGATTTTGAGGTGGAGATCGAGACGTCGGGCGCTTCCGGACTGGAGCGGGCCATGAAGGAAGAATTTGATCTTTTTATTCTGGATTTGATGCTTCCGGAGATCGACGGTTTTGAAATCTGCAAGAAAATCCGGGGTGTAAAAAATACGCCGATCCTGATGGTTTCCGCGAAGAAGGATGATATCGACAAGATCCGAGGACTGGGCCTGGGCGCCGACGATTATGTGACGAAGCCGTTCAGCCCCAGCGAGCTGGTGGCCCGGGTGAAGGCCCACCTGACCCGATATGAACGTCTGATCGGGAGCGGTATGCCCGAGAACGAAGTTATTGAGATCCGCGGCCTGAAGATTGATAAGACGGCGAGAAGGGTTTACGTCAACGGGGAGGAGAAGAATTTTACGACAAAGGAGTTTGATCTTCTCACATTCCTGGCCTCCAATCCGAATCGGGTATTTACGAAGGAAGAACTTTTCAGCCGGATCTGGGATATGGAGTCGATCGGCGATATTGCCACGGTGACCGTACACATTAAAAAAATTCGGGAGAAGATTGAATTTAATACGGCGAAGCCCCAGTATATTGAGACGATATGGGGCGTGGGATATCGGTTTAAAGTGTGATTCGGAGTCAGCCGAGGGGCCGGTTTTGACTGTTGCGGTTGCGCATTGTTTTTGCGCATGTTATAATATCAGTGCCGTTATCTGACAGAGATCCGGATGAAGATGTCCGGGCGGGTCTGTTTTACCGGGCGACGGTAGGCAGATAAACGTGCGGGAGAATGATCGAAGCGAACGGGGTAAAGAAAGAATGATTTCTCAAAGAAAAATTTTAGTAGTAGAAGATAATCCGATCAATCGGGAGATGCTGTGTGACATTTTGGCTACGGAATATCAGGTATTGCCGGCGGAGAACGGGGAAGTGGCTCTTTCCGTATTGAAAGAATACGGCGAGGGGATTTCTTTGATTTTGCTGGATATCGTTATGCCGGTGATGGACGGCTACACATTTTTGTCTATTGTGAAGGCGGATTCCGCCTATTCTTCGATTCCGATCATTGTGACGACCCAGGGCGACAGTGAGGCGGACGAGGTGGAGGCTTTGTCGAAAGGCGCCGCCGATTTTGTTGTGAAACCGTATAAACCGAGGATTCTTCTTCATCGGGTCGCTAATTTTATCAATTTGCGGGAGACGGCGGCCATGGTGAATCTGGTTCAGTATGACCAGTTGACGGGCTTATACGGGAAAGAATTTTTCTGCCAGAAGGCGAAGGAGATTCTTTTGCAGCATCCTGACAGGCGTTTTGATATTTTCTGTTCGGATGTGGAGAATTTTAAGCTGGTAAACGATATCTTCGGATTACCGACCGGGAACCGGATTCTCTGCTGCATCGCGGACTTTTACCGGGAACTGGTGGGGGATCAGGGGATCTGCTGTCGTCTGAGCGCGGACCAGTTTGCCTGTCTTTTGGAGCATCGCGAAGATTATACGGACGAGATGTTCCGACAGATGGAGGAGAAGATCAACGCGTCTTTCCCTGAACGGAGCCTGATGATCAAGTGGGGCGTTTATGAGATAAATGACAGGGAACTTTCGGTTGACAAGATTTGCGACTGGGCGCTTTTGGCCGCCCGGGGGATCAAAGGCCAGTATGGGAAATATTTTGCGGTTTATGATGATACGTTGAGAAACCGCCTCTTGCGGGAGCAGGAGATTACGGACAGCATGGAGACGGCTCTGGCCGAGGAACAGTTTGAGGTTTATTTGCAGCCGAAGTACGATATTAAAAGCAATACGTTTGGCGGCGCCGAAGCGCTGATTCGCTGGCGACATCCGGAATGGGGCATGCAGTCGCCGGGTGAATTCATTCCTTTGTTCGAGAAGAACGGTTTTATCACAAAGCTGGATCAGTTTGTCTGGGAAAAAGCCTGTGAGGTTTTACATAAATGGGATGTCCAGGGCATTCACTTCGCGTCGATTTCCGTGAACGTATCCCGGGCGGACATCTATAACGCGGATCTGGCGGAGACGCTGATTAAGCTTGTCCGCAGATATGACCTCTCGCCGGAGCGGCTTCATCTGGAGATTACGGAGAGCGCTTATACCGAGGATCCGAAGCAGATCATCGACGTAGTTGAAAAGTTGCGGGAACTGGGCTTTATCATTGAGATGGATGATTTCGGAAGCGGTTATTCGTCATTGAATATGCTCGGGCAGATGCCGATCGATATTCTGAAACTGGATATGAAGTTTATCCGCAGCGAGACCGCCAAGCTGGCGAATCAGGGGATTCTGCGTTTTATCATGAGCCTGGCCCGCTGGATGCATCTGCGTGTCGTAGCGGAGGGTGTAGAGACGAAAGAACAACTGGAGAGATTGAAGGAGATCGGATGTGACTATGTCCAGGGATATTATTTTGCCAGACCGATGCCCTGGAGAGAGTTTGAGGAGTTGATACGGAACGCCAGGGAAGAGGAAGAGCCGGGCGGAGAAGCGGTGGATCCTTCCTGGGAAGAGGAGAACCTTCCGTGTCTTCTGGTTGCGGATGAGGACGAGGAATATCGCAGCGAGGTGGTGCGTACGTTTGCCGGGAAATATCGGGTGATCGGTGTTTCGGACTGCGGAGCCGTGCAGGATTGCGTGATTCGTTTCCGGGACAGGATAGCGGCGCTTATTATAAGCCTTACGCTTCCGGCGCAGGGAGGAGAGAACGCGCAGGCGCTTCTCTACCGCGAGAAGATGAACTGGGATTTTCCGGTTATTGTTACAGGCTTTAAGGAGGAGGAACAGGAAGCGGCGGCTTTTGAGCTGGGAGCGGATGATTTTGCCGGGAAGCCGCATAGACAGAGCAGTCTGCTGAGGAGAGTGCTCCGCGCGGTCGGGAGCAGTCAATCCAGAAAAAGGATGGAGATACTGGAAGACAAGGCGGGGAGAGATTGTCTGACCGGGCTTCTGAATCGCTGGGGATTTGTAAAAGCGTTGGAATTACTGGATAAAGGGGACGAACCGCTGGCAGCCTTTTTGTTTGATTTGGATGGTTTGAAGAAAGTGAATAACAGGCTGGGTCGTCTTCAGGGGAATAAGTTTATTCAGGAATTTGCCGAGATTTTAAAATATCAAACCAGGAAAAGCGATATTCTGGCCAGGTTTAGCGACGATGACTTTGTTGTGATCATGAAGCATATGACTTCACGGGAAGATGCTTTAAAAAAGGCGGAAGTGATTTGTCAGGCTCTGGAAGAGGGACCTTTTGCAAAGATCATGCCGGTTACCTGTACCGGAGGAATTGCGGTTTCCGGTACGGTTGATACGGTGCTGGAGATGGTGATGCAGGCGGATCTGGCGTTGCGTCAGGCAAAGGATAGAGGAGAAGGCGGATGCTGTCTCTGGGAGGGGGAAACGGGCGAAAACCGTGCGGAGGATATGTTAAGGATTCAGCATATCTTGTACGGCGCCGATTTGGAAAAGGAGGAAGGGAAGAATGCAGAAATTTAAGGAGATATTTGAAGCCTACGGCGGAGATTATCAGGAGACAATGGGGCGCTTTTTGGGGAATGAAAAGATGTATCTTAAATTTCTGAAGATGCTGTTTGCGGATGAGAATCTGGCGAAGATGGGAGAAGCCATTGAAAGCGGCGATATGACGAAGGCTTTTGAGGCGGGGCATACCATAAAAGGAGTTTCCGGAAACCTGGGGCTGAAGCCTTTATACGATGCGGTTTGCGATATCGTGGAGCCGCTTCGGAACAAACAGGAAGCGGATTACGCGGGGCTTTATCAGAAGATTCGGGAAGAGTACCGGAGGGCGGCCGACTTGAGAGATGCCTTGACGGAACTTTCGTGAGATAACATCAATACCACCGGCTTAGCCGGTGGTATTGTTTTTTGGAAATTATTCGGAGTCGGCAGTGTGGTTTTCCCTGTTTTTAAGTCAGATTTCACGGATTTTTTCGTGAAATTCCTGGAGAGATTTTACGCCGATGCTTTTCTCTTCTTTTAACGTGCGGATGCCGCTTAACGTGGCGCGCGCGGCCGCCATAGTGGTCACATAAGCGAGCCGGCCCTTGATGGCCGCTTTGCGGATATAGCTGTCGTCATAAGCTCCCTGTTTGTCTAACGGCGTGTTGATTACGATATCGATCTCGCCGTTTTCCAGGGCCTCGGCGATGTTCGGGCTGCCTTCGTAGATCTTATTGATCTTGGTCGTTTCCACGCCGTTGGCTTTCAGCCACCAGTAGGTGCCGCCGGTAGTCAGGATGCGGAAGCCGATTTTTTTAAAGCCCCGGGCGATCTCTAAGATCTCCGGTTTGTCATTGTCGTTTACGCTCATAAGAACGGTGCCGCTTAAGGGGAGCCGGGTCTGGGTCGCTTCCTGCGCTTTGTAGAAAGCTTCCCCGAAGTTGGAGGCAAGACCTAAAACCTCGCCGGTGGAGCGCATTTCGGGGCCCAGAATCGGGTCGACTTCCTGGAACATATTGAAGGGGAAAACGGCTTCTTTCACCCCGTAGTGGCTAAACCGGTGTTCCTTTAGTTCCGGAACCGGTGAAGACTGTCCGGTTAATTCGGAAGTAATGACCTGCGTAGCCAGTTGTACCATGTTGATACCGCAGACTTTGGAAACCAGAGGGACGGTTCGGGAGGCTCTCGGATTCGCCTCCAGGCAGTAGACGGTGCCGTCCGCAATCGCATACTGCATATTCATCAGGCCGCGGACGTTCATCTCGACGGCGATCTTTTTTGTGTATTCCCGGATTGTCTTCAAATGTTCCGGAGAAATATGGACGCTCGGCAGCACGCAGGCGGAATCGCCGGAGTGGACGCCGGCCAGCTCAATGTGTTCCATAACGGCAGGGACAAAGGCATGTTCGCCGTCGGAGATCGCGTCGGCTTCGCATTCCAGGGCGTTGGACAGGAAGCGGTCGATGAGGATCGGCCGGTCCGGCGTCACGCCGACGGCGGCTTCCATGTAGGTGGTCAGGCTTTCGTCGTCGTGAACGACTTCCATGCCGCGGCCGCCGAGCACGTAGGAAGGACGGACCATCAGGGGATATCCGATTTTTTTGGCGATCGCCAGGGCTTCGGGGACGTCGGAAGCCATACCGGATTCGGCCATGGGGATTCCCAGACGATCCATAATGGCGCGGAACTGATCCCTGTCTTCTGCCAAATCAATGGTTTCCGGGGTGGTTCCCAGAATGTTTACCCCGTATTTTTTCAGATCCGCCGAAAGGTTTAAGGGGGTCTGTCCGCCGAACTGGGCGATCACGCCCACGGGTTTTTCCTTGCGGTAGATGCTGAGTACGTCTTCCAGCGTTAACGGCTCGAAATAAAGCTTGTCGGAAGTATCGTAATCGGTGGAAACGGTTTCCGGATTGCAGTTTACAATGATAGTTTCAAAGCCCAGTTTTTTCAGGGCAAAGGCGGCGTGGACACAGCAGTAGTCAAATTCGATACCCTGGCCGATTCGGTTCGGGCCGCCGCCTAAGATCATGATCTTGGGTCGCTCGGAAACGAGGGTATGATCTTCGGCGTTATAAGTGGAATAGTAGTAAGCGTTGTCTTTTGTGCCGCTTACATGTACGCCTTCCCAGGCTTCTTCAATTCCGTAATTTATGCGGGTGTTGCGGATCTCTTCTTCGGAAACGTTCAAGAGACCGCTTAAATATTTGTCGGAGAAACCGTCCCGTTTGGCCTGTAACATTGCCGGGCGGGACAGCGTTTCGCCCCGTTTTTGAAGGATCTCTTCTTCTTCTTCCACCAGCTCTTTCATCTGTTCGATAAACCAGGGCTTGATCTTCGTCAGAGAGTGAAGCTCTTCCACGGAACTTCCCTTTCTTAAAGCTTCGTACATGATAAACTGGCGTTCGCTGCTGGGAGTTTTTAACAGGGTCAGAAGCTCGTCTTTTTCTTTTTCATGAAAATCTTTCGCGCGGCCCAGGCCGTAACGTCCGGTTTCAAGGCTTCTTATGGCTTTTTGGAAAGCTTCTTTATAAGTTTTGCCGATGCTCATGACTTCGCCGACGGCGCGCATCTGAGTGCCGAGTTTGTCCTGAGCCCCTTTGAATTTCTCGAAGGCCCAACGGGCGAACTTAATAACGACATAATCCCCGTCCGGGATATATTTGTCCAGAGTTCCGTACTTGCCGCAGGGAATCTCGTCCAGGGTCAGACCGGAGGCCAACATGGAGGAGACTAAAGCAATCGGAAAACCGGTAGCCTTAGAAGCCAGGGCGGAAGAACGGGACGTTCTCGGATTGATCTCAATTACAATGACACGGTCGGAGACCGGATCGTGGGCAAATTGTACGTTGGTGCCGCCGATGACCTGAATACTTTCGACGATGCGATACGCGTAATCCTGAAGGCGTTTTTGAAGTTCTTTAGAAATGGTAAGCATAGGGGCGGCACAGAAAGAATCTCCGGTGTGAACCCCCATGGGATCGATATTTTCGATGAAGCAAACGGTTATCATATGGTTTTTGGCGTCGCGGACGACTTCCAGTTCCAGTTCTTCCCAGCCGGAAATGCATTCTTCCACCAGGACCTGTCCCACGATGCTGGCCTGCAGCCCTCTGGCCGTGACCGTTTTTAACTCTTCTTCATTGGAAACCATGCCGCCGCCGGCGCCGCCCATCGTGTACGCCGGACGAATTACGACCGGATAACCTAGCTGTTCGGCGATAGCCAGCGCCTGTTCCACGGAATAGGCGACCTCGCTGCGGGCCATCTCGATCCCCAGTGCGGTCATGGCGTTTTTAAATTCGATTCGATCTTCTCCGCGCTCAATGGCGTCGATCTGAACACCGATGACTTTTACGTTGTATTTGTCCAGAACACCCGCGTGGCTTAACTCCGCGCAGAGATTCAGACCCGATTGGCCGCCCAGGTTGGGGAGAAGAGCGTCCGGACGCTCCTTCTCGATGATCTGAGTCAGGCGTTCTACGTTCAGAGGTTCAATGTAAGTGACATCGGCCGTGGTGGGATCCGTCATGATCGTAGCCGGGTTGGAGTTTACCAAAACGATCTCATAGCCCAGATTTTTCAGGGCTTTGCAGGCCTGGGTGCCCGAATAGTCAAATTCGCAGGCTTGTCCGATGATGATCGGGCCGGAGCCGATGATCAGGACCTTCTTAATATCATCTCTTTTTGGCATAGGAATTACCTCCTAAAAAACTTTTTATCTACTATAGCATAAATGTGAGAGAAAGAAAATGAAAATTTCTATAGCAAAATGAAGAAAAGATTGTCATATTTTATAAAATTTATTGGACTGCGGGAGAAAGACGGAGTGCGGCATGACGGAATTTCCGAGGGGTGGCGGCGCAGTACCCGAGGGCGATAAAGGGGATCGGAAATTAAAAAGACAGCCCGCGGGCTGTCTTTTTGTGTTAGCTTTCTTTGGAAAAGTCGGATTTGCCTACGCCGCAGAGCGGGCATACATAATCGTCGGGCAGGTCTTCGAACTTCGTTCCGGGTTCGTAACCGTTATCCGCTTCCCCGACTGCTTCGTCATAGATGTAACCGCAAATATCGCAAACGTAACGTGCCATGTGTTGCCTCCTTCAATATGAATATAATATTGATTTTGTGTCCCCTTCGGGCACACCGTATCGCCGTCCGGCAGATAATTAAAGTATAGTAAACCGGGAAGGGGATGTCAACGGGTAACGTGAATTTCTTTCCTCCGTTTGCTCCGGGAAGGAGGCGGTGCCGGATAAATAGGTAAAAAATTTTCGCCTGACGAATAATTTATCGACAGAATCTGTAGGTTGTCGATCGGTGTCGAAGAGCACGCGCGCCCTTGTCAAGCGACGGTAAGGTTTTTAAAGAGGTTTTTCGCTCCGATTGCAAGGGCCAGCGAGATAAAACCGGCCAGCAGAATAACGGCAAATTCAGAGCCTTTGCAAAGTTCAAATAAAACGCCGTATAACGCATTGCCCAGTGGCTGCGCGCACATGGAGATAGTGAGAATGACGGAAATAACTTTTCCCATTAAGTTCTGCGGAGTTTTTCGCTGGACAAAGGACATCATTTGTACCGTGAAAACGGTAGAAAGTATCATAATAAAGAAGCAGCATACGGTCATGATAAGGTAATTGATGAGTCCGGAGGACGTCAATATCTGCCCGATGCCCATGGGAAACACGCACAGGGAGGCGGCGATGATCTGCCGGCCGGATTGTTGGATTTTTAACTTGTCGGAAAAAATGCCCGCGAAAATGCCGCCTGTCAGCCCTCCCGCGGCTAACGCGCCTTGCGCGAACCCGCACAGCCTGTTTGCCTGCGCGGCGTCCAGGGCCAATACTTCCGTTATCATATATGGCATGCCGATGATGATCATGGAGGACAAAAACAAATTGATTCCGCAGATTACAAACAGAACGTTTCCGATCTCCGGTCTGTCCTTCCGGATAAACCGAATGCTTTTTGCAAAATCATTTTTTAGTGTTTTCCATATGTTGCGCTCGGAAATTTGTTTTTCAAATGGTATTTTGATAAAAATCTCCATGACGGCCGAGATAAGAAAACAGATGGCGCAAAGCCACAGTACAGGTTCCAGCCCATAAGCGCTGTACAGGATCCCGCCGAGCACAGGCCCTGCCAAAGAAGAGAAGGAACTGACGGTATTGATAACGGAATTTGCCGCCATAAAGCGATCGGGGCTTACCAGCGCAGGGATACCGGCCTGCACGGAGGGCTGATAAGCGCCCGCGATCCCGTACAGGAGCATCAGGGTGATTGTGACGGAAAGCGCGAGGTTTGTGTGTTTCATGAGCAGAGAAAAGGCAAGAATAACGGCGGCAGTAAAAAAATCCAATACCACCATGATATTTCTTTTATTGAACCGGTCCGCGACAACGCCGCCGAGCGGCGAGAGGAGAATGGCGGGAATAAAAGCGCAGGCGGTAACGGTTCCGTAAAGGATGGAGGAACCGGTCCGGTTTAGCAGATACAACGGCAAAGCGAATCTTATTGCGGCGTTGCCGAATAGGGAAATAATCTGGCCGATGACGACAAGGGTAAAATCTTTTGAAAACAATTTTTGATTCATAAATGAATAAGCCTCCTTCGAATGTTAATACCGCGCGTTGGTATGTATTTGTTTTAAAAGATATCTGTCCGTTTGTCGGGCAGATTCTAAAGATTACTTCTTTTTCTGGTAAATGGAAGCCAGTTCCTGAAGCCGGTTTAAGAGTTCCTCGTCGACAATATCCAGGCCGAAGCCCAGCATCATCTGTTTGAATATCATAAATTTGCCAAATGTTTCTTCCACGGTATTATCGAATATCATGGGATTCATCCAGACGTTTGCCGTCAGAAGGATCAATTCGGCCAGTTGTTCCGGATAATCGGTTTGGATGGAGCCGTCCGAAAGCCCCTGCTTTATGATCGGCAGGATGTAGTCGGGAGCCCCTGTTTCGACCGTCTCGTTTAAGAGACTGAAGAGGAGCTTGGAGTTGTTGTGGAAATTGGGGGCGACTGCGAAAATTTCGTTCTGTATGGGACGGTTGATGGATTCTTTGAAGATCGCTTTTAATTTTTCCTTTCCGTTCAGATCGGTCCGGTCGCGGATGTCGGCGAGAAGCTGGTTGGATTCGGACGTCATCTTGTCTGTGACGGCGATCAGAATGTCTTCCTTTGACTTGAAATGGTGATAAATCGCCCCTTTACTTAGCCCCCCCAGGCGGTCGATAATATCCTGAATCGAAGTATACTCGTATCCTTTTTCCATGAACAGACGATACGCCACATCTAAGATCAGATGAACGGTTTCTTCCGGATTTTTATTGCGAGCCATAGTAGTTACCTCCAAACCGACTGTTGGTATGATAACATGAGAGGGATGTTCTTGTCAAGTCCGCGAGTTGGAAATTGTATATATACTTTTTCTTTGGCAGGCAGTATGATAGAAATATCAAAAAGCGGAGGGAGATATACCATGCGGATGTATGATATTCTTGAAAAGAAAGCGGACGGCGGCACATTAAATAAAGAAGAGATGGAGTATTTTGTCCGAAAACTGTGCGCGGATGAACTGCCCGATTATCAGGCGGCGGCGTTGATTATGGCCATTTATACCCGGGGGATGAGCGATACGGAGGCGGCGCAGTTTACGGATGTTATGGCGAAGTCCGGCGATCAGGTGGATTTGTCCGGTATCCGGGGGATCAAAGTGGATAAGCACAGCACGGGCGGGATCGGGGATAAGACGACCCTGATTTTGGGACCTCTGGCGGCCGCCTGCGGGGGAACGGTGGCGAAGATGTCCGGACGGGGGCTTGGTTTTACCGGCGGCACGATCGACAAACTGGAATCAATTCCGGGGTTTAGGACGGCGCTTTCGGAGGAAGAGTTTGTTCGTCTGGTCAATGAAAACGGGTTTGCCCTGACCGGTCAGACGGCTAACGTGGCGCCGGCGGATAAAAAGATCTACGCGATGCGCGACGTGACGGCGACGGTGTCCAGCGTTCCTTTGATTGCCAGCAGTATTATGAGTAAAAAACTGGCGTCCGGGGCCGATAAATTCCTGCTTGACGTGAAAGTGGGCAGCGGGGCTTTGATGAAAACGGCGGAGGAAGCGAAGAGACTGGCCCGTCTTATGACGGCGATCGGGAGGGAAAACGGACGGGAGACCGAGGCGGTCCTGACCAATATGGACCGTCCTCTGGGAAAAGCCGTGGGGAATCTTCTGGAGGTGCAGGAAGCCGTGGAGGTGCTTAAAGGGGAAGGGCCGGCGGATCTCAGGGAGCTTTGCCTGTATCTGGTATCCCGCATGCTGGTCTTAGGCGGACTGGGGACGGAAGAAGACTGCCGGAAGCGGGCCGAAAAAGCGCTGGCGGACGGCTCGGCATTGGCGGTTTTCGAGCGTTTTGTCATTTGTCAGGGCGGTGATTTGGACGTGATTTATCGTCCCGAGAAGGCGTACCGTACGCCGGTTTGCAGAGAGATTCGGGCCGAGAAGAGCGGCTGGTTTACGGTCGTTTCCGCGGAGGATATCGGTAAGGCTTCGGTGCGTCTGGGTGCGGGCCGGCTTGCCAAAGAGGATGCGATCGATTATACGGCCGGGATTTATTTCCGGGCGGATGTGGAGGAACCGGTGGAGAAAGGAGAAGTTTTGTGCCGCATTTACGGGGCGGACGAGAGCCGGTTTGACGAGGCGGAGATGATTCTTAGCCGGGCGCTTCGGGTGACGGAAGAAGAACCGGAGAAGAAGCCGCTGATCGAATTTATAAAACTGTAAGGATTACAAAAACCGGATCGGGGCATACTGTTTCCAAAGCGTGTTCGAGAAAACGTTTTTGCGGCCGGCACGCGAGGGAAACGGAGCGGGGATCGTTATGGGGAAAGTGAGCAAGAGAGAAAAGGCGATACGAATTTTGGGGGTGACAGGTGCGGTGTACCTGTCATTCCGTTATCTTCTGCCGCTGACGGCCCCTTTTCTGGCGGCGCTTCTGATCGGTTTGTTTTTGAATCCGGCCGTGCTCTGGCTGAAAAGAAAGGTACGGATTCCGGCGTCCGTCAGTTCGACCGTTTTGGTAGGCGCTCTGGTGGCGGCGTTGGCGTTTGGCCTTTTGTATCTTGGAAAAATTCTGCTCGGTCAGCTTCAGGCGCTGGTCACGGGAGTCCCGATTTATATGCGGTATTTTAATAACTGGGTAAAAGACTGCTGCTGTCAGGTGGAGATTTTTTTATGCCTGCCGGAGGGAACGGTTTTTACTCAGGTGACCGGGGCTATCGAACAGGCGGGGCTCAGGGCCCGGGAAAGCGGGATGAACTATGTGATGGACGGTTCCCTTTCCTTTGCGAAAGGAGTGGGGACGGCGGGAGCCGTCCTGGCTATCTTTCTGATTGCATCGGTTTTGGCGGCAAAGGATATGGAGAAGATCCGTGAGTTTTTACGGAGAAGTGTGTTCCATGAGGAGATCGGGCGTTTGCTCGGACGCCTGTCCAGCGTGGGGGGAGCCTGGGCCCGAAGCGAGCTGACAATTTTTACTTTTCAGACTTTGATCTGTGCGGCGGGGCTTTGGCTCATGAAAAATCCTTACGCGCTTTTGGCGGCGGTGGGAATCGCATTTGTAGATTTTCTTCCGATCTTTGGCTCCGGGACCGTATTCGTGCCCTGGGTCATCATCTGTGTGATACAGAAAAATTACGGTCAGGCGGCGGCCCTGATGACGCTGTACCTGATCTGTTATTTCCTCAGAAATACCGTCGAGGCAAAAAAAATGGGAAACCGGCTGGGACTGCATCCGATGACCATGTTAATGGCGGCGTTTATCGGATGGCAGCTTTTTGGGTTGGCCGGTTTCCTGCTGGGCCCGATCGGGCTTCTGATTATTCTGGAATTTATCTGACTTATAAAAGGACCCGTCTCAGACTGCCGATCAGAGCTTCGGAGTTGTTCTTGTGGGTTCGGACAAGATCCGTGATTTCCTCGATCTTCTCCCGGTGCTGATCGGTGTGATAGATCAGATCGCTTACCTGGCGGCTGATCTTCGTCATTTCTTCGTTTGTGGAAGAAATCTGACCGTTTACTTCCCGGAAGTCTTCTTTCACCCGGTCAAATTCCTCGTTGATGCTGGACATGCGGGAATTTAACTGAGAGAAACTGTTGTCGAAGGACTGAGAGCTGGTGTTGAGTTCCTGTAAGGTGCCGCGGGCTACTTCCAGTTCCGAGGAAATATTCTGAAGTTCATCCTTGACCGTCGTCGTGTCCAGGGCCGACATCTGCAAATTCTCCCGTATGATGCCGAGTTCGTTGGCGGCGTTTTGAACGGAAGAAGTGGTATCCTGTCCGGTGACTTTGATCTGGGCCAGATCCTGAGCGAACAGGGTCATGTCTTCCGATACCTGGGTGAAACTGTTGGTGTAGGTTAAAAGGGTATCTCTTGATTGGATAACGGAATCTTCCACTTTTTCCATCCGTCGGGAAACGTCCTGGACTTCGTTTTTCAGCGTGTCGTTGAAAGCGGACACCCGGCTGATTTCTTCGGTATTTTCTTTCAGGGCGTCTTCCACCAGACTTAAACGGGCGGAAATTTCTTTCATCTCTCCGTGGGAAGTCAGAAGATCGTCTTTGATCTTAACGACCTCCTCGCTCGTGGAGCTTAAAAACGTATGAAAATTGTGCATATCCGTTCGAATCGTCTGGATATCGGTGCGGATCGCAAGCAGGTCGTTACTTAAAGCAACGAATAATTTTAAGATTTTTTCACTGTCGTCCATGTTTCTTTCTCCTTCGTCTGGGGTATCTGAATTTATTATACACGAGGATTTCCCGGGCTGCAATGGAAAGGAAACTGGGAATTCTTAACTTTTTATATCCCGTATCGGTCGCCCAGATACCAGTTTGCGCCGATCCGGAAAATTTCCAGGGAAAAGGAGAGCGAAACTTCCGCGCCGCTTTCCAGCGTCAGAGTGATCGCAATCGTCAGTTCTCTGGCGGCGTTGGCGGTGAACCGGTATTGCCGGCAGCGGGCATTCAGCCGGGCCAGCGATTCTTCGGAATAATCCCGGAAGCATTTGATCCGGCAGGTATAAAACCGAACGGGGCCGTGCCGTAAGGTGAAGGCGGCCAGCGACCGCTTGAAATGCCGCGTCAGGTTCCGGGCGAGTTCGTTCGGGTTTCGTTTTTCGTTTTCATACATATAGTTAAGTATTTCTTCCGGCATCAGTGAAAGGGCGTCTTCCCCGCTTCCGCGCATTAGCGCGTCGGCGAAACGTTCGGCCAGAATCTCGCAGGAAACCGGCTTTGCGCATCCCGGGAAACCGAGAAGAAAGCTGAGTGTAAGGATGGCTGTCAGGGTTTTCAAGGTTCTCTTTTGCATATCAAAATCCTCCCGCTGTGAAAAAAGAGTCAAAAAGTGTACGTTTTGAGGTAAGATAGATATGTCTGCCCGCATATTGAAATGCATGTTCTTCTTACTATTCAAAAGCCGGTTTCTTCTTGTCAAGTGAAGATGTTTTATGTTAAAATCCATATATTGGAAACTCTCAAAACGTACACTTTTTGAGAGTATTGTTTTCGCTCAAAAGCCGGTATTCTTTCAGCCTCCGATAAAAAGTGGCCGAACTCATGCCGCATTGGGAGAGGACGTCCAGGAAAGGCACCTGTTTATTTTCCCAGGCGTGTATCAGTTCTCCGAAATTATCCGGGACGGCGATGGGCGGCCGGCCGAATGCGACGCCGCGGATTTTTGCCGCGGCGATTCCTTCCGCCTGCCGTTTGCGGATATTATCCCGCTCGTTCTGGGCGGCGAAAGAAAGAATCTGCAATACCAGATCCGCGATAAAGGTCCCCAGGAAATCTTTGGCGCTGCGGGTGTCTAAGAGGGGCATGTCGATCACGCAGATATCGATGCCGATATCTTTTGTGAGGATCCGCCATTGATGCTGGATTTCTTCATAATTCCTTCCGAGCCGGTCAATGCTGAGAATATAAAGCAGGTCGCCGGCTTTGAGCCTGCGGATCAATTTGCGATATTGTGGACGGTTGAAGTTCTTGCCCGACTGTTTATCCATAAAAATGTTTCTTTTCGGAATACATTTTTCTTCCATGGCCAGGACTTGTCTGTCTTCGTTTTGATCCGTGCTGGAAACCCGGATATAACCATAAATCTTCTCACTCATCCTCGTTTGCCTCCCGTTTTCTTTAATTTTAGAGGTATTTTTTCATAGGAACGACGTCGGCCGCAAGGGGAATTTTGAGGAGGAGAGGCGTTTGTTTTGCGGACTTTACAGAAAATCCGGGGCCGGGCTTGACAAAGATATTTCTTTCGCATAAAATGAAAGAACATAAAAACGAACCGCTGAAATCTTTTGATCCCGGGTAACCGGCGGGAATCGGAAGATTTTTTTCGTCAGAGGAGATTGGAAATGGCAAAGGAAAAAAAATTAGTAGAATCGATCACGTCCATGAGCGAGGACTTTGCTCAGTGGTATACGGATGTTGTAAAAAAGGCGGAACTGGTGGAATACTCCGGTGTGAAGGGGTGCATGATTATCCGGCCGGACGGGTATGCGATCTGGGAGAATATTCAGAAAGAGCTGGACGCCCGTTTTAAAGCGACGGGGGTTCAGAACGTATATATGCCGATGTTTATCCCCGAGAGCCTTCTTCAGAAGGAGAAAGATCACGTGGAAGGTTTTGCGCCGGAGGTGGCCTGGGTAACGCAGGGCGGCCTGGAGACGCTGCAGGAGCGTCTGTGCGTGCGCCCGACTTCCGAGACGTTGTTCTGTGATTTTTACGCGAAGATCATTCAGTCCCACAGGGATCTGCCGAAGCTGTACAATCAGTGGTGTTCGGTGGTTCGCTGGGAGAAGACGACAAGGCCGTTCCTCCGTTCGGCCGAATTTCTTTGGCAGGAAGGGCATACGGCTCATGCGACTCAGGAGGAAGCGGAGGAGCGAACGATTCAGATGCTGAACGTCTACGCGGATTTCTGCGAGGAAGTTCTGGCGATCCCGGTGGTTAAGGGGCGAAAGACAGACAAGGAGAAGTTTGCCGGAGCCGAGTCCACCTATACGATCGAAGCGCTGATGCATGACGGGAAGGCGCTGCAGTCCGGTACGAGCCATAATTTCGGCAACGGATTTGCGAAAGCTTTTGGGATTCAGTATTCGGATAAGAATAACGAACTCCAGCATGTGCATCAGACATCGTGGGGGATGTCCACCCGGATTATCGGCGCGATCATTATGGTTCACGGCGATGACAGCGGCCTGAAGCTGCCACCCCGCATCGCACCGGTTCAGGTCATGGTGATTCCCATTTCTCAGAGGAAGGAAGGCGTTCTTGAGAAAGCGGCGGAATTGAAGGATCGCCTGGCGGCGGCCGGCATCCGTTCCCGCCTGGACGATTCCGATAAAAGTCCCGGCTGGAAGTTCAGCGAACAGGAGATGCGGGGGATCCCTCTGCGCGTGGAGATCGGTCCGAGAGACATCGAGGAGAATCAGGCGGTCGTGGTGCGCCGTGACACCGGGGAGAAGGCCGTCGTATCGCTGGAGGAACTGGAAACTTTTGTAGGAGGTCTGTTGGAGACGGTTCAGGCGGATATGCTGGCGCGGGCGAAAGCGCATCTGGCGGCGCATACGTATGAGGCGAAAAATTATGAGGAGTTTCGGGATCTGATCGCGAATAAGCCCGGCTTCGTAAAGGCCATGTGGTGCGGAGACGAGGCCTGCGAGCGGAAGATCAAGGAGGATACGACAGCAACCTCCCGGTGCCTGCCTTTTACACAGGAGCCTGTAGGGGATACCTGTGTGTGCTGCGGGAAACCCGCGAAAAAGCTGGTATTCTGGGGAAAAGCTTATTAAATAACGGACACGGCGGCGGTCTTTGGAGGGGAAGGCGGAAGAAGCTTGAGCCCGGACGGACTGCCGTTTTGTTTTCAGGATTGCGGGGAAATTCAGATGGAGATTCGAATTCCGGAAGAAGTGAGAAGGATCATCGGAATATTGGAAGAACACGGTCACGAGGCTTATGCGGTCGGCGGCTGCGTCAGGGACAGCCTTTTGTATCGGGTGCCGGAAGACTGGGATATTACGACTTCCGCTATGCCGGCGCAGGTGAAGGCGTTGTTTCGCCGGACTGTGGATACCGGTATTGCCCATGGGACGGTGACGGTTATGATGGGGAAGAAAGGATTCGAGGTCACTACGTACCGGGTGGACGGGGATTACGAGGACAGCCGTCATCCGAAGCAGGTAACTTATACGAAAAGCCTGCCGGAAGATCTGAAGCGCCGGGATTTCACGATCAATGCCATGGCGTACAATCCGGGGACCGGGCTGGTGGATCCGCTCGGCGGAGAGGAGGATCTCCGAAAAAAAGTGATCCGTTGCGTGGGGAGCGCTCGGGAGCGTTTTACGGAGGATGCCCTGCGGATTCTCAGGGCGATTCGTTTTTCGGCTCAGTTGGGCTTTTCGGTCGAACCGCGGACGAGGGAGGCGGCCCACGAGCTTGTTTCGACGTTGGCCAGGATCAGCCGGGAACGGATTCAGGCGGAGATTACAAAATTGCTGGTATCGGATAATCCTCAGTATTTTCGGGAATTGTATGAAGCAGGGATAACTGCGCAGATATTTCCGGAATTTGACGTGATGATGGAGACCGGGCAGAATACGCCGTATCATTGTTATACGGTGGGAGAGCATACGCTGGCGATGCTGGGGGTTGTGGGCGCGTCTCCGGTTTTGCGCTGGACGGCTCTGCTGCATGATTGCGGGAAGCCCTGGAGCTGTCAGACGGACGCCTCCGGCCGTCAGCATTTTAAAGGGCATGAGAAGGAGAGCGCGGGGCGGGCCCGGAGAATTCTGAAGGAATTAAAGTTCGACAATGATACCGTAGATCAGGTGACAAAATTGATCGCCTGGCATACCGCGCGTTTTGAGGGCGGGAAATACGAGATCCGGAAATGCCTGAATCAGATCGGAGTGCAGATGTTTCCGCTGCTTCTGGAGGTGGACGCGGCCGACGCGATGGCAAAAAATCCGGTGTTTCAGGACGAAAGTTTGCGCCGGTGCGCCAGGGCGCGGGCGTTGTATCAGGAGATACTGGCCGACGGGGACTGTTTCCGGTTGGACCGGCTCGCCGTGAGCGGCGGGGATTTAAGAGAAGCGGGCATGAAGCCGGGCCCTTTGATGGGCGCGGTATTGAACCGGATGCTGGATGAGGTCATGAAAGATCCGTCCCGGAATACAAAAGAATATTTGCTGGCGAACCTTTTGCGTTATGCCGGAGCGGAGGAAACAGGAAGAGAGGACTAGGATGGAAGAATTGAACAGAGAACTGCTCAGGGTGACGCGACAGGCGTACGAGGCGCGTTTATTTGCCGGTATCAGCGGGAATTTAAGCGCTTATGATCCGGAGAACGGCCGGATGGTGATTACGCCTACCCGGACCATGTATGAAACGATGGGGCTGACGGATATGGTCTGGATGGAGTTGAGCGGCCGGGTACTGTCCGGTCACAGGAAACCGTCGATCGAATGGCCTTTACATGCGGCGATTTACCGGCAGCGGCCGGATGTGCACGCGATCGTTCACACACATTCTCCTTATGCGACGGCGCTTTCCGTAAATTATGAAAAGATTCCCGTAATCCTAATGGAAATGAGTATCTGGCTGGGGGGCGAAGTCGATCTGGCGCCTTTTCCCCAGATGGGAACGGAGGAGGCGGGAATGGCCGCGGTCGGCGCCCTGCGCGACCGGGGAGCCTGCCTTCTGCAAAATCACGGAGCGCTGACGATCGGGGAAAATTTGGAGCAGGCTTATATCCGGGCCGTTTATCTGGAGGATGTGGCGCGGGTATATCTTTTGGCAAAGTCCGGCGGGGACGTGAAGGCGATACCGGAGTACCGGGTCCGGCAGATAAAGGAAAATGCGATAGAGGGCTATTGACAGCGGATTGGATTTGGACTAATATATGACATATGTCAAAAATAAAGAAAGAAGGTAATAGGATGAAATTAGCGGTAACTTACGAAAACGGACAGGTTTTTCAGCATTTCGGACACACGGAACAGTTTAAGCTTTATGAGACGGAAGGGAAGGAGATCCGATCTTCGGAAGTTGTGGACACAAACGGAAGCGGTCATGGAGCGCTGGCGGATTTTCTGAAAAAATACGGCGTGGAAGCCCTGATTTGCGGCGGCATCGGACAGGGTGCCAAGGATGCGCTGGCGGAAGCCAAAATTGCGCTGTACGGCGGCGTCTCCGGGGATGCGGATGCGGCTGTCGAGGCATTTTTGGCCGGTTCTTTGGCGTATAATCCGGGCGTGCGCTGCGATCACCATGATCATGAGGAAGGGCATTCCTGCGGAAGCCACGGCTGCGGTCACGGTCATTGTTAGATATCATGCGGATGTGAAGCTTTCCGGATAACGGCAAACGGGAGAAATACAAATGATAAAAGTACAGGAATACAGAGGCCATATTCGAAACTGGGCGGAGCTTTGCGGAAAGCTTGGGATTGATGCCGCCTTGCCAAGAGAAGAGCGGGAACCGCTCATTCTCAAACGGGCTTATGAAACCTGGGGATGCGATATGGGGCTTTATCTGCACGGGATGTTTGCGTTTTCTTTGTGGGATGAGGAGAAAGAGCGACTGTTCTGTCTGCGGGATCCTTTCGGAACGAAGCCTTTTTATTATTATGAGACGGAAGACGGCAGGCTGCTTACCGGTACGAAGATTCGGGGGATTTTGGAACGGCCGGGATTTGTGAAAAAACTGAACGAGGAGATGCTTCAGATCTATCTGAGCCTGACATATGCGGGCGGGGAGAATACGTTTTTTACGGGATTGAAGAAGTTGATGCCCGGCCATTATCTTATCTGGCAGGACGGCGTGCTTCAGATCGAACGCTATTGGAAACCGGAATTTCATCCGGACGAGAGCAAGACGCTTGAGGAATGGGCGGATGAGATACATGGGGTTTTGCAGGCGATTATGCCGGAGGTGAAGGAAGAAACGGAGACGGCGGAGAGTTTCCTGTCGGGAGGCGTGGATTCTTCTTACGTGTTGGCCATGTCCGACGTCCGGTTGACCGATTCCTGCGGATATGAGGACGCACGGTTTGACGAATCCGGCCTGGCGGCTGAGACGGCCCGATTTTTGGGAAGGGAGAATGCCCGCTGTCTGATTACACCGGAAGCGTATTTTGCGGCGGTTCCTTATGTGATGTATGAGATGGAGCAGCCGTTGGGCGACGCCTCGGCCGTTGCGTTTGCGATTGCCTGTAAAGAGACCGCGAAGCATACAAAGCTCTGTTATTCCGGCGAGGGCGCCGACGAATTTTTCGGAGGGTATAATATGTACCGCAACGCGAAGCGTTACGGAGATAATCTGAAGACCTTCTATGTGGGGAATACCAATATTATGAAGGAGGAAGAGAAGAGAGCTCTTCTGAAAAATTATGATGCCGACGTGCTTCCGATCGAGCTGGCGGTCGATATTTATAAGGAAAACGAAGGGCTGGATCCTCTGAGCCGAATGTCCGATGTGGATATCCGCATTTGGCTGGAGGGGGATATTTACCTGAATGTGGACAAGATGAGCGAAGCCGCCGGACTGGAGATCCGGATGCCTCTTACGGATCGGAGGATTTTTGACATTGCGTCCCGGATGCCCTCCCGCTATAAAGTAAACGAGGAGCAGAATAAGGTCGCGTTTCGGACGGCGGCCTCGAAAGTCCTGCCGGAGGAGATCGCTTTTCGTAAGAAACTGGGTTTTATTGTGCCGATCCGGATCTGGCTGGCGGATGCAAGGTATCATTCGGATGTGCGGGAGAAGTTTCACAGCGAAGCGGCGAAGAAATTTTTCCGTGTGGATGAGATTGACCGTATTTTTGAGGATTATGTGGGCGGAAACTCGGATAATTGGCGTAAGGTCTGGACGATCTACACGTTTTTGGTATGGTATGAGGAGTATTTCGAAAAGAGACGGTAAAAAATTTAAAAAGGGATTGACAAAAAAGTTAGGAAGTGCTAACATAAATGCGGTTAGAACTTACTAACTTTTTTTAAACACCTGTGGTTAGTTAAAACTTACTATGAAAAGGAGATCGTATCATGCCGTTATTATTCGCAAAACCCGGTGAGGAAAACGTGATAAAAAAGATCGGCGGCAAGCCGGAAGTGAGGGCTCATCTGGAAAATCTTGGCTTTGTATCCGGCGGAAGGATTCGGGTCGTGTCCGCGATCGGAGGAAATCTGATCGTGAATGTGAAGGGATCCCGGGTGGCAATCAGCCGCGAGACGGCCGGGAAGATCATACTTTGTTAATCGCCGAATGGCGATACGGGATACCCGAAGGGTGAACTTTGTTAATCGCCGAATGGCGATACGGGATACCCGAAGGGTGAACTTTGTTAATCGCCGAATGGCGATACGGGATACCCGGAGGGGACAGTTTGGGAGTGACAGATCGGGAGGAAGAAAATGAAGACGTTAAAGCAGGCGGGAATCGGGGAGACGGTCCGCGTGGTGAAGCTCCACGGAGAGGGGGCTACGAGGCGCCGGATCATGGATATGGGAATTACAAAAGGTGTGGAAATCCGCATCCGTAAAGTGGCTCCGTTGGGGGATCCGGTGGAAGTTACCGTGAGGGGATACGAGCTGTCCCTGCGAAAAGCGGACGCGGACAGAATCGAAGTGGAAGAAAGTCAGGGGGGAAAATGAAAATGGGGATTCGAATCGCCCTTGCGGGCAACCCGAACAGCGGAAAAACAACTTTATTTAACGCTTTGACCGGTTCGAATCAGTTTGTGGGGAACTGGCCCGGCGTCACGGTGGAAAAGAAGGAAGGGAGACTGAAGAAGCATGAAGATGTGACGATTACGGATCTTCCGGGTATTTATTCGTTATCACCTTACACGTTGGAAGAAGTGGTAGCCAGGAATTATCTGGTCGGAGAGCGGCCGGATGCCATGTTAAATATTATTGACGGTACAAATCTTGAGAGAAATCTGTATCTGACGACACAGTTGACGGAATTGGGGATTCCGATGGTCGTTGCCGTCAATATGATGGATGTCGTTAGGAAGAACGGGGATAAGATTCGAATAGAGGAGCTGTCTAGGAAGCTGGGCTGTAAAGTGGTCGAGATCTCCGCGCTGAAGGGGGACGGCGTTATGGAAGCGGCAGAAGAGGCTATTCGGGCCGCCAAAGGGGCGAAAACCGTTCCGACGCACGGTTTCAGCGGGCCGGTGGAGCACGCGATCGCTCATATTGAAGAAGCGGCCGTACATAATATGCCGGAGGAGCAGCAGCGCTGGTATGCGATCAAAATTTTTGAGCGGGACGAAAAGGTTCTGGAACAAATGGCGCTGGGCGAAGGCGTGATGAGTCATATCGAGGAAGATATTAAGGCTGCGGAGAAAGAACTGGACGACGATGCGGAGAGTATCATCACCAATGAGAGATATCTCTATATCGCGTCTCTGATTCGGGGGTGTTATACAAAGAAGGACAGTGAGGGCGGAACGGTTTCGGATCGGATCGATCGTATCGTTACGAATCGAATTTTGGCGCTCCCGATTTTTGCTTTTGTCATGATCCTGGTGTATTATGTGTCCGTGAGCACGGTCGGGAGCCGGGCGACGGATTGGGTCAATGACGGCGTGTTCGGCGACGGCTGGCGTTTGTTTGGTATCGGTTCTTCGGCCTATGAGGAAGCCGCGGAAGAATACGTAATTCCCGGGGCGATCGTAGAAGCGTTCGAGGCGGCGGCGGAAGAAGCGGAAAAGAAACCGGATGAGGCCCGAGATCTCAAGACAACCGCATACCTGTACGACGATGAAAGCGGAGAGATAGCGGCGGAAATACCGGTGGATTATGCGGCTTATCAGGAGGCGGCCGGGATGGAGGAACCCGATCCGGCCGAATATGGCGTCTGGGTGCCGGGTATTCCGGTTTTGATAGAAAACGGTTTGGAGGCCGTGGCTTGCGCCGATTGGCTGAAAGGGTTGATTTTGGACGGCATCGTAGGGGGTGTCGGAGCGGTGCTCGGTTTTGTGCCTCAGATGCTGGTGTTGTTTTTGTTTCTCGCGTTTCTGGAGTCCTGCGGTTATATGGCGCGTATCGCCTTTGTAATGGATCGGATCTTCCGCAAATTCGGGCTCTCCGGCAAATCGTTTATTCCGATGCTGATCGGGACCGGCTGCGGCGTGCCCGGTATCATGGCGTCCCGCACGATCGAAAACGATCGCGACCGCAAGATGACGATTATAACGACGACCTTTATTCCCTGCGGGGCAAAACTTCCGATTATTGCTCTGATTGCCGGGGCGTTGTTCGGCGGGGCCTGGTGGGTATCTCCCAGCGCGTATTTTGTGGGGGTCGCGGCGATTGTTCTTTCCGGTATTATGCTGAAAAAGACGAAACGGTTTGCCGGTGATCCGGCGCCCTTCGTTATGGAATTGCCGGCTTACCACTGGCCGACGGTGGGGAACGTGCTTCGTTCCATGTGGGAGCGCGGCTGGTCTTTTATTAAAAAGGCCGGCACGATCATTCTTCTGTCCTCAATGGTTCTGTGGTTTTTGCAGGCGTTTGGCGTGGAAGAAGGCGGCTTCGGAATGGTGGAAGATCTGAACAATTCCGTGTTGGCGGGGATCGGCAGTGCGATCGCTTGGATTTTTACCCCTCTGGGCTGGGGAAATTGGCAGAGCGCGGTAGCGACGATCACCGGCCTGATTGCGAAAGAAAACGTGGTGGGTACGTTTGGCGTATTGTTCGGCGGTTTTGACGAGGTGGCGGAAAACGGCTGGCAGGTATGGGTGAATATGAGGGAGGCGTTTACCCCGTTAAGTTCGTATTCGTTCCTGATATTTAATCTGTTGTGCGCGCCCTGTTTCGCGGCGATCGGCGCCATTCGCCGGGAGATGAACAACGCGAAATGGACCTGGTTTGCGATCGGTTATCAATGTGGTTTCGCTTATGCGGTATCTTTGATCGTGTATCAGATCGGGGGTGTTTTCACGGGAGACGTCAATGCGGTCGGTTTGGCTGCAGCCCTGGTTTTGCTGGCGTTTTTCCTGTATATGCTGTTGCGGCCGGGGAAAGAGGAATCATAACAGAAGATAAAGAGACGAACGGCGGGACACAAAAATTTGTGCCCCGCCTCATGTTTTTTTAATATGGACGAGGATCCTTTGGCGCTGCGTTTTTACTGCGCTGCGTCGTTCAGCAATTTTGATTTTAACCACAAACCGGTTTCCGACAAGTCGTCGTCCGTCCAGCCGCTTAACTTGCTGCAGCCGGGTTTTAAAAGGGCCGTCGTTTCCTGTTTGTTGGAAAGGCTCCAGCCGACGTAGGAAATGTTGTTGTTTTTGATCAGGTCATACCAGGCTTCCGCCTGACCGTAATCGACGGCGCCGTTTCCGGAAGCGTCGCAGATGCTGAACTCACTGATGAGAATCGCGAGCTGTTTTTCTCTGGCGCTCAGAAGTTTGCTGCGGATGTTGTCCCCGTGAGTGGCCGCATAAAAATGCAGGGAATACATAATGTTTTCAAAAGCGAGCGGATCGTCGGCGGCCGTGTCCACATCCTGGGACCAGGTGGGCGTTCCGACGATCACGACGGCGTTGGGGTCGTTGGCCCGTATGACGGGAATGACCGATTCGGCGTAGCTCTTTACGTCGGCCCAGGAGGAACCGTTAGGTTCGTTGCAGATCTCATACAAAACGTTGTCATAACCGGCGTAGGAGGATGACATTTCGGCGAAGAAATCCTTGGCTTCGTTCTCATAAGTCTTGGGGTTGCCGTCGCTTAAAATGTGCCAGTCGATGATCACGTACATTCCCAGATCCGAAGCGGCCGCCACGCCGTCCCGGATTCGCTGTTTTAGCTGTTCCCGATCTCCGCCGGTGCAGTAGCCGCCGTATTCGCCGGTGTACATGGCGAGGCGGATTACATTGGCGCCCCAGTCGTCGCGGAGGGTGCGGAAGGCGTCGGCATTCACGTACTCCGGATACCAGGCGAGGCCATGGGTGCTTACGCCGCGGAGCTGATAGAGCGCGCCGTTCTGGTCTACCAGATCCGGTCCGGCGATCGACAGGGCTCCGTGCGTGCCAAAAGGATTGCCGTTGTCGCCTAAGGCCGGAGGCCGGGAAGAATTGCCGCCGGAGCCGCCGGGAGAGGACGGAGATGCGGCTGCGGAGGAATTGCCGGCGGAAGGCCTGCCGCCCGGGCGTCCGTTGGCGGAGACGTGGGGGGAATCGGGATTTTTCGTATCGTCCTGTCCGGAGGAATTACCGGGTATTTCGGATTCTTCTAACCGAGTGGAGGGTCCGTAATACTCTTTACCGGAAATAAAAAGACAAACCTGTTTTTGCGCGTCTCCCAGATCCGGTTCCGTGTCCGAAGCGACGATGAAACCGAAGGTCAGGGTCTGTCCGGTCGGAATGTTTTTGTTGTAATCCACCGCCTGGACGATCAGCGTATTTTCTTCGATCCGGTAAGTTCCGTTCCAGTTGCCGTCCAGAGTGATCGGGCAGGAGAACGGGATTCGGACTTCCCAGTCCGTCAGTTCCGAGCCGCTTTCGTTTTTGACTTCCGCGTCGATCTGGCAAAAATAGCGTCCGTTGCTCTGCCAGGAGGAGCGGTTGATCAATGTGACCTGGGAAAGCGCCGGGGAAGCGGTTTCGTCGGGCCGGTCGGTTGTTTCAGCGATCGTTGTCGGGGCTTCGGTCGTCGCCTGCACATTTTTTGTGCCGGCTGACCGGGTGCTCGCCGCGCTTTCTTTGGTTTCTTCCGGAATGGAGGATGTGTCGGCGTCCGAGCTTCGGGTATTACAGCCGAAAAGGCAGCTCGCTGTGAAAAGGCAGCACAAAGCCAAAAAGAGTCGGAAAAAACGTTGCTTTTTAATCGTGTTCATAAGGCACTCCTTTGAATGAAATTCGATGCCTCGACCGCGATGCCTGCGAAACGAGGCATCGGATTCGGGTGAGAGGTGTATTTTTTTAATTATACAGGATTTCGGCGATAAAAGCCACTTCTAAATTGCGGATGTTCGGATGTTTAAAAGGATTTGCGGTGCGGATTTATTTTGTGGTAAAATAGAAAATATCATTGCCTGACAGGGCGCGTGCGGTCGGAGAAAAACGAATGAATACACTTTATCCATGAATATGTGGAGCGGGGATTTGGGTTGTGTATTACCCCGCGGATGACGTTTGACTGCAATCCCAGGCGTGTCAAAGTATGGCCGCTGTATCCCCAGATCTATCGGATTGTCGGTCTGGTAACGGTATATCCGGATTATATCACGCCGGGGAATTAGTTGAGAAAAAACTCATCTGATCGTGAAGAAAAATGCTCTGGACATATTCAGTTATCATACTTAAGATAAAAATATAAAAGGATACGGGAGGTAGCGAGTATGGTGAACTATGCCGGACGAATTTCCGTTATGGAGGACGAAGTAAAGAAGCTGAAGGTTTTGACGGAATCTTTGGTGAACGCAGGTATCATATCGTTTGCCGGCGGGGCTCCGGGTAAGGAAGCTTATCCGTTTGAAGAGTTGAGAGAGATCTCACAGGATCTGTTTCGGGCCGGCCCTGCGGGTTATGAATCCCTGAAATACGGCTCCGTGAACGGGAGTGAGGAGCTCAGAATCGAGATCAAAGAGAAACTTCTGGCGCCGAGGGGGCTGGATACGGAGATCGGGAATATCATGGTCACGGCCGGAGGGATTCAGCCGATGAATCTTCTGTCCCAGCTCTATCTGGATCCCGGCGACAACATTCTTGTGGAGACGCCGTCTTTTGTACATACCAGTATGATCTATAAGATGTTCCAGGCCAACCTGATTCCCTGCGCGATGGATAACGAAGGACTTGTTATGGAGGATGTGGAGGAGAAGATCCGCAAATATTCTCCCAAGTTTATTTACACGGTACCCACATTCCAGAATCCGACGGGAGTAACCATGTCCCTGGCGCGCAGAAAGAAGCTGGCAGAACTCGGAGCGGAATACGACGTGATGATCGTGGAGGACGATCCTTACCGGGAGATCCGTTACAGCGGGGAAACGCTCCCTTATATCAAGTCGTTTGACAAGAGCGGCCATGTGATTTTAGCGAACAGTTTTTCCAAGATATTCTCCCCGGGAGCCAGGCTGGGCTATCTGGTGGCGGAAAAAGAGATCATCGACAGGCTCTGCAATGTGAAACTGGGAACGGATACCTGTACCAATACGATCGCACAGAGCCTCTGCGCCGAATTTTTCCGAAGAGGGTATTATCCGAAGCATCTGGAGCGTTTGTGCGACCTGTACCGGAGCCGGAGGGACGTGTTTTTGAAGGCGATCGACGAGACCTTCCCGGAAGGGACGAAGCATACGATGCCGGACGGCGGTTATTATACGTGGGTGGAACTGCCGGAGGAGATCGACGCTTCTTCCATGAAAGCGGAGATTGCGGAGAAATTGAACGTCTGCTATGGCGACGGCGCGATTTTCTTTTCGGAAGGGACGCTTGAGGGGGCCGGAAGGAACTGCCTCCGCATGAACTTCAGCGGCCTGGATGAGGAGACGATCGATACCTATGCCCGGAAACTGGGAGAATTTTTCTGCCGTGTGAAGGGAGGCGCCCGATGAAAAATCATTTGAGAGAAAAATACAAAGCGCAGGAACCGGTGATCGGAACCTTTTTCAACATGGGCGACATGTCGTGTATGGAATGCCTCGGCTATGCCGGAATGGATTTTGTTATTATTGACACGGAGCACGGCCGGTTTGATCGTGCCCTGCCTTCGTACGATAGAAGAGTATCGGAAACTGGTGGATCTGGCGAAATACGCGCCGCTGGGGAATCGCAGGTTCATTAAAGGACGGGGCTGCGGCTTCGGTTATCAGGAATGGGCTGCGGGAACGCTGGAAGAATATATGGCGAACAGCAATGAAAAACTGATGGTGATTCCGCAGTGTGAGACGGCGGAGAGCCTTTCTTGTATTGAAGAGATCGCCGCGCTTGAGGGGATCGACGGTGTGGCCAACGGTTTAAATTCGGTCGTAGGTCCTGTGTTAAAAAACATTGCGCGTCAGGGGGACGCGGAAGGAGGAAAATTTATGGGTTTATCTTTATGGGACGCATTTGAAACGTGGAAGGCATCCTGCCGATGGGTGGAATTAAGCCGGGAGGTGAGTCCGAAAACGCCTCATCACAGCGCTTTTCCGGAGATGGAGACGGAAATGCTCTACGACTACGACAAGGGGGATACGTTCCAGGCGCATGTTTATAAAACGCCCGGCCAGTATGGTACGCATGTGGACGCTCCGATTCATATGAGCGAGGGCGCTAAGGGGCTGGATGCGTTCGGCGCTTCGGACCTGTGTATGCCGCTCTGCGTCATTGACCTTTCAAAAGAAGTGGCGGCCGATCCGGATTATGCCCTGGGCACGGCGGATATCGAAGCATGGGAAGCACGGAACGGGAAGATACCGGAAGGGGCTTTCGTAGCGTTTCGCAGCGACTGGGGTAAACGCGGTACTTACGAGGAGATCGAAAATCGGGACGAGGAAGGCACGGCCCATTATCCGGGATGGACGGTTGAAGCCCTGAAGTTTTTGCGGGAAGAGAGGGGAGTTCTGGCGGTCGGCCATGAGCCCGCGGACACGGACCCGGCGGTGATCGCCAATACGGAGGGGTGGATCGCGGAAAGATACTGGCTGGCGCAGAACCGTTATCAGATCGAACTGCTGGTGAATCTGGATCAGTGCCCGGAAACCGGAGGTCTGATTTTCTGTGCGTTTCCGAGGTTAAAAGGAGGATCCGGCAGCACGGCCCGCTGCGTTGCCCTGGTGCCCCGGGCGTAAGGATTTTGTGAATGAGAAAGACGGAGGGGCTTGTGACGGAAGGGGAGAAAATATTGGAAATATCGGTGGAGAAGCGCCGGTTTTATCTGGCGGAATTTGACCGGGAAGCCCTGTGGCTGTCCGAGAAGCGGAAGGGGGGACGGCGGCTGATTGCCGTGAAGGGAACCCGCTATACCTTTGAAGCCTGTGAACCGGAAGAGTGGGAATACCGGATAGAATTCGGGGAAGAAAACGAGGAGGAGGAAGACGGGCGGGGAGCCTGGGAGGAAACGGGCTGGGAATTTGCGGCGGATTGCGGAGCCTGGGAACGCCTTCTGGATATTCCGCTTCGGCGTTCGACGTTTCGCAAACGGTATTTCCGGAGGAAGCGGGGGCGCGGCGAACCGTTCGCGCCGGATGTTTTGCTTCCGCTCGACCGGTTTGAGCGGGTCGTACGGACCGGCGCCCGCCGGAGTATCCCTCTTTTGCTGGGAAGCCTGGCCTATGAATTTATTATATGGGGAACGCCTCTTCTGGAAGGGAGGGGCGTGTTTTCCATGGTTTTGACTTTGGCGGCGCTGGTTCTTGCAACGGTGATCGTGTACCGTTTCGGTATTTATATCGGGCAGCTTGACCGGCTGCAGAGGCGGATGGCGGCAAGGGAAAAGGAACATGACGAGTGATGGGAGAATGTGTATGGAGCCGATACGGCCTTTCGATCAATCAAGGGATCTAAACGAAGCGCTGGAAGCATGTAAAGATTATGTGAATCATGGCCAGGCGATTGCCGGCGACGCGATATCGCTGTTAAAGCGTACGGTAAAAGTCATAGCGAAAGAGCTGAATGAGCAGATAGCAAATCTTGAACACAGCAATTTTAAAGACAACGCGACCGTCAACAGCCTGGCGTCGCAGCTTTCCGCTATACGCTCCAATTTTGAGATTCTTCCGCGGAAGCTTACGGAGGATATCGCGGCCATTTCAAAAGGGGGATTCTCCATAACGCTTTTTGGAAGAACCATGGCGGGCAAGTCCACCCTGATGGAGATCCTGATTCGCGGGAAAGGCGAGTCGATCGGAAAAGGGGCCCAGCGTACGACCCGGGATGTCCGGACTTATACATACCGGGGACTGCAGATTACGGATGTGCCGGGAATCGCCGCGTTCGAAGGGAACGAGGATGAGGAAACGGCGTTTGAAGCGGCGAAAAAGTGCGACCTTATTTTATTTTTGATAACGGCCGACGCGCCGCAGGCAAGTGAAGCCGAATGCCTGAGCAGGATTCTCGGACTGGGCAAGCCGGTTATCTGCCTTGTGAATGTGAAGGCAAATATCAATGGCGCGGACGATCTCGCCATGTTCAGGAGGGATATCCGGAAAGCTTTTGACAGTGGGAGGCTGGAGCGGATCCGGAAGCAGTTTCTGGATTTCGGCCTGCAATATGGGCAGGATTGGCGCGCCATTCGATTTGCTTACGTACATTTGAAGGCGGCGTTTCTTTCGCAGCAGGCGCGGTCTGAGGAAGTCGGCAGCGAACTCTACAGGCTTTCGCGTTTCCGGTATGTGGAAAATTTGATTGTAAATGAAGTATGTAAAAACGGAGGCTTTTATAAAATGAAAGCTTATTCCGATACGGTTGTGGTTCCTGTGATCGACGCGTTGGAATCTTTGTTCCGGCAGAGTGCGCAGAACAGCGGGCAGGGGTCCGTCCTCGTTGGCAAGCGGAAAAAGCTGAAGGAGTGGATCGATATTTTTCGGAGCGACGGCAAGGATCGGATAGAAGCGTTACTGTCTTCCGTTTCCGGCGATCTGAAAAGCGAAATCGCCTCGTTTGCGGAGGACAATTACGATAATCCGGACGCGAGCCGTGAATGGAACCGGGTTTTAAAATCCCGGAAGGTCGAAGAGCGGACGGCCGCCCTTCTGGATCAGTTGGGGAGGGAATGCAAAGCGGAGCTTGAGGAAATCACGCGCGAGATCCGCGTGGAGATTAAATTTTCAAATGCCGTTTTTGCGGATCAGTCCATTGATATGCATGCGTTTGTTGACGGGAGGCGCATCTGGAACTGGGCGACGAATCTGGTGAGCGGCGGATTGATGGTAGCCGGTTTGCTGCTTGCGTCCGGGCCGATTGGCTGGATCGGTGTTGGAATCGGTGTTTTGGGGAACCTGCTGGGTCTTCTCTTTTTTGATGATCGGGAGAATCAGATCCGTGACGCGAGGAGACAACTGGAGGAAAAACTTGCCGGGCATATCGACGAGATGCTTCGGACGCTTCGCAAGCGAATGACGCGCGCGTTGGAAGAGGATTTGTTGAAAAAACAGGCGCTGCCTATGCTTCATACGATGGATGAAATTGTCGTTTCGCTGTTCAGATTGTCGGAAATTCAGTGGGAGTTTGCGTCGCGGCTCAACGAAAAGCTCCGGGAGATCAACGGGAGAGTGATCAGGGAGGCGCTGATATACTCCGGGTACGACGGACTGGAATGGCATGTCAGGCAGACTGCCAGGATTCCGGGATATGCGATGATGCTGGTTCTTGAGGATGGGGAACGTTTTCCGGAAGACGCGTCCAGAGCGCTTCGGTTTTTGCTTAAAGAAAACGTATGGTTTATTTTTGAAAAAGATCATGTGAAATCCATGCTTGCACAGGCAATCGGAAGAGGATGCGACAGGAATACGATCCGAATACAGTCGGTTCACGGCGTTTCGCGTATCGCGCATATTCCTTCGCTGGATTCGGTTGACGCGGGTACGAAGAATCGTATCCGGCTGGCTCAGCAAATTACGGAATTGTTAATTATGAAATAGGTGAGGTGCTTTTTATGAAAAATTCGGAGACGGTATGGATTTCTGTTTGGACGGAGAAAAGCGAGAGATTATTTGAAAATGTCCGGCATCTGCTCGAGGAATTTCAATATGATACGGACGATATGCCGCGGACGGTATTTGAAGCGGACAGGCCCGTGAGCATGGTTTTTGCCGGGCAGTACAGCGCAGGGAAATCAAGCATGATAAAAGCCCTGACCAAAAGGGACGATATTGCGATCGGGGAAGGCATTACGACGCAGAAAACCTATTTTTATGATTGGAACGGAATCCATATTATCGATACGCCGGGTATTCACACGACTCTTCGTCCTGACCATGACGCGATCGCTTACCAGGCGATCGCGGACGCGGATATGCTGGTCTATGTGGTTACGCAGGAACTGTTTGATGATTTTATCGGCCGGAATTTCCGCAAATTGCTGCTTGAAAAAGAAAAGGCCGGGGAAATGATTCTGGTTGTGAATAAGATGGCGGATGTCGGGAACACCATCGAAAATCGGGATGTGAAGCTGCAAAATCTGAGGGAGGTAACCGCGCCGTATACGCCGGAGCAGCTCAGAACCGTTTTCATTGATGCGGAATCTTATCTGGACAGCCTTACGGAACCTGAGGCGGACATCGCGGCGGAGCTAAGAAAGCGCAGCAATTATGACGGGCTTGTTGAGACATTGAATACGTTTGCTCAGGATAAAGCGCTCTCTTTCCGCATGACTACGGGTCTGTACCGGCTGCATGAATTTTTGCAGAAAGCTATTTTGGAATATCAGCCCTCAACGGGCGATACGGATATCGACGCCCTTGAGGAACATCTTCTGCAGGAACGTCATATACTGGCGAGTACCCAATGGCGGATTGAAACGTCCGTAAAAACAATCATTGAAGACGCTGCGGTCCGGATACGGGCGAAGGGCCGCGAGATTGCGAATAGCGTTTACGATTGCCATGATGAAGCGGATGCAAATGAAAAAATCCTGGAAGCGTATCATGACGTGGACCGGATTTCGGATGCCTGCGTTTCGGACATTGTTTCTAAAATCGACGAATTATCAAACAACGGACAGGCGCAGTTGGATTCGTTTTATTGCTCCGACTTTTCGCAGGCGTTAAAGCTTCGGCTTGATCACAAGCGGGATAAGAAAAATTCGCTTATTGAAAATATCTTGAAGTCCGACATTTTAAGGCAGACGGGTAGCGGCATTATTTCCAATACCCTGGGGGCCAATGCCGCGGCAGGCGGGTTAAAAGCTTTTTCGGGAAGCAATATACATCAGATAGTTTTGAACGTCGGCCATTTTTTCGGTCATAGTTTCAGACCGTGGGAGGCCGTGAAATTGGTGCGAGGGATTCATATTGCCGGCAAGGCTCTTGGTATTTTCGGGGTGGTGTTTTCTTTTGGTATGCAGATAAAAGAAGATGCAAATGAAGATGAGCGTCAGCGGGAGATGAGGCATAACCGGGAAATGCTTCGCGCGGGATTTGCGAACGCGGCGGATGAAGTTGCGAAATATTTTAATCAAGCCCTGACTTGTTTCGTGAGGGAAAGCTATCTGCCTCGGATTGCCGGGATCGATGAACAGGTAGCGGCGATCCGGGACTTACGTACCGGTAAGTCGGACGCTTGTAAACGGCTCGAAAGCTTGCAGAACGATTGCAGACGCCTGATTTCCGAGATTCATCAGGAGTGCTTCCCGGAGAGCGGGGCGTAAAGGGGGTGCGGCGATGCGGGAGAACAGGCTGTTTAAGATTTTGTACCACTTGCTGGCTAAGGGACGGGCTACCGCCCCGGAACTGGCGGAGAAATTTGAAGTATCGGTCCGGACGATTTACAGGGACATGGACGCTCTGAGCGAAGCCGGCATTCCCGTTTATGCGGAATCGGGCAGAAACGGCGGCATTTATTTGATGAAGCATTTTGTCCTGGATAAAACGGTATTGTCGGAGGAAGAAAGGCAGGAAATCCTGGCGGCGTTACAGAGCGTAAATATTACGCAGAATAGCAACGACAGCCGGACGCTGCAGAAACTTTCGGCAATATTCCGTTTTGATTCGGAAAATTGGCTGGAAGTGGATTTTTCCAGATGGGGAAATTCGGGATTCGATAATGAAAAGTTTGAACGGTTGAAGTCGGCGATCATTCGCCGGCGAAACGTTAAAATCCATTACGCAAATTCCCGCGGGGGCGTAAATGAAAGAACCGTGCAGCCATACAAACTCGTTTACAAAGCAAACGCATGGTATTTACAGGCGTTCTGCACCGGGAAACAGGATTGGCGGACGTTCAAATTAAATCGCATTTTGGATTTGGAGATTTTGAATGAAGGCTTTTCGCGCCGTGATTTTCGGGAAACGATCGGTACTTCCGAGGGAGAATATCAGCCGATTACGCTTCGCTTTCCGGGGGAAATGGCCTACCGTGTTTACGACGAATTTGACAGGACGCAGATACGGCCGCAGGAGAACGGCGATTTGATCGTTTCCGCAAGAATGCCGGAAGACGCGTGGCTGATCGGTTTTTTGATGTCGTTTGGCACGCGGGTAGATATTCTCTCGCCCTCCCGCCTGAAAGATGCGGTAGCGGAACAGGCAAAAAGGATATATGAAAAGAATAAATCCTGACAGGAAGGGGCGTAGCAAAGATTATAAGAAGAAAATTAACTTATCATCAAAATCTTATTTCAAATCAATTTAAACACCATTTTGCAATCTTTATAATCAGTTCTGTTGGTAGTGTCTTGCTATACCGTCGCTTGACAAGGACACACACGGTCGAAGAAGGATAAAATTCAGCCCCTGCGGCGTTACTTTCACTTCGCGTACGTCCAGTACGCGTCGCTCAAGTGCCTGGCAGGGACTGAATTTTATTCCTTTTCGACTCTCTGACCCTGACCGATGCCGATGGCCCGATCTTCCAGGCAGATGAATGAGGCGTACTGGACGTACGCCGATCGAAGATAACGCAGAAGATCGGGCCATCGGCACGGTTCAGGGCGTGCGTGCTCTTGTCAAGCGACGGTACGGAAAATAAATTACATTTTTCTTTGTAACAAATTCACTTAATTCAAAAGTGAATTTTTCAATGGTAGGATAATTTACCCCTCTTTCAATTTTGGAAAGGCTTTGCAGATTGATACCGACAGCGTCCGAAAACTCCTGCCGTTTTATTCCTTTCAGTTTTTTTACTAACGGATGAATGACAAAAATTTTGCCGTTCCCTATCCGGCTGACTGCCGGACGGGGCGGGCTTTAGTCGGGCAACTCTACCTTGCCGACAAAAGAGTAATAGATTTCGATTTCCTGTCTGCGGAGCTTCCCCCGGCGTTTGCCGTGGCTTCCAGCTCGCCGCTGGTCGCGGCTTCGGCAAGTTCCCCACTGGTTAGCATAATTGTTTGACCGCACATAGTGACGGGGTATTCCTCATATCAAAAGTGCGCCAAGGAAAACATTTCCTTTGACGCACTTTTTAACATCAGGAAGAAAATGAAGATATTTTACAAGCCAGCAGTAATCCTAATCTGGTATAATAAACATCATCAAGGAGGAAAGCCGCATGAAAAAAGAAGTACGAACGGTGGTCTACGATGATGAACTGCGTATTGAGGCTTACCGTTTTGAGGGCATCGTACAGCCTTTCCCAAACCATTTTCATGAATACTATGTGATTGGATTTATGGAGGACGGGGAACGTGTTTTATCCTGCAAAAATCAGGAGTACGCCATTACAAAGGGGGATGTTCTCCTATTCAAC
>JAAWBX010000029.1 GCA_022792885.1 Lachnospiraceae bacterium
CGCCCTGGATTTCGGCGACGTGGCGGAACTGGAGTCCAAATACGGAAAAGATCTGGTATGCGACCTTGCGATCCTTCCGGACTCCGAGATGACCCATCCGAACACCCGGATCAAGGCCAAAGACTTCGCGAAGAAGGGCGAATTTGTAGAGCTGCCCCTGTAGCGTTAACTTCCGTTCTACCGATCAAAGCCGGCTGTTCCTCAGCCGTAAAAACGCCCTGCGGGTCCTCCCGCAGGGCGTTTCATATCATCCGTTTCTTTATCGATAAAACACATATTCTTCCGCCCGCCCCAGCAGCGCCTTTTTTACGGATACCCCGAACAGTTCCGCCGTCCGGTCCGCCGTCTCCTCCGGCGTGCCGAAAGCCAGAAGCCTCCCGCCCTCCATCGCCGCAACCCTGTGACTGTAAGCAAAAGCAAACGAAAGATCATGAAGCACCATAACCACCGTCTTTCCCATCTCATAGATCTTTCGAATCCGTTCCATCATCTCGTACTTCTGACCGATATCCAGATACGTCGTAGGTTCGTCCAGCAAAAGGATATCCGTATCCTGGCATAACGTCATCGCCAGATAAACGCGCTGCCTTTCCCCGCCGGAAAGAGCCGGCAATTCCTTTCGACGCAGATCGGCCGTACCGGTTTCCTCCAACGCCCACTCGATCCTCTCCCGATCTTCCCCGCTTAAATTCCTCCCGAAAGAAAGATGCGGATAACGGCCGTGAGCCACAAAATTTTCCACTCCGATCACCGGAATGTCCCTTACCTGCGGTAAAAACGACACCCGCCTGGCCAACTCCTTCCGCCCGTACTGCCCAAGCTCCTTCCCGGCCAGTCTCACCTGCCCGCCCGTCAGAGGCAAAATCCCGCAAAGGGACTTTAAAAGCGTCGTCTTCCCGCAGCCGTTCGGCCCCACAAAAGAGACGATCTCCCGCTCCCTCACAAAAAGATCCACGCCGTGTAAAATCTCCTCCCCGCAATAACCGGCGCGGACCCGTCTCAGCTCAATCATCGTCCGCCTCCTCTTCGATTCCTCTGTTTCACGATCAAAAACAGGAAAAACGGCCCACCGACCAACGACAAAAGAATGCCCACCGGTATCTCATAAGGCGCAAATAACACCCGGCTGGCCAGATCGCACAACGTCACGAACGACGCTCCCAAAAGAGCGCTGGCAGGAATCAGAACGCGGTGCGCCGTACCCGACAGGCGTCTGGCGATATGGGGCACCAGAAGTCCCACAAAACTGATTAACCCGGAAAAACTTACGGCGCTTCCGGCCAATATACAGGCGATCAGAATCAGAAAAAAGCGGGTCTGTTTTACCGGCAGGCCCAGAGAAAAAGCGGTTTCTTCCCCAAGACATAAAACATCCGTCCTCCGGCTGTACAGACAAGCCGCTAAAATTCCGGCTGTTATCCCCATCCAGGCCGGCGTCAAATCCTGGCCCGCCACGCCGGAAAATCCCCCGATCAAAAAAGAACTCCCGTTATATAACGTATCGGGGAAAAACGTCTTGATCGCGTTCATTCCGGCCGTAAAAATGCTGCCGACCGCCATTCCCGCCAGAATGATCGTCAATTTTCCGGCCCCGGCTCCCGAGGCCACGGCATAGATCAGCATCGCCGCGCACAGAGCGCCCAGAAAAGCGCCCGCGGCCAGCCATTCGCGGTTGGCCGGGAACAGCGCCATCGTCAAAAACGTAAAAAACCCGGCGCCCCCGTTTACCCCGATCACATTGGGCGACGCCAGCGGATTGGATAAAACCGCCTGAATCAGCACCCCGCTGACAGCCAGCGCCGCGCCCGCCAGAAGAGCTGCGCAGACCCTGGGAAGCCTTACATGCAGCAAAATACGCGCCCCCGGCGAGGACGCGCTCCCTTCCAACAGTTCCAGGACAACGGCCGGAAGATCCAAAACCGAAGAACCGGCCGCCAGTCCCAGACAGATGCTGACGGCCAGAAGCACGGACAGTCCGAACAAAATCCGGCCCGTTTTATGACCCTTATTCCTCTCCGAATAAAATCCCGGCAAGATATTCATAGCTTTCTCCCCAACGATGATTCGGCTTATAGTGAAACAACGCCTTCGGCAGAACAAGATTCCTTCCGTTTTTTACCGCCTCCAGTTCCTGCCATGCCGGATTCGCGGCAATCAGAGAATCCAGATATGTCAGCGCCTTTTCCTCACTCCCCATCGTCGTCACAAAAATATAATCCGGATCCGATCGGATCACCTCTTCCATACTCAGATCTTCCAGCATGGACGGATGATCGTCCGCGATATTATGACATCCCAGCTCCGCCAGGATCACGCCGGCCAGCTCGTCGTCGGTTTTGGCCTTGATTCCGCTTGAATATGCCCGTATCAACAGAATATCCGGCCCGTCCTCTCCTCTTTCGGCAGCCCGGGCTTTCACCGCCTCAATCCGTTCGCCCACCCGGGTCACGTACTCTTCGTATCGATCCTGCCGGCCCGTCACCCGACAAAACTGCTCCATCATAAACGCGTACTCGTCGAACGTATCCACCCGGAAACTCACGCAGACCAGCCCCGCGTTCTCAAGGACCTGCTTAACGTCCTGCTGGGCCGCGATATCCGAAGAAAGAATCACCAGATCCGGTTCCAGAGACAATATCACTTCGGCGTTCGGCTCCTTCACCGTGCCCACGATCGCCGTATCCTGAGGAAGATCCAGTTTATGATCCGATCCGGCATCCTCCGTCACGCCGACCGGTTCGCCGCCGGCCAGCATCCAGGCCTCCGAATAGGAACCGTAAAGACACACCACCCTGGGATCTTTGGGAAGCATAACCGTCTTCCCTTCCGAATCCGTCAAAGAACTCCCTTCTCCCCCTCCGGACGGCTCCCGCCCGGAGCTGCACCCGAACAAAAACACGGCCAGGCATACCGTCAGGCCCAATAAAATAACATGCGTTTTTTTCATCTTCTTTATGCCAGATATTCTTCTGCCAACGTCTTCACATCCTCGATGTGATCCTTTTTCCACTCGCAATAAGGCAGACCGGATGCCTGGACCATCCGCCCCAAAGCTACCAGAAACGAGGGGATCTTGTCCGACAGCATCACGCCCACGACCTCCCCCATCCGTTCCTTCCCCTGTAGGTCGCACCCGTTGACATGAAGCGTAAACGCCGGATGCGGTTTCTTCTCGATCATCTTCATGCCGCCGTGAAAACCGATCTCTCCGGTCTGATGGGTTCCGCAAGAAGAAGGACAGCCGGAAATATGAATCACCGGAAGCGCGCCGTCCTCGATTCCGGCCTCCCGGACCGCCGCCAGGCACTCGCCCAGAAGCTTCTGAGAATCCTGCACGCCCACCTGGCAAATAGAAGCGCCGATGCAGGAAACCGACGTCTCGAACAAGCTCCGCGCGCCGTCCTCCGTCGCCTTTCGCACCCTGTCCGCTTCTTTCCCGGTCAGATTGATGATATATAACGTCTCATCCGGCGCGATCCGCAGCTCCGCCGCCTCCATATCCTGGATCACCTCGTATAATTCCCGAAATTTTCCCGGTTCCGGACATCCGCCGATCGGATGATACTCCACCGCATACAGGCCTTCCTGCTTCTGTGGAATCACCCGGCGTCCCTCAGCCGCCGTGCCGTCGCCGGTTTTCGTAACCGCAGGGACCGTAAGAGACAGATCCAGATTCTCCCCGGAAGCCAGCACCGCCTGCAGCTTCTCCTGATAGGCCTGCACATACCCTTCCTCTCCCAGCGTGTCCCGCATATACCGGGTCCTGGCCCTGCCCCGATTCTCATAATTTCCATAAGTCAGAAACAGCTCCCGCATTGCGCGAATATAATAGAGAATCTTCGCGGGTTCCACCGCCTCGGCCACCAGAAGGCCGAATTTCGGATTGTTGCCCAGGCCGCCCGCGCTGTACACGTCGAACGTTCCGTCCGGCCTCGCCGCAAAACCCAGATCCCGAAATGTCGCGTGAGGTTGATTCGCCGGGCCGTTGGAGAAGCCCACCTTCAGTTTTCTGGGCATCTTCTCCGCCCGGATAAACGACATCATATACTCGCCGGCCGCCTCCGCGTAAGGCATCACGTCGAAATATTCGCCGCGCTCCACACCGGAAAGCGGCGACACCATGGCGTTGCGCGGGAAATCCCCGCCGCCGCCCCGGGTCACGATCCCACAATCCAGAGCCCGCTCCATAATATCATACAACGCTTCCGGCTGCAGATTGTGCAGCTGGATTGTCTGGCAGGTAGTCAGGTGAACCTTATCTATCTGATGTTTTTCTATGCTTCCGGCAACAAACGCCAGCTTCTCCTTCGTCAGACGGCCGCCCGGCATACGGAGCCTGAGCATGCCGGCCTTGCCGCCCCGCTGGGCGTAACTCCCGTAACCGCCGGAGAATCCTTTATAAGCGTTCTTATCCATCTCCCCGCTGTAAAAACGATCCGTCTTTTCCCGAAATTCCTCCAGATCATCCTTCCATGTCTGAGGATCGATCTTAATCATCATGCCATTCCTCCTTCATCTATTACGGCCCCGCCGCGTGTTTACGGTTTCTGTTTTTCCGTAAGAATCTTAATCGCCTCCGCCAGTTGATTATCCTCGCCGGACGAATCGGGCTCCAAAATCACGTCCGGCTCGATGCCGACGCCGTGAATGCTGGCCCCGGACGGCGTATAATAATTGGCCACCGTCATTTTAACGGCCGAACCGTCCCCCAAAGGAAACAGCGTCTGGACGATTCCCTTGCCAAACGTCCGGGTCCCCAGAAGCGTCGCAATTCCGTAATCCTTGGCCGCACCTGAAAGCACTTCCGCCGCGCTGGCCGTATTCCCGTTCACCAGAACCACCATCGGCACATCCATCGGGCTCTCGCCCTTCGACTCGTGAACCTCTTTTTCGTCGTTATTATATTCAATGGTCAAAATCGTTCCCTTCGGCAGAATCTGATTGCCGATATCCACCACGCTGTCCAGATCCCCGCCGCCGTTATTCCGCAGATCCAGTACCAGCCCCTTCATGCCGTGCGCACGCAGATCGGCCAGGGCTTCTGCAAACTGTTCCGGGGAAACCTTCTCGAAAGCCGTCAGTTTCAAATAACCGATCCCATCCGCCAGCATTTCATACGATACCGTGTCTTCCTGCACCTGACGCCGCTCCATCTCAAGTTCCAGAATCTCGTCCGAGGAGGGCCGGTACACCGTAAGGGACACCGTCGTCCCCTCATACCCGCGGATCCGGGCCACAACCTCCTCCAGATCCACCCCGGCCACGGTTTCTCCGTTTACTTCCTGTAAAACGTCCTCCGGCTCTATACCCGCTTCCTTCGCCGGCCCGGAACTATATACCTGAGTGATCGTTATCACGCCGGTCGTTTTATTCTGAAGGACCCCCACTCCGATCCCATAATATTCCCCGGCCGCTTTCTCCCGGATATCGGCGTACTCCTCCGCCGTATAATAATCCGCGTAAGGATCGTCCAACCCGTGAACAAGCCCTTTGTACATCTCGTCCGCGATCTTCTCCCTGTCCGTCTCATACAGGAAATACCGGTCAATATACTCCTGCAGAAGAGTCAGTTTTTCCCTTGTTGCCGCGTCCTCTATGCCGTAACCGTCCTTTTTCTCCATCGCCGAGGCGGAAGGCTTCTGATTCCAGCGGTTAAAGCCGCTGAACCCCAGAGCCGCGTAAACTCCTCCGCACAGAATAGCCAATACCAGGAGGGTTCCCGCAACGCCGGCGGCCACGCCTCTCCCGAAACGATTTCTTTCTTCCATGTTCTCTCCACTTCCCACGTTCTGATTTTATGGCGAAACATACTGCAACGGATTCACCGTCGCCGCTCCGACTCCTATCCCGTTCAAACGAATTTCAAAATGCAGATGCGCGCCGTAACTGGCGCCCGTATTGCCGATTCGTCCGATCTGCGTTCCCGCGCTCACCCGCTCACCCGTCGATACCAGCAACTGAGAACAATGCATATAACAAGTATAGACATCATTTCCCGATCCATCCGTCCCGTGGTAGATCACGACCCAGTTGCCTGCCGAATTGCTGTAAGCGGAAACCACCACCGTCCCGGCCGCCGCCGCCACGATCGTCTCGCCGTAGGAGCCCCCGGGTTTCGACAGATCGATCCCCTTATGTCCGCGGCTGCCGCCGTAGCCGTCCGTGATGGTACGGCAGCTCGGCGCCGGCCAAACCCAGCCGGATACGGTACTGCCGCTCGGAGCTTCCTCCCCGCCGCCGGGAGAACCGTTGCCGTCCCCCGCGACGTCCGAATCCCCGCCCGGAGGCTCGGACTCATCCCCCGGCAAAACCGCCGTCGGCTGTTCCCGGGTCGCCTCCTCGGCCCGCCGGGATTCCTCGGCCTGCCGGGACTCCTCCGCTCTCCGGCGCTCTTCCTCCTCCCGGCGCTTGATCTCCGCCACCAAAGCCGCCACGTTGGCCTGCTCCTCCTCCAGAGCCTCCTCGTAATCGGAGATCTCGCTTTGGGCATCCGAGATCCGGGCATCATAGGAAGCCAGCTCCTCTTCTTTCGCCTGCAGAAGAAGTTCCAGCGTTTCCTTCTGAATGGAAAGCTCCTCCTCCGCCTGCGAAAGCTCCTCCTGCTTTGCCAGAAGCTCCTCCTTCCGCGCCCCGATCTCCGCCTGAGTCTCCTGATAAACCTTCAACATATTTCTATCATAGTCGGTCAGTTCGGAAATATACTCCGAACGATTCAAAAAATCCGCCAGATCCCTCGAGGAAAACAGCAGATCAAAATACCCCGTATCCCCACGCTCATAAATATAGCGAATCCGAAGCTTCATATTCTCATATTGATCCGCCGAACGGGCTTCTGCATCCGAAAGAGCCGCCCGAACGGTGGACAGTTCCTCCGTCAAAGCCGCCTGACGGTCCACCAATTCCAGATACTGCCCGTTGATCGCCGCCACCTGCTCGTCCAACTGCCGGATATATGAATCCAGATCCGAGCGAACCCCCCGAAGATTCTCCAGATTCCTTTTTACCTCTTCCTGCTGTTGCTGCAGATCGTCGACTCTCCGCTGCGCATCGTCCAACTCGTCCGCAAAAACGGATACGCCGAACACACACACAAGCCCGAACAGGCAAAAAAAGCCGGCTGCCTTCCTGATTCTGTCTTTCATTCCAAAATAAATCCCTTCTTTAAATCAAGCGTCTCCCCAGACAAAACCCGAGCGTTCACACATGAAGATGACGCCGCACGGAAATCTCGCTTCCCACGAAACCGATTCCGATACCCAGAACCGACGCCGCGGGGATCAAAACCCGAAACACCTCGCCGACCGGCAAAAGCACGAACAGAGACGAAAAAATCGCCATTTCTTTTGTAAAAAACAAAACGGCCCGCCCATATACCAGATATGTGATCAAAAGCGGCAGGGCCGCCCCCATGCATCCGATCAAAATCCCCTCGATCACAAACGGCATCCGGACAAAACGGCCGGTCGCTCCGATAAAACGCATGATCCGTATCTCTTCCCGCCGGATATTGATGGCCAGGGCAATCGTGTTGCTGATCAGAAAAACCGAAACCACCAGAAGAATCCCGATCAATACCGCCGAAACGCCGGTGATGACCCGATTCAACATTCCCAGCCCGCTGGCCGTCAACTCCGAATAATTCACTCTCCGCACGCCCGGCAGACTCTTGACATACTCCACAAAAGCCGGCTGATCCTCCACCCTTTTCAAAAAAACCTCATAGGACGAGGAATTTATCAGCGGATTGTCCTGCGCAAACCCTTCCGCCAGCTCCGGCATGTCCGCAAAATAATCCTTCTTCATGGATTCCCAGGCTTCCTCCGCCGAAACAAAGCGGACGGATGCCGTCTCCGCCCGGTTCTTAAGCAATTCGCCGATCGTATCGATCTCCGCCCGAGAAATTCCGTCGTCAAAAAAAACGGTGACGCCGATGGTAGTCTCCGCCCGCTTCACCATATACTCCACATTCGCCACCAGCGCGTACGAAATACCAAACAGGAAAATGCAGGCCGCCATCGTAAGCACCGACGCCAGGGAATACCAGCGGTTCTTCCGGAGATTCTTCCATCCCTGTTTGATCCCATATCCAATACTGCTAATCTTCATGTAAATATCCGCTCTTTTCCTCGTCCCGCACGATCACGCCTTTTTTCATTGCCACCACGCGCTTCCTCATCCGATCCACCAGCTCCTTCGAATGGGTCACTACGATCACCGTCGTCCCTTCCCGGTGGATCTCCTCCAAAAGCTGCATAATATGCCAGGCGTTATCCGGATCCATATTCCCGGTCGGCTCGTCCGCGATCAGAATCTCCGGATGATTGATGATCGCCCGGGCGATAGTCACCCTCTGCTGCTCCCCGCCGGACAGCTCCTTCGGATATGAAAGATACTTGGCCGCCAGCCCTACTTTGGCCAGTACCTGAGGGACATCCCGGCTGATCTCGCGCCGGGACGCTCCCACTACCTGCCTGGCAAACGCCACATTATCAAAAACCGTGCGGTCCTTCAGAAGACGAAAATCCTGGAACACCACGCCGAGCCTGCGCCGATAAGCCGGAATCGCCTTATCCCGCAGAGATCCCAGTTCCTGCTCTCCGACCCAGATCTTCCCGGACGTCGCCTTCAGTTCCCGCAAAAGGAGCTTCACCATCGTCGTCTTGCCGGAACCGCTGTCCCCTACCAGAAACACGAACTCGCCGTCCCCTATCTTCAGATTGATATCCTTTAAAGCCCTCGTGCCTTTTTCATATGTCTTACTGACATTTTCAAATTCAATCATGCCGTCCGTCCGCTCTTAATTGTCCAGCGTCTCGATATAATTCATATACTTAACGACCATCAAAGCGATCTTAAACGTAATCGCATCCTCAAACACTCTGAGATCCAGACCCGTCGTCTTCTGCAATTTATCCAGCCGGTAAACCAGCGTGTTCCGATGGATATACAGTTGGCGGGACGTCTCGGACACATTCAGGCTGTTCTCGAAAAACTTGTTGATCGTCGTCAGAGTCTCCTCGTCCAGATCATCCGGCGACTTTCCGTCAAAGATCTCACGGATAAACATCTTGCAAAGAGAAATGGGAAGCTGATAGATCAAGCGGCCGATCCCGAGATTGTTGTACGCGACCACATTCTGATCCGCGTAAAAAATCTTCCCCACGTCCAGCGCCATCTTCGCTTCCTTATAAGAACGGGACACCTCCTTCAGCTCATGCACGATCGTGCCGTAAGAAATCCGGACAGAATACCTGACCTCCGCCAGCAGCGTGTCATAGGTCAGGCGCGCCAGCTTATCCATCTCCTCATAGCCTTCCGTTCCCTTAAGCTCCTTTACCACGATAATGCTCTTCTCGTCTACCGCCGTGATAAAATCCTTCGCCCGGCCGGCAAACAGATTCTTCACGATCTCAAGCGACACCGTGTCGTTCTCAACCTGCGTCTCAACCACCATAACCACCCGGCGGCCGTTATTGTCAATGTGCAGCTTTTTGGCCCGGTTAAAAATATCCACCAGCAGCAGATTATCCAGCAACAGATTCTTGACAAAATTATCCTTGTCAAACCGTTCCTTATAAGCGACCAGAAGACTCTGAATCTGGAACGCCGCCATCTTCCCCAACATGTGCGAATCCTCGCCGGCTCCCTGGGCCAGCAGCACGTATTCCAACTGATTCTCGTCAAATATCTTAAAAAACTGGCATCCTAAAAGCGTCTGACTGTCCGCCGGCGAAACGGCAAATGCCATGATGGACCTCTCATACTGGTCACAATCGGCAAAGGTCGTCGCCAGCGTCTTGCCGTCCACATCGCAGACACATAATTCCATCCGGGTTATCCCCTTCAAGCCGTCAATCGTACTCTGCAAAACCTGATTCGAAATCATATCCCTACCTCACTTCTGTTTTATTGCAAATGCCGTTTGCGTTGTTTTCTTTAATATTAGTACAACTTGCGCAAAAATGAAAGTGTTTTTTATGCATTTTTATGATACATTTTTATCATACCCCTTCTGCAGGCATAAAAAAAGCCGAAGGAGCCGGCTCTTTCTTGTCTATTTCATTCAACTTTAACAAACCGGGTTTGTGAATTATATACATTCCTCTTCCGGCATTTCAAACAAAGACGCCTCAAATTCATCCTCCGGCCGTTCATCTCCCGCACAGAAAACCAAAAGCAGCCTTCCGTAAGTCATCTCCTTCACATAGTAACACTGGAAATTCTGTCCCAGGCGTTCCCTCTGAAAGATCATCTGACTGTCCGCCAGTCCGACCCGCGCGCGATACCCTTTCGCATCCACCGCCTCAATATACTCCAGATCCGTAAAAAGATCCCGCTCCCGCTCCCGTCTTAACCAGGCGCCGGCCCGCCTTCCTGCAAACTTTCCCTTCGACGCTTGTGTAACAGCCCAGACGTACCCTCGATTGATCCCTTCCCAATACATGGCGTCCTCCCTTCTTCCTGCTTTCCTCACAATCATTGTACGAAAAATATTGACTAATTGCAAGTATTTTACCATTTCCTACAGTTGGTAATTTTTGGAAAAATCCGGACGTTTCAAAAACAACGTTCCCTGTTGCTCTTTTCTCAAAAATCGGCTAAAATAACCGTAAATCAGGAGGTGCGCATATGGCAAAAACAGCATGGATCTTTTCCTATAAGCTCAAAAAAAACGTGAGTAAGGAACAATTTATCGAACGGACACAGAAATTACACGACGAGGTCATTTCCAAAGCAAAAGGATTTATTTCCTGGGAACATTACCTGCAGGATAACGTGTGGACCGATTTCGTTCTCTGGGAAACTCCGGAAGACGCAGACAACGCTGCTACGATAGGGAAAGGAAAAGAAGTAACGGAAAACTTCTACGCCTGTATTCAGATGAATACCTGCCGGGCGTTGATTTCAGAATTTGTCAAAAAATATTAGAACGTACAAAAAACTCTTTGGGGCGCCCTCCATGAAAGAAGGCGCCCCAAAACTTTGTATCTTGATCGTAAGCGTCACCGATGTGAGCGTAAAAGAGCAATCATCAAAACCATAAAATTTCTGCCTTTATTACGCCCAAGATTTTTTCAGCACACCCCCTGCGCCAGCATGGCATTGGCCACTTTCTCAAAGCCCGCGATATTCGCACCCGCCACATAATTCCCTTCCATGCCGTAACGCCTGGCCGCATCGTCGATGTTATGATAAATATGAATCATGATCTGTTCCAGTTTTGCGTCCGCCTCCTCAAAAGTCCAGCTCAGGCGCGCGCTGTTCTGAGTCATCTCCAGCGCGGACGTCGCCACGCCGCCCGCGTTGGATGCCTTGCCGCAGACAAACAAAACTCCCTGTTCCTGCAAATATCGGGTCGCCTCCAAAGTAGTCGGCATATTGGCGCCCTCGCAGACCGCCCGGCAGCCGCCCGCGACCAGCGCCTTCGCATCCTCCAGGCCCAGCTCATTCTGCGTTGCGCACGGAAGGGCGATGTCACATTTGACCTGCCATACGCCGCGGCCTTCCCTGTACTGCGCGCCCGGTTTCGCCGCCGCATACTCGGTCAGACGGGCGCGCCTCACTTCCTTGATCTCCTTCAAAAGCGCCACGTCAATACCGTCCGGATCATAGATCCATCCGGCCGAATCGGAGACCGTCACGACCCGGGCGCCCATCTGCTGCGCCTTCTCCGCCGCATAGATCGCCACGTTCCCGGAACCGGATATGCAACAGATCTTATCTTCCATATTCATGCCGTGACACCGCATCAGCTCGCGGGTAATATACAAAAGGCCGTAACCGGTCGCTTCCCTCCGCGCCAGAGAACCGCCGTAGCTCAGCCCTTTTCCGGTCAGAACTCCCTCGTAGAGCCCGGTCAGACGCTTATACTGCCCGTACATATAACCGATCTCCCTTGCGCCGGTTCCGATGTCCCCCGCCGGCACGTCCACATTGGCGCCGATATATTTGTAAAGTTCCATAATGTAGCTCTGGCAGAAAGCCATAACTTCCCGGTCCGATTTCCCCTTGGGATCAAAATCCGAACCGCCCTTGCCCCCGCCGATCGGAAGCCCGGTCAGGGAATTTTTAAATATCTGTTCAAATCCCAGGAACTTGACGATACTGGTATTGACCGACGGGTGAAGCCTTAAACCGCCCTTATAGGGTCCGATCGCATTGTTAAATTGCACGCGGTATCCGGTGTTCACCTGCACCTGCCCCGTATCATCCACCCACAAAACACGGAATTTAATCTGGCGGTCCGGCTCCGTCAACCGTTCCAGCAGAGCCTCCTTCCGATATTTTTTCTCATTTGCCTCGATAACCGGCCTTAAGGAATCAAGAACTTCCTCCACCGCCTGCAAAAATTCCGGCTCCGAAGCGTTCTTCTCTCTGACTCTCGCGAGCACCTCGTCAACATAATTCATTTTCATTCTCCTCATTTATCGCCGCCCGACATCGGATATCGCCTCCGCCAAACGACCGTATTTCTTTTGCATGTAACATTTTATTATCTTTTTTTCGATTTTTCAATAATATTTTCGGATTTTTTCAATAATATTTTGTTTTTCGTAATTTTTTTGTTTTTTGAAATACCTGTTTTTACATGATTTTCCTTTACATACAAAATTTCCCGGTTCACGCTGCCGTGAACCGGGAAACTATGAAAAACAATCAAATTTTTATGAGCCCGTCTCGCTAGACAGTCAAAATCAGCGTATACGTCACCGCGATCCCAACCCCCAGCCACAAAAACGCATTCCCCAGCCTCCGCTTCACAAAAACGCCGTCCACCGCCAGAAGCACCGGGGCCTTCCCGCCCAAAAGCGACCTCCGCCGCCGCCTCCGTCTCCGGCAAAGCCTGCGCAAACCCGACGTCGTTTAAATAGCGGATCGCCAGCCAGGCCAATCCCGTGTTAAAACCATTGATCGTAAAATGGACCAGCATCGGGGCCAGAAAACTCCCCGTCATCTCAAGAACCAGAGCCAGCAGCATCCCCAGAGGCACCGCGTATGCGATCTGGTTCGGATTTAGATGCATAAGCCCGAACAAAAAACCGCTCAGTAAAATCCCCCGAACCGGATTCACGCGGCTGTACGCATTATAAAAAATCCCCCGAAAAATCAACTCTTCCACCGCCGCCGGTATCACGGCGATAAATGTCATCATCTCCCAAAAAGAGATTACCTCCGGCGCCTCCATCATCGTTCCCGCCACATAATTGGGCGTAAACAACATCGTAACGGCGTTTATAAACCAGGCAAGGGGAATCGAAGCCAGTCCCAGCAGGATCAGAAGAAGCGCCGCCGGCAGCCGCAGTTTCTTCCGGAACCGTTCGTCAAAAGGCCGCTCCCGAAAAACCAGACAATAACACGCCGCGGGAACGCCGACCAGTATCTGCCCCATAATCAGAGACGCCCTTTCCGGCAGATACTCCCACAGGTCAAATCCGTTGATCGCAAAGGACGCGCCGATATAACATACAATCAGAATCAGATAAAGAACATTGACCCGTCGAACCCTCGTCACGATATTCGGCATGATTCCTCCCTCGCCCGTATGAAGTCTTCTCCGATCTCGATCCTGCCTTCCTTCAGAAGATGGCCGACCGCGCGCTTAAACGCGTTCTTACTTAAACCCAGCTCCCGCTGAATCCGCTCCGGTTCCGCTCTATCGTTAAAGGGCAGTCTCCCGCCCAGCTCCCGAATCCTCTCCGCCACCATCTTCGCGTCCGCCTCGATCTGCTTGTAGGCTTTCTTCCGGCCGCTCAAATCCAGCTTGCCGTCCTCCCGCACCCGAAGGACCCTGGCTTCGATCCAATCGCCGACTTTTCCCTCCTGATACCACTCCTGCGAAGGAATCAAACCGAAATAGCGGCCGTCCACTGCCACAAACGCCCCAAATTCTTTTTTCAGATCATAGATGATCCCGTTCACTTTATCGTCCTTTTTATAAGGCGATTCGTGGCTCAGAAAACGGCTCACCTTCATCGTTGCGCATAAACGGCCGCTCTTGTCGATATAAAGGGCCGCCAGCACTTCCTCCTTCGGCTGTACCCGATGGGTCTGTTCCTTAAAGGGCAAAAACAAATCCTTCTCCAGCCCCCAATCCAGGAACGCACCGAATTTTGTCACGTCTTTTACGGTCAGTCCGGCCATCTCGCCCAAAGCGATCTTCGGCAACCGGGTCGTGGCAATCAAACGATCCTCCGAATCCCGGTAAATAAACACTTCCTGTTCGCTTCCCACCGCCATCTCCGGCGTCACATAGCGGGTCGGCAAAAGTACGGCGTTCTTCTCATCCCCGGCTTCTCCCATATATACCCCGTGCTCCGTCTTCCTCACGATCTGAAGCGTCTGCTTTTTCCCCAATTCAATCATATTTTCTCCCTGATCCGCTCCGCCACATACGGCGTCACAAAAGCACGGATATCTCCATGCCAGTAAGCCACTTCCTTCACAATACTCGAACTCAAATAGGCATAACGCAAATCCGTCGCCAGAAAAATCGTATCCAATTCCGGCGCGAGTTTCCGATTCGTCTGCGCCATCTGCAGTTCGTACTCGAAATCCGTAACGGCCCGAAGCCCGCGGATAATCACCTTCGCTCCGCAGTCCCTGGCGAAATCCGCCAGAAGACCGTCAAAAGCGCGGATCTCAACGTTGGCGTAGCGCCCGGTCTCCTCCCGCAGCATCTCCAGACGCTCTTCCACCGTAAACATCGGTTCTTTTGTGTTATTCTTCAATACTCCGACGATCAGATGATCCGCCATCTGGGCCGAACGCTCGATAATGTCCAAATGTCCATACGTAACCGGATCAAAACTGCCCGGGTAAATTGCTGTATTCATACGGCTTCTCCCTTGTACGGCAGCCTTCACGGCTGCGGTTCTTACATTATACCTTAATTTTTACCGAATGGCAATACGGGATACCCGAAGGGGACGCCGGTTTCCGCAAAGTTTATGAATCATTTTTTCATTCCTCTTGACCTTTTTCTCTCAAAAATGCTATGATATTTTCAGATATCAGATTCCATATCATTTTTTAAGGAGAAGATTATGAACTACGCAGCAGAATACCAGCAGAAAAAAATATCAGCCGCGCAGGCCGCGGACATGATCCATTCCGGTGACTGGGTGGATTACGGCTGGGCTACCGGCACGCCTTACGCCATCGACAAAGCGCTGGCGGTCAGAGCCGAAGAGCTGACCGACGTCAAGCTCCGGGGCGGCATTCTGGTCCGGCCGCTGGAAGTTTTCAAAGGGGAAGACCCCGGTCGTCATTTCACATGGCACTCCTTCCACAGCTCCGGCATCGAGAGAAAATACGTCTCCCAGGGCTTCGGCTACTATGTTCCGCTCCGCTATTCGGAGGTTCCCCGTATGTACCGGGAGAATGTCGCACCCGCCGACCTTGCCATCCTGGTAACCGGCCCCATGGATGAATTCGGATACTTCAGCTTCGGCCTCAACTGTTCTCACCTGGCCGCCATCTGCGAACGGGCCAAGAAAATCATCATCGAAGTCAACGAGAATATGCCCCGCAGCCTGGGCGGTTTTGAGAATACCGTACACATTTCTCAGATCGATTACGTTGTAGAAGGAGAGAACGAACCGATTCCGGAGATGGCCGGCGCGCCGGCCGGTGAAGTCGACCAGAAAGTCGCCGAACTGATCGTTCCCGAGATTCCGGACGGCGCCTGCTTGCAGCTCGGAATCGGAGGCATGCCGAACGCCGTCGGCGCCATGATCGCGGCCTCGGATCTGAAGGATCTGGGAATCCACACCGAGATGTACGTTGACGCTTTCGTCGATATGTCCCTGGCCGGCAGGATCACCGGAACCCGCAAGAACTTCGATCAGGGCCGCCAGACGTTCGCTTTCGCGGCGGGCACGAAAAAGATGTACGACTTTATCCACAATAATCCGGAGATCATGGCCGCGCCGGTCAACTACGTCAACGACGTGCGCAACATTTCCCGGCTGGACAACTTTATTTCCATTAACAATGCCGTCGATATCGACCTGTTCGGACAGATCAACGCCGAATCGGCCGGCACCAAACATATCAGCGGAGCCGGCGGGCAGCTCGACTTCGTCATGGGCGCTTACCTTTCCAAAGGCGGCAAGAGCTTCATCTGCTGTTCTTCCACCTTTAAAAACAAGGACGGGCAATTAAAATCCCGAATCCGTCCGACCCTGACGGAAGGCTCCATCGTAACCGACACCCGGGCCAACACTCACTGGGTCGTAACGGAATACGGCAAAGTCAATTTAAAGGGTCTTGCCACCTGGCAGCGCGCGGAGGCGCTGATCTCCGTCGCCCACCCGGATTTCCGGGACGAGCTCATCCGCGAAGCGGAGAAGATTGGCATCTGGCGAAAGAGCAATCGAAAATAACGCCCGTCATATCCTGAATCATAAAGACCGGGAATCTGTCTGACGCAGATTCCCGGTCTTTTATGCCTATCACGCCGCATCATTCCAGCATTTCCGCATAGGGCCAGTCCAAAATCCCTCCAAACTCACAGACATTCTCATACCCAAAAGCCGCCAGCTTCTCCGCCGCCTGCCTGCTGCGATTCCCGCTTCGGCAATACACGAGAATCGTCTGACTCTTGTCCGGCAATTCCTCCGGCTCCTCTGTGATCTCCTCATTGGGAAGGCAAACCGCTCCCCGGATGTGCCCGCTTTCATATTCCTCCCGGGTGCGCACGTCCAGGATCACCAACCCTTCCTCCGTATTCATCTTCTCCCGCGCCTCTTCCTGCGTAATCCGTCGATAAGCCATCGTTTCCCCTTTCACCGTTTCCTTCCCGCCCTCTTCCGACGACGATACGGCGGCGTCCTCCCGCTGCCGGTTCTTCCCGCTTCCCCGGAAATTCTCCCAATAACACCAGAACACAAGCGCTGCCGCCGCATACACGCCCAGAAGGCGTAATTTTCCTCTCTTATTTTTTCCCGGTTCCTCCGTTTTTATCAACCCCTTCCCTTCCGCGGCATCACCGGAATGTCAGGATATACATAAGGACAAACAGAACGGACAGCGCATAAATCAGCACCGGCACTTCCTTCGCCTTACCCCGACAGACTTTGATCACCGTATAAGAAATAAAACCGAAACCGACGCCGTCGGAAATACTGTAAGCAAAAGGCATCATAACGATCGTAAGGAAACAGGGAAGCGCCGTCTCAAAATCCGTCCAGTCAATGTTCACGGCACCCTTTAACATATAGACGCCGACAATGATCAGAGCCGGAGCCGTCGCGGCGGAAGGTATGATTCCCGCCATCGGCGCCAGCAATACCGCCAGCAAAAACAGCGCGCCGGTAACCGCCGAAGCCAGACCCGTACGGCCGCCCTCCTGAATCCCGGTAGAGGATTCCACAAACGTCGTAACCGTAGACGTACCAAGACAAGCGCCCACGCAGGTCGCGACGGCGTCGGCGATCAGCGCCCTGTCCCCGCCCGGAAGATTACCTTCGGAATCCAGCATACCAGCATTGCTCGCCGTACCGATCAGCGTACCGACCGTATCAAACATGTCCACGATCGCAAAGCTGATAACCGCCGTAAACAACGGGAGAACCCCCATCGACATCAGTCCGCCGAAATCAAACCGGAACATGGTCTGGGTAATATTCCCGATACCGCTCAAAGTAAAATGATCCGGGAGCGTCGTAACGCCCATCGGGATGCCCAGAATCGTTGTAAGAATAATACCGATAAAAATGGCTCCTTTTACCTGATGCGCGATAAGCACCGCCGTAACCAAAAGTCCGATAATCGCCAGCAAAGCGGCTCCATGCGTGATATTGCCCATATCGGTATAGCTGCCGCCGTCCGGCCCGAAACACTGCACAATTCCGGCGCCGATCATACCGACCAGACAGATAAACAGGCCAATCCCGGCGGAAATGGCATTCTTCAGAAAGGGAGGGATCGAAGCGATGATCTTACTCCTCAAAGGCGAAACCGTAATGATCAGGAACAGAACGCCCGAGATCAGAACGATCGTCAGCGCCTGCTGCCAGGTATAGCCCATCGAACCGCAGATCGTAAAAGCAAAAAACGTGTTCAACCCCATCCCGGGCGCCTGCGCAAACGGAACATTCGCGATAAAAGCCGTCAGAAAACACCCGATCGCCGACGACAGGCAGGTTGCCACCATAACCGCCGTCGCATCCATCCCCGTCGCGGAAAGATAATTCGGATTCACAAAAATAATATAAGCCATGGCAAAAAACGTCGTGACGCCGGCTATAACCTCCGTCCTCGCGTTCGTGTTTCGTTCCTGTAACCTGAAGAACTTCTCCATCTCTTTATCCTCCTGTAAAGATGCCTGTTCTATCCGCCAAACGGCAAGAAGCCGCCGCTTTTATGCGGGGCTTCATGCCGATGCATCGTTTAATTGATTCTTATGCCCGAATACAGCGATGCGATTACCGCCTCCATGTCCGGCGCCAGATCGCATTCTCCATTATAAGACTGCTCCACAAAATCACAGGAAATAATCTTATTCCCGTCCTGAATCGCCCAGGTATTATATTCCACGGTCCGCAGACTTCCGGCATAGGTATGGGAAAGCTTCGTATACTTCACTTCCCAGTCACCCGCCATAACGGTCTGGACTTCGGAAAGCTGTACGTCCGTGTAGGAAGAATCCGAAGACATCTCCAGAACGTCCTTCTTATGATCTTCGCTGAATACATCCTCCCCGAAATCCGGCTCCAGAAGGTATACCGTACACAGCACATACATCTGCTTCTCATAATTGTCCTGCACCAGATCAAAAATCAGACAATCCGGATCCGAGTTCTCCAGGTCAATCGCAAAGCCCTCCGGCACGGCCATCGTAGCCGTAATGTCATCATAATGACCTTCCAGCAGATAATTCCCCTGATCGTCCTGCACAAGTTCCCCGTTATTTAAACTGCCCGATCCTTCCGGCTTCAGAGGGCCCGTCGGGACATCCGGACTGCCGGTCTCCGGCCCCTCCATGCCTTCGAACAGATCCAAACCGTCCGAACCGCCGGAAGAAGCCGCGGATTTCGCCTCCTCGGGAACCTTAATCTCCTCCACGTCGTCGAACGAATAGTAAGAGATCTCCACGTTGCATTTTTCGATCGAAACCTCGTCTCCCAGTCCGGCCATCTCGTTCAGTCCCTGCATATCGATGGCAATCTGAGCAACCTGCCGGCTGTCTTTATAGATCAGGATCTTCATATCAGCCGACATTTTGGAGTAATCCAGATCCTCCCCGATATCGCCGGCCACGCCGCCCAAAGCGTTCTCCGACGCCTTCATCATCTCCGACAGCATATCGCCCTTTAATTCCCCGGTAATCACGTAGGCATCCTTACCTTCAAACTCTTCCGTATCCTCCGCCAGCGCAAGCCCCAGATCCTCCGCATTGAAGTTCTTCAATATGTCCTTCATCTCATTGGCGGAAAACATGTCGTCGCTCTCGTCCTTCGTCCACTGATCCATTACGTTCGTGTACGTCACGGTCTTATCGCCCTCCAGGACCCCGTAACTTTCCATCTCGATATTCATTCCGAGAAGACTGACGCTTCCCTTCATATAACTCGCTCTCGGCTCCATCGTCGCCTTCATGTCCAGATCGGCCGTAAGACTCAGCGACCCGGACAGTCCGCTTTCTTTGTAACTGACGGCTACATCCATCTTCACATTCCCGGAAGTCGAGCTCACGCTCTCCATCTTCTCCCGGGCTTCCTTCAGAAGCCCTTCCGCCGTCACGCTTTCGCTCTCCTTCCCCTTGCATCCGCCAAGGGCCAGGATCAAAAACACAAGAAACGCAGACAGCCATACACATTTTACTCTCTTCATCCGTCTTTCACCTTCTCTTTCTCATTCCCCTTCAAGGTAATATAGGTTATTATATCCTATTCCGATCAAAAAAGAAATCTTTTTTTTGCCCCCGACATAAGATTTAACAACACCTTAATAAAAGCAGAAAGAAAGTATACCTTAATAAAACGCCGAACGGCGATAGGGTATACCCGGAGGGTATATCTCATGAGACAGAGAAAACGAAACGACGTACGGCTGATCGACGGCCTCGGCCGCAGGCTGGTCGAATGCGGTCTTTTCTGGATGGCGGTATTCGCCCTGACCGCCGGCGCCTTCTTCTATGCCCCGGCCGCCCTCTCCGTCAGCAGCACGGCGGGCAGCCGGGAACTTCCCATCTACTGCGTACAGACGGACGAACCGAAAATCGCTCTTACTTTTGACGCCGCCTGGGGAAACGAAGATCTGGAAGAAATCCTATCCGTTTTAGAAAAATACCGGGTAAAAGCCACCTTCTTCATGACCGGCGAATGGGTTTCCAAATATCCGGACGATGTAAAAAAGATCGCCGCGGCCGGCCACGACCTGGCAAATCACGGCAATTCTCACTGCCGGATGAGCCAGTTAAACGCCGCCGGAATCCAGAAAGAAATCAACGAAATGCATAAAAAGATAAAAGAGCTGACCGGTATCGAGATGAATCTGTTCCGCCCTCCATACGGCGATTACAACGACCTGACCATCACCACCGCCATGGAATGCGGGTACTACCCGATTCAATGGGACGTAGACAGTCTGGACTGGAAAGATTACGGCGTCGATTCCATCATAAAAACCGTCTGCAATCACAAACATCTGGGAAACGGATCCATTATTCTTTTACATAACGGCAGTACCTATACCGCCCAGGCTCTGGAAGCCGTCATTTCCGGCCTTCAGGAAAAAAATTACGAACTTGTCCCGGTTTCCGAACTGATCTATACCGAAAACTATCATATGAATACGGAAGGCCGGCAGATCCCGGACGACGCTTCGAAAAACGAGACGGAGCAGGGGACAGACGCCGCCCACCCGTAAATCCTCACAAAAAAGCAGAAGAGTCATCCCGCCTCACAGACAGGGACGCTCTCCTGCTTTTTATAATCTCTTTATCTCCGATTCGAGTTAACCCATATCTTCTGCTTCTCCGCCGCCGCGATCAGTTCATCCCTGAAATCCGGATGCGCGATGGAGATCAGCCGCTCGGCCCGTTCCCAGGTACTCCGCCCGGCCAGATTCACCTCTCCGTACTCCGTCACGATATGATGCGCCTGGCTTCTGGGATCCGTCACGATATCGCCCATAAAGTTCGGGACAATCCGAGACCTCCTGGTCCCGTCCTTCGTCAGGAAACTCGACGTCATACAGACAAACGAATGACCGTCCTTGGCCATGGGCGCGCCCGTTACGTAATCCAACTGTCCGCCGGTTCCGCTGATCTGCCTGAGACCCGCGCTCTCGGCGCAGATCTGCCCGTACAGGTCAACCGCCACGCAGCTGTTGATGGAGATCATATTATCCATATGGGAAATCGTCTCCGGTGAATTTACATAGGATAACGGGCAGGCGGCGATCCCCGGATTGCCGTCCAGCCAGTCATACAGCCGCTGCGTTCCGAACGCAATACCCAAAACACCCTTGTCGGTATACACCGGTTTTTTCCGGTTGGTCAGTTTCCCGGCCTCATACAGATCCAGGTACGCATCGGAACAGAGTTCCGTGTGCATCCCCAAATCCCGGATGTCCGACTCCGCCAGCATCGTGCCGATCAAATTCGGCATCGTACCGATCCCGAGCTGCACGGTCGCTTCGTCTTTAATATACGGCAGGATTGTCTCGGCAATGCGGGTATCCTCCTCCGTCGCCTTGCCGGAAGGCACCTGGATCAGCGGCGCGTGAGGACCCTCCACAATATAATCCACATCATCGATATGAATGCACTCGTCGAATCCGCCGCACAGCTTAGGAAGATTCTCGTTGATCTCCAGGATCACGACGTCCGCTTTGTCCAGAATCTCCTTGGCCACCCCGGTCGACAGGGACAGGTTAAAATAACCGTGATTATCCATCGGCGTCACACACATCATCGCCACGTTCACGTCCAGATAATAGCGGTAATAAGACGACAGGTTGCGGAAAACCATCGGAATATAATTGCACAATCCCTTATCGCAGAGCTTTCTTTCATAGCCGGAACAATGCCAGCTATTATAGATAAAATGTTCCCGCTCCGGGTCGCATTCCACCGCCGCGATCGGGCCGAACAGGAGGTTCCCGCGGATCTTCACACCCGCCAGTTCATCCCGCCTTTTCGCAAGGGCTTCGTCCAGAAGAGACGGAAATGTCAACGCACAGGAATAGTCCACCCAATCCCCGCTTTTTACAACCTTTACCGCCTCCTCGGGCGTGCGGAGCTTTTCTCGATAACTGTCGGTATATCTGCTCACGCTATTTCGCTGCCTCCCTGCCCGCTCTGAATGCCTTCAGGTTCAGTTCCAGGAATTTCTCCGGCACGCAGGCACGCACGGATTCTTCCCAATCGATATCGTCCAGACCAAGGGCCTTGGTCATCGCGCCGAACAGAACCACGTTCATGCATTTTACGCTTCCGAGCGACAACGCGATCTCCTCCGCGTTCAACGCATAGCATTTGAAATTCTTCTGCATCGCTTCCAGACACCCGGCCGGATACTCGCACAGACCGGCCGCGATGGTCGAGGACGCCATCTCATAATCGTTGATAACGGCTATGCCGTCGGGTTTTAAGAAATCCGCATAGCGGACGGCTTCCATCTTCTCGAACGCCACCATCAGATCCGCGGCGCCCTTGCCGATCACCGGCGAATACACCTTCTCGCCCCAATGCACCTGGGTGGAAACGCTGCCGCCTCTCTGGCTCATCCCGTGAACTTCAGACATCTTCACGTCATACCCGGATCTCATCAGCCCATCTACCAGAATCTTCGCCGCCAGAATCGCGCCCTGACCGCCTACGCCTACCAAAATCGCACTCTTATTTTCCATCCTTAGTTCTCCTTTCTGGTGATGGCGCCTACAGGGCATACCTGGGCGCAAACCGTACAGCCCACGCACTGGTTCGGGTCAATATAAGATTTTCCGTCCTTCATCATAACAGCCGGACATCCTACCGACAGACACTTCTTGCAGCCGATACATTTCTCTCTGTCCACGGCGCATTTGCCGACGTCGTGTTTGATGCGCTTGATCAGCAGACAAGGACGACGGGTAATGATCGCGGCCGGAACTTCCGACGCCAGCGCGTCGTCCACGGCCTTCTGCATCGCTTTCAGATCCTGCGGGTCCACAATAATAATATTCTGATAACCGAACGACTTCAGTACGTCTTCGATTCGAATTGCCTCGGCGATGTCCCCCTGAAGCGTATAACCGCTGCCCGGGTTATCCTGATGGCCGGTCATACCGGTGATCGAGTTATCCAAAACAACCGGAATCATCCGGCCCCTGTTGTAGATGATCTCCGCCGCGCCGGTCATACCGGAATGGAAGAACGTGGAATCACCCACCACGCCGAAGACTTTCTTGTCGGTCCTGCCCACCGCTTCCAGAGCTTTGGAGATACCCATGCCGGCGGTAAAACCGCCGCCCATACATACGCAGGTATCCACCGCGCTCAAAGGCGGCGCCGCACCCAGCGTATAGCACCCGATGTCGCCGGTCACGATCACGTTCTTATTCTTGGACATGACATAATAGAATCCTCTGTGAGGGCAGCCCGGGCACAGAGCCGGCGGACGGGAAACGGCCTTCACGCCGACGTCCTTCGTCTCGGGCTTCACGCCGAACACGCGCTCTTTCACCAATTGAGGATTCAGTTCGTACATATTGCCGATCAGATCTTTACCGACACAGTCAATACCGGCGGCCTTAATCTGCTCTTCCATAAATCCGTCAAGTTCTTCTACTATGTACAGCTTCTCCACCTTCGAAGCGAAATCGCGGATCAAGTCGATCGGGAGCGGATAGGTCAGGCCCAGCTTCAGGAAAGAAGTATCTTCCGGGAAAGCGTCCTTCGCGTACTCATAAGCGATCGAAGCCGTAACCACGCCGATCTTCGACCCCTTCATCTCAACCCGGTTTAAACAGGAGGTCTTGCCGTACTCCGCCAGCTTCTTTAACCGCTCTTCCACAAGAGGGCGATGCGCCACGGCGTTCGCCGGCGTACAGACAAACTTCGCGACATTCTTCTCATAAGGCTTCGCCTCGACTTCTTCTCTCTCCTTAAACGTCACCAGACTCTTGGAGTGGGACACGCGGGTCGTGGTCCGGAAAATAACCGGCGTATCGAACTTCTCGGAGATCTCATAAGCTTCTTTCAGAAAATCGCAGCATTCCTGGGAATCCGCGGGCTCCACCAGAGCGATCTTGGCCGCTCTCGCGTAATGCCGGTTATCCTGTTCGTTCTGAGAAGAATGCATACTGGGATCGTCCGCCGAAATGATAACAAAACCGCCGCTCACACCGTTGTAAGCCGCCGTAAACATCGGATCCGCCGCCACATTCACGCCCACATGCTTCATCGCGCACAGGCTTCGGACGCCCCCCATGCTCGCGCCGTAAGCCACTTCCATCGCGACCTTCTCGTTCGGCGCCCATTCACAATACAGAGAATCCTTATACTTCGGCAGATTCTCGAAAATCTCCGTGCTGGGCGTTCCCGGATAAGCCGAACAAACGCGAACGCCGGCCTGATAAGCACCCCGGGCAATCGCCTCATTTCCGCTCAATAAATGTTTCTCCATAATCTTCTCCTTTCACTTGTTGTAATCCCCCTGGGCAAAAAAAGCAGAAAAATAAAAATTAACCGCTTTCTATAATAATTTTACTCTACCTCTTGCAAAAAAGGAAATTACTTTGTATCATAAGGCTATAAGTATTACTTATACGGAATCAAGATATCTCCTACCTTCACATGATATGCGTAAAAACGCTCAGAAAGGAGTTTGGGTTTTGAATATGACGCAGGTCCGCTACGTCCTGGCGGTAGCAAAATATCATAATTTTTCCCTGGCGGCCTCTCATCTTTACGTTACCCAGCCTGCATTATCCCTTCAGATCCGCAAGCTGGAACAGGAACTCGGCACGCTTTTGTTTAACCGCACGCCCCAGGGCGTGTTTCCGACGGATGCCGGCGTCGCCTTCTGTAAAGACGCCAAGCCCCTGATCGCCGCCTGGGAACGGCTTCAGAGGAACATGGCGTCCCGCACCCGGCACGGGGGAAGCCTCCGAATCGGCCTGGGAGCCCGGGTCTACTCGAACGATCTTTTCGACCCCATCGCCGATTATTTCAACACGCACACGGAAACGGAAGTTACCTTCGTCTCCGACACGATCAGCAACAGCCTTGACGAGCTGGCGGAAAACCGGCTGGATCTGGTTTTGGACCGCCTGCCGCCGGAAAGCCTCATCGAAAACCGGCACCTTTTTTACACGAAAGACCTGATCCGGGAACGGCACTGCGTCCTCCTGTCCAAAGACGACCCCCGAAGCCAGTTTAAAGAACTGGCCTTCCAGGCTTTAAACGGCGATTCGGTTATTACCGGCCCCGAAGGCTCCATGGACGACCGGATCATGAAACAGGACGCCGCCTACTACGGGGTCACCACCAACCGGGCCTACCGGTGCAATTCCACCGCCACGATCATGAGCCTGGTGCGCAGCGGCAAAGGTTACGCCCTGGGGCCTTCCTCCTACGGCCGGCACTACCACGTGGCCGCGGTTCCCATGATTCCGGAAACTTACATCTCCCTGAGCTTCATCTGCCTCAAACATCGGGCCAAAGAGCCGCAGTTTATCCAGTTTCTTGACTTTCTTACCGAACAATGCAGTCGATAAAATCATTGCCGCGCAGACGCCTGTCCGTCCGAGACGAGGCAAGCCAAAAAACCCCGGACACAGACCGTTCTCTTCCGGGGTTCCCGCGGCCTACATTCCCCACTTCATATAATCCGCCAAGAGCCAAATAAATTCCTGACATGTCGGCGGTTCCTTCAGCTCCCTTCCGGCCATCTCCTCAAGCAGTTCCCGGTTACCGTCCTTCCAGATCACCCGAACGAGAGTCGTAATATTCCTCCGCACATTTTCCCGGCTCGTCTTGTTCCTCTTTGCCACATCAATATAAACGATTTTCATGCAGGTCTTAAGACTTTCGTCCCGCCTGACCATAACGGCGGCTTCCATCGCCGGGCCGAAGCCTTCGTAAGACCGGTTCACTCCCAGATGATACATCCGCGTCTACAAAGACTTCCGCTCAGCGGCGGCATCGACCGTTTTGCTTCTCCTCCTCGTTTCCATTCCGTAACTCTCCCCCATATTTCCAAGTTACTGTATACGTCGGAAACGTTTTTTCCCGGACAATCGCAAAGCAACAAAAAATCCCCTGAAGCCGGGCGGCCTCAGGGGAAAACATATATTGTCATATCAAATAAAGACTTCCCGGCAATCCTGTGCCGGCACGCGGACGCCGGTCGAACGCCGTTTCCCGGATTGCCGGAAAAATTAAGGGAACCACACGTTAAGATCCACATTCCCCTCGATTCCCGGAACCCGGCCCTCCTCCGTATACTGCCACATCCGGATCCGGTAAGGCGACTGGGGAACCGGTTCGTAATCCGCATACCAGATCTCATAATCGCTCAATCGCTCATATTCCATGGAAAAAACCAGCCACTTCATATTCGCGTATATCATCGGTTTATAACCCGCCCGGCGGATCCGCTCGCAAAACGCGACGGCATGATCCGTAATCTGCGCAGGCGTCAAAAAATCCGTGCGGGCGGTGTCGTCCCGGATCTCTTCCGTATCATAAACGACCGGTCCGGATACCTCCTGCCCCTCCAACAAAGTAAGTACAAATTCCGCCTCCTCCACGGCCTCCTCCTCCGTGACCGCCTGGGAGAAAAAATACACGCCCACGTCAAGTCCCGCTTCACGCGCCCCTGCAAGGTGCGTTTGAAACCTCTCGTCTTCCTTCAAAACTCCGCTCTCGCCGTATCCGCGAAAACCGCAGCGAATCATCACGAAGTCTATGCCGGCTTCTTTTACCGCCCGCCAATCCGCTTCCGACTGATAACGCGAAACGTCTATCCCCAGCCGGGATACGGGATTACCGGTCTCATCGGTATAATATTTATAACCGCCGATCTCCCGAATGCGGCTATATTCATACACATTCGCCGGAACTTCCTCTTTTAAAACCGCCTCGTAACTTTCCCCGTAAACATCTACAAAAGAATAAATAACAGGTGTTTCTTCTCCATGGTTTTCCGCTTCCGAAATGATTTCCGCTTCTCCCGTATCAATTCCCGGGCCTCCGGTATCGACTGCCGACTCCTGCCGTTCCTCCGGCGTTCCGGAACACCCGGTCAATATCGCCGCCAGCATAAATACAGCCAGACATTTTTTACATAACATATGTTTTTTCATAGGGTTCTCTCCGCCGGATCACTAATTTCGATATTTCACCGCCGTCCCGTAAGCGATCACCTCGGCCGCGCCGGACATGATCGAAGCGGAAGCATAACGAACGTTTATAATCGCGTCGGCCTCCATCCGCTCGGCCTCGTCTACCATCCGCTTCACGGCGATCTGCCTGGCTTCATTCAGCATCTCCGTATAGCCTTCCATCTCGCCGCCTACAAAAGTCCGGCCAAGAGCCATCAGATCGCGGCCCACGTTTTTGCACCGGACCACGTTTCCTTTCACCATCCCCAAAACATCCAGTTCCTTCCCCGGAATATAATCAATATTTACGAGCAGCATCCTCTTCTCCCCCTTTAATCTCTATCACGCGCAACACCAGCGAAATGGCGATGCTGATTCCCACCGCCGCGAAAATTCCGCCGCCCAGCAGCACCATGTACCAGGGCGCGTCTCCGATCGACATGGCGACGACCAGAGAAATTTCCATCAAAACAATCATCAGCAACACGATCCCGGCCGCGATCGCGGCGCCAGCATACCGCTTCAGCCGGTCCTTTTCCTGAAATCCCATAAAAGCGATCCCCTCCTTCTCCATTTTTTCCATCTGCTCCAGGTACAGCTCCGCGTCCAAATTCGCCAGCGTATCCCTTTGCTCCACCAGACGTTCACACAGGCTCTTCGCCTCCTCAACGTTCTTCTTTCGGCTTTCCAGTTCCCGGATATGCCGGTTCAAAACATATTCCAGAGAAACCTGTTCCGTCAAAAGAATCCGTATCTCCCCCAGAGAAACGTCCAGCTTCCGAAGGAGCTTGATTTTCTTCAGCGTAACCACATCCTCCCGGGAATACTCCCGGTAATCGTTACCTGCGTTCCGTTTGGGTTTGAGCAGCCCTTCTTTCTCGTAAAAACGGATATTCTTCTTCGTGATACCCGCCAGCGCTTCCACCTCTTTGATCTGCATGGATATCCCCTCCCTTCTCCGTTAATCTTTATTTAACGGCTTCCCCCCGCTGGAATGTCAAGAGCATATTGCCTTTTTGCTTTTTCTATCATATAATTATATAGTATTACCGCCACTTGACAAGAGATAAGGAGAACTTATGGCAGATTACAAAACCAATCTTGAAAAATATAAACGTATGCAAAACCGGGTCGTCGAACCCGAGTATGACCCGCTCCCCGTAAACCGGGACAGGCTCCTGGGGAAACCCATGATGTTCGTCATGATCATTCTGGCCATTCTGTTTATCGTCACGATCATCGGCGGCGGTTATGAAGGCATCGATCAGTATCTGACAGCCTCTTCCATGGCCGCTTTCAGTCTTTTTATGACTTATTACGGATATCGGCTGCATCAACTCACAACGTTCTACAAAGCTTCCCGGCGTTTCCTGAAGGCGCCCGGCTCCATCCGGATCAAGCAGCTGGCCGCCAACACCCGCTACACGGAGAAGGATACCCTCTCTCATGTAAAAGGCATGATACGCCGAAAATATTATCGGAATCTTACGCTCTCCGAAGACGGAAATTCCGTGCAGATCGCACGAATCCAATCGGAAGAAAAAACAGCCGGACAGAAAAACCTTCCGCCCTCATGAAGGTTTTTCTGCCCGGCCGTTTCTTATCCTCCCTATTACCCCAGGTCGTGATAACGCCCCAGAAATTCTCTTGTCCTCGCATTCTCGGAAGAAAACAGTTTTTCCGGCGTCGTCTCCTCCACGATATTCCCGCCTTCCATAAAAATCATTCGTCCGGACACGTCCCGCGCAAAATTCATCTCATGGGTAACGATCACCATCGTCATATGCTCCTCGGCCAGCTCCCGCAAGACCTTCAGAATCTCCAGCGTCAATTCCGGATCCAGGGCCGACGTGGGTTCGTCAAAAAACAAAATCTCCGGCTTCATCGCCAGGGCCCTGGCGATTGACACCCTCTGCTGCTGCCCGCCGGACAATTCGCACGGATACGCGTTCTCTTTATCCGACAGCCCCATCTTCCGCAGAAGTTCACGGCCTTCCTCGAACACCTCGTCCCGCGGCCGCTTCTGCACCCGGATCGGCGCGTCCGTAATATTCTTCATCACGGAAAAATGAGGAAACAGATTGAAATTCTGAAATACCAGGCCAAAATGCCGCTGAATCCGCCGCAACTCCTTCGCCGGCGCATAGACGGATTTCCCGTCCTTATCGCATCTCGCCGCGTACTCGCCCAGATAGCACAGATCGCCTTCCTCCATTGTCTCCAGCATCGTGGCGCAGCGCAAGAGCGTGGACTTCCCGGAGCCGGAAGGGCCGATAACCGACACCACCTCGCCCTGATCCACGGCCAGGGAAATCCCCTTCAGCACATCCAGTTCGCCAAAAGATTTCCGTACCCGATTCATTTCCAATACCCGCATGTTTGCTCTCCCTCCTACTGATAATACCGGAGCTTCTTCTCGGCGCGCTCCATCAGAAACGCCACGAGCAGATTAAACAGGTAGTAAAACACGGCAGCAACCGCAAAAGCCATCATGTTCTTCTCGGAGGCCGCGATTGCTTTCGCCTGTGTGAACATCTCCACCAGGCCGATGCTGAAAGCCAGAGAGGTATCCTTGACCAGCGTAATCATCTCGTTCGTCACCGGCGGAAGAACCCTCTTGATCACCTGAGGTAAAATAATTTTCAGAAACGTCTGCGCCTTTGTATAGCCCAGCACCCTGGCCGCCTCGTACTGGCCGACCGGGATCGATTCGATACCGGCCCGGTAAATCTCCGCAAAATAAGCCGCATAATTCAGCACAAACGCAATCGCGGAAGCCATCAGCTTGCTGTAGGAACTTAAAGAAAGCCCGAACAGATAATAAGGGCCGAAATACACCACCAGAAGCTGGAGCATCAAAGGCGTACCCCGCATGATGGAAATATAGAATTTGCTCACATTCCGCACAACGACATGTCTCGACATGCGGGCAAAAGATAAAAACATCCCCAATGGCAAAGAAAACAGTAACGTCAATGTAAAAAGTTCCACTGACGTTACCATTCCCTGACCCAGAAGGGAAAGCATCACTTGTAACTTCATCTTTCTCTCCCGGTTTATTCGCTATTTCAGCGTGCAGACATCCAGTCCGAACCACTTGTCGGAGATCTCCGCGAACGTCCCGTCGTCCGCCATCTCCATCAGGATCCCTTCCACCTCGTCCTTCAGCGCCGTATTCGCTTTATAGAAACCGACGCCGTACTGCTCGGTGGAAATGTGGTCGTCCAGGATCTCGTAGATATCTTCTTTTCCTTCAATCTGATATTTTGCCACAAAAATATCCATGCCGACCGCGTCCACCGCGCCGGATTCCAGTTCCATCATGGCCGTATTGTAATCCGCGATCGTCTCAAGTCCCTTAAAAGAAGCCACCAACGTCTTCATCTCCTCGTTCTCCTCATCCAGAAGAGCCGCCTGCGCCGAGGAATCCGTCTGAACCAGCACCGTTTTACCGGCCAGATCCGCCAGAGAAGTAATGCCGGAATCCTTCTTTATCACGACCACCTGACTGTTATCCATATACGACTTCGTGAACGCGTAATCGGCCTCGCGTCCGTTCATGGTAAAACCGTTCCAGATACAGTCGATGGAACCGGACGACAATTCCATGTCCTTCGCATCCCAGTTGATCGGCTTCAGCACCAGTTCCTTCCCCATCCGACTCGCGCACTCGGCCGCCAGATCCAGATCGAACCCCACGTAATCGCCGTTCTCATCCATGTATCCGAAAGGCGGGAAATCCGCGTCAAATCCCACGGTAAACGTACCCTTCTCTCCCGACCCGCTCTCCGCCGCCGTCGTCTGGGCATCGCTGCCCGCCGTCTGATTTCCCTTCGTTTCCTGATCCTTGTTCCCGCAGGCCGTCAGGCCGAACGCCAAACAGACCGCCAACAACATCATCGTAATTTTCTTCATCCTGTCCTCCCTCGCCGTAACCGGCCGTCTTTTCTCATGCTATCACTCTACCCAGCTAAAGTGACCGTTGCTATGATAGCATATCCTCCCTCTTTTGTCAAGAGAAGAACTCCGCTTCCGGCAGGGAGGCGAGAAATACGCTGCCTTGTCCGAGCTCCGATTCCACCGTCAACGTCCCGCCGTGATATCGAATGATTTCCTGCGCGATGGACAGCCCCAAACCGGTGGAAGCCGATTTGCCGCTTCGGTCTTTATGATAATACTGCTGAAAGATCTTCGGAATATCCTCCGGCTCGATCCCCGGACCGCTGTCTCTGACCCGCACTTCCACACGTCCCTTATTCTTACGCAGGCTCAGCGCCAGCTCCCCGCCCTCCGGGGTGTAATGAATGCCGTTCACGAGCAGATTCATCAGGGCCTGTTCCAGGCGGATCCGATCCCCGATGACGATTGCCTCCGTTTCCGCTTCCACGCTCAGACGGATCTTTTCCTGTTCGCAGGCCAGCCGGCAGGAAGCGCCCAGTTCCCTCACCAGCTTTCTCATATCCACGCTGTCCTCACAAAAAAGGACTTTGTTTTCTTCCAGTTTCGTTAAAAGAAACAGATCTTCCGTCATCCGCGCCAGAAACGACAGCTTGTCCTTCATAATATCCAGATTTTCCCTGGCTTCCCCGGTTTCGGCCGGCATCAGTTCCATGTGACCCTGAAGGATAAAGATCGGACTTCTCAGATCATGGAAAATACGGATCATAAACTGGCGTTTCTTCCTCTGCTGCTCCCTCAATTCCTCCGTCCGCTCCTCCACTTTCCGGTCCAGCTCCCGCACCAGTTCCTCCGCCTCTTTAAATTTACCGGCGAAACGGATATTGATCGTCACCATACAGCCGATAACAAAGGGTAGGTCAAAGATCGGCACCGTCCGAAAATAATTAAAATAAATCGTATCGGCAAAACTCCCCCGGTCCGCCATCCAGGACAAAATCCTCAAACACTGCGTCACGGAAAAACCGATCATCAGCGCCCGGCTTTCCCGTCCGGAATGCAGACAGACGAAAACGGCCATGGCCCCGCTGGTAAAAAACAAAAGCGCGGACGCAACCGCTCCCGCTGCGGGAATCCAAAGGCGAAGCAGCATATACAAAAAACTGACCGCCAAGCTCCCGTACCAACTGAATATAACGGAAAAAGGCCGGCCCGTCTCCTGTTTCATCAGCGTCACGCTCACATGAATGCTCTGTAAAATCGTCAGGCTGCTGAAAAAACTTCGCAGTACGACAAACAGGTCCCCGGGAATCGCCAGTCCGCTGAATTCCTGCTGACACAGCCCCCAGATCATCAACATGGAAGTGTACACGAAGAACACCATCAGATATTCTTCGCTGCTTTTATTCCAATACAGCGTCATCCCGTAAATCGCCACGCCGAAAAGAAGCCCCATGGCGAGAGCCTGTCCGATCTGATTCGCCGAAGCCAGGCGCGCGACGGCCGCCTCATTTCCCAGATAAAGATTCGCGTCCCGGCTTATCGCTTCCGTCTCCAGATCCAGAATCACCTTCCCCGGCTTTAACTCCCCGATCTCACAATTCACAATCCGACGATACCCTTCTTCCTCCCGGTATTCGTATACCCTCTCCCCGTTCACGGACAGGAAAAAAGAAGGCAGATGAATCAGGCTCAGCGTCAACGGCCCGCAGTCTTCCACCACGTAAAAACAAAACCGATAATGCCCCTGCGATACTTCCCGAATGTCCCGCAAAAGACAGACCTGTTCTTCCGCCGAAAATGTCCGGCCGTCAAAAAGCGTCTCCTGCGCGCGATCCGCCCGAAAAATCCACCCGGTAAGCCCCGCCGCCAGCACCAGCAGAAAAAGCAATGCCCGGCCGTTTCCGATCTTCTTCATCCCTCTTTCCCCTCCCTCACGCCGCCTGAGCGTCCCCGATATACGCAGCCGGCTCTTAAAATCAGAAATACCGGCCGCGCGCGCTCTTGTCAAGCGGCAACACTCCTACTATAATAAAAACAGTTCTGCCGGCATCTCCCCGTCCGATGCCCGGACGGACGGAATCACAAAGGAGGAAACCATCCATGGTACAGGTTCTTCTGGTAGAAGACGACGATCTGATCGCCAAAATCATCACCCATTATTTAAAGCAGGCAAAAGACTATGAAGTCACCAGAGCCAAAGACGCCGGCGAGGCCCTTTTCCTGGCGCGCAATCCCTTTGACATTATCCTGCTGGATGTCCTTCTGCCGGACGCCGACGGTCTGACCCTGTGCGAACGTCTCTGTCAGTGGCACAGCTGCCCCATCTTATTTATCAGCTGCGTCGACGACAGCGACACCATCGTGAAAGCCCTCGAAGCCGGAGGCGACGATTACCTGACCAAACCGTTTGACAACAAGGTCCTCCTCGCCCGGATCCAGGCCAATCTGCGGCGCGCCACAAAAGCGGCCAAAACTCCGGCCGAGAATAAACTGCACGCCCGGGACTTCACGTTGGATCCGAGCGTCCGCCGAATCGAAAAAGCCGGTTTTGCCTGCCCTCTGGCCTCAATCGAATACCAGCTTCTAAGCTTCCTGATGCAAAATCCCAGACAATTTTTTACCGCCGACGAACTGTACCGCAAAGTCTGGGGCAGCGACAGCTACGGGGATGTGAGAACCGTCCTGGTCCACATTCATAACCTCCGCAAAAAAATAGAACAAAACCCCAAAGACCCTCTCTACCTTCTGAACCTTCCCGGCCGGGGTTATTATTTCGACCCGGAAGGCTCCGGAAAAATTCGGTAACAAACAACCGGATATTCCTGATAATTATAACGGAGAGACTTTAGAATCTCTCCGTTTTTTGAATCACGCCGCAGGCGATTTTCGTTCCCGAATTGCCCGACGGCTGGGTTGTAAAATCGTCCGGACCATCATGGATAATGACGGTCCGACCCGTCACCTCATCCAGAGAAAAACGGTCGGTCAAAAACAGGGAAAGCGCAAACCCGTCGTTTCCGAACAGCGGCGGCAGGTCGCCCGCGTGATGCGGATGTTCACAATCCTGCGGATTGTAATGCGACATTGCGTCCGCAAACGGATCGCCCCCGTTGCCTTCACAGTCGTTCCCTTCATGGATATGGAACCCGAAAACCCGTTCCTGACAGGGAAGATCCGCCTTCGGCAAACCTCCGATCTCGGCAAAAACAATCACGCCTTTGTTGGTCTGATAAAAACGCACAGCGCCCGATATGCCGGCAAATTCTCCGCTGCCCGCAATCCTGGCCGACGCCTGCGGCCCGCCGCTCAAGATCGAAAAAAGATATGCGACGGAGTGGTCGCGACGCGATGGTCTGTTCATATAAAATACCCCTTAAAACCAAAATTTCCTACGACATTATATGCCGCCGGAGAATGTACGGTTCGGACAGAAATCGGATCCCGGCGTTATCTTGTCCTCATAAAGATATACCGCATTGACAAAACTGTCAATCCGTCTTTGGGTCTACGGAGCATAATTGCTTTCGCAGGCTTTATACGATAAAATATAACCCGAGGTGAAACATATGGATATCAAAAAAAGAAAAGAACTTTTGGCGGCATATAAGGACCGCTGTCCGGAAATGGGCGTGATTTCCTTCCGATGCAGCGCAACGGATGAAGCCTTTATAACGGCCGCCGCAGACATTCCCGCAAAATTCAACCGAGTCCGTTTTCAGTTCTCCGCCGGAAACTGTCCGAACAAACGGCTGCAAGAGCTCTGGACGCAATATGGCGAGAACGCTTTTGAACTTCAGGTCGTACAACGCCTGAAATACGACGACCCGAAAAAGGATCCTACGGAAGAACTGGAAATGCTTTGCGAGCTGTATCTGCTCAAGAATCCGAAAGCAAGTAAGATTTGGAAATAAAAATCTCGACCGTTCTGCCGGAATGAGGCCGTACTTTTTTACTCGTGCCGTCTTTCGCGGTTAATCCACCCGGTTGACGCATCCATAGCGGTACGGCAGGCATTCGTCTGATCCAGTGCGTTCAGCATCACAAAATCATGAATGATTCCCTGCACCCGCACGGCGGTTACCTCCACACCGGCGCACCGAAGTTTTTCTCCGAAGGCCTCTCCCTCACTGCGCAATACATCCGCCTGCCCGTTGATAATCATAGTCGGAGGAAAACATTTCAGACAATCCATGCCCGCCCGAAGGGGGGACGCGGTGATCTGATTCCGATTCTCCATGGAAGCCGTATATTGCCGCCAGAACCACTTCATTCCTTCTCGATACAGGTAATAATTTACCGCAAATTGACGATAGCTCGGCGTGTTAAAACAGGTGTTCGTCACCGGATAATATAACAGCAGCTTAGAAGCACACGGGCCGTGCCGCATCGACGACATAAGAATCATGGCGATCGCCATATTTCCGCCAACGCTGTCGCCTGCAACCGTGAGCGCGGGACAGCCGGTAATTGAAAATCGAACCTTGAGAATTTCCTTCAGATGAGAAAGAATAAAATAACACTGATCAATCGCCGACGGATATTTTGCTTCCGGCGATCGGCTGTATTCCGGAAATACGACCAGCGAATTTGTCCTTGCCGAAAGTTCTCTGACCAGCTTCTCGTGAGTGTGAAAGCTGCCGAATACCCAGCCGGCGCCATGAATATAGAATATAATATTTTTGATTTCTTCGTCCTCAGGAGTAATAAAATATACCGGTATACTGCCCCAAGTTCCGGCGCGTACACCCTCCGAGGATATATTAGCAGGATATTTACAGACCGGCGTATCCTGGATTTCTTCCAATACCTCTCTGCCCTGCTCGGGCGGTAACTGAAAAATTAACGGGGGGACAGAACTTTGGTTACAGACAGCTTCGGCTGCGGGTTCCAGCGGAACGCATCGTCTCATGTATCGTTCTCCTTTTATGTCATAATCGCTTATTATTATAATATGCGGTTCTTCCGCCTTTTAATTTCCCCGATTATTTTTCAGCAAAAACACCATTGAAGCCAAACCGCAGGGGTTTTGATTTCAATGGTGTTTTCAGAAGATGCGGATAGTGGGACTCGAACCCATACACCTTCCGGTACAGGAACCTAAATCCTGCGCGTCTGCCAATTCCGCCATATCCGCCGAACAACCATTCCGGACGGGCATCCGCCCGCCCGAAATGTTCCTTCGTTATCTTATCATTTCCCGGCAAAAATGTCAAATTCTACGCAATCTCCTCAAACTGCGAATTGTACAAAGCCGCGTAAAAACCGTCTTTCGCCAGAAGCTCTTCGTGATTCCCCTGCTCCACGATGTCGCCCTCCTTCATCACCAGAATCCAGTCCGCGTCCCGGATCGTGGACAGCCGGTGAGCAATGATAAAACTGGTCCGTCCTCTCATCAGATTATCCATCGCCTTCTGAATCCGGATCTCGGTGCGGGTATCCACGGAACTGGTAGCTTCATCCAGGATCAGAATTTTATTATCCGCCAGAATCGCCCGGGCGATCGTCAGCAACTGCTTCTGACCCTGCGACACATTGCTGGCTTCCTCGTTCAGCTCCATCTGATAACCGCCGGGCAGCGTCTGAATAAATTTGTGGGCGTGGGCCGCCTTCGCCGCGGCGACGACCTCCTCGTCCGTCGCGTCCAGTCTTCCATAACGGATGTTTTCCATGATCGTCCCCTTAAACAGCCAGGTATCCTGAAGAACCATACCGAACGCTTCCCGCAGTTTAGCCCGGTCAAAATCCCGGATATCGCGGCCGTCCACCCGGATCGCGCCGCTGTTTACATCGTAAAACCGCATGAGCAGTTTCACCATCGTCGTCTTGCCGGCCCCGGTCGGCCCCACGATCGCGATCTTCTGCCCCGGCTTCACCTCGCAGCTGAAATCCCGAATGACGATTTTATCCGGATCATAACCGAATCTCACATGGTCGAAAGAAACAAAACCCTCAAGTTCCCCGGCCGCCGGAAGAAGCTGCGCTTCGGAAGCGTTCGTCTCCTCCTTCTCCTCCAGAAATTCAAACACACGCTCCGCGGCCGCGGCCGTCGACTGCAGCATATTCGACACCTGCGCCAACTGCATGATCGGCTGGGTAAAATTCCTGACATACTGGATAAACGACTGGATATCGCCGACTTCGATGACCCGGCGCATAGCCAAAACCGATCCTAAAACCGCCACCGCCACATAGCCCAGATTCCCGACGAACTGCATGATCGGCTGCATCATGCCCGATAAAAACTGCGACTTCCAGGCCGACTTATACAGCGCATCGTTTAATTCGCCGAACTCCTTTACGGCCTGCTCCTCCCGGTTAAACGCCTTCACTACATTGTGACCGCTGTAGATCTCCTCCACCTCGCCGTTGACGTGTCCCAGGTATTCCTGCTGCGCCCGGAAGAATTTCTGCGACTTCTTCACGATCCACATAACCATCACGGAGGACACCGGCAGGATCAAGAGCGCGATCAGAGTCATCAACGGACTGATGCTGAGCATCATAATCAGGACGCCGATCATGGTCGTGACGGACGTAATCAGAACGGAAATGCTCTGATTCATGCTCTGCCCCAGCGTATCCACGTCGTTGGTGATCCGGGAAAGCACTTCGCCGTTGGTGCGGGATTCGAAATACCCCATCGGCATACGGTTAATCTTCTCCGTCATTTCCGCGCGCATACGGAAGCTGATCTTCTGGGAAATCCCCGTCATCAGCCATCCCTGGATAAAGCTCAGGAGAGCGCTGACGGCATACAAACCCATCAGAAACAGAAGAATCCGCAAAAGTGCTTCAAAATCGATTCCCCCGACGCCGGAAAGCTTCGCCACGATCCCCTCGTAAACTTTCGTGGTCGCTTTTCCCAGAATCTTCGGTCCCACAATATTAAAAATCGTGCCCCCGACCGCAAAGATCGCCACCGCAATCAGGGCGGCCCGGTATTCCCCCATATAACGCAGCAGTTTTTTGATCGTTCCCTTAAAATCCCTGGCTTTCTCTCCGCTTCCCATCGGACCGTGTCCCATGGGACCCCTGCGCATCGGGCGCCGGCTTTCTCTTCCTGTTTCACTCATCGGCCCGTTCCTCCTTTCCGGCTTCCGCCTTCTCCAGCCCCAGTTCCGCCGAAGAAAGCTGAGACTTCGCGATCTGCTGATACGTTTCACACGATTTCATCAATTCTTCATGCGTTCCCCGTCCCACGATCCGACCTTCTTCCAGGACCAGAATCTGCTCGGCGTGCAAGATCGTACTGATTCGCTGCGCCACCAGAATCACGGTCGAATCGGACACCTCCTCTTTGAGGGCCCGACGCAGGGTCGCGTCCGTCTTATAATCCAGAGCCGAAAAACTGTCGTCAAACAGATAAACCTTCGGACGCCTTGCAATCGCCCGCGCGATCGACAATCTCTGTTTCTGACCCCCGGACACATTCGTACCGCCCTGAGAGATCAGGCTGTCATACCCGTCCTGTCTGGATTCGATAAACTCGGACGCCTGAGCGATCGCGGACGCTTTAGCAAGATCCTCCGCGGACGCGTCCCGTCTGCCGTAGCGCAGATTATCCGCGATCGTCCCGGTAAACAGCACGCCCTTCTGAGGTACATACCCAAGCTCTTCCCTGAGCTCTTTCTGAGGAATCTCCCGGATATCCACGCCGTCCAGAAGGATCCGGCCCCCGGTCACATCGTAAAATCTCGGAATCAGCCGGATCAGCGTGGACTTGCCGCACCCCGTACTGCCGATGATCGCCGTAGTCTCACCGGGCTTCGCCGTAAATGTAATATCCTCCAACGCGTCCTCGCATGCCTCGGGATAGCGAAAAGAAACATGGTCAAATTCCAGAAGCCCCCGCTTCTCTTTCCTCTCTTTCGGCTCGGCCGGATCCAGAATCGTCGTTTCCACCGACAGAATTTCATCGATCCGTTTCGCCGCCACCATCGCCCGCGGCAGCATAATGGACATCATGGTCAGCATCAAGAAGGACATGACGATCTGCATGGTGTACGTGATAAACGCCATCATATCGCCCACCTGCAGATTCCCCAGATCGATTCCTTTCGCCCCGACCCACACGATCAGCACCGTAACGCCGTTCATAAGCAGCGTCATGGCCGGCATCATAACCGTCATCACACGGCTGGTAAACAAACTGTTCTTCGTCAGATCCCGGTTCGCTTTCTCAAACCGTTTTTCCTCAAATTTCTCCCGGCTGAAAGCCCGGATAACCGGCAGACCGGTCAACATTTCCCTGGCAACCAGATTCACCCGGTCCACCAGCGTCTGCATCCGATTGAACTTCGGCATGGCGGCCGCCATCAAAACCGCTACCATACAAATAATCCCCAGCACGGCAATCCCGATGATCCAGGCCATGGACGGCGTGGTGCGCATCACTTTGATGAAACCTCCGATTCCCAGGATCGGCGCGTAAAACACCATCCGAAGCAGCATAACGGCGACCATCTGAACCTGCTGGATATCGTTCGTACTTCGGGTGATAAGAGAGGCCGTCGAAAAACGATCGATCTCCGCGTTGGAAAAAGACACCACTTTTCCAAACACGCTGCCTCTCAGATCCCTGCCGACCGCCGCGGACACCCAGGACGCCAGATACCCCACCGCGATCATGGCCGCCATGATCAGAAACGCCATGCCGAGCATCTTGCCCCCGGTCCGCAGAAGATAACGCATCTGCCATCCGTCCAGATCCACCCCGATCGCCTCATACTCTCCCTTTACATAGGAAAGCGCCGCCTGCTCCTGCATGGTATCCGACACGCCGTTCAGAGATTCAACGAAAGAATCCCTTATGCTTTCCTCCGGAAGCATCTGAGCGCCTTCCGACGCATCGCCAAGGGAATACGCGATAAGTTCCGGCAAAAGCATCGCCTCTTCCAGCTCCGAAAGAGCTTCCTCCTTCAGCTCTTTTCTTATATACAGAGTTTCCCCGGCCAGAGCCGGATACGTCTCCAAAAGCTCCTGCCGTCCTTCTTCCTCCGCCCGCTCCGAAGAAAACGTCTCATAAGACGCCTCGGCGGTCCGCCGCTCCTCCTCGGTCATGAACCGTGTCAGTTTTTCCCATTCGCTCTCCCGGATCGCCAAAGGCGCAATACTCTCGATCCCGCCCTGTTGAATCCCGGTATCCACAATATTCGACGTATACTCGGGAAGTTTCAAATCCGCCAGCGCCTGCGCGATCAAAAGAACGACGATCGCGGCCACCGCCGCCCAATACTTCTTTAAAAACTTCAACATTTTCCACATTCCGTTTCCTCCCTGCTGTCTTTTTCCCATTCATATAGCCTTTTTATAATCCGAATCAAATGCCTGGTATCTTCCCCCCCCAGGTACCGGGCGACCCGCCCGATCTTCCGGCTTTCCTGTTCCTCGGCTTCCTCCAGAAGTTTTTTTCCGTCTTCCGTCATCCGAACATAAACGACTCTCCGATTTTCCGGCAGGGAAAATCGCTCGATCCATCTCTTTTCCTCCAGATTCCGCAGCATCTTCGATACCGCCGGCATACTGACCCCGATCGAAGCGGCCAGTTCCCCCACGCTGACGCCCGGCGCTTCCGGTTTCTCCTCATAAAACTCCTGAATCGTCACCAACATAAAAAAAGCGCCCGGATGGCATCTGCCGTAGGTCTTCTCCTTCTGCGTCAGCTTACGAAACCGGCGAAACACCCGTATCAACTCCTCCACGGAATCCAGATTCTCTTCCATTTTACATATCCCTCCTTTTATCAAAAGCTTAACCAGGTAAACTATTAACCAGTACAATAGACCCTATTATATCGCAAAAAGAGCCGCTGTCAAGCGGCTCCTTCCCGTTTTTATCTTTCTTTTAGATTTTTCAGAATTTATCCATACTCTTCCGGCTTCCCCGCCATGGTCATACGATCGGCAAAGGCTCGGGGTCCAAAACCTCCCTGGCGTTCATACCGTCCATAAATTTCACATACTCTTCCTTGGTCATGACCGCCTGATAGCTGTCCAGCATGGCCCGGGCCGCGCTGCCGCCGTTCTTCAGCAGGTTGTAAGCGGTCAGGGCAAATATCTTCGCCGTCATCACATAAGCGAGCTCCTCGTCCACCACGCGCAGATCCGCATTATGCAGCTGACCCTCGCAGCCGCCGGTTATAAATTGCAAAAGAGGCATCAGACAGGAAATATCGCCGAAATCCGTCGATCCGGAAATATGGTCTTCCGCGTTGCGGTACGTAACCTGATATTTGTCCCCGGCCATCTCCTTCAACACATCCGCCAAAACGTCCGGCTTCGGATTCGGAATCGTAGGCATGTAGCCCGCCATCGTATCGATCTCCACCCCGCAGCCGGTCGCGACCGCGCCGGCCTTAAAGGAACGATCCACCTTTTTATTGGCGTCCACATAAGCCGGGATATGCTTCGCCCGCACGCAGTATTCCACCGACACATGATCGGCGATCACGTTCATGGCGTCCCCTCCGTGGGAGATGAAGCCGTGACAGCGCACAAAATCTTTCTCCTGAAAACTTTCGCGCTGCATATCGATCGCATGAAACGCCAGATTCGCCGCGTTTAACGCGTCCAGCCCCCGGTACGGCGCGTCGGCCGCGTGAGCCGCCCTGCCTCGATACGTAATCTCTTTATTGACAAAACCGTTGCTGCTGCAATTATAAAGCCCCAGCTCCACGCCGGGAAACGTATGGTGCCCCACGGTAATATCGATATCGTCCACGGCGCCTTCCCGGATCAGTTCGCATTTACCTCCCCCGTAAGCGATCTTCCCCTCTTTCATCAGGCCTTTCCGATATCCGATCTCAATAAACTCTTCCGCCGGCGCCGCCATGAAGACTACATTACCGTCCAAAGCATCCCTCACTTCCGGCTCCGTCAGCGCCATCATCGCGCCCACTACGCCGGCCAACTGGATATTATGCCCGCAGCAATGGGAAGCCCCCGTCTCGGGGTTGGCGTCCGGATGCGCGGCGATCGGAAGCGCGTCCATCTCTCCCATCAGCGCTACCGTAATGCCTCCCGCATGTTTCCCTTTCAAATAGCTTTTCACGCCCGTAACCGCCAGGCCGGTCTCGGTCTCCAGGCCCTTCTGCCGCATAAGCTCCTCAAACTTTTTCGACGTGCGAAATTCTTTATATCCCAGTTCCGCATGACACCAGATATCCCGGCCGAACGCCTTGATCTCCTCCGCCTTCCCGTCGATGACGTCACAAATCTTCTGCTCCAACGAATCCATTTCCCGTCCTCCTGTTTTTCGTTCCCCGTTCGATTTCCTTTATTCCTTTACGGGCCGTTATTGCTATGCGCTTCCGAGCCGTTTGACCATAGCTTCGTAATGCAGGCACGACAAAAGCGCCGTTTCCTTCGTGATCTTCCCCTGGCGGTACAGAGAAAGAAGGCTCCCGTCCATCGTACACATCCCTTCCCCGGCCCCGGCCTGCATCGCCGAATCCAACTGATGCAATTTGTCTTCCCGGATCATATTCCGAACCGCGTTCGTCGCCTTCAGAATCTCAAAAACCGGAATCTGAGAGCCGTCCACGGAAGGTACCAGCTGCTGACAGACCACCCCGTTCAAAATCTGAGCCAACTGTATCTTCACCTGATGCTGCTGATTCACCGGAAACACGTCCAGAATCCGGTTGATCGTATTGGCCGCGCTGCTCGTATGAAGCGTGCTGAACATTAAAATACCGGTCTCCGCCGCCGTAATCGCCGCCGACATCGTATCATAATCCCGCATCTCCCCCAGGAGAATGACATCCGGGCTTTCCCGCAGAGCGGAGCGCAGCGCGCTCAAATACCCCGGCGTATCGATCGAGATCTCCCTCTGAGTCACGATCGCCCTGGCATGCCGATGGATGTACTCAATCGGATCCTCCATGGTAATAATGTGGCAGTCGCGGGTCCGGTTGATTTGGTCGATCATACAGGCCAGGGTCGTGGATTTGCCCGTGCCCACGGACCCGGTAATCAGAACCAGTCCTTTCTTGCTCTCCGCCAGAGAAAGCACCTCCTGCGGAATCCCCAGTTTCTCCGGATCGGGAAGTCCGAACCGGATCACCCGGATCACCGCCGATAAAGACCCTCTCTGACGAAAAATATTCACGCGGAAACGCCCGAGCCGCGAAATGGAGAGCGAGAAATCATCGTCTTCCCTGCGCTCGATCTTCGTCTTCTCCCGCTTCCCGAGTTCATAAATCTGATCGATCATCCGGCCGATCGCGTCCGGCATCAGAAAATCGTCTCCCAACCGTTCCTGCCTCCCGCCGCACTTGAAAGTAATCGGAAGCCCGGCCACCAGAAAAATATCCGAAGCTCCCTGTTCCACTGCCTGCTGAAGGATTTTCTCCAATTCCATCTTTTTCCTCCCTATTCCCCGCTCCAGAGATTCCCCGGGACCGGCGCTTCCTCCCATCGGTTCTCCAGCCGCCAGCTTACGATCTCCAGGCTTCCGTCTTCCCTTACCCGCAGGCCGATCGACAAACCGCGGTTCTCATCCCCGATTCGCTTCCGAATCACGCCGTCTTCGTCTCTTCCTTCAAGATCGGCCGCATCCGTGCCGGACGCTAAGTCTTCCCGGACATCCCGGAGAAATTCCATTCCTTCCGCTTCCCGCGCATAACGGCTCCGCACGGTATCCGCGTATTTCTCGGCCAGGCTCAGATCCGCGCGGGCCGTCGTAAAAGCCAGAATCCCCAACGTTGTCATACAAATACTGAGTACCGTCAGCAAAAGCGCCAACGGCCCCAGCCGAATCGGAACCTCCCTCATGGCGTCACCTCCTGCCAACGGGCGGTTTTCAGAGTATAAACCGCTTCCTCCGCCCAATATACCGTGATCGTACTCCGGTGCAGTCCCCCCACGGCGCTTTCCTCGGACGTCCATGTGACGTCCACCCGAAAATCTCCTTCCGGCGCAGGACTCATATCATCCGCGTACCATGCGCACAACAAGCCCTCTTCCCCGTTCTCCTCCCATCGGACATTCCCGTTCTCCTCCAGAATCTCTCTCAGCGCTTCCGGGCTTTGGGCCGCCGCCGCGGCCTCCGCCGCGTTCTCCGCCAGATGGACGGCGCAGGTTAAGACCCTGGCCCGCCCGCTCATCTGACCCGACAGGGCAAACACCCGGACCAGCACGAGAATGACCGTCACAAAAACGGCCGCCAGCATCAGCGTTTCCATATAAAAAGCGGTCGCCGGGCGCGCCCGTCTCTTCTCCCGATTTCCCGTTCCCTCTCTACTCATCCGACGCCTCCCCGCTTTTTACATGAAACAGGGTCCTCCCCGCATCCGTAGTCACCGCAAAAAGCCCGCCCGAACATGCCTCAACCGAAAAGACTTCCGTCTCCCCGATCACCTGGGCCCCCGCAGGATTCAGGGGAGCGTCCGTCTTCCCGTAATCCTCCAGAAGCCGGTTCCCGTCCCGGTAAATCCGGACCGCATAACCGGAAGAGCCGTCCGCGATCACCAGCACCGGGCCTTCGTCCGTCTCAGAAACCGCGACGGCGCCCGCCGTATCATTGCCTTTCACACAAACGGACAGATAAGACAAAAGCGCCCGCGCCCGGCCGTTTTGTTCCTGGCCGGCCGCGATACTCCGGTATGTCCTGGCCCCGAACACAACCAACAGGAAAAAACCGGCCAGGAAAAGACCGGCTATCCCCAGCCTGTAAAAAAACACCGCCGAACGGCCGTCTGATCTCATGACCCGCACCTCCTCCCGGAACAGCCATACGGCTGTAAATTCAGCGTTTCCCCGTCACCTGCACATTCGGCGGCAAATTCGAAGCAAACGCATTATAAATCACATAATAATCCTCTGTATTAACCTGAAGGCCGTAATTCTCTTCCAAATAGGACAGCGCGGGCGGATACATCCCTTCCACCACATAACACTGAAGAGCCCGGCTCTCGATGGCCGCTTTCAGCGCCGCCGCGCTCTCCGCTTCCAGCTCCGGACCGGATACGCAAATCGCCCGGCTCCCGAAAATGACGGCCGTCAGAACCGCCGCCGCCATCCCAATCCAGAAAGGCCAGCGCTTTTTCTTTTTATCGCTATACATGGCGTCCCCCTTCAGCCGATGGCATTCATCATACCGATCAGCGGCAGCATCACGCTGAGCAGAGATAATCCCACGGTCAGCATCAAAATTCCGGACAGCGCGGGATCCACGATCCCGACCAACCGGTCCACCTTCCCAAAACAGGATTCCTCCAGAAGATCCTTCAGTCTTCCCAGCACCGATTCCAGGCTTCCACTACGTTCTCCCGCCAGGAGCATCCGCCCGTAAACCGGTTCGAACAGTTCCTCCTCATAAGCGGCCTGGGCGAAGCTGTGCCCCTCCTCCATCCGGCCCACGCAGCGGCCGAGTTTCTCCTCCAAAGGCTTATAAGAAACCATCTTCCGGCTCTCCCCCACCGCGATATCCTGCATCTCGCCGCTGGCCAGGTAAGCGGACAGGGCCGACGTAAAACGGAACATTCCCATTCCCGAAAGAATGGACGCGCACAGCGGAATCTTTCCCAGAACGCCTTCCACCCGCCGCCGGCTTTTCCCGTTCCAGAAAATCATTCCCAGAAGCAGCGCCGCCGCCAGAAAAAGCATGACCGCCAGCGCCGCCCAGCAAAGGCCGTAAGCCCATCGAACATATCCGTAAGCCGAAGCCGTCAGGCTCCCGGTCAGACTGTTGTAAACATCCGTAAACGCGGGGAGAACCATCGTCAGCATGGCCGCCAGGACCGCGATCACCAGCACCAGCATGGCGGCCGGATATATCACCGCATTCCTCAGTTTCTCCGCCAGAATCTTCTGATCCGCGTAATAATCCGCAAGCCCGAACAGGATCTCCTCCAAACGTCCGGCGCTCTCCCCGGCCGAAACCATCCGGATCGCGTACTCCGGAAAACATTCCGCCTCCGCCATCGCGTCGGACAGGCTCTTACCCTGCTCCGTCCCCGCCTTCACAATCAAAAGCCCCTGCTCCAAAAGCCCGCCTTTTTCTCTGCCCTGGCAAAGCAGCGCAACGGCTTCATCCGTCTGAATCCCGGACTGCAGCATTCTGGCCATACTCTCGCAGAACGCGCTGACGCCAAGACTGTCCAGTTTTTTCCGTCCCATACCTCTCCTCCTACCGCATACGATCAATAAACATACACATCGGCATAATTCGTGCCGTCCCCGACAAAGGAGTTTCCCGCGCCGCCCGCCGAAAACGTCAGATCCAGCCGGTTCCAGCTCCCCGCCTTCACTTCATACTCCACGCTGATCCAGCCGGTCTGTTCCGTGTAAAACATATTCCAGGCGTGATAGATGTCGTCCGGCGACACATAACCGAAAATCACCTTGGTCGGGATCCCCTGGCTCCTTAGCATAGCCGCCGCCAGGGACGCGTAATCAAAACAGATGCCCTTCCCCGACGCCAACGTCTCGTCGGGAACCGGCAGATAGCCGGACTGAACGCTCTGCGCCTTCTCTTTATCATAAACCACCGTACTGCAGATATAATCGAACACCGCCGCCACAACTCCCGGCGCGTCCTCCGCACTCTCCGCCAGTTCCGCCGCCTTCCGGACACACGCCGAATCTTCCCCGTAAGAGACATATTCGCTGGGGCGCAGGAAAGGCTGATACTCATCCTCAAGCAGGACTTCGCTGTCCGCCGTATAAATCACGGCGTAACGGGTATCCACCGTATTCTCCATAACCTGAAACGTATAAACACCGTCCCCGCTCTGAACGGGGAAAATCGCCGCCGCGCCGTCCGAAGGCAGATCGTATGTATAAACGATCTCCCCTTTGATCACCTGAAACTTCAGCCGCACATCCGACCGGGCCGAAACCGCCACATAGCCCAGATTCACCGCCGACAGATCCAGCCGCACCCTGTCGTCCCCCTGAGCCTGTTCTTCATGAAACGAAGCCCCCGCAAATTCCGGCGCCTGATAAGGTACAAAATCCGCCGGTTTTTCGGCGTCCGCCGTCGAAGAAGAAGGATTGCCCGGCTGGCCCGATATAGCCGAAGATTCCTTGCCCGGCCGGTCGGTTCCCCCCTCCGTCCGTCTCTCAGCCGCCAGTCCGCTGCACCCGAAAAGGGACAGCGCCAGAATCAGCCCCAGACATCGCAGACACAGATTTACCTTTTCCCGCACAGCCTCCTCACCGTCCCTTCCATACAGCCGCCGATTCTCCCCGGTCTTACGCCCGCACGATCGTTTAAAAATTTTTACCAGTATATCATATTCTTTTCCAAAATACAACAAACGCTTCGCACCTCAAAAAACACAAAAAAGATTTTTCGGATTTATCTTGCCAAATCCGCTTTCATCGTTTATAATCGAAAAAACGGAGACATAGCTCAGCTGGGAGAGCATTTGCTTGACGTGTAAAGGGTCGCAGGTTCGAGTCCTGTTGTCTCCATCAAAAAACCAGTAAACGCCGGGTTTACTGGTTTTTTTGCGTCCTGCCCCCGGCACCCATACACCGCCCCTTTCATATCTTTAAAGTAAAAACGGGAACTGCAAGAAACCATGAACCGTCAAAGCGAATTCAGCCATGTCACAAAAAATTACCTGTGCTACTTCTACGAAATCCTCGAAGACATGATCACCAAAATGACCGACACCCCTCTGAACGAAAGCGTCTCGCACAATTTCATCGTGCAGATGATTCCCCACCACGAAGCCGCCGTTCAGATGTCCCGCAACCTTTTGCAATACACCACGTTCGTCCCTTTGCAAAATATTGCCGAACGCATCATCGAAGAACAGATGCTGGGAATCGAGGCCATGCGAAACCTCCTGCCCCATGCCGAAGCGCTCACAAACGCACCGGAAGACCTGTGCCTTTATGAAAGGAATTATGATTTCATCGCAAAAACCATGTTCCGTGAAATGCGATACGCCTGCTCTTCCAACGATATCAACGGAAATTTTATACGGGAAATGATCCCCCATCACGAAGGCGCCATCCGGATGTCGCAGAACGCTCTCCGCTATCCGATCTGCCCCGGACTTATCCCGATTCTTGAGAATATCCTTCTCTCCCAGGAAAAGGGCATCCGCGAAATGCAGAGACTCCTGCGATGCGCTTCCTGCCGATAAACGGATCTCCCGGAAAACTCATACCGCCTTTCAAAGAGCAGCCCCTTTGCGGCTGCTCTTTGGCCGTAAAAACCGGAAAGTACATAATGACAGCGCGACGAGATTATGATAAAATTTACCTGTAAAGGCGTCGAGAGGGAGAATACGAGGATGGAACCGATAAGAAATCACACTTTAACCGAATATATGCAGGCTTTGCTGGCCGGCTCCGACAAATCCGCGGCAAAATCCGAGGAAACAAAACAGGCAGACACGCCCGTCTGGCCGGGCGCCGCGCCGGACCGGCAGAAGTTCACCGCCGTACATGATATCATCCGTTTTATGGATAAGATGCCGGGCGGATTCCTGATCTACCACGCGGACGGCGACGAGGAGATTATCTATGCCAACAAGGCTTTGCTCCGGATCTTCCGATGCGATACTCTGGAAGATTTCCGGGAACTGACCGGCAACTCCTTCCGGGGAATCGTACACCCGGAAGATCTGGATTTCGTAGAACAGAGTATCCGGGAACAGGTCGCCCACAGTCAATACGATCTGGACTATGTCGAATACCGGATTATACGAAAAGACGGCGCCATCCGCTGGATCGAAGACTACGGCCATTTCACCCATAACGAAACTGTGGGAGACATTTTCTATGTATTCCTGGGAGACGCCACGGAGAAAAAGAACCGTCAGATGATGGAAAAGGTCGCGATCTTAAGAGAAAAAACGGAGAAAGAACGCAAACTGCAATACCTGATCGAAGAATACGACAAGGAACGCAAACTGATCAATCAGGAACATCTGCGCCGCCTGGAAGTGATCGAAGGGCTCAGCGTCAATTACGAATCCATCCTCTACGTCGATTTGGACGCCAACAAGATCCTGCCCTATCGCCTGAGTAACCGGACGGAGCACCAATTCGCCAACGATCAGAGGACCCGCGATTTCCTCTGGTATACTTCGGATTATATCAACACCTGGGTCCATCCGGAGGACCGCGAGACGTTCTCCCGCGCCACCCGTCCGGATTACATCCGCGAAAAATTATCGAACGTCAAGACCTACTATCTGAACTATCGAATTTTAAAAGGAATAGAAACCCAGTACCTTCAGCTCCGCGTCGTAAACGTGGGGAATGGGGACCATATTTCCCAGATCGTTATGGGGTACCGGAGAGTGGACGAGGAGATCCTTCGGGAGATGGAACAAAAGCAGATGCTGGAAGAGGCCCTGAACAACGCCAGGCTGGCCAACATGGCCAAAAACACCTTCCTCTCCAACATGTCCCATGACATGCGAACTCCCCTGAACGCCATCTTCGGTTATACGGCCCTCGCAAAAAAACATCCGAATGACAACGACCGGATCCGCAATTATCTGGATAAGATCGACGCTTCCGGAAGACAGCTTCTGGACCTCATCGAAAAAGTCCTGGAGATATCCTGGATGGAATCCCATGACATCCATATCACGGAAACCGAATGCAACCTGCGCGATCTTCTGCAGGATGTACACCGGCTCCTGCTTCCTCAGGCCTCCGACAAAAATATTCTGTTTTCCGTCCAGTCAGCCGACATCCGGCACTGCGACGTGGCCTGCGATCAGGACAAAGTACGACAGCTTCTGCTCTATCTGATCAACAACGCCATAAAATACACGAAAGCCGGCGGCCGGATCGATATCATCGCCCGCGAAACCGAAAAACCGTCCGGCGATTACGCCGTCTATCAGTTTCAGGTCGCGGATTCCGGAATCGGAATCGGGCAGGATTTCCTGGCGCACGTTTTTGAACCCTTCGAACGGGAGAAAAACACGACCGCCAGCGGCATCTACGGAACCGGACTCGGGCTTACGATCGCCAAAAACATTGCCGAAATGATGGGAGGCGACATCACGGTCAACAGCACCGTTGGCAAAGGCAGCACATTCACCGCCACCCTGCGCCTGCGCGTACGGAAGCACCCTTCCTCCGTTTCCATAAACGGCGAGCAGGCCCTGAACGGCCTGACGTCGAAAAAAATTCTGCTGGTGGAAGACAATGAAATCAACCTGGAAATCGAAACGGCGATCCTGGAGGGCCTCGGCTTTCTCATCGAGCCGGCGATCGACGGAAGCATTGCCGTCGAAAAAATAAAAAACTCCGCGCCGGGCGAATACGCGCTGATTCTCATGGATATTCAGATGCCGGTTATGGACGGACGGCAGGCGACCCGGCTCATCCGTCGGCTCAAAGATCCCGCTCTGGCGCGGATACCGATCATCGCCCTGTCCGCCAACGCCTTCGAAAGCGATAAGCGCCTGTCCATCGAGAGCGGTATGAACGCCCATCTGACAAAGCCGATCGACGTTCCGCTTCTGCTGGAAACAATCGCAAAAACAATCCGGACACCGGATCCGGTGAACCAAACCACATAATTCGTCAGACAAAGGGCTGCCGCCCGGCTAAAAACATTCAGCCGACACGACAGCCCTTAAAAAATGCCGGATCCGCCTGCCTTGCCGGATCCGGCATCCCCGCCCCTCGAAACGCTACCGGATCACCTCCACCAGGACAGCACCACCTTACATACCCACAAGCTGTCCTCCGGCGTACACTTCTCCTCAATGTCCGTCCGGTACTCCATAATCTCGGATTTTGTGAGACGATTGCTCCGAATAATCGTATTGACCATGTTCACCGCGCTTTCAACGGCATCATCTTTCTTATCCTTCTCACGAATAATAATCTCCGTATTGACCATAACCACACCCCCCGTCGTCTTATTCTGTTATACTATTATACTACAGATCCCGGAAACAGAAAAGAGAAACTATCGTTTTCGACTAATATTCCGCTTTTTTACAATGCAAAAAGCCTGTCCCCGGAAATCGCTTCTGGAAACAGGCTCTGCCTGAGCCACTGGGGACTCGAACCCCAGACAACTTGATTAAAAGTCAAGTGCTCTACCACCTGAGCTAGTGGCCCGTAACTGGGCTAGTTGGATTCGAACCAACGAATGCAGGAGTCAAAGTCCTGTGCCTTACCGCTTGGCGATAGCCCAATAACAATATATCTGTTATGAGGGTGGGTAGTGGGGCTCGAACCCACGACCTTCAGAACCACAATCTGACGCGCTGACCAACTGTGCTACACCCACCATATTACGGTAAATCTTCCCAAAAAGGCTATCTCGAACTTTGACCGCTGTATGCCCGATAACGACTCGCCGTTATCAACGTACCTGGAGGGATTCGAACCCGCGACACACGGCTTAGAAGGCCGTTGCTCTATCCTGCTGAGCTACAGGTACTAAAAGAGCGGGTGATGGGAATCGAACCCACGTATCTAGCTTGGAAGGCTAGTGTTCTACCATTGAACTACACCCGCGCAGATTACGGATCGGGGTGACAGGATTCGAACCTGCGACCCCCTGGTCCCAAACCAGGTGCTCTAGCCAAACTGAGCCACACCCCGACTTTGGAAACTCGCAAATCGACGCAAGCAATATTATATCCCAACCTTGCGGGAATGTCAATCTTTTTTTGTAAAAAAGTTGTCCGAAAAATCGGCCTATAAATAATTCACCGTATAATGAACCTGCCGCCCCTCGTCGATCTCCATCAGGATAAACGACGACTTCCGATTCTCCTGCCTCGGATACCCCAGGCTCCCGGGATTCACCAATGTCACGCCGTCCTCCCTCCTCACCTCCGGACGGTGCGTATGGCCGTACATCGCAATGTCGCAATTCCTGGCGATCGCCTCATCCTTTAAAAGGGCCGTCGTCATGGAAACCCGGTAGTAATGGCCGTGGGTCAGAAAAATCCGATGTCCCGCCATTTCCAGCTCCCGCTCTTTCGGCAAATCGGAAAAAAAATCATTGTTGCCGCACACAAGATATGTCGGGCAGGACACCCGGGAACGGATGTATTCCTCCTGCCCCTCAATATCCCCTAAGTGTATCAATGCGTCGATCTCTCCCACCTGTTTCAACACATCATTCAAATAAAGAATCTGCCGGTGTGTATCACTGACGACCAGTATCTTCATGAGCCTTCTCTCCATAGCATAGTATTTCTTTCTTCACCGCCTCCAGCGCCTTCCCGCGGTGACTGATCCGATTCTTCAGTTCCGGATCCACCTGAGCCGCCGTTTTCCCGTATTCCGGGAGATAAAAGATCGGATCGTAACCAAACCCGCCCGCGCCCGCGCTTGCCCTGGCGATCTCTCCCGCCAGTTCCCCCCGCACAACGCTCAGCTTCCCGTCCGGAAAAGAAACCGCGATCGCGCAGACATATTTTGCCCGGCGCTCCTCCCCCTCAGCCGCGTCCAGCAAGCGGATAATATTCGCGTTTTTCACTTCATAAGGCGTATCGTGTCCCATATAACGGGCGGAATGCACGCCAGGTTCTCCGTTTAAATAATCGATCTCCAGCCCGCTGTCATCCGCCAGAATAACCGCATCGGTATAAGGCCGGATCGCTCTGACCTTAATCTCCGCGTTTTCTTCGAACGTTTTCCCGTTCTCCTCGATCTCCACATCCAGCCCCGCCTCCTTCAAAGACAGCACCGGCATCCCAAGATCCGCCAAAATCATGCGAATTTCCCGCATCTTTCCTTCGTTCGCCGTCGCAAATACAATCTTTTTCTCCATGTCCTCTCCGCTTTCCTTCGTGATTCGGGCTTCCGGCCGCTCACTGGCCGCCTTTCCCCGCCTTTTCTCCCCGGCCGCCCCGTTTCGGAGGCTTCGCGCCCATAAACTGATAAAAATACGTCTTCATCATCCCGTTATAAATCTTCCGGTTCTTGTCCGCTTTCCGCCCGATATATTTCTCCGCGTCCTCATACGACGTAATTACATACAAAGACCAGGAATCCAGGGCCCGGTAACGCTCGCCGATCGTCCGGTATAATTCCGGCAGTGCGGCCTTGTCTTCCAGCCGCTCCCCATACGGCGGATTCATAATAAGGAAACCGTATTTCTTCGGATGACTCAAAAGATCCACCGATCGCTGCTGAAAATGAATCAGGCCGTCCACTCCGGCCTCCCTGGCATTCTCCCTGGCCGCCTTTACGATCTCCGGATCCAGGTCATATCCCTGAATATCCACCTCGCAGCTTAAATCCACCAGTTCCCTCGCTTCTTCCCTCACGGCTTCCCACTCGGTCTTCGGAATCAGTCCGTGCCATTCCATCGCCGTAAACGTCCGCCGCAGCCCCGGCGCCATATTGGCCGCCATCATGGCCGCCTCAATCGGAAACGTCCCGCTCCCGCAGAAAGGATCCACCAGAATTCGATCTTTCCGCCACGGCGTTACCATCAAAAGCGCCGCCGCCAGCGTCTCCGTGATCGGCGCCTTGCTTGTCCGCTTCCGATAGCCCCTCCGGTGCAAAGACTCGCCGGTCGTATCCAGGCAGACCGTCACCGCGTCTTTCAAAAACGTCGCCCGAACCGGAAAAGCCGCCCCGGTTTCGGGAAAAAACTCGTGCCCGTAATGCTCCCGCATCCGAACCACCATAGCTTTCTTCATGATCGACTGGATATCCGAGGTGCTGAACAATTTGCTTTTCACGGAAGTCGCTTTCGTCACCCAGAACTTTCCGTCTTCCGGGATCAGCGTCTCCCAGGGAAGCGCCTTCGTCCTTTCAAACAACTCTTCAAAAGAAAACGCCTGAAATTCCCCTACCTTCAGAAGCACCCGCTCCGCCGTCCGCAAAAAAATATTAGCCCGGCAGATCGCCTCCGCGTCCCCGACGAACGTCACTTTCCCGTCCTCCACCCGGCCGACCTCATATCCCAGTTCCTGAATTTCTCTCTTTAAAACCGCCTCCAACCCAAAATGACAGGGCGCGATCAACTCAAATCTCTGCATAATTTTCTCCTTCGTAATACTTTATTGTAATGCTTCGCGCCCTGCCGTGTCAATGCAGAATTATTCTATTTCACAGGATTTCGGATAGCCTCCCAAAACGGCAATCGCCATATACCCCATCTCGCAGAGCCGGCGGGCCGCCATCAGAGCGGAACTCCCCCGTTCGCAGTAAAAATAAACCGGCCGGTAAAAAGGAATTTCTCCTATTCTCTCCTCCAGTTCTTCATAAGGAATGGATACGGCTCCCGGAAAATGATCCTGCTGATAACATCTCGCATCCCGCAGATCTACGATCATTTCTTTCCCTCTGCGGCTTCTTATCTCAAATTCGTGCCAGGAAATGGTTTCCAGCTTCATCATGATCTTCCTTTCTTCCCTTCCTCTTTCAGTATATGCAGAAAGGATGCCTTTCGGCATCCTTTCCGGAGATTTTGTTATCTGCAGTTGTTGCTCTGATTGGAGCTCTTGTTGCTCTGGTTCGAGCTCTTATTGCTCTGATTGTGGGAGCAGTTGCTGCTCTGGTTGGAACTCTTGTTGCTCTGATTGGAGCTCTTATTGCTCTGATTGCTCTCATTACTGGAGTAATAATTACTCTGGTTGGAGCTCTTGTTGCTCTGATTGCTGTTCGCCATTGTGCTACCTCCTGTAAATGCTGATTGCTTTTTAAGCTACAGGGATAGTATGCCGCCCATTTTAAAAAATATTCACCGCCTTCGAAACCAGTTAAATAACATAAGAAGCACAAACGCTCCCCAAAAATACGGACTGAACAAAATTCTAAGCGACGCCCGGAAAAACAATCCGCAAATAGAAAGAATTATCAGAACAAACAAAAGCGGAATCACGATCATAAGCGCCTTTACATACCACTTCTCCAAATCCACTTCGCGAATCCAAAAATCCCGCTTGCGCTCCTCCTCCGAACGATACGCCTGTCCGCTCTGCGCGTCGTATTCATAAGTTCCCCGACTCCTGCCATACTCGTAAGCGCCCGCGTTCTCGCTGGCCCTGGTATTCCCCATGCAGGCATCCAGAATCGATTTGGCGATCCATTGGGGCTCGCCCAACTCTTCCATTATGTCCGCTAGGGCTCTGCCTTTTCTCAGTTCTCCGTCGATGTATTGACTGTAATAGTTCACATTCTCTATTATAACCGAATCCGGCGCGCCCGCCAGTGCTTCCCGCAATCCCCGGATAAACTCTTCCTTCGTCATTCCGCTCTCCTTTTTCGTTTCGTGCTTTTTATTTTAACATTGAACCACGTATTTTCCTACTAAGGAATCCTTAAAGTTTTATGAATTTTTACCGGGCTCCCTTGTTCGAAAGTATCGGCTTAAGATATACTTATGAAATAAACGAGCGGCTTCCGGCTTATATATTTACAGAAGGAGGACATATATATATGAGACTACTGATTCAGCGGGTTTCCGAAGCTTCGGTAAGTGTAGACAACCACACGATCGGGAAGATCGGGCACGGGTATCTGGTCCTTTTGGGCATCGGGGCCGAAGACTCGGAAGCGGACGCGGACCGGCTGATCCAAAAAATGGTTCGGCTCAGAATTTTTTCCGACGACGACGGCAGGATCAATCTCTCGCTGAAAGACGTCGGCGGCTCGCTTCTGGTCGTCAGCCAGTTTACGCTGTACGCCGATACCCGCCACGGCAACCGCCCCGGCTTCTCCCTGGCCGCCAAACCGGAGAAGGCGAACGCCCTCTACGAATATTTCCTGGCCCGCTGCCGTGAGACGGTCCCCGTCGTAGAGCACGGAAGTTTCGGCGCCTACATGGAAGTTTCTTTAGTCAACGACGGCCCTTTCACCGTCCTTCTTGAGTAATTTGCGTAATCATCAAAGTCATGCACAAAACAGGAAAGGATAACAATCATTATGGAAAATGATAAGCTCCCGCTTATAATCGATGAACTCCGCGAACAGAAAAAATACCTGAAAAAGCAGACCCGCCTGATGCAATTATACTCGGGTCTGCTCCTGATTCTAATCGTTACGATTACCGCGGCCGCGCTTTTCCTGGGCCCTCAAATCGCCGACGTCCTGAAAACAACGCAGACGGTGACAAAAGACCTGGAAAAAGTGGCCTCCGAGCTTGAAGGCGTCGATATCTCCGGAATGCTTGCCAATGTAAACGACCTGGTTTCCGACAGCCAGGCAACCGTGCAGGAAGCCCTGCGCCAGATGCAGGCCATCGACATCGAAACTTTAAACGAAGCCATCGACAGTTTATATCAAATCATAAACCCTCTCTCCAGCCTTTTTCGCCGTTAAATACCCCGGCGTTACAAATCCTTTTCCCGCGAACGGCACGCGCCGGCATTCGCGCAGCCGCCGCACCCGCAGCCGCATCCCTTCCCCTGCTTCCGGCTCTTATATATGCTTCCGGCCGCCAAAACCGCCAGCACGACCACAACGGCCAACACAACGATCGTTCCCATCGTTTCTCCCTCCCCTGTCTCTTAAAATCCGCCGTAAAATGCAAAAACCCGGCCTCTCTGAGAGACCGGGTCAACACGTGCGTGAGAAGATTCGAACTCCCGACACCTTGGTCCGTAGCCAAGTGCTCTATCCAGCTGAGCTACACGCACATGCGACAACTTTCGCTGTCAACGCTGTAAATTTTACACCCTTTTCCCCGGATTGTCAACTACTAATTCAAAATTTATTCCGAAGCAAAGACGGCCTTCCCCGGCTGCCTATTGCGCGAGCATACTTCCCAGATCCCGGCACTGCTCGGCCGCTTCCGCACCCGGCGCCCCGTTCGCGATCACGCCGTCCGACACCAGCCTGGCACCGTCCGCCCGGCAGGTCTCCTCCCAGTTCTGCATCCATTCCCCGCTTCCCCAGCCGTAAGAACCGAACAAGCCGACCTTTTTTCCCTTCAACCCGCTTTCACAGGCCGAAAAGACCGGAGCGAATTCCGAATCCTCCAGCTCTTCGCTCCCCATGGACGGACAGCCAAACGCGATTCCGTCATAGGAAGCCAGTTTATCCGGACCGAAAGAGCTCACCTGAAACACGTCCGTCTCGGCTCCCGCGCTTTTCGCGCCTTCCGCCACATAATTTGCCATCTCCTGCGTATTACCGCTTCCGCTCCAATACACGACCGCTACCTTCATAATTTTTCTCCCTTCTTTTTTCATCTCCGGAAATACCCGAACCTTAAGCGACTAATTGCAACAAAGACCGCCCCTCGCGGTAAATCCGCCGATAGATCTCGACGCACTTTTCAAATTGTTCGAACACTTTTCTGGTTTCCTGTTCATTGTGATACACTTTCCAGAAACCGACGCAGCGGTAATTCATGCCCCGGTTCTCTATAAAACCGATCACGTCCGCCAGAGGATATCCCAGAAAAAGCCCGATCTCATGAGGAAATTCCCCGACCTCTTCCAGGCGTTCTTCCAGATGGACGATCGCCGAATCCGGATCGTCCGCGTTATATCCGTACTTTTTCATAAACCCTTTTACGCCTCTGCGTCCCAGGTCGTTTTCCAGCCGGGATCTCCGATAAAGATAAATCTGAGAAGCGCCGGCACGATGTCTTAACACCCGCAGATAAATATCCCGCCTGTTCAGCGTTTCATTTAAACAGGCGAGCCGCTCCCTCTCTTCCTCCTCCGAACGAAACCGGTAATTAAACAGAGCCGCCGTCTTCAACCCCGCCAGCACCGGCGCGCCGCACTCGATAATCTGTTCTTCCAACATGCCCAATCCTCCTGCAAAACCTGCCTGATATTCCCTCCTAATATTAGCCAAAATCCTTCTTTTTATACGGCTGCCCGGCGATATTCTCTCACGGCCCCGTTTCACGCCGAAACCCGCTTTCACGATCCGAACGCGATTTCACCTTGCCGACGGGCTCCCCGTTTTTAGTTAGTTTTTACTAACTATGGACCTTTTAAAAAGCAGCCTGCGCCGCTTTTTAAAGTTATATATACCTAACTATTGAAAGAATACCATATCTCCCCGTCGCTGTCAACATTTTTCAAAACCCTTTTTCAGGCGCTCTTTGCCATCGTCCCTTTCAGTTTCCGGAACGTAATCGTAAACGTCGTCACGGTCGTCGCCACGGCCAAAGCGTCGGCGATCGGCTCCGCCAGGAACACCGCCATCACCTTATCCGCAAAGAAATTCGGCAGAATAAAGATCAGCGGTATCAAAAGGATCACCTTCCGCAGCAGCGCCAGAAATACGGAAATCTTGGCGTTCCCCAGCGCGATAAACGTCTGCTGGCAGGCGATCTGCGCTCCGAACAGGCCGGAGGAAGCCATGTAAATTCGCATGGCCCATTTGCTGTAATCCATCAGATCCGCTTCGCCGGTAAAAATCGCGGCAAATACCTGGGGCGCGAACATACTGACGGCCCAGATAACCCCGGAATACACCAGGCACGTAATCAGAAGGATTCGAAACGCCTCCGTAACCCGCGCAAGCTTCCGCGCCCCGTAGTTAAAGCTGATAATCGGCTGGGCCCCCTGCGTCATTCCCTGCAAGGGCAGCATGGAAAACTGCATCACGCTGCTTAAAATCGTCATAGCCCCCACCGCCGTATCGCCCCCGTACTTCAGCAGGGACGTATTAAAACTCACCGACAAAATGCTCTCCGTAAACTGCATGATAAACGGAGACACTCCCAAAGCGATGCAGGGCAGCAAAACCGCCGGCTCGATCCTCAGATTTTCCTTCCGAATCTTCAGAAAACTCTTCGAAGAAGTCAGAAACCGCAGCACCCAGACCGAAGAAATCCCCTGGGAAATAATCGTGGCCAGCGCGGCGCCCCGCACCCCCAGCTTCAGCCCGAATATTAGGATCGGATCGAGAATGATATTGCAGACCGCCCCGATCAGGACCGTCAGCATCCCCATTTTGGCATATCCCTGCGCGTTGATAAAAGCGTTCAGACCCAACGCCGTCTGCACAAACAGCGTCCCGCAGACATAAATCTGCAGATACTGCCAGGCATATTCGATCGTATTGCCGCTGGCTCCGAAGAGAAGCAGAATCCGTTCCCCGAAACACAAAAAGACCGCCGTCAGCGCGACTGCCACCAACACCAGCGCCGCGGTACAATTTCCCAGAATCTTCTCCGCCTGCCCGTGATCCCCGCGCCCCATCATGATCGAAGCCCTCGGCGCGCCTCCCATACTCACCAGAGCGGCAAAGGCCGAGATCGCCATAATAACCGGCATCGTCACCCCCACGCCGGTCAGAGCGTCCGCCCCGATCTCTGCAATATGGCCGATATACATCCGATCCACCATATTATACATCACATTGATGATCTGAGCCGTGATCGCCGGGAGAGCCAGCTTAAAAAGCAGGCCCGCCACATTCCCTTCACCCAGATTGACTTCTTTTTTTTCCATTCCATACCTTCTTTCTTCTGCCCGGTCTTTACTTCAGAGAAAATGTCAAAATCACCGGATTGTGATCGGAATAGCGAAACTCCGTCTCCACATTCACCGCCGAAGCCTTCACATTGTCCGAAACGATAAAACCGTCCACAATCGTCACATAATTCACGCCCTTTTCATAAGGAATATCCGCGCCTCTGCAAGTCGCCGTCTCCCCGGCGTTTTCCGCCTCCACAAAATGAAAACCTTCCGCCAGATCGCCGCTATCCAGAGCAAACACCCATCCCGGTATCTTCTGTTCCGAGGGAAACGCCTCGATCGCCCCCTCCAGCGCATGATTAAAATCCCCGCCCGCGATCACATAATTCCCCTTCCCGCCTTCTTCCTCCAAAACGGCATTCAGAAGCTTCAGCTGCTCGGCCCGGACCGTCCCTCCCTCGTCATAAGCGGACATATGAAGCTGTATCAATACCAGCTCCTTCCCTCCGTCGATCTCATATCGGTTCACGGAGAAACACCGGTCGAGATCCGTGAACTTCGTGATAAACGCGTCCGAAACCGGGAACTGCCTCCGGATACTCTCCCGGATTCGATAACGGCTTAAATTCAGCATGCCGGCCTCCACCGCCCCGTGGGGCTCATAAAACGGATAGAACAAATACGCGCTGTGAAAATTATTGACAAACACCGAAGCATATCCGGAAAACGCTTCGCAGATCCGCTCCCGCTCATTCACCCGATAGCTCCTCGTAGCCTTCTCGTCCACTTCCTGAATAAAATAAAAATCACAATCCGCCTGCTTCATCCACGCAATGCTCCCGTCGATATTCTCCCACACTTCCTCCTTCGACCGGGCCCTGGCATACTGGCCGGTCGTCGGCGTCCCGTCGGACATCTCGCCGGTATCCATAAAAAACGAGTAATCCGCCGAGTAGGCACCAAAACCTACATTATAAGTCATCAACGTATATTCTTGCCCGATTTCCACCAAATCGGAAGCGTTATTTTCAATCTCCTGCTCCTCAAAATCCGCGATCCGATAATACTGGCACTGCATATAAAGCACATAGCCGCCGACAAGCAGTACCAACGCGCCGATCAGAACAAGTACCGCCGTCAAAATCTTTTTCCTTATATTCTTTGCCGAGCCTTTTTTCATTTTTCGCTTCCCTTCCCGCTTTTCAGATTGTAATCAAAAAATGCCTGTGATAAAATAACCATTGGCCGTCCCTGACGCCGCGCGGCAGGCGAAGGCCCGCAGATAAAAACGACCAAATTCCCCTGTGAAGCGCCGAAAAGCAGCACGGGGCACCTGGAGGATATACCGATGAATAAAAAAGAAATCCTGGAAATACGCAAACAATTCACACCCGAAACCAGCCGGATCACCCGGATCTGCGGCTGCTACGTAGACGGCGAAAAAGTCAAACAGCTCAAGATGAAACAGGCATTCCTGTCCCTTCCCAAAGAAGAAGCCTTTAAATATTGCGATATTTTCCGGCACACCCTCTCCGGCACCCTCGGCAAAAATTTGCTGAACCTGGAATTCCCGCTGGAGGAAGAAAAAGAGGAAGGCGCCCAGGCGTTTCTTCTGAAACTCCGGGACAGCAAACTTGCCGACGAGGCGCTTTTGGAAGCTTTCTACGACAAAGTTATCGCCTCCTACCCCTGCCCGGAAAACTACTATATTATCCTGATTCACGCGGCTTACGACATTCCCGGCATGTCCTCCGACGGCACCGAGATGTTCGACGCCTCCGACTGCGTCTACGAATACCTGCTCTGCAGCCTCTGCCCGGTCACACTCTCCAAACCGGGCCTCAGCTACAATTCCGAAAAAAACAGCATCGAGGACCGAATCCGGGATTGGGTGGTGGACGCGCCCGCCAAGGGCTTTCTGTTCCCGGCTTTTAACGACCGCAACTCCGACATCCACAACATCCTCTACTATACAAAAAAAGCGGAAGAACTGATGCCGGAACTCCTCGAAGGGCTCCTGGGCTGCGCCGCCATCCCGCTGTCCGCCGACAACCAAAAAGAAGTCTTCAATACGTTGATCGCGGAAACGCTGGGCGAGAACAACCGTTACGAAACCGTCCGCAGCATCCACGAAACCCTGAACGACATGCTTGAAGAAAACAAAGACGAGCCGGAACCCCTGACCCTGACTCCGTCCACCGTAAAACGAATCTTTGAGCAAAGCGGCGTCCCGCAGGAAAAAGTCGAACACCTCGACGAACAATTCAAAGAACTGGCCGGCGAAAAACCGTCTCTGATCGCCGCCAATCTGCCCGGAGCCAGACAGTTTCTCATTCAGACTCCGGATATCGTGATCAAAGTCAATCCCGACCGCTCCGACCTGATCGAAACCCGGATCTTAGACGGCCGCCCCTGCCTGGTAATACCGGTGGAAGATCAGATCGAAGTAAACGGGCTTCCCGTGCGAACCATGTTCCCGACGCAGACGCCTTAGCGTTCCGCCCCGAAAGCCGGCTTCGCAGCCCGCTTTCGGATAAAAAGAAAAATCCTTCCAAGGAAGGATTTGAAAATCGTGCGGGTGGCCGGACTCGAACCGGCACGGCATCGCTGCCGAGGGATTTTAAGTCCCTTGCGTCTACCTGTTCCGCCACACCCGCTAATTCCGCAGGAAATACGGAAAACGACCCGAATGGGACTCGAACCCACGACCTCCGCCGTGACAGGGCGGCGCTCTAACCAACTGAGCCATCGGGCCAAACACCGGACAAATATCCTGAAATCAAAAAATGGACCTTCGGGGACTCGAACCCAGGACCGGCCGGTTATGAGCCGGCTGCTCTAACCAACTGAGCTAAAGGTCCGAACACTAAACTGACTTCAGCGTTATTTATGATAACATATCCCGCGGCGTTTGGCAAGAGGATTTTAAAATATCACCCGTTTTTATTGCAGGCTTCATGTTAAAAAAAAGCGCGAAAGTGTCCGGGAGAATCGGTAGACTTTACATTTGTCAAACGTTATACTTATAACCGTGATAAAAAATCGATTGGACAAAACTATGGAATAAAAAGTATCCGATTCTGGCGGCATATCCGAACGAAGTAAATGTCAAAGATTATGCCGCCAAGATAACCGAACTATTAAACCGGTTGAAACAAGAATATGGGTACAGCGATTCGGACGCCATGTTAGTTCTCAAAGATATTATGTTTCATGCGTACTCATAAAACGCAAAAAGGATCCGCAGACATATCTTCTATGGAAACTAATTTTATTACCGTCGTTTAACAAGAGCACACACGCCCTGAACCGTGCCGATGGCCCGATCTTCTGCGTTATCTTCGATCGGCGTACGTCCAGTACGCGAAGTGAAAGTAACGCAGTAGGGGCTGAATTTTATCCTTCTTCGACCGTGTGTGTCCTCTTCAAGCGATGGTAATTTCCGTCTTTATAAGCGCCGACGCGACGAATTGCGCCGCGTTCCGGTAACTGCTCAAGACTGAAAATCGCTTCTTCCAGTTCATCAACCATATCCAAAGCTGTGCCAGGTTCTAGGAGAGTTTCGGCAATATAAGTATAAATATCGTCCAAATCCCGGTAAGCGCGCGTATAGAGTTTACAACATATTTATCCAAAGTGTTTTCTCCGTAAAGAGGAAAGAACTTCCCTGGCATTCAGTAAAACGCCGTCAGCGGCGTATTCCTGTTCAGCTTCGCTGATTGCTGCGTCTGTCCTCGCTGTTTCCATCATTTCCTCGTATGTTTCAATGCTCATAACTACTAAATCGCCGTAGCCGTTCTTTGTAATAAAAAGCGGCTCGCGCCTTGCATGGCAAAGCTCGGAAATTTCGGTAGTATTTCTAAGGTCTGTAATCGGTCTGATTTGCGACATGTTATGCCCCACCTTTCTTGTGCGTTATTACAACAGAGTTATGCACAAAGCGCAACACGGTCATACAAAATAATGACATATCAAATAGCATCTGTTCTTTCTCAACCAGTTGCACGAAAAATCCACACCCGCGCGCGATGTGGCTAGGGATCGTGGCATACACAATCCGATGCTCGCTATCCCTATGGACAATGCCAGAAAAAAAGTGAAATATGTAAAAACCTGCAGACATTACATCTACAGGTTTTTCATCAAACTATTCTCTTAACTCCCCGAGTAGGGCTCGAACCTACAACATCACGGTTAACAGCCGTGCGCTCTACCATTGAGCTATCGAGGATTATCTGCGGCTTCCTCCTAGGAACGCCTTCTCTTTACTTCTTCCTCCGTACCCTCAAAACCACACA
>JAAWBX010000030.1 GCA_022792885.1 Lachnospiraceae bacterium
CAACTCTTTCAGAATAACCAGCTATACTTACCCTTATTTTAGACCAGCGAATATCGGTGGTCTTATTTCAATATTCAAAATCTCGCGTAAAACTTTTTGCCTAAAATCATCAATTTACTATTGACTTTTTATTTGCAGGCTTTCCAATGACAGAAAACCACCGGCTTTAAGGCAATGCCCCGCTCCTTCGCATAAGCCGCAAACTGACGTCCCATCCGGGCCGGATACGGATACCCCATCACGCCCGGCGTCATCCGCGCATACATGTTCTCCATGAGCGCCAGGTAATCTTCTTTCCGGATTCGATCCCGCCGCCCTTCATATAAGGCTTCCATGCCGGGAACCCGAAGCCCGTAATAAGCGGCCATGTTCGCGGCGTTCGTGCTTCCGCAACCGGCTTTTCGCTGCCATTCGCCCGGAAACCATTCCTGATTTCCCCCGTACCCGGCCCGTTTCCCGTCCTCCTCCTGTACAAAAGGGAACTCGAGTTCTATGATCTTCATTCCTTCACCCTCTTTCCGGCAAACGCCCCGCCCTTCTCTGCCCCTATCCGGGCAAAACTCCGCGCAGAAATACCAATATCAGAATATGGAGCGGGTAAGCCAGATAAAACAGATATTTGCAGGTTCCGGGACCTCTTCTGCCGTTATAACATCTCACAATCGGCAGCGCCAGAATCCCCAAAAACTCTATGCCGCCCATAAAAAACAGAATCGCGGCCGGCGCCGGATACCAGGTATCCGCCCGACGCCCCGCGTACCAGAACAAAAGGATCAAACAGACCCCTTCCGCCCCGTAATCCGCCCGTACAAGCCAACCTAACACACAGGCGGCCAGATAACACGATATCATCAAAACACGCTTCCCGGCTTTTTCCGCCCGGTCGCCGGCACAGATTCCCATGAGGCCCAGCGCCAGGGTAAAAAACACGTTCTGCCCGGCCGCATCGAACGGGACGCCATACAGCATCATGTCAAAAGGAATTTCCGAAACCGCCGCAAATATCAGGAGATTCCGCAAATATCTTCCCACATTTTTTGTATGACGATAACCCTCCGTAAGCAAAAAACAGTAAAGAGGAAACGCCAGCCGCCCGATCCCGCGAAGAAGATACCAGATCCCGCTTCCCGGAGAAAAAAACACAAGCCCCGTGTGATCCAGGACCATGGCGACGAGCGCGAGAATCTTCAGTTCGGTTCCGTTCAACCCGGCGCGTTTCTTTCTTTCCCGCATAGCGGCCTCCCCCTTTCGTCCGGGACTTTCACAGTAAAGTTTATCACAAGTTCCCGCGTTTTCAATACTTTTCCCCTCCCGGCGGCGCAAAAAAGCTTGCAAATCCCTGAAATTCCTGTAGAATAAGGATTCGGACGCGCGTCGGGAAACGCGCAAAACAACTAAGAAAGGAACGGGAATATGATCAGTGCAAATAATGTTACTCTGCGAATCGGGAAAAAGGCCCTGTTTGAAGATGTCAACATCAAATTTACCGAAGGCAACTGCTATGGCCTGATCGGCGCGAACGGCGCCGGAAAGTCCACCTTTTTAAAGATTTTATCCGGGCAGTTGGAGCCGAGCAAGGGCGATGTGAGCATCACCCCCGGCCAGCGCCTGTCCTTCCTTCAGCAGGATCATTTTAAATACGACGACTGTGTCGTTCTGGATACGGTCATGATGGGAAACGCCAGGCTTTTTGAAATCATGAAAGAGAAGGACGCCATCTACGCCAAAGAAGATTTTTCGGAGGAGGACGGCATAAGAGCTGCCGATCTGGAAGCGGAATTTGCGGGATTAAACGGCTGGGAAGCCGAATCCGACGCGGCCACCCTGTTAAACGGACTCGGGATCGAGACCGAATACCACAACCAGATCATGAAAGATTTGGACGGCAGCCTGAAGGTAAAAGTCCTCTTAGCCCAGGCCCTGTTCGGCAATCCGGACATCCTTCTTCTGGACGAGCCGACCAACCACCTGGATCTGGACGCGATCGCCTGGCTGGAGGAATTTCTGATCAATTTCGAGAACACCGTTATCGTCGTTTCTCACGACCGGTATTTCCTGAACAAAGTCTGCACCCATACCGCCGACATCGATTACGCGAAGATTCAGCTCTACGCCGGCAATTACGATTTCTGGTATGAATCCAGTCAGCTTATGGTCCGCCAGATGCGGGAAGCCAACAAGAAAAAAGAGGAGAAGATCAAGGAACTCCAGGAATTTATCCAGCGCTTCTCGGCCAACGCCTCCAAATCCAAGCAGGCCACGGCCAGAAAACGGGCCCTGGAAAAAATCGAACTCGACGAGATCCGCCCCTCCAGCCGCAAGTACCCTTATATCGATTTCCGCCCGGAGCGCGAGATCGGCAACGAAGTCCTGACCGTGGAAAACTTATCCAAGACGATCGGCGGCGTCAAGGTGCTGGACAACCTCTCTTTTATTTTGAATCGGAACGACAAAGTCGCCTTCATCGGCCCGGACGAACTGGCCAAGACGACGCTGTTTCAGATTCTGTCCGGGGAAATGGAACCGGACGAGGGTTCCTACAAGTGGGGCATCACCACTTCCCAGGCCTATTTTGCCAAGGATAACACGGATATTTTTGACAGCGACCTGACCATCACCGACTGGCTGACCCAGTATTCTCCGGTCAAAGACGTCACCTATGTCCGGGGCTTCTTAGGACGGATGCTTTTCGCGGGGGACGACGGCATGAAGAAACTCCGCGTTCTCTCCGGCGGCGAGAAGGTCCGCTGCCAGCTCTCCATGATGATGATTCAGGCCGCGAACGTCCTGCTGTTCGACGAGCCGACCAACCACCTGGACATGGAATCCATCACGGCCTTAAACAACGGACTGATCAAGTTCCCCGGCGTTATTCTGTTCTCCTGCCATGACCATCAGTTTGTCCAGACCACGGCCAACCGGATTATGGAAATCACGCCGAACGGCCTGATCGACAAAATCACCACCTACGACGAATACCTGGCAAACGACGCCATGGCGAGAAAACGTTCGGTCTACACCGCAAGGCGGGAGGACGACGAGAATTAACATCCTAACATTTTCAGATTATGCGCTCCGGCCTTTCCGCAAAAAGAGCCTCTTGACAGAGGCTCTTTTTCGTGTTAATATAATTCGAACTTCAAACTATTTGAATTTTAAATCATTAAAAATTCAAAGTTTTATACAAAACAATCGTTATATATGGCGAATCTCCGACCCTGGCCGATATCAATGGCCCGATCTTCTGCGTTGTCGGAACGGTTCCGGGCGCGGATACTCCTGTTAAACGATAATAACATATGTAACGAATCAAAATACGGCTCTGCATCGCAGGAATTACGCCGCATATATCACTTGACAGAATGTAAATAAGGAGGCTTTATGACCGGACAGGAAGAAAAACGGCTAAACGATTTCTTTGTTCACGTCTTTAACAAAATCACGATCTGGGAAAACCAGGCGCTGACCTGCACGAAGACCAAAGACCTTTCCTTAAAGGAACTGCATGTCCTGGAGGCCGTGGCAGAGCACTCTTTATCCGGACAGGATACCATGGCGGCCATCGCCGACACCCTGTCCATCCGGGCCAGTTCCCTGACTGCCTCCGTGAATACGCTGGTGCGGAAAGGCTACCTCTCCCGAATCCACGACGAGGAAGACCGCCGCCTGATCCATATCGCCCTGACGGAAAAGGGGGAAGAAGCGAACCGTCTTCACAGCGAATTTCATACGCAGATGATACGCGGAGCGGTCAAAGGGCTCAGCGAGACGGAACTTGCCGTTCTGCTCCAGTCGCTGACGCAGCTCAATCATTTCTTTACCGACATGATTCGAATCGGAACGCCCGACCGAGGATAACGCAAAAAACTCTTTGTTTGAAAATTTTTTAAAGAAAAGATATAGAAAGGACGATTGATTATGGCAATTCGTTTTCTGACAGACTCCACTTCGGATATCACCCCCGAGGAGGCCCGCGCGCGCGGAATTTTCCTGGTCCCCATGGAAGTCTCTTTCGGCGACGTCTCCTACCGGGACAACTATGACATCACCCACGAAGAATTTTATGAAAAACTGGTTCGCGCAAAAACGCTCCCGACCACCAGCCAGCCGGCTCCCGCGGATTTCCTTCCCTTCTTTGAAGAAGCGAAAGAGAAAGGCGACACCCTGATCTGTCTCCTGATCTCCGCCGCTTTAAGCGGCACCGTCCAAAGCGCGATCCTGGCCAAGGAAATCTGCCAATACGAATCCATCTACATCATCGATTCCAAAGAAGCGATCGTCGGACTGCGTATGCTGGTGGATCTCGGTTTCCGTCTCCTTGAGGAAGGCAAGAGCGCGGAGGAGATTGTAGCCGAGCTGGAATCGGCGAAAACCCGCGTGCGCCTCTTCGCCCTGGTCGACACGCTGGAATATTTACATAAAGGCGGCCGCTTATCCGCCGCCACCGCGGTCGTGGGCACGATCCTGAAAGTAAAACCCCTGGTCACGTTAAAGAACGGCGAACTGGCCGTTTTGGGCAAAGGGCGCGGCGTCAAAGACGCCATCCGCACCCTGCTTTCGCTGGCGGGGGACGATTTACACGCGGATCCCAGGCTTCCGGTTTATTACGGCTACAGCCGGGATAAAAGCCTCTGCGAAGAGCTCCGGGCCGCCGTCGAAGAAAAATACGCCCCGAAAGGCTCCCCGCTCTACTCGATCGGCGCCGTCATCGGAACGCATGTCGGCCCCGGCGGCGCCGTGTTCGGTTATCTGGAACGGTAGTTGAAAAAGCGCCCGCGCAGATCCTTAATAATTCCCCAGGATCTTAAAATACGGCGCTTCCTCCAAAACGCCCCGAAGCGCGTTCTTCACGTTCGGGTTGCTTAAGTTCCCCTCAAAATCCACAAAAAACCGATACTCCCAGGCTTTATTGGGAACCGGCCTCGATTCGATCTTACACAGATTCAGATTATTGTAAATAAAATGGGACAAAAGCCGGTACAAAGAACCGGGCTCATGCGCCGCTTCGAAGCAAATACTCACCCGCTTCGAAGCTTCGCTGTAGATCTTTTTGCTGGAGACGATAATAAAGCGGGTCGTGTTATCCGGATTGTCGGCGATATTCCGCTTCAACACCTCCAGCCCGTACAATTCCGCGCAGATCTCGCCCGCGATCGCCGCGCTGGTAATCTCTTTATCTTCCAGGATCTTCCGGGCGCCGGCCGCCGTATTCTCGTTCTCGACGGGACGAATCGCCGCGTGTTCGCTCAGGAAATTCTTGCACTGCATCAGCCCCTGCGGATGGGAATAAACGATCTTCAGATCCTCCACCTTCGCCCCCGGAAGTCCCAGAAGCACATGGTTCACCTTCAGATATTCCTCCCCGACAATATAATTGTCATAATGCATCAGAAGATCGTGGACGTCGCCGACCTGGCCCGTCCGGGAATTATCGAAAGGCAGCACCGCGTAATCCGCCATTCCGCCGCAGATCGCCTTCATGGCCTCGTCAAACGTCTTCACATTAAAATTATACACATCCCGGCCGAAATACTGAAACATGGCCGCCTGGCTGTAGGAGCCCTCCACGCCCTGGTATACGACCTTGGCCTTCTTCTTCGGGATAATCGGCAGCATTTCAAAAGGGATCGCACCCACCATGCCCCGCTCCGCCATCAGCTGATACTGATACTTACGGCTGATGGACATAACCTGGGAAAACAGCTCCGCCGCGCTGTTCTTATTAAACGCGTTCCCGGCTTCCTCCTGAAGCATCGCAATCTTCTGTTTCTCCCGCTCCAGATCCTGCACCGGGCGTCCCGCGCTCATCTTATACTCCGCGATCTGCCCGCAAAGTTCCATCCGCTTCTCAAACTGCCTTAAAAGTTCCCTGTCTATCCTGTCTATCTCACGCCTTAATTCCGTCAGATCGTTCTCCCGTTCCGTCATCCGCTTCGCCCTCTCTTTATCCGTCAAAAGAAACCGTCCTAAACACTCACACCATATCCGCCATCTCGTACAAAAGCCGCTCGGTCTTCGCCCAGCCCAGACACGGATCCGTGATCGAACGCCCGTAAACGCCGTCCCCCACTTTCTGGCTGCCGTCCTCCAGATAGCTCTCGATCATAACCCCCTTCACCAGGTCCGCCACATTCCGCGAATGCCTGCGGCTGTGAAGCACTTCCTTTGTGATCCGGATCTGCTCGGCAAACTTCTTCCCGGAATTGGCGTGATTCGTATCCACCACACAGGCCGGATGCTTCAGTTCCGTCTTCGCATACAGTTCATACAGCATCTGAAGGTCCTCGTAATGATAATTCGGGACATTCCGCCCGCTGGCGTCCACATACCCCCGCAGAATCGCGTGCGCGTAAGGGTTCCCGTCGGAAACCACCTCCCAGCCGCGAAACGCAAAATGATGGGAGCTCTGCGCCGCCGTAACGGAATTCATCATCACCGACAGATCCCCGCCCGTAGGGTTCTTCAGGCCGCAGGCGATATCGAACCCGCTGACCACAAGACGGTGCTGCTGGTCCTCCACCGACCGCGCCCCCACCGCCATATAAGAAATCAGATCCGAAAGATACTCGTAATTCTCCGGATACAGAAGTTCGTCGGCCGTTGTCAGGCCGGTCTCCTGCACCACCTTCATGTGAAGCCGCCGGACCGCCAGCATCCCCGCGTACAGATCCGAAACCGCCTCCGGATTGGGCTGATGAAACAGCCCCTTATATCCGCTCCCGGTAGTCCTCGGCTTGCTCGTATAGATCCTGGGAATCAGAAGAAGCTTCTCCGCCACCTTCTCCCCGATCCGGGCCAGACGCTCCACGTAATCCAACACCGCGTCCTCCCGGTCCGCCGAACAGGGACCGATGACCACAAGAAACCGATCATCCTCCCCCGTTAAAACGCGCTTAATCTCCCCGTCTCTTTTTTTCTTCGCCCGGCGCTCCAAAGCCTCCAGCGGAAACTGCTGCTTCGTCTCCGACGGCGTCGGCATCTGACTGATATATTCAAATCCCATCCTGTTCTCCCGGATTATGCGCCGCCTCTCCCGCGCGCCGTCCCCGGACCGCTCACGGCTTTAAGAGCACGCAGCAGTTCGGCTGATCCACCTTCAAAGGCGCCGCATACATTGTGATATAATTTTTCTCGTACTGAATGTGAAAAAACGTGAGAGTGCTCTCCTCAAAATTCACCGAATACAGACGCCTGTCCCCGTCAAAAAGACCGATGTCCTTCGGATAGCCGCCGCTGATCGGCAGAACAAAACACTGCGTCAGTTCCCCGGTCCCGGCGTCCCTCGCAAACATCGCCACGCTGTTGTCGCCCGCGTTGGAGCAGAACAGATACCGGTCGTCCGCAGACAGACGCAAGGCCGCCGCGGAATTTACATTGCTGCCCTTCTTCCCCAGCGTCGACACCGTCTGAACCCGCTCGAACTCCGCATGCCCGTTCGAAACCGAATAACTGTACACCGTGATCGTATTCTTCAGTTCCGCCGTCACATACATAAAACGCCCGTCCTTGCTGAACAGAAAATAGCGCGGCCCCGAATCCAGCTCGCAGCGCAGAATATCCGTCAGCTTGATCTGACCGGTCTCATGGTCAAAACGGAAGATCTTGATCTGATCCGTCCCCAAATTCGCCACGCACAAAAACTTATTGTCCGGCGTCAGATGGACGCAGCTTAAATGCGCCTGAAAACTCCGCTCCGCAATGCTGCCCGTTCCCTTATCATAAAAACTGTCGCAGATCTCCCCGGCGCTCCCGTCCTCGCCGACCCTCACGATGGTAAGCTTGCCGTCATGATAGCCGGCCACAAACAGGAAACGATCGTCCCGGGAGATCTCAATAAACCGCCCCCGCATGCCGCGGATATTCGCGGTGTTTAAATAAGCAAGATCCCCGTCCGGCAGAATCCGGTAGGAAACGATCCCCTCGTCCGCCAGAGAATACAGATATTGTTTGCTGTGGGAGATGACAAGATAAGAAGAATTGTTTACCGGGACTTCCTTCCTTCTGGTAAATGTCCCCTTCTCTTCGTCCACGTCAAAGATGGTAATGCCCCGGCTTTCGCCGATATACGTATACGAGCCTACATATGCTATGGTATTTTTTCCCATTCTCTCCCTCTCCTTCCCGCATTATGCCAGTATTTTAGCATATTCCCAAAAGTTTGTTAAGATATAAAGTCAAAAAAACTATTGACATCCGTCTTTTTTCCGATATAATGATAGTGTTTTGTCGTTTAGAATTACTAAACTTTATGTTTAATTTTATCTTTGTTTTGCGGGCAAAGGAGGCGTTTTGCAATGGACATCGGAGAAAGGCTCAAAGAACTCCGGGTCTTAAAAGGACTGACACAGGAAGAACTGGCCGACCGGTCGGAATTGTCCAAGGGGTTTATTTCTCAGGTGGAGCGAAACCTGACCTCCCCGTCGATCGCCACGCTGATGGACCTTTTGCAGTGCCTGGGCACCAGCATCGGCGAATTTTTCCAGGAACCGGAGGACGACCCGATCGTTTTCCATAAAGGGGACTATTTTGAAAAAGAAGATCCCGAACTGCGCAACCGGATCCAATGGATCATCCCCAACGCGCAGAAAAACACCATGGAACCCATCCGCCTGACTCTCGAAAAAGGGGGCTCCACTTACCCGGACAACCCCCATGAAGGGGAAGAGTTCGGCTACGTTCTGAAAGGAAGCGTCACGATTCACCTGGGCTCCGGCCACTACGTCGTAAAGTCCGGCGAATCCTTTTATTTTACCCCGGATAAAAAGCATTATTTAACTTCAAAAGAAGGAGCGGTCCTGATCTGGGTCAGTTGTCCGCCCAGTTTTTAGGAGGCACGCATGAGCAAAAAGAATCTGATCGATTTTGTCCACATTTCCAAAACGTTCGACGACACACTCGTGTTGGACGATCTGTGCCTTAGCGTAAGGGAAAACGAATTTGTGACCTTATTGGGTCCTTCCGGCTGCGGCAAAACGACGACTTTACGGATTCTGGGCGGTTTTGTGACGCCGGATTCCGGACAGGTCATTTTCGACGGAAGAGACATCACCCATCTTCCCGCCAACAAACGGAATCTGAACACGGTTTTCCAGAAATATTCCCTTTTCCCCAATATGAACGTCGCCGAAAATATCGCCTTCGGCTTAAAGATCAGCGGCAAATCCGACGCCTACATCAAAGACAAGATCCGCTACGCGCTGAAGCTGGTGAATCTGGAAGGATTTGAAAAGCGCAATCCCATGTCCCTAAGCGGCGGCCAGCAGCAGCGCATCGCGATCGCCAGGGCGATCGTAAACGAACCGAAAGTCCTTCTGTTGGACGAGCCCCTGGGAGCCCTGGATCTGAAATTGCGCCAGGATATGCAGTACGAACTGATCCGGCTGAAGAACGAACTGGGCATCACGTTTATCTACGTCACCCACGACCAGGAGGAAGCTCTGACCATGTCCGATACGGTCGTCGTGATGAACCAGGGATATATTCAGCAGATGGGAACCCCGGAAGACATCTACAACGAGCCGGAAAATGCCTTCGTGGCCGATTTCATCGGCGACAGCAATATTCTGGACGGAATCATGCTCAAAGATAAACTGGTGAAAATCCTGGGCGTGACCTTTGACTGCGTGGACACCGGTTTCGGCAGCAACCGCCCGGTGGACGTGGTGATCCGTCCCGAGGACGTCCTGCTGAAAAAACCCGGCGAAGGACATTTGGACGGCGTGGTATCGCATCTGATCTTCAAAGGCGTCCACTACGAGATGGAAGTGACGGCAAACGGTTTTGACTGGCTCGTACACTCGACCTCCTGCCATCCGGTCGGGACTCCGGTCAGCCTCTCGGTGGATCCCTTTAACATTCAGATCATGAACAAACCGGAATCCGACGATGAAAAGGCGGTGGTACTGGATGAATAGAAAATGGCTTTCCGGCCCCTACTTAATCTGGGCGGCGGGTTTCATCATCCTCCCGCTCTTTCTGATCCTGTACTACGGCTTTACGTCGGAAGGCGGCGGCTTTACCCTGGCCAACATCTCGGCGATCGCGGACCCCATTCACCTGACGGCCCTGTGGCGTTCCCTTTATATCGCCTTTTTCAGCACGCTGATCTGCCTGTTCCTCGCCTACCCGCTGGCCTATATCCTGAGCAAAGCCCCGGCGAAAAAAAGCGGAATCCTCATCATGCTGTTCATTCTCCCGATGTGGATCAATTTCCTCTTAAGAACCCTGGCCCTGCAGATGATCGTCTCAAATACGGGCCTGCTGAGCTCGGTTCTCGAATTTTTCGGCCTTAAGCCTTTGCGGATTATGAACACGACGACGGCCATCCTGATCGGCATGGTCTACGATTACCTGCCGTTTATGATCTTGCCCATTTACAACGCGCTGTGTAAGATCGACCGGGATCTGATCGACGCGGCTTACGACCTGGGAGCCAGCAAGGCCACCACGTTCCGAAAAATCCTTCTGCCGCTCTCCCTGCCGGGAGTCTTAAGCGGAATCATCATGGTATTTATCCCGGGCATCTCGGAGTTCGTGATCGCCGACATCCTGGGCGGTTCCAAAGTCCTTCTGATCGGAAACGTGATCGAGCAGGAATTTTCCTTGAGCAATAATTGGCACTTGGGTTCCGGCCTTTCCCTGGTTCTGATGATTTTCATCTTTATCAGTATGGCCGTCATGAACAAATATGACAAATCCGGGGAGGGACAGATGTTATGGTAGAAAAAAAATCCTTTTTGGAACGTTTTTACGTGGGCATTATCTTTTTTCTTCTGTACGCGCCCCTGATGATTCTCACGGTATGTTCGTTTAACGCCTCCAAATCCCGTATGGTATGGGGCGGTTTTACGCTGGACTGGTACGCGGCCCTGTTTCGGGACGCGGAAGTGATCCAGGCGTTTCAAAATTCCCTGGTCCTGACAACGGCAGCGGCCCTGATCGCCACCTTGTTGGGCGCCATGGCCTGCATCGGCCTGACCGCCATGAGCAAAAAGGCCCAATCCGCCGCCGCCACGGTCACGAACATTCCGCTCCTAAACGCGGATATCGTAACCGGCATCGCGCTGATGCTGCTTTTCGTGCGCTTTATGAACCTGGGTTTTTCTTCTTTGCTGGTCGCCCACGTCACGCTGACGCTCCCCTATGTGATCTTAAGCGTCATGCCGAAACTGAAACAGACCAACAAAGCCGCCTACGAGGCCGCGCTGGACCTGGGCGCGACGCCCGTCTATGCGTTTTTCAAAATCGTCCTGCCCGAGATTCTGCCGGGAATCCTGTCCGGTTTTCTTCTGGCGTTTACCATGTCGCTGGACGATTTCGTCATTACGTATTTCACGAAAGGACCGGGTATCAACACGATCTCAACCATGATCTACCAGCAGGTACGGCGCGGGATCAACCCGGAAATGTACGCGCTTTCCACGCTTCTGTTTCTGACCATCCTGATCATTCTCCTGGTCGTCAACCATATTTCCGACCGGCAGGCCAAACGGCAGGAACAGCTCTACAAATATTAAAAGGAGATCTCTATGAAAAAATTTCTGACTCTGATTCTGGCAGTCTCCTGCCTGTTCACTCTCTGCGCCTGCGGCGCGAACGAGCCGAGCGCCTCCGGCGACGAGCTGGTCGTATTCAATTACGGCGATTACATTGACCGGGATCTCCTGGACCGCTTTAAAGAGGAGACCGGAATCACCGTCAAATATGAGGAATACATCACGCCCGAAGACATGTATACAAAATACCAGGGCGGCTCCGTCCCGTATGATCTCATCATCACCTCGGAATATATGGTGGAGAAAATGATCCAGGCCGGGGAAGCGCTGCCCGTCGATACCGGCCGAATGACAAATATCGGCAACGTAGGCGACACCTACTGGGAATTTTGCCGGGCTTTTGACCCGGACAATCAGTACGCAGTCCCCTATATGTTCGGCACGGTCGGGATTCTGTACAACACCACCCTGGTAGACGAGGAAGTCACAAGCTGGGACATTCTCTGGGACGAAAAATACGCGGATAACATCATCATGGAAAACAGCGTGCGGGACGCTTTTCTGGTCCCTTTAAAACTAAAGGGATATTCCTTAAACACCACCGACACCGCTCAGCTTGAAGAAGCCAAGCAAATGCTGATCGATCAGAAGCCCCTGGTTCAAGCTTATTACGTGGACGAATCCCGCGACGCTCTGATCTCCGGCGACGCCGCCATGGCCGTGATCTACTCCGGCGACGCCACCGTAGCCATGGAAGCCAACGAAGACCTGGCCTACGTCGTTCCCGAAGAAGGCTCCAACGTCTGGTTCGACTGCATGATGATCCCGGCCACCTGCCGGCACAAGGAAGCCGCCGAACAATTCATCGATTTCCTCTGCGGGGAAGAAGCCGCCATGGCGAACTTTGAATATATCTACTACGGAACTCCGAATACCGCCGTCTACGACACATTGGACGACGAGCTTAAGGAAGACCCCACAATCTTCCCTCCCAAAGACATTATGGCAAAATGTGAAGTATACCAGTATCTTGGCAGCGAAATGGAGACCTTTTATTCCCAGATGTGGAAGGAGTTAAAATCCCGTTAAAAATTACTTTTCTTCCCCGGCCTTTCTCACATATTCAATTGCCTCTTTTCCCGTCACATGCGTCGGGCGGATGCGGATGATTCGAGCTTTATCCCCGCTTCGCCCGATCACGTCCGCTTTGGATTCGTCGCTCTCATCCCGGCTGTATTTCTCGATCAACCCCGTGAACGCCCTCTGCCGCTCGTCCGTCTCCGTCACGATTTCCGCCTGCCCGAAAACGATCACGCTACGGAAATACGTGGTATATTCCGCGCTCACCACCGTATCCTCATCCACCACGGTAAAGGAAACGTTCGGATTCTTCCGAATCGCGTCGATCTTATGTCCCTCCGGCGCCGAATGAAAATAAAGATTCCCGTCCTGATATACAAAGCTCACCGGTACCCCGTAAGGATAACCGTCCTCCCCCGATACGTTAAGCACCCCGTTCGTATTCCGCGCAAGGACCGCCTCCGTTTTCTCCTTCGACATCTGCTGATTCTTCCTTCTCATCTCCCGCATGCTCTTATCCTCCTTATGCCTCCGCCAAATATTTGTATTGATTATACCAGAACACGTTTCGCACGGCAATCAAAAACGGCGGCATTGATTGCTCAAAACCGCCGCCCGAAAAACATCAGGTAAAGGTAGCATGCTGACGCCTGTACGCGTCGTTATCCTTCTGTTTCAGCTCGCTTTCCACCTGTGCCAGTTCTTTTTCCAATTCCGCTTTCCTGCTCTCATCGGTCTCGGTGTTGATCTGCTGTTCCAGTTTCTGTTTCTTTTTTTTCAGTTTTTCAATCTCACGATCCACTTTATCGGTATTGCAGGTACGCTCCTCTCCCTTTATATCCTCGGGGGATTTCTTATCCGGCCTCCCCGGCCGGCCGGCCGGCTCGTTCTTTTCCTCCGGAATATATTCATCTTTTACGGGTTTGAAAGAATGTTCCCGCTCTTTCTCTTGGGGCTCCTGTGCTTTAGCCGCCTCATCCTCCCGCTCGGCGGCCGTCACGGGCCGAACATAGCCGGCGTTTACATGGGAAACAGGTAACATAGACAATTCCTCCTTAAAAATCTTTGTTATGCGAAAAATGAAACCACAGGTTCCGTTTCCGTCCTTCCTCAGTCTACCGTTTCCGAAATGCCGTTTCAAGACTTTGGAATTGAAATGCTCCCTGGATGTCATGAAATGCCCGCGCGCCCGTTTTGTGATTTTATCACGGAAAAATTTTTCAAACCGGTTATACTATTCTTATAAAATCAGCCGACAGGAGGTACTCATCATGAGATTAAAAAATAAAGTCGCCATCATTACCGGGGGAAGCCGCGGGATCGGCTTTGCCACCGCGGATCGGTTTATCCGGGAAGGCGCCGTCGTCATTCTCACCGCAAGCTCCCAGGCTTCCGCCGACAAAGCCGTTTCTTTATTGAAAGAAACCTATCCGGAGGCAACCGTAGCGGGTATCAGCCCGGAGCTGGCAAGCCTGGCTTCCGTGCGCGAGGCGTTCCGAAAGACGACGGAAACTTACGGCTGCGTGGATATCCTGGTCAATAACGCCGGCGTCTCCGAAAGCACCCCCTTCACCGAATACACGGAGGAGACGTTCGACAGAGTCATGGATCTGAACGTAAAGGGTGTGTTCAACGCCACCCGCGCCGCCAGTGAATGCATGGTCGCGAGAGGGACCGGCGTCATCCTCTCCACCTCCTCCATGGTCAGCATCTCCGGCCAGCCCAGCGGCCTCGCCTATCCCGCGTCCAAATTCGCGGTCAACGGGCTGACGGTATCCCTGGCCCGCGAACTCGGCCCGAAAGGCATCCGCGTCAACGCCGTAGCGCCCGGTATCATCCATACCGATATGATGAAAGCCGTACCCGAAAAGATCATCAACCCCATGATCGAACAGATCCCCTTACGCCGTCTGGGCCGGCCGGAAGATATCGCCAACGCCTTCGTATTCCTGGCCTCCGACGAAGCATCCTACATCACCGGCGTCGTGCTGAGCGTGGACGGAATGGCAAGAGTATAAAACAAAAGAAAGGTGGAATACAACTATGAAAATCGTAATCACAGGCGGCGTCGCCGGAGGCGCTACCGCGGCGGCCAGAATCCGCCGGCTGGACGAACAGGCAAAAATCACGGTATTTGAACGTTCGGGCTTTATCTCTTACGCAAACTGCGGCCTTCCCTATTATATCGGCGACGTGATCACGGATGCGGACGATCTGACGCTTCAGACACCGGAAGGATTCTTCTCCCGCTTCCGCATTGATATGAAAGTCCGCCACGAAGTCACGGCCATCCATCCCGAAAGAAAAACGGTCTCCGTCAGGAATCTGGAAACCGGCCAAGAATTTGAGGAGAGCTACGACAAGCTCCTCCTCTCTCCCGGCGCCAGGCCCACGACCCCCTCGCTTCCCGGCACGGATCTGAAACAACTTTTCACGCTCCGCACCGTGGAAGATACCCTGCGGATCAAGGACTACATAAACACACACCGCCCCAAAACCGCCGTCCTGGCGGGCGGCGGTTTTATCGGCCTTGAACTGGCGGAAAATCTGCAGGAACTCGGTATGGATGTCACCATCATCCAGCGCCCCAGACAGTTGATGAATCCTTTCGATGCCGACATGGCGGCATTCATCCACGCAAGCATGCGCCGGCATGGCGTCAAACTTGCCCTGGGACATACGGTGGAAGGCTTTGAAGAGGCGGACGGCCGCGTAAAAGTATTGCTGAAAGACGAAGAACCGCTCCACGCCGACCTGGTGGTGCTGGCCATCGGCGTCACCCCGGATACTCACCTCGCCAAAAATGCGGGACTCGAGCTCGGGATCCGGGACAGTATCCTTGTCAACGAGCGGATGGAAACTTCCGTTCCGGACATCTACGCCGTGGGCGACGCGATACAGGTAAAGCACTATGTCACCGGGCACGACGCCCTGATCTCCCTGGCCGGCCCCGCCAACAAACAGGGACGTATCGCGGCCGACAACATCTGCGGCGGCGACAGCCGTTACCGCGGTTCTCTGGGGACTTCCGTCATCAAAGTCTTTGACATGACCGCCGCCGTCACCGGTATCAACGAAACGGCCGCCAAAAAGGCGGGGCTGGACATTGAAAAAGTCGTTCTTTCCCCGATGAGCCACGCGGGCTATTACCCCGGCGGCAAAGCCATGACCATGAAAGTCATCTTTGAAAAAAAGACGTTCCGTCTGCTGGGCGCCCAGATCGTGGGCTATGAAGGCGTCGACAAGCGAATCGACGTGCTGGCCGCCGCCATCTGCGCGGGAATGACGGCCATTCAGTTGAAAGACCTCGACCTCGCCTACGCGCCCCCCTATTCCTCCGCCAAAGACCCGGTAAACATGGCGGGCTTTATGGCGGAAAACATCGCCCGCGGCGTTCTAAAGCAATTCCATCCGGAGGACGTAAACGGCCTGCCCCGCGACGGCAGCGTCACCCTGCTGGACGTGCGGACGAAAGAAGAATACCGCCTCGGGCACATAGACGGCTTCCGAAACATCCCCGTGGACGAACTGCGTGAGCGAATGAACGAAATCGAACAGGAAAAACCGGTCTATCTCATCTGTCAAAGCGGCCTGCGCAGCTATATCGCCGCCCGGATCCTGGCCGGACGGGGATTTGAAACCTATAATTTCTCCGGCGGTTTCCGTTTCTACGACGCGGTGACGAACGACAAATGCCTGATCGAATCCGTCACCATGTGCGGTATGGACCGATAAACGGCAAAACGGCCTCCCGTTCCGCTTAAAACGGAACGGGAGGCCGTTCTTATCCGCCATTTAACGCTTCCAGCTTCCTTTCATCCAAAATCTCAATACCGCCGCGTTTTAATTTTACCATATTTTCACCCTGAAAATAGCGAAGCATCCGGGTAATGACCTCCCTGTGAGTCCCCAGATGATTGGCGACGGTCTCGTGAGTGATCTTCAGCTGCCTCGTACCTTCGATCGAAGCCTCCTCCAGAAGAAACGCGGCAACCCGCTTATCCAGGCTCTTCCACATGATCTGTTCGATCAGCCACATAACCTCGGAAAATCTGGACGCCATAATCTCGTTGGTATAATTCGCCACAGGAGCGGATTCTTCCATGATCTTCTTATAAATATCCGCGGGGATAATCCATAGATCCGTGTCCGTCTCCGCCTCGACGGTAATATCAAACTGAATCGAACGCATCACGCAGGAAGCGGAAAACAGACACAGATCCCGCTCAAACAGACGGTAAATGGTGATCTCCCGCCCCTCCTCCGACAAAATATAGGCCCTGAGCCGGCCGGATCGCACCAATAAAAGGCCGGTGCAATCCATACCCGCGTTGTGGATCAGCGCCCCTTTTCTTACGGTGCGGCTGAGAACGCCGCCCGAAATCCGATTCTGCTGAACCGCCGTCAGCTTATTCCACACAGGAAAATACTCTGCAAATTCCATGCTTCCTCTTAGTATTTATCCGTATTCACACCACCGGCAACCACCTCTCTATCACGAGTATGCGTAACGGGCAATGCCGAGCGGGTACTGCCGTCCGTACGGCGGAGATTAAAACGTCCAACCAGACTTTTTATTGTAGAGGCTTGACTGGCAAGTTCTTCGCTTGCCGCCGCAGACTCTTCACTCGTCGCAGAGTTTGTCTGAACCACGGAAGAAAGCTGGTCAATGCTTTCGGTCACTTGTTTAATGGAAACCGTTTGAACCTTAACGCCATCCGTAACCACATCCACACGATTCACAACCTCGTCGGTTAATCCTTTACACTCAATCAAAGCCTGCGTAACCTGCTTGGCAACATCGCTCCCATCCTGAACCGAGCTGATAGCATCATCGATTAACTCTTTCGTCGCCTTGGCTGATTCATCCGATTTAGCCGCCAGGCTGCGCACCTCATCCGCCACTACCGCAAAACCTTTTCCGGCGTTACCGGCGCGGGCAGCTTCAACTGCAGCGTTCAGCGCCAGGATATTCGTCTGGAACGCAATATCCTCGATCGTCTTGATGATTTTGGTCATTTCTTGAGAAGAAAGCGCAATTTTGTTCATCGCCTGGTTCAAAACATCTACCTGTTGGTTCATTTTTTCTACTTGCGCACCTGCTGCCTGAACACTGGTTTTTGCATCGCGGGCAGCCTGATCGGTCTGCTGCGACGCTTCGGAAATTTCCGTAACGGTCCCTGTCAATTCCTGAAGTGTGCTGGCCTGCTCGGTCGCGCCCTGAGCCAACGACTGCGCGCCGGTTGACACTTGATCCGCACCGGCGGAAACCTGATCGGTACCCTGCGCGATCTGCAAGAGCGCATCACTGAGCTGATGATTGATGCCCCTGATAGATTCGATGATGGTTTCCAGCGCGCCGACATACATAGACGTGTCCTTGCTATGCACATCAAAATTCCCTTCCGCCATCTCCTTGAGCAGATATGCTTCGTCCTGAATGACGCCGGAAAGAATCGCTTGGCTGCTGCGCAGGGCATCGCACATCACCCCCAATTCGTTCCCGCTCTGGTAGTCAACGGGAATGTCCAGTTTTCCCTGTGAGAATCCGACCAGAGCATTTTGAACCTGAGCAACGGGAACGGTGATTGTTTTAATAATCATAAGCCCCAATGCAATGACTGCAATCGTAGCGATAGCCGTGGCAGCGGCAACAACAGCAATGATAACGATGACCTTAAATTCAATACGCCCGCGTTCGTCAGCCATAGCCTGAACCAAATAATTATCCAAAGCCGTTGCGGCCGCGGCCATCTGCTCCTGGTCAGGCGTATCCGTTTCATAGATAAACTGAATGCCCTTCTGGAGATACGATTCATCGCCGGTCTGGGCATACTGGCGATACCACTCAATAAGCTGCGGATTTGTATCGGCCCAACTGGTCGTTACCGCAATATACTCATCCAACTTACTGCGTTCCAGCTGGGACGGAAAATGCTCCTTCAGCAATTCCATATTGGCAAACAGGTTTTCCTGTGCTTTTTCCGCAGCTTGAAGCAGCCCTTCGTTCGCCTCAGAACTCGGGACAAGATAGGAGTCGCGGATGTTCCGTCCGGTCAGCAATGAATTGACCCGGCAATATAAAATATACTGATTCGCCTCGGCATCCTCATTAAGCAGCTCATCATAGTTGCTCTTAATATTGAGCATCATGAACAGACTGATAACAATCAGCAGCAGGGAAACTCCGATGGTAATACCATAACCAAGCAGCAAACTTTTTTTCACTTTCATGTTTTTTAACATGATATTTTTTCCTCCATACATTCGCAAATTAAATATTTAATTTTTTGTCATAATGAATCGCAGTGCCATTTCTTCAAAAAACAAGATGCGTTTCCGCCTCCATCCCCCCTCGCAGCAGACTGTAATTCCAAAACGTCTCGCCATATGTATCGTTAAGCAACTTGAAACCGGAGATATGCCTTTTATTTTTTAATAACAAAAATGGACAGACTCTGTCTGTCTTCCGTATATTGCGCTGAATCATATTTGGCAAGCCCTCTTTGTACTTTAGCTATATGAGCATATCATGCATTCCTGCTTCTGTAAATAGCCGTCCTCCGTTTTTTAAACAAAATTTTCGAAATCAGAAAAACGGCAAACCACGCCGGCGTTAACGCATACCAGCCACAGAGCGGAAAATCCCTGCCGGGATTTCCACTCTGTTTGCCTTCGGAAATTATTTAAGACGTCCTCACAGACCGGCCTTTAATACACGCCGTTTCCAAAAGGGGCCAGGCAGGCCCGGACAAAATACCCCTGGCTGTGTTCGCACACCGGACATTGTTTGGGCGCTTCCTTGCCCTCGTAAACAAAACCGCAGTTTAAACAGATCCACTTCTCCTCCTGATCGGAACAATAAAGTTTGTTCTGTTCCCACAGCTCCGCAAAACGGGCAAACCTCTTCGCATGGGTTTCCTCCACCTTGCCGATCTCATGAAAAACACGGCCGATTCGGGTAAAACCCTCTTCCAGCGCTTTATCCCCGAAAGCCCGGTACACCACGTCGTGTTCCTCTTTTTCATTGTGCTCGGCCGAACGCAGAAGCTGATAAACGTCTTCATAATTGTCTACCGGATAGCTCCCGTCGATCTCAATATTTTCCCCGTTGGCCTCCTTCAGGAACTTATAGAAAACCTCCGCGTGCTCCTTTTCCTGCTGCGCCGTATAATCGAACACTTTTTCGATCACATGATGATCCAGCTTTTTCGCCTGTCCCGCCGCCAAAGTATAACGGTTTCTCGCCTGACTTTCTCCCGCGAAAGCCCGCATCAGATTTTCTTTTGTTTGGCTGTTCTTCAAATCCATCGCATCTTTACCGCCTTCCGTTTTTTTCGCAGTATCAGTATGAACCGAAACGCCTGTTTTTATTCCATAGCCTTCCGTACCCGCGTCAGCTTAACGAAACGTATATTTTTCGCACCTGCGGGCATACTGAGCGCATGGAAAATAATTTTATCAAATGCGGTATGATCGGATGGGCCATGGAACTGTTTTTCAGCAGCATGGACGCCCTCACAAAATCCTCGGACCGGCGCCTGATCGGAAGAACCTCCCTCCTCATGTTCCCGATCTACGGCGCGGCTTCCGTCATGAAGCCGCTGGCAAAAAAACTCTCAAGAAAAAACGTCCTGCTCCGGGGCGGCATCTACACCGGCCTGATCTACGCCGGCGAATACGCAAGCGGAAAATTCTTAAAAAAACGCGACATGTGTCCCTGGGATTACAGCGACGCCAAATACAACATCGACGGCGTAATCCGCCTGGACTACGCGCCGGTCTGGTTCACCCTGGGGCTCGTGTTCGAAAAATGCCTCTGCCCGAAAAAATAATCACGCCCGATACGTCTCCCAAAATTTCCTCACATCCGTCGCCACCTCGATCAGATTCCGGGTAAGCTCCCGCTTCGGAGCGGCGAGAATCTCCTCGGACGGGCCTTCCTCGATCACACGCCCTTCCTCCATCACCATCAGCCGCCCGCAAAGTTTCGCCGCCATGGCGATGTCGTGCGTGATCAGGAGGACGCCGAAGTCTCCCCCCGCCGCCACCTCACCGATTACTTCCGCAATTTTTTCTTTCACGGCTTCATCCAGCATGGAGGTCGGCTCGTCCAGAATCAGAAAATCCGGCCGGAAGATCAACGCCCTGGCAATGCTGACCCGCTGCCTCTCCCCGCCGCTTAACTGGGAAGGCAGACGCCGCTCGTAAACGTCAAAGTCCAGATGCACCAGGGATAAACTCTTCCTCACTTCCTCCCTGCAATCCTCATACCGTCCGCGCTCCCCGGAAAAAATAAGAGGCTCCGCCACGATCCGGCCAGCTTCCCAGGCAGGCGCCAGACACGCGTAAGGATCCTGCCCCACAAAACCGATCCGCCCCCGCCTCGTCACGACGCCGCGATCCGGTTTTAACAGACCCAGCAGCAATTTCGCGGTCGTGGTCTTTCCGCATCCGCTGCTGCCGATCAGCCCCAGCGTTTCGCCCTTTTTCAAAACCAGCGACACCCGATCCGCCGCTTTGACCGATTTCCTTCGTCTTCCGCTCCCCGAAACAAATGTCTTCTCCAGCTTTTCCGCTGATAAAATCGCTTCCACCCGTACCTCCTCCGCCGTTTTATCGTATTTTATCGCCTAACAAAAGCGCGCACGCACGAAACCGTACGCTACAGCGCGATCTGCCGGTCGCAGAAACTCTCTGCCAGCGCCCGGTCATGGCTGATAAACAGGATCGTCATACCCTGTTTTTCCCGCAAATCCAGAATCGTTCCCAGCACCTGAGCCTGAATCAGAAGATCCAGCCCGGTTGTCGCCTCGTCCAGGATCAGCAGGCTCGGATGAAACAGAATCGCCAGCGCGATCGCCGCCCTCTGCTTCATACCTCCGGACAGTTCGTGCGGATACGCGTCCAGCGCCTTCCGGTCCAGCCGCACGCGGTCGAAAAGCGCCAGAAGCCTCTCCTCTTTCTCCCGTTTCCCGCCCTCGCAGCCGCAGGCATACATGGTTTCCATCAGCGTCTTCCGAAGCGTGTATACGGGATTAAAACCGCTCATCGAAGACTGAGGCACCAGCGCGATATCACGCCAGGTAAACGTCCGCCCCTTTGGCAGCGGACGATCCGTCGAATAAGACAACGTTTTCCCGTTTAACGTGATCTCCCCCGACGCCTTCGCCTGATACGCTCCCAACATTTCCGTCAACGCCCACACTACGGTGCTTTTTCCCTTTCCCGAAGGGCCGTACAGACAGAGAATTTCCCTCTCCTTCATCGAAAAACTCAAATCCTTTATCACCGGCTTCTCCGCGCCCCGATAAGCGACCGTCAAGTCTTTCACTTCCAGGCATACATTTTCCGCCATCTCACACCTACCTCCGCACCAGCCTCTTATCCATCCATTCCTCCGCGCCGTAGGAAATCAGCATCAGCGCGCAGGAAACCAGCACGATGCAAAGCCCCGGCGGAACGATCCACCAGACCCAGGCCCCCGTGAGCAGCGCGTTTTTTGCCTGGGCGTAATAGATCATGCTTCCCCAGCTTTTTTGAACCGTGCTGCCGAGCCCCAGGAAACTTAAGGAGGACTCCGACAGGATCCCGGACTTCACCCGCAGAACTCCCTGATACAGGATCCAGGGCAGCAGTTCCTTTACCACATGGCGCCTGAGCAGATAAAAATCCGACGCGCCCATGGCTTTTACGGTCTGAATATAATCCTTTTCGCGGACGGCCAGCGTCTGCGTCCGCACCACGCGGGCCGTCCCCGCCCAGGACATTGCGCCCAGGATCAGGGCCATGCCGACGACACCCGGCCTGGCAAACGCGCTCAGAAGGATCACGGCCGGAATAAACGGAACGGTCAGGAAAAACGCCGTGACCTTTGTCACAAACCGGTCGACCCGTCCCCCGTACCACCCCGCCAGCATCCCGGCCGACACGCCGATCGTCAGCGAAACCGCCGCCGACAAAAAACCGGTCGCCAGAGAAGTCCCGGCGCCGTAAAGAAGTTCGCTGAAAATATCCTGCCCGATATCATTGGTACCCAGTATATGTCCCGCGCCGGGCGGAAGATAAGCCTCCGCCACGCTGGTCCAGGGATCATACGGCGCCAGAACCGGGGCCAGAAGCGCAAAAAACACCGTCAACGCCGTCAACGCCAGGCCGATCCTCCCCATCAAACGCCCCGTCGTCCTGCGATCACCCACGGCCCACCTCCATTCTCGGATCGAGCCGACTATAAAGCACATCCGCCAGAAACAGTGCGGCCACCGTCAGAACCGAGGACAGTAAAAACGTATACTGCATCAGGGGATAATCCCTGGCCATCACCGCCTCCCGCATCAGCGTCCCCAGACCCGGGTAAGAAAATACCGTCTCAATCACGACGGAACCGCTCAACAGATAACCGATGTCCATCATAAACAGGGTGAACACCGGGATCAGCGTATTCCGAATCACATAACAAAAAACAACCCGTTTCCCGGAAATCCCCCGCAGACGGGCCATTTTTACATAATCTTCCTCCAGGATCTTAAGCGTAGCGTAACGGGATGTCGTAAAAAACGACATCAAAGAGGCGAGTACCAGCGTTACCAGCGGCAAAAACAGGTGGCGGCAGGTATCCAGGATCTTCGCAATCCCCGTATAAGCCCCCCACATGGAATACGCGCCGTAGATCGGAAACCATTTCAAACGCACGCCGAAAACGGCCAGAAGCAGGACCGCGATCCAGAACGGCGGCATGGAGCTGATCACCGTCGTAGTCAGAAGCACCGGCATATCCCGCTTTTTCTTCCGCCCGAAAGCCGACCAGGCCCCCAGCCCCGTGCCGATCACCGCGGACAGCACCATGCCGCTCCCGGCCAGAAGAAGCGTCCACCCGGCGCGGGAAGCAATCAGGGACGCGATCGGCTGACGTTTGACGTAGGAGTCCCCCCACCGAAACGTAAAAAGATCCTTCAGGTAAGAAACAAACTGAACCGGCAGCGGATCATTCAGATGATACGCCTCCAGAATCCCCATCTTCTCCGCCGCCGTCAGATCCCCCGGATTCTCCCCCGCCAAAGATTTCAGGGGCGATCCCGGCATCATCCGGGGCAGGAAGAAATTCATAACGACAATCACGGCCAGAATAATCAGATAATGCACCAGCCTCTTCCTCATAAACGCCCCCCTCAAAAATCATTCTCGCAGAAACGAGAATATATTCACCACATTCGCGCCCTTCCCGGCCTTCCAGCCGTCATACATCGCCGTATTGCATACCTGAAGCGTATCCGGGTAGGCGATCGTGAGCAGCGGGACCTCCTCCGCGATCACCGCCTGAAGTTCCCGCAGCAGTTCCTCCATATCCGCCTCGGTGCGGACGGAGGAAAGCCTTTCTTCCACCAGTCCGTCGAACGCCTCGCTGGCGTAACCGCAGACATTGTAGGTGCCGATCTCAAAATCCGACGAACATAGGGAAATCAGATACGTCAGGGAATTTGCCGTGGACCAGCCCCAGATGGACAGATCGTAATCCCGTCCGTTCGCCACCTCAAAATCCGGCCAGATATAAGCGTCCGCCGTATCCATATCCAAAGACCGGATATCCAGTTCGATGCCCGCTTTTTTTAACTGCTCTTTCATCAATTCGCAGGCCCGGCTGCGAATTGCGTTCCCGGAATACGTAAGGATCGTAAAACGAAGCGGCTTCCCGTCCTCGTCCAGACGCACCCCGTCGCCGTTCTTCTCAGTATAACCCAACCCCTCCAGAATCTCAACGGCTTTCTCGGGACTGTATTCGTAAGCAAGCCCCTCCATTGCATAAGACAGATCGCTCCGAACGGCCCCCTTCGTCCCCGGCAGCGCGTAACCCCCGAACAGGATCTCGCAGATCCCGTTTACATCCACCGCATAACCGAGCGCCTGCCGAAACTCCTTCCGGTCAAAAGGATAACGATCGTTATTTATATTGACGATCAGCGGCGTGTACCCCGCGTTCGAAAAAACGGTCAGGTCGTCCGCCGCCTCGAACGTCTCCTGCATTTCCGCGCCGACGCTCCCGGTCGAAGCGGCCAATTCCCCCGCCAGAAGAGCCTGCTGGATCGCCGTACTGTCCGACAGAATCGGCATATAAATCGACTTGACCCCGGGCGTTCCCCGGAAATAATCCTCCGCCGCCTCCAGGCGGTAGTATTCCCCCGTTTTATATTCCGCCAGACGATACATTCCGCTCCCCACGGTCTCCGTCACGGCCCTGCCGTCCTCCCGCCCCTCAAACGTCGCGTCGTTTAAGATCCGGATGTAGGCGAACCCGTCCCGCATAAAATTCACGTTGGTTTCTTTCAGCGTAAAACGCACCGTTTTTTCATCCAGCGCCTCAATCTTCTCGATCTGATTGCAGATCTTCCTCTGGCCGGAAACATTCTGTTTCGCCGGATACTCATAAGAAAATTTTACATCCTCCGCCGTCACCGGATCTCCGTCGTGAAATCTCAGCCCGTCCCGCAGCGTAAACGTAAAAATCCTCGAATCTTCCGCCGTATAATCCTCCTCCACCATCCAGGGTATCACCCGGTTTTCCAGGTCCACCGTAAACAGGGTATCATAAATCAGGCGGTTCACCGTCAGGCCGGTCCCCGAAACATAGGTAAAAGGGGACAGCGTATTCTCGTCGCTGGTGATCGCGATCGTCAGAGCGGACAAGCCTTCGTCCCCCGATTCCGTCGGATTTTGGCTGCAGGCGGACAAAAGCAACACCGCAGTCGCCAAAAAAAGCCCCGTGATTCGCCGGATTCCGCCGCTTCCTTCGCGTTTTCTCTTAACCGGTTTCCGTTTCATTCCTTTTTATCTCCTTTTCGTTTTCTCCCCGGCATGCTGTCCCGGGCGCCGCCGCTTTATAGCAATTCATCCAGCACGAACAAACCGTCCCTGCGGTAATTCTCCGAGAGCAATACCGGATTATGCCCGGTAGAACCGTGATACAGATGATAAGCGCCGTCCATCAGCCGCTTAATAGCCTTCCCATAGGTAAGCCGGTCCATCTTCTCCGCGCCCGGAATCAGCCGGCCGTATCCGGCCCGGTCTCCCGGCGTATCATGCAGTTCCCCGATAAAAGCCAACTGAGCCGAAAGACTGTCCATCGCCCGGCATTTCTCGTCCCAGACTTCTTCGATATCCACCAGGCAGTTCGGATGCTCCGGCGTCATATAATAAACCGTAAATCCCCGATGGGGTTCGCGGCCGGCCTCCTCATCCGTCGCATAATTCCGCCCGGCCAGCGCCATAGCTTCCAACAAAAGCGTCATGGCGGGCCGCCGCCCCGGATCCAAATCGCTCACGCAATGCTCCGGATCCTGCGTGATGATGATATCCGGTTTTATTTTCCGGATCACCCGAATCACCCGTTTCTTTTCTTCTTCGCAGGCCGTTATGGCCGCGCTGTCCATTCCGAGATACTCGACGGAACACCCGAGAATCTCCGCCGCGGGCGTCAGATCCCTCTGCATCTCTTCCCCGGCAAACAGAATTGCCGCATGAGACGTCCCGCCCGCCTTCGCATTTTTACAGAGCACGCCTCCGCACTCCACCATCTCCATCCCGTAGACACCCAAAAGAAGGATGCGTTTTCCTCGACTCATAAAGCTCTCCTTTCCTTTTCGCTCAAAAAAAGAAAGACGGCCGCATCTGCCTGCTGGCAGACACAACAGTCTTCCAAACTGCCGCTTCTTCTTACACCCCGGCCGGCCGTACCGGCCAAAGCCTCTTAACCAAATCCAAAAAACAAACCGCATGGGCCGCTTCGGCCGCCCCTTGCCGGCTGCAGCCGGCGAAAATTATCATAACACATTCCGGCGTTTTCTGTCAAGAACTCCGAAAACGCACGAAAAAACGCCCGTCCTCCGTTCACGGAGAAAGACGGGCGCCCGATTTTGTTTTTCTTCTCACCGAATCTGCCGGCTGTCCTTCAGCATCACGTCATGCGCGCCGCCCTCCACGATACTGGTGGAAGATACCAGCGTCAGCTTTGCCTTCTGCTGAAGCTCCGGAATCGTCAAAGCGCCGCAGTTGCACATCGTGGAACGCACTTTGCTCAGGGACATCCGAACATTGTCCTTCAGCGTACCCGCGTAGGGAACCAGTGAATCCACGCCCTCCTCAAAGGTCAGCTTCGCATCGCCGCCCAAGTCGTAACGCTGCCAGTTTCTGGCTCTGGCGCTTCCCTCGCCCCAGTATTCCTTCATGTAGCTGCCGTTAATATTCACCTTCTTGGTCGGGCTCTCGTCGAAGCGGGCGAAATACCGGCCCAGCATCATGAAATCCGCCCCCATCGCCAGGGCCAGCGTCATATGATAATCGTGTACGATGCCGCCGTCCGAGCAGATCGGCACATAAACGCCGGTCTCCTCAAAATACTCGTCCCTCGCTCTGGCCACTTCGATCAGAGCCGTAGCCTGTCCGCGGCCGATGCCCTTCGTCTCCCTGGTAATACAGATCGCGCCGCCGCCGATACCGACTTTCACGAAGTCCGCCCCGGCCTCGGCCAGAAAACGAAAACCCTCCCGGTCCACCACGTTGCCCGCGCCGACCTTCACCGTATCGCCGTACTTCTCGCGGATATACCTCAACGTAATTCTCTGCCACTCGGAAAACCCTTCCGAACTGTCGATGCACAGCGCGTCCGCCCCGGCTTCCACCAAAGCCGGCACCCGCTCGGCATAATCCCTCGTGTTGATGCCCGCGCCGACCATATAGCGCTTGGAAGCGTCGATCAGTTCGTTCTCGTTGCTCTTATGAGTGGTATAATCCTTCCGGAACACAAAATACATCAGCCGGTCGTTCTTGTCCACCACCGGCAGACAGTTCAGCTTGTGTTCCCAGATAATATCGTTCGCTTCCTTCAGCGTAGTCTGCTCATTCCCGCAGATCAGCTCCGAATAAGGCGTCATAAAATCTTTTACCTGCATATCGATCGGCATCCGGCTCACCCGATAATCCCGGCTTGTGATGATCCCCGCCAGCTTGCCCGCAGGCGTGCCGTCCTCCGTCACCGCCACGGTCGAATGGCCGGTCCTCTCCTTCAAGGCCAGAATATCCCCCAATGTCGCGTCCGGAGAAACATTCGAATCGCTCACAACGAAACCGGCTTTATAGCTCTTCACCCGCGCCACCATTCCGGCCTCGTTCTCAATGCTCTGCGACCCGTAAACAAAAGAAAGACCTCCTTCCGATGCCAGGGCAACCGCCATCCCGTCGTCGGATACGGACTGCATGATCGCGGATACCAAAGGGATATTCAGCGAGATCGGCGCTTCCTCCCCTTTTCGAAACTTGACAAGCGGCGTCTTCAGGCTCACATTGGCCGGAATGCAGTCCGTAGAAGAATACCCCGGAATCAACAGATACTCTCCAAATGTATGCGACGGTTCGTTAATAAACGTTGCCATGATCTCTTCCTCCGTTTTGTTCGTGTTTATTTTAAAATATTATCGGCCCTGCGACTGCTTGTCAAGCGGTTCCGATCGGATTCCTTCCATTTTTTTAAAGCAGCTTATACTCGCCGTATCCGCTTTCGACCACCGAACTCTCATAAAACGCCCGGGCCGCCGATATCAGATATGCGGTATCTTTCGCTCCGGCCGTTTCATAGGACGAGTGCATCGCCAGTTCGGCCAGACCGATATCCGCACAGTTACAGGCCACCTGGCCCGACGAAATATGTCCCAGGGTCGATCCGCCCGCGATATCCGAATGGTTGGCGTACGTCTGGACCGGCACCCCGGCCCTCTTGCAGATCTCCCCGAAAATCGCCGCCGCCGCACCGTCGGTCGTATACCGCTGGCTCGCGCTGTACTTCAAAACAACACCGCCGTTTAAAAGCGGCCGGTTCGTGGGGCAGCTCTTCTCCGGATAATTCGGATGAAGGCCGTGCGCGTTATCCGCCGAAACCATAAAGCTCGACGCCAGCCGTCTTCGATAACCGGCCGGCGAATCCGACAGGCCTTCACAGATCCTGAGTAGCGTATCCCGCAAAAACGGGGAGCCCGCCCCCTGTTTGGTACTGCTGCCCACCTCTTCGTTGTCAAAAACACAGTGAACCGGCAGGCTCCGCCCTTCTTTTGCCTCAAGAAATCCCCGCAGCGAGGCATACACGCACTGCAAATCGTCCAGACGTCCTATGGAGATAAACTCTCCCTCCCGGCCCCAGACGGAACCTTTCTGTCGATTGTACAGATACAGATCGCTCCCCAGGATCCCCCCGGCCGGCAGGCCGGCCGCCTCCGCAATCTGTTCCGCAAAACTTCCTGGCTCCGTTTTTTCTCCGTACAGAGGAAGAAGTTCTTTCTGAACCTGGCAGGAAAATCCTTTATTTACTTCCTTATTTATATGAATCGCCAGACTCGGAATCAGAACGAGATCCCTTTCCACCCGGACCAGCCGGGTCCGGATCCGTCCGCCTTCCCGGTACAAAACCCGCCCGGCCACCGACAGCGGCCTGTCCAGCCAGGAAGCGTACGGCATCCCTCCATACTTCTCCACGTTTAATTTCACATAGGGGCCTTCCGCCTTTTCCGGATTCTCCTTGATCTTAAAAGCCGGCGAATCATCGTGGGAAGCGACGATCTGAAATCCGTTCCAGGCGCCCTCCGGAATCCGGAAAGCGATCAACGCCGAACCGTTGCGAATCACGTAATATCCGCCGCCCGGCAAAAGGCGCCAGTCTTTCCCCTCCAGAAGCTGCCGATAACCCGCCAGATCCAATTCCCGTTTCATGACGGCCACCGCGTGAAAAGCCGTAGGGCTCGCCTCTATAAAATCAAACAACGCCCGATTCACCGTCTCGTCCATCTCATATCCTCCCGTTCCTGCCGGATACCTTTTCCGTCATTTTTCGTTTTCCTGCCCGACCCGGCGCTCATACAATTTCAGTTTTTCCGGAATCGAGCCTTCAAACAGCGTATCAATCGTGCCCACAAACTCGTATCCCAGATGGTCGTACATCCCGGCCGCCTTCGTATTCCCTTCATAGGTATCGAAACGAATCACCAGGCACCCGGTCCGCTCTGCGTATTCCGCGGCGTAGGCCAGCATTTTCTTCCCGATCCCCCGGCCTGACAATCTGGGAGGCACGCAGAGCGTATGAATCACCAATACCGCCTCCCCCTCGGCCGGATAACGCCAGTTCGCCGTCTCATAACCCTCCGGCTGGACATGATTCAGACGCATACTGGCCAGCACTTCGCCGTCCTCTTCATATACATAAAGAATTCCCTCCCTCACGCTGTCCTCCGCGGTCTGTCTTGTAGGATACACGCCCCGCTGCCAGTTCGTAAAACTTCCATGCGCCTCCTCATAAGAAAGCAGCTCCTCATAAGAGGCGGCCACCGCCTCCACATCTTCTTTTGTCGCCCGACGAATCATAACCCTTTCAACCTCTCTTCCCATTCTTTTTCCCGAAAACCGACCAGCACAAAATCCGCGCCGATCAGAAGCGGCCTTTTCACCAGCATACCGTCCGTAGCGAGAAGCGCGTATTGCTCCGCCTCGCTCATCCCCGGAAGCTTCTCCTTCAAGCCCAGACTCTTATATACCAGCCCGCTGGTATTAAAAAAACGCTTCAGCGGCAGGCCGCTCTTCTTATGCCAGGCCTCCAGCTCTTCCGCCGTCGGATTCTCCTCCCGGATCGGACGGTCCTCGTATGCGACCCCATGACCGTCCAGCCATTTCTTCGCTTTCTGACACGTACTGCACGCAGCGTATTCGACAAATAAAACGCTCATATCGCTCCACCTCCTGCCGCTTATTGTGTCATAAAAAGGTTTTAAATTCAATACTTTCATGGTATACTTTGATAAAATACAACGGATTGTTTTGAAAAACACCGCACGGAAAATCACGTCGCTTGACAAGATCACACACAACAAAACGGAGGATTCTTTATGAAAATACAGCCGGCCCGCACGACGGACATCCCTTTCATCACCGAACTGACGATTGAAAACTGGAAACAGACTTACGCCTCTTTGATATCCGGAGATTTCCTGGACCACTTATCTGCCGAAGCCATGACAAACGAATGGCGGCAATACACGGCAGAGAAAAACCATCTCCTATTCGTCGCCCGGGACGATCAGACGTTCCTGGGATTCACCGCAGGCAGGCCGGACGAAGAAATTCCGGATTGTTTCTATCTGGAATCCCTTCATGTCACCGCCTCCGCCCGCGGGCGCGGAATCGGCACGAAGCTGCTTAAAACCCTGGCCGCAGAGGCCGCGCAATGCGGTTATCGAAAAATGAGCATCTGCATCATAAAGGGGAACGATTCCGCCAGAAATCTCTATCGAAAATCCGGCGCCGAACACTACAAAGATTTTCAGGATGATTTTCACGGAACGACGACCGATTCCGAAAAACTGATCTGGAACGAAATCCCCCTCCCACATGCTTCCGACCGGAGAAGGCCGGGCTGACGCCGGTCCGGAAGGGCCGTCCGAGAAAAGTAACACTTTTTCATCATGTGTGTACTTATGCCACAATTTCCGCTCCTTTGTCCATTGACTTCCCCTCCCCCGGCACGTACAATGAAATTGTTTTTAATATTTCATAAATTTGCCAGGGGAGGAAAATTTTATGACCAAATGGATTAAAAAACTGGCTAACGGCCAGATCAGCCGCCGCAGTTTCTTAAAAGGAAGCGCCGCCGCTGCCGCCGCGATCGCCGGCTTGTCGCTGGCAGGCTGCCAGAACGTAAGCGAAACTCCGAGTTCTTCGGCCTCGGCGGCGGGTACCACGGCCGCCGGCACTACCGCCGCCGCTTCCACCGCAGCGGAGACAACCGCACAGGCCACGACCGAAGCCGCCGTGGATCATGCTCCGATCGTCGATCCGGAAGAGGGCGGCAGATGGATTGCCGCCGCCTGTTGGCACAACTGCGGCGGACGCTGTATGAATAAAGTCATGATCAAAGACGGCATGGTCGTCCGTCAGAAGACCGACGACACCCATCCCGACTCGTTCGCCTATCCGCAGCAGAGAGGCTGCGTCCGCGGCAAGGCCCAGCAGCAGCAGTGTTTCGGCGCGGACCGCTTAAGATATCCCATGAAGAGGAAAAACTGGTCCCCGGAGAATCCCAACGGCGAGCTTCGCGGCAAAGACGAATGGGAACGCATCAGTTGGGAAGAAGCCATTCAGTATGTGGCCGACCAGGTCAAAGCGACCAAAGAAAAATACGGCAACGGCGGGTTCTTAGGCATCGGTAACAACAAGTGGCTGAGAGCCTACGGCGGATTCGTCACCAAGTCCGATACGACTTCACACGGCACCTATAACATGAACGTTACCAATCTGGGGCTTCCCTCGATCGACAGCAACAGCGGCAACGACCGCACCGACATGTTGAATGCCGACACGATTATCCTCTACTCTTCCAACCCGGCCTGGTCCACCGCGGGCACGCCTTCCTATCATTACCTGCGAGCCAAAGAAGCCGGCGTAAAATTCATCACGGTCGATCCGATCTACACGCCCTCCGCCCAGATGCTGGACGCGACCTGGATCCCGGTTCGGACCGGTACGGATACCGCATTCCTGCTCGGCGTCGCTTCCGAGATGCTGCGGCTGGACGAAGAACAGGGCGATATCGTGGACTGGGAATTCCTGGATAAATACACCGTCGGTTTCGACGCCGACCACAAACCGGCCGACCTGAAGGAAGACGTGAATTTTCTGTCCTACTTAAAGGGCGAATACGACGGCACGCCCAAGACGGCCGAGTGGGCTTCCGAGATCTGCGGCGTTCCGGTGGAGAAGATCACGTTCTTCGCGGAAGCGCTCGGCAAAAAACATAACGTATGGTTCATGCATAACTACGGCGCGGCCCGCTGCTACGGCTCGGAAAACCTGGCGCAGATCTATATGACCGTCGGCCTGATGGGCGGCCACATCGCCAAACCCGGCAACTGCACGGCCAGCAGCTACCATGCGGCGTCCGGCAATTCCGGTCCGGCTCTGGTAAAGGGCGGCGGCACCGGGCTTCCCGGCATCGCCAACCCGTTAAACGCCACCAAAGACGTCATTCCGGCTCTTCAGATGTACGACGCCATTTTCAGCGGCAAATACCGCTACTCCGGCATGTACTATGCAACCGGCCCGGCACCGGGTGAAGACCGCACCTGCGACATCCATCTGATTACGCATGACGGCGACGCCAACTTACAGACGGCCCCCTACATGAAACGGGGAATCGAAGCGCACCGGGCCGTGGACTTCGTCGTATCCAAAGCGCAGTTTTTAACCACCAACGCCAAATATTCCGACATTGTTTTGCCGGTTACGACCGAATGGGAGACCCCGGGCGCGGTAGCGGCCACCAACCGCGAATTTCTGTTCTGCTATTCCCAGGTAACGGAACCTCTGTACGAGGCAAAGACCGACCAGGAAATCGACACGCTTCTGATGGAGGCGCTGGATCTGGATCCCGCGACCGTTTATCCGATCAGCCAGAAACAGCAGTTCTTCAACGCGATCGCCGGCTCCACGGTCATCCAGGAGAACGGTTCCGAATTCGAACCGCTGGTTACGATCACGGAAGACGATATCAAGGAATGGGGCGTAGAGGGCGAACCGCAGGAAGGCCGCGTCGGGCTTCAGGAATTTATCGATAACGGCGGTTATCAGGTAGAGAGAACGGACGGCGACCGTTTCAGCGATTTCAAGACCTACTCGGCTTTCATCGAAGATCCGGAGGCCAACCCGCTTCCCAGCGCCAGCGGCAAATTCGAGATCACCTGTCAGGCCAAAGCAGACCTCTTCAACGCTTTCGGCTACAGCGACCGGACCTATCAGCCTTACCCGGAATACATCGTTCCCGAGCTGGGCTACGAGACGACCTTCAAGGACGGCAAGATCGGCGGCGAAAAGGGCGAATATCCTTACCTGCTCTTCAACCCGCACTATTTAAGGCGTTCCCACTCGGTCTTCAACAACTGCCCGTGGCTGCGTGAAGCCTGGCCGAACCCGGTCTTCTTAAACGCTTCCGACGCGAAGGAGAAGAAGATCCAAACCGGCGATACCGTCAAGGTCTGGACGCCTTACGGCGAAGTCTTGAGAAAAGCCTGCTGTATGGAATCCCTGATGCCCGGCCATGTGGGAATCCCTCACGGCGCCTGGTCGAATGTGGACGAAAAAACCGGCATCGACAAGGGCGGCGCCGATAATTACCTGATGGGACACGATATCTACGGTTCCGGCGTATCCGGCTACAACAACTGCAACTGTAATTTCGAGAAATACGACGGTGAAGCGCTCGAAGACGACTGCTATACCGACAGCCGCATTCTCGATCTGAAATAAATAGGGAAAGGAAACGATCATTATGGCATTGGGATTTTATTTTGATATGACCCGCTGTATCGGCTGTCGCGCCTGTCAGGTAGCCTGCAAGGATAAGAACAACCTGGAAGTCGGCGCGATCTTCCGCAACGCGAAGACCTACGAAACCGGCTCTTTCCCGGACGTGAACGCATTCAGCTTCTCGACTTCCTGCAACCACTGCGAGAATCCGGCCTGCGTGACGGTCTGTCCGATCGGCGCGATGTACAAAGCCGAAGACGGCACCGTGATCTGCGATCAGGAACTGTGCGACGGCTGCCAGGCCTGCGTGGAGATCTGCCCTTACCAGGTACCTCAGTTTATCGAAGCTACCGGCAAAGTAAACAAGTGCGACGCCTGCGCGTACCTGCGCGCCAAGGGCGAGAACCCGGCCTGTGTGGACGCCTGCCCGAACCGCGCCCTGGATTTCGGCGACGTGGCGGAACTGGAGTCCAAATACGGAAAAGATCTG
>JAAWBX010000031.1 GCA_022792885.1 Lachnospiraceae bacterium
ATCCTGAGCCAGGATCAAACTCTCGTGTTGATTTCTTGGCTTTGAACTTCCTTCTGGCTGTTCTTTTCCTTCTTTAACGTTCTTCTCTGAATTTCTCTCGAATTTTCAGGGTTGGAATATACTGTTTATTTATCAAGGTGCTTGCTCGTACTTTTTTCGTACGAAGCTTTTATATTGTAGTACACACTTTTAAAATTGTCAACAACTTTTTTCCATTTTTTTATAAATGTTTTTTTGTTCTGACATTTCGCAGGTGCAAAAAAGATATTACCACCAGGAACCCCTTTTGTCAACAGATTTTTCCACATTTTTTGCGTTTTTTTGTATTTATCCACCGCCTATCGTTAATCTGTCCTTTTTGTCCACATGTCCCGCCATTTAACAAGAATAAACCAGCTCTGAATCATAAGCTGCTTCCGATTTTTGTAACGGTCAGCAAGACACGGATATTGGCCGGATCAGGGGCAACACGGAAAAGCCTGACGGCAACCGGATAAAAAAACAGACCAGATATTCCATATCGCATGAAAATTCTGATCTGGTTCTTTATCTTCGATCCATTCCGTAACTTTCGGAAGTCTGCCGTTTTCATATAACGATCCAATCAAACGCTCATTTTCAGCAAAAGCAGAAATCGGAACAATAAGTTATTGTTGTATACCCATGACAAAATTCCACTGCTGCCGGCGGCAAAAAGTACATCCTGCCCCACCCGCGTGTCCGGAAATACGGTGGCCAGCAGACACAAGATCCACAGAATAATCAGTCCCCGCAGGGCGCCTACCGCTGCGCCCGCAAGCCGGTTGATACCGCCAAGCACCGGAAGCCTCCCGAGCAGATCAAATGCCAACACAAGTATCTGAAAAGCAATCCGGATAACGACGAATACAATCAGAAAACTTACGGCCCCCACAATCAAATCGGCCATATAGCTTCCGACATATTCCAAAAACGTCGCGGCTCCCAATTCCTCATATACTTCCGCTCGATTATTCTCTTTTAATAAACCCTGAAAAAGCGTCGGAATCGAACTGTTTTCAATCAGAGTATTCTGCATTTCCGGCGGCAGTTCCGCACCTTCCGGCAATTCCGGTAATTTTTCTTCGATCGCCGAAATAATACTGCTCTTTGTCTGATGATACAGACCCGTATTTTCGATCAGAATATTTTTCACGATCGGGCTCAGAAGCATAACCAGTATAATGGTAGCGATCAACTGAACCATCGCCAGAATCGTTTTCAGAAAACCTCTGTACCAACCGAGAAGAACGGACCCAAAGAGAATGGCCAATGCCGCTATTCCTACCCAGTTCATCTTAACTCCTTCTATTAGTTATAATATATATTCTTCAATCATACGGGCGAGTCCGTCCTCGTTATTGCTTTCCGCTATTCGGTCAGCCTGTTCTTTTACGGAAGGCTCCGCGTTTTTCATCGCCACCCCGCAGCCGGCCGCAGTCAGCATGGCAATATCATTGTCCCCGTCCCCAAACGCCATAACCTGCTCTTTGGAAATCCCCAAATATTCGCAAAGCGCCGTAAGACCTCTCCCTTTATCTGCCTCCACATGATTCAATTCAATATTATTGATCACGGATGTCGTCGCTTTCAGATACGAAAATCGTTTCAGCTCTTCCTTTACCCGGGCCTGAAGTTCCCGATCCTCAAAATACATATTAAATTTCTCAACACCGTTATCCAGCCGAACAAGATATTCGCGGATGCTTGGAATCACCTTCCTCGTATCCCGAACCAGTTGAATCATCTCCGGAAAATGCACATATTTCTCCAGCATGGCCAGATTTCCGGGTTCCATATAACCCTGGCCGTCTTCATAAATATCACACATCGCGTCAAACTGCGTGATATAATCCCACAAGGCCAGGCTCTGCTCTTTTGAAAAAATCTTCTGATAAATTCTTTCCTCTTTTTCCAGATCCCAAACAACCGCGCCGTTTAATGTGATCAGATAACGCACCAAAGGCAGATCCATCACTGCCTTCGGTATCGCGTTCCGAATCCGGCCCGTCGCCGGAACCAGAATCACGCCTTTCTTCACGGCTGCTTCCAAAGCCCGCAGACTGCGTTCCGAAACTTTTTTATGATCGTCCAGCAATGTACCGTCCAAATCAAATGCAATCAATCGAATTTCCAATGTCTTTTCCTCTTTATTCGCTGAAATGATGTTCTCTCAGAATCAGATAGCCGTTTTTATCATATTTACCGGAAAACACCCCGCGAAGAGATGGCTTTTCCGCCAAATAGATTGCGTCGTCCGCCAGTTCCCTGGCGCTCTCTTCCGTCAGCTCCTCGCCTTCCTCCTGCATACGCTCGGCTACCGCGTAGATGGCCAATCCGGCCCGCCCGTCCAGCACACACTCCATTTCAAAAGCATATTTTTCAATATATTGTGCAAACTCCTGCATGGTGAGAAGCCTGCTTTGCGCAATCTCTTTTTCCGTTTTCTGAATGGTTCCCTTAAGCGATTCTTCCGCGATTTCTTCCGGCTCTTTTGATATCAATTCGGATTCAGGCTTTGAAACCGGTTTCGCCGCCGGCTTTCTCCCGGCATTTCTCTCCGCTTCCCTTCGCTCCGCGCCCGCCCGGGCCCGTTCCTCCATCAGCCGGCGCAATTCTTCCTCCGCCCGGGCCTTCGCGTCCAGTTCTCTCTGCACCTGTTCCAACTGCTGTACGGCCGGCGCCGGTACCGGTTCCGAATCCTCCACATAATCGCTCATGCGCTCGAGCCCCGGACAGCGCCGGATCAACTTGTGAAGGGCCTCCGGTTCATCGGTCAAAACAACGATCCCGTCCATGGTCGGGCGCCGCAATTCTTCCAGAAGTTCCCGAAGCAAAGGCGTCTCCAATACACCGGCTCCTTCAATAATCAAATCCCGGCCGTCCAGTCTTTCCAGGGAATTTTTCATTCCCTTTTTATTTAACCGGACACCGGATATCTTAGCCGCCTGGGAAGCCATAGTGCCTAAAAGATTATGTTTTTTCTTGATCCGGTCAATGGCCCGCGACACGGCTTTCGTCACATCCGCCGATTCCATCAAAATGCAGGCAAACACCGGTCCGTATTTGATCGGCTCTTCTTCCTCTATCTCCGGAATCGGAATTTTCTCCGGCGAAGCTTCCAACGCCGAATTTTTCAGAATGGAAGCCCGGATATCCTCCCACACGTCCCCCTCCGGCAGCGCGTCGAGGAGCTGCTCAAAAGGACTCTTCTCCGGTTCTTCTTTTTCCGGCTCCGCCTGTTCCTTGTCCGATTCTTCTTCCGATCGAATCTCCTCCGGCGCTTCCTCCGAAACCGGTTCCTCTATCTCCGCCTCCGCTTCGCGCGGCGTATCATCCGGATTGTCACGGGTATCCTCCGAAGGTTCCTCTTTATCCTGGGGAACTTCCGCTTCCGGTTTTTCTTCCTCCGCCGTCTGACGCACACAATCCAGATCAATCAAAGGAAGCATCCCCTCTTCCCTTAATTTACTCAGCTCTTTCAGTTCTCTGGTTTCCTCCGGGACTTTCGGCGGAACAAATTCTCTGGTTTTTTCAAGATCCGGAACAAAACCGTCTTCATCGAACTGATCCGCCGTGATAAGCGCTTTCTTAAGCATCTCATCCATTAACGCCGAAGACTCACGCTCCGTTTCCGGCCCTTTGTCGGCTTCCTCGGAATAAAAAGATATGGCTTCCTCCTCCCGGGCGGCCGCTGCCGAATATACCGGATCGCTCCAATCTTTCTCCGGCGGTATTTCGTCCGCGTAAGATACCGGTTCCTCTTCGGCCGTCTCCCTCTCAAATGCCGGCGCAAGAACCCCTTCCATCGTTGAAGCGATCTCTTTTTCGATTTCTTCCGACGTCCGATACAGGAGCGCCCTCGCCCCCTCTTCCGTCAATTTTCCGCTCTCTGCCGCCTCTTCTTTACTCACGGCAAAGCTTTCTCCGCTCTCCGTCGCCCGCTCTTTTTTCGGCCGCTTCTTTTTCTTTTTCGGACGTTCCTCCTGCTGCCTTTCCTGCCGTTCCGCCCGCATGCGGGCTTCCTGCTCCCTGCGCTGTTCGATCTTCTCAAGCTGCCCCCGGGTCAACGGTTCAAAGTTCTGTTTCAGAGCCATGGCCCTGTCTACATATTTCCCGAAGCCAAACCAAAGAATAATCTCGTCGCAAAGTCGGACGCAGGCCTTTTGATTCCCCGCCCGGCTGTAAAGTCTTGCCAGCTCGAAAGCCCAGCGCTCATCAAATTCCCGCTTCCGATATGCCTCCAGAATCGTGATCTGTTTTTCCAGCGGTTCGTTTTTTGCCACGGCCATCTCATAGAGGAGAACGAACTGCCCCTCGTCTTCCGGCGCCAGTTTTCGGTATTCCCGAAAAAAGTCCTCCGCCTCGCTCATTTTTCCCTCTTTGATGGAAAGTTCCGTCAAACGGTACAGCATCCGGCGGCCGGCCGGAGCCAGTTCATACGCCAGGCACAGTAAATCTTTCGCGTCGGAATATCGTTTGCTCCGCTCATACGCGTCCGCCGCCAGGGATAAACTCCGAACATCCTGTACCTTAGACCAGTCAATGGTATCGGCCAGTTTCGCAGCGGAAACATAGTCTTTTTTGTCTGCCAGTTTTTTAATTTTCTCCGTTTTCACTGTATATTCGTACTTATCCACAGTCGTTTCTCCTTGGCTTGTAGCGGCAGCTTCACCCTGCCTACAACTCTGTGCGGCCCTCCAACGCCCGCAAAAGCGTCACTTCATCAATATTTTCCAGGTCCCCCCCTACCGGAACCCCGCTGGCGATCCGGGTAACACGGATCCCTGTCGGCTTGATAAGTTTACTTATGTACATAGCGGTCGTCTCTCCCTCCAAACTGGAATTTGTGGCGATAATAACTTCCGACACATCCTTTTGAAGACGCTGCATCAATTCTTTTAATTTAATGTCATTGGGTCCTATTCCCAGCGCCGGGGAAATCGCGCCGTGTAAAACGTGATAAACCCCTTCGAATTTTCCGGTCTTTTCATAGGCTGCCAGATCCCTAGCATTCTCAACCACCATGATAACCGAATGATCCCTGGCCGTGCTCTGACAAATCGGACAAAGTTCTTCGTCAGTCAGCGTATAACACTCCCGACAATAGCAAACATGATTCCTGGCTTCCAGAATGGCTTCCGCCAGGCCCTCCGCCTGCTCTTTCGGCATATTGACAACATGAAACGCCAGTCGCTGCGCGGACTTCCTTCCGATTCCGGGTAGCCTCGCAAATTGCTCGATCAGAGCGGAGATCCTGCTGCTGTAGCTGTCCATCAACGCGTCACCTTATCGGCGATCTCCCGGAACGCCTTCACCAGCACGGCCGCGTCCATACTGTAGGCGACCGCGTCAAACCCCTGTTCATAATAGGAGTTCACCGCCTCCAAATTGCCGGTAAAGATAACGGAATACTTATGATGGTTCCGACACGCGTTTAAAATACGCGCCACCGCTTCCAGAAATCTCGGATTCTGAAATTCACCCGGAATTCCCATGGAGATCGACAGGTCGAACGGTCCGACAAAAATCCCGTCCACGCCTTCGATCTCTGTGATCTCCTCAATATGTTCCAGGCACCCTACCGTTTCGCACTGAGGAAGCAAAAGCGTCTGCTCATTACAGATACGCATATTTTCTTTGATCTCTTCCGTGGCCGGATAGTCAAAACCCCAGGCGTCCTTCCGGCTGGGAGAAAATCCCCTTCTCCCGACCGGCGCATATTTGGCGTACTCCACCAACTTTTTCACCTGCTCCACCGTCTCCACACAGGGGACGATCAGACCTTTTGCCCCCACATCCAACAATTTCAAAACAGCCGGACGGGAGATCTCACGCACCCTGGCGAGAGGCGTGATACCGCCGAGTTCGGCGGCCCGGATATAATCCGCCGTACTCTCCGTCTCAAAAGGACCGTGCTCATTGTCAATAATCACAAAATCCAGTCCGGTGCGCCCCAAACACTCCATCACACTCATGCCGCCAAGTTCAAAAAACGTTCCCAAAGCCTTACCGCCGCCGGCCATCTTCGCTTTTAATTGATTCACTGCCATCTTTATTCTCCTTTTGTGTCAGAACGGGAGGTTTCCGCCCATCCCTCCGGTAATCCCGGCCATCATCTTTTGATTCTCTTCCTCCGCCTTACGAAGCGCCTCGTTGGCCGCCGCCAAAATCAGATCCTGAAGCATCTCAACGTCCTCCGGATCCACCGCTTCTTCCGCCAGTTTTACGGAGGTCAGTTCCCTCTTACCGGAAACCGTCACTTCCACCGCGCCTCCGCCGGCGGAAGCGGAAAACGTTTTTTCCTCCATCGCCTTCTGTTGTTCTTCCATCTGGCGCTGCATCCTCTGCGCCTGCTTCATCAGATTATTCATATTCCCAGGCATCCCCATGCCGGAAAAACCGCCCCTTTTTGCCAATTCTTTTTCCTCCTGCTATTCTTCTTCTATTATAATATCCATATGGATCCTGGACTGTACTTCCTCCCGGCTCACATAAGTTTTTTCGGGTTTCTGACCGTCCTCAGCCAACTGTGTTACGAATACAATTTCTTTCCCGTAATTATCTCGAACGTAATCCGCCAGCCGGGCCAGGCAATCTTCCCGGCTTCCGATCCGATATTTTCCCTTTGTCGTAAACCAGATCCTCAGAGTTCCTTCCCCCACCGGCTCCAACGTACAGTCCGCCATAGCCGGCAGCATAATGTCGCCGATATCCCTTAAGATTTTTTTCCAGTTCTTCTCAATCAGATGAAGATCCTCCAACTGGGCCGGCGAAACCTCAACCACTTCTTTCTTTTCGGAAACATCCTTCGCAGAGTTCTCTTCCGGCGCGTTCTTCGGCTCCCGTGACGTTGATATAACGGCCCCTTCCTCCAATTTCCGCTCCACGTCTCCCAGACGCTGAAGAACCGATCCCAGATCTTCTTCCATCGCCGGCTTCGTCACCCGAATCAAGGCCATCTCAAGAAGCACCCGCTTGTTGGCGGCATACCGCATCTGGCTCGACAATTCCGAAAAAATACGAATATAACGCATGATCGTATTCATGTCCGTGATCGTCGCCTCATCCTTCAGCGCCGCGATATCCTCCGCCGTCATTTCCAAAACTTCCTCTTCTCCTTCCGAAGCTTTGACCAGCATCAGATTCCGCAGATACCAGATGAAGTCCGTCACAAACTGTCCCAGTTCTCTTCCCTGAACGATCAGCTCTTCCACCTGATCGACGCAGCCCAACGTCTCCCCGGCCAGGGCGTAACGCAGCATACGGCTGTAAACTTCATTGTCCACAGCCCCCAGCACATCCAGCACCCGGTCATACGTCAGTTCTTTTCCGTAATAAAAAGCAACACACTGATCCAGAAGGCTGATCGCGTCCCGAAGTGACCCGTCCCCCTTCTTCGCTACGAACCGAAGCGCTTTCTCCTGCGCCTCTATCCGTTCCGCGTCCGCCATCTCTCTTAAACGTTCATAGATAACGTCCCCGGTAATCCGCCGAAAATCATAACGCTGGCACCGCGAGAGCACGGTGATCGGGATTCGGTGCGGCTCCGTCGTCGCCAGAATAAAAATCACATAAGACGGAGGTTCCTCCAGCGTTTTCAACAGCGCGTTAAAAGCCCCCGGTGTAAGCATATGCGCCTCGTCAATGATATAAACCCGATATCGTCCGTCCGCCGGCGAATACTGCACTTCCTCCCGGATCTCGCGGATGTTATCCACACCGTTATTCGACGCCGCATCAATCTCCGCCACGTTCATGGAAGCCCCTGCCAGAATGGCCCTGCACGCCGGGCATTCCCCACAGGGATTCCCGTCCTCGGGATTCTCGCAATTTACCGCCCGGGCCAATATCTTCGCCACCGTTGTCTTCCCGGTTCCCCGGGTCCCGCAGAACAGATACGCATGCCCGATTCGTCCGGAACGTATCTGATTTTTTAATGTCGTCACAATATGGTCCTGGCCTTTGACATCTTCAAAAACGGCCGGACGCCACTTGCGGTAAAGCGCCGTATACGCCATGAGTGCCCTTCCTTTCAAATACCCGTTCTTAACCGGGCCGATTTTAGTATATAACAAAAAAAGGCCCCAGGCAATACCTGAGGTTTTTTTTATCAAATCCCGCACATCCAGCTTTGTGGCATCCACAACAGACGTTACTCAAACAGTTGGCTCAACCCAGGCTGCCTTACGGCACACGGAAGGTCCCGCTTAGTGCTGCTTCATTCCTGACCTGACACGGTTCACAGGTTCCCGTTGCGCAAGACCCGGATATCAACGCTACTTGTAAAAGGCGGCTCCGCCATGAAATGCCCCGAGGCCGGATATCACCCCTGCTGGAGCGGATTGCAGGTACAGGGCACCGCTGACTCCCCGGCTGTGCGGAAATGTTATGACATATAGCATGATATATGTTAGAAGTATAGCGTTTTATGTGGCCTTTGTCAAATGCTTTTCTGTTTTTCCGCCTTCTCCTCCTTTACCCGCACGCGCAGTTCTTTGAAAAAACTTTTCAGAAGTCCGGAACATTCCGCTTCCAAAACGCCCCGGACCACCAGGACCTGATGGTTAAATTCCGGCATCTCCAAGAGGTTTAAGATCGAACCGGCGCATCCGGCTTTCGGATTCATACATCCGATAACGACCTCCGTCATTCTGGACTGGACCAACGCCCCGGCGCACATCTGGCAGGGTTCCAGCGTCACATACATGGTACAGCCCTCCAGCCGCCAGTCCCCCAGCGCCCGGCTGGCCTTCCGGATCGCCTGCAGTTCCGCGTGAGCCAGGGTGTTCTTATCCACCGTCCGGCGATTATACCCCCGGGCGATGATGCGGTCTTCATAAACGATCACGCAACCGATCGGCACTTCCCCCAGCTTATACGCCTTTTTCGCCTGACGGAGCGCTTCCTTCATGTATTTTTCCTGCTGTGTCATCTAAATCTTCCCTTTCCGTATCCGCCGTTTTGACCTTACCTCTTTTTTGTGCTATCCTAATACCATCGTCTGACAAGGAGGTTCTTATGCTGATCTGCGGCCTGCAAAAAACAACTCTGCTTGATTTCCCCGGCCATGTGGCCGCCACCATTTTCACGGGCGGCTGTAATTTCCGCTGCCCGTTCTGCCACAACGGCGATCTTCTGACACCGGACTCTTTTCCGCCGGAACAGATTTTTTCCGAAAAGGAAGTGCTGGATTTCCTTCAAAAAAGAAAAACCGTGCTGGACGGCGTCTGCCTCACCGGCGGGGAACCGACGCTTCAGCCCGACCTGCCGGATTTTATCCGCCGCATAAAGTCTCTCGGCCTTCTTGTCAAATTAGACACGAACGGTTCGCGGCCGGACGTCCTTCGCTCCCTTTTAGATGAACGGCTTCCGGATTATATTGCCATGGATATCAAATCTTCCCCGAAAGGCTACGAACAAGCGGCCGGTATCAAATTCTTCCGGGACGATCGCAAAGAAAACGCCGGGCTTTGTCCCGCCGATATCGACGAGAGCATCCGCCTCCTGCGAAACGCCGACGTCCCCTACGAGTTTCGCACCACCGTAGTCCGAGAACTCCACCGGGAGGAAGATTTTCTGGCAATCGGCAAGTGGCTGGCCGGCGCCCGGGCTTATTTTCTACAAAGCTACCGGGATTCCGAGCAGGTACCGGAACGCCGCTTTTCTTCCTATAAGAAGGAGGAGATGGAGCATTTTCGCCGGCTCCTGCTCCCCTTCATCCCGTCCGCCTCCCTGCGCGGGGTGGATTAGCGCGTCTTAATTTCAACGGAGATCCGTGCCGGCCTCTCCCGCCCCCTGATACCGCCTGGCCAGGGTAAACCCGCGTCCCTGAACCGTGGCAATATCGATGATCTGCACGAAAGCCTCTGGATCGATCCCGAGGACCGTGTTCTGCAATTCCTTCAGCCGACGTTTGCCCAGCACCGTCATGACAGCCTTTTTCTGCTCTCCCAAAAGCCCGCTTTCCATCAGGATATAAGAACTTCCCAGATTCAATTCATGAAGAATCCTCTCCCCGATCGCCGCATAGGCGTCGCTGATAATAAACACCTGAACTTTATCATCGCCCCACATCAACACCCGGTTCAGCACAAAAGACGACAGAAATACCGTCACCAGGCCGTACAGAATCGGTTCCGTCTGTGAAAACGGCATCTGCAAAACCAGAACCGCCGTATCGCAGCAATACATTCCCACGCTGACCGGTACGCCCCATTTTTTGTTAAATACCAGCGGCGGGATATCCATACCGCCGGTAGAAGCGCCCATTTTCAGCACCAGCCCGACCCCGGCTCCCATCAAAATCCCGGCAAAAATCGTCGCCAGCATCCGATCCTCCGTCAGGCTCTGAAGAGCGGGAATCGACTGGAGAACTTTCAGATAGACCGGATAGATCACCGAACTGAGCAACGTCGTAAAGGCAAATTTCTTTCCCAGGAAAAAATATCCTACGGCGAACATGACCGCGTTCAAAACGGCGACCACGGTCGATATATTCACATAAAACAACTGGTGGAACAAAAGCCCCAGCCCGGTTCCGCCTCCCAGAATCAGATCGTACGGAATGACAAACGCACAGACGCCAAAGGCCAGAAGAAAATTCCCGACCAAAATCCCGAGAATCCAGGTCACATTTTTCCTCATTCTCTTCTCCTCCCTCTTCATTTTATCATGCCCCTATACATATCACATTCCGGGCAAAAAAGCAAGGGAAGCCCCGGCGCATTTCCTGTTATCAGATCCCTGCAAATCCGTAAACCAGCGCGCCGATCACGCCGCTGGCGAAAATAACAAGAATCGCCGCCCAATTTGTATTGGCAAAAGAAATCCGCTCGATCCCGCCCCAGAAAGCGTTACCCGCCAGCCGCAGCATCGCCACCGCGATCATGGCCACGACCGCCGGCCGAAGCCCCGCGAGCACGCCTTGAACCGCCCTCAGATTCTGGTATTTGAAATAAACGCCGGCAAAGATCATAACAATGACGAGAGAGGGGAGAACATAAGACAACGTCGCCACCACGGTCCCCGGGACGCCGCCGACCCGAATCCCTACAAAGGAAGCAATGTTGATGCCCATGGGCCCGGGCGTCATTTCCGATATCGTGATCACATCCGTAAACTCGGCCCCGGTCATCCAGGCCCTTTGCAAAACAACCCGGCTCCGAATCAGCTCCATGGAAGCATCCCCCCCGCCGTAACCGAATAAACCGATCAGAAAAAACGTCTCAAATAACTGCCAGTAAATCATTTCCGCACCTCCCTTTTTGCGCGCCCTTCCCACCGGGACCATATCCCTCCGATCAGACCGCAGCTTATAATAATAAGAATAATATCCACCTGAAAGACCAGCGCCACAATACGGTTATCGCGAAACTGCCGGTAAAACACCGATATTACCGACAAGATCACCATCGGAGGCAGCACGGTTCCGAATACGGTCGCGAGCGCGCCCCGAATCCCCGCCACGCGATAGCCGATGATGATCGAGGCGTTCACCGCCATTACGCCGGGTGAAGACTGAGCGATCGCCACCATATCCGGAATTTCGTCCTCCTTCACCCAATGCAGTTTTCCACAAATTCCTTCTGAAGCATGGAAATAATCACCGCCCCGCCGCCAAACGTGCAGGCACTGATTACAAAAGTCGTTTGAAACAGTTTCCAGTATTTTTTCCATCCCGTTTCCATTTCGTTTTACTCCTTATAATTCGTTTCCTCGGATCGCCGCCCCGTAAGAACACATGGATTGCGCACGATACGCTTTTAAGATACTCCTTGTTTCATCATAAGTAAAACGCTATTATAGAATATATTTCATATCATTTTAATTATGAAAAAGGAGCTTTCTATGACCCTGCGCTATCTGGAGATCTTTTGCATGGTGTGCCGGGAAAATTCCATGACAAAAGCCGCCGAAAAACTGCACATGGCGCAGCCCGCCGTAAGCCGCGCAGGTGCTGGCGGATTTCGAGCGGCTGGAAACCGGCCTGGCCGACCATCGGGAAAGCCCGAAGCTGCGGGTAGGCTGCAGCATCTTTTATCGACCGCTGACCAAAACGCCCGACGGAATTTCCCCGCTTCTTTTCTGGACATTCCCCGGCGCTCGGGGTATACTATGGAAAATGACTGGAGGAACATACCGATGCCGCGTCCGCCCAAATGCCGGCGCATCTGCTCTCTGCCGGATTATACGTCCTTTGGCCCGCTGGAACAGACAGCCGAAGCGAAAAATTTCATAGAAATGACGTTAGATGAATATGAAAGCATCCGTCTTATGGATCTAGAAGGCTGCACGCAGGAAGAATGCGCGGCCCGCATGAATGTGGCCCGCACGACGGTTCAGGCCGTCTATACCCTGGCCAGGCAGAAACTCGCCGATTCCCTGGTAAACGGCCGCCCCCTTACCATCCGGGGAGGCCACTATCAACTCTGCTGCCATGCGAAAACCTGCTGCGGACGGACCGAAAAATACCCATGCAGAACTCGCCTCCGCGAACCGCTTCCGGAAAAAAACAAATCCTGACGCTTCATCCCCCTCGCATAAGAAAGCGAAGGGGACGAAGGCTTCTCCGTATCAAATTGCGGCATCGTTTTAGGGGTTATGCCGTTTTTTCTTTGTCCGAATGTCTCTGTTTCAGGCGTTCTTGAAACATTTCTTCATATATTTTTCAATTTCTCTTTTGAAGAAAACTAATTTGGAACAAGCAAGCGACAAGTTTCAAATCGTCTCCGCAACAAATGTAACCAACACGGCAGTTCCTACACCCATCTCACTTTGCAGCATGATTCTAGCATTGTGATACCGTGCGATATGCTTCACGATGGATAATCCCAGCCCAGTACCGCCGGACGCCTTCGACCGGCTTTTATCTACTCGGAAGAATCTCTCAAACACTCTGGACTGATACTCCGGCGGGATACCGATACCTGTATCTCTGACAGCGATTTCAGGCCCCTGTTTCCCCATGGAAACAACAATCTCTACAGAACCATTTTTTACATTGTATTTAATTGCATTGTCACAAAGATTATAGATCATTTCGTGCAAAAAACCAGGCACACCGTTGACCTGAGTACGCTCTCCTATAACAGAAATATAGACGCCCTTCTCCCTAGCGTGATCGCGCAGAACAGATGCCACATCTTTTGCCGTTTCCAGGAGATCAACCGCTTCACGTTCCGGCGCTATCCCTTCGTCAAGCTGGGAGAGGTGCATAATGTCTTCCACCAATGTCACCAGTCTTGCGGATTCCTTTCGAATTGTTCCAGTAAACCGTGGCATATCTTCCGGCCTGACAAGCCCACTCTCCAGCAATTCGGCGCTGCCCATGATGGATTGCAGGGGGGTTTTTAATTCGTGGGACACATTGGCTGTAAATTCCCGGCGAACACGCTCGGCAAATGCCTGTTCCGTCATATCAAAAGCCAGCAGCACAGTTCCAATCACCGCGCCATCTGACTCGATTCGGCTGATGTCAAATTCTATTTCACGGCCATTTCGTTCTATCCGTATTTTACTGTGTCCATTTTCCAAAGCGGCCAAAATAGCCTGACTCATCTCACGGCTGTGGTCCACCGTCAAAAAATTCTTTCGGACGCAGGAGTAGTCTGTCCCGAACAGCCTCTGAGCAGCAGGGTTGATGCTTATAATTGCCCCCGTCTGATTCAGCATAATGAGTCCCTCGTTCATGCTCCCAATGATCTGTTCAAATTCATCCGTCCTAGTCCGCAACTCCTGTATTTGGGCGCTAATCTGTCCGCGCTGCTGCTGGATGCGCCGCAACAAAGGTTGCAGTTCTTCATATGCATCACTTTCCGACGGCCTATCCAAATCCAGACGGTTCAGCGGCGCGACAATGCTTTTTGCCATCCGGTGAGCCAGCAGAGCGGAAAGAATAGCCGCAAACAGCGCAGTCAATAAAATTGGCTGAAGCATTCCTATTACCAGGGCAAATACCGTTAGCTGGCTAATGGAGATACGCAGAACCGTTCCGTTTGTCAACCGCTGTGCATAGTACAGAGTCCGCTCGGTTAATGTCTTTGAGTAGCGTACCCCACCGCTTTCCCCTTTGACTAGGGCCTCTTTAACTTCTAACCGGTCCGCGTGGTTTTCCATCTCCCCCGCCGGGACGTGGGTGTCGAACAATACCCTGCCGTCAGTGGAAATCCAGGTCAGGCGGCAGTCCGCTATGGACGGAAACCGATAGGTAGAAGCCAATCGCTTCAAATAACCGCTCCCGCCGGTCTCCACCCCGTAGGAGGCTAAATGAAGTTCATCCCGCAGCTGCTTCTCCTGGACACTTCTGTAGTAGTCATACAGACAACCCATGATAATCGCCATACTTGCCAGGAGAACAGAAACCGCCGCCAGCAGAATGGAACGAAAGATTTTCTTTGTCATGCCTTTGCCTCCAGCCGGTAGCCGATATGCCGAACCGTTTCGATCATCCCGCCGCAAGGCCCCAGCTTCTGCCGGAGTGTTTTGATGTGCATATCCACCGTTCGTGTCTCCCCGGTGTAATTCATGCCCCAAATATCAGACAGAAGCTGCTCCCTGGTGAACGCGATACCGGGACGGGAGAGGAACAGGCGCAAAAGTTCAAACTCCTTGTAGGTAAGCGAAATACGCCTCCCATCTGCGGTAACCGTTCGTTCCTCCAAGTCAACCGACAGCCTTCCGGCGGTCAACTGCTTTGCCGCAGGCGCGGGACAACAGCGCCGCAAGACGGCCTTTACCCTCGATACCATTTCCATCATGCCGAAGGGCTTGACAAGATAATCGTCCGCACCTAAATCCAGACTCTGAATTTTATCGTACTCCGCGCCCTTGGCTGTAGCCATAATGACCGGAATATCCATAAGATGCACCGTTGCTTTCATCCGACGCAACAGTTCCACCCCGTCCGTACCGGGCAGCATAATATCCAAAAGCACCAGTTCCGGTCGCTCTCCCTCCAATGCCGTCAGCAATTCGTCTCCGCTCTCAAAGCCCCGGGCCTCGAAACCTATAGAGCGCAGCGCATACAATTCAATCTCTCGGATGCTGGCGTCATCCTCTACACAGTAAATCATGCCGGCTCCCCCTTTCTTTCAGGCCCATCTTAGCACAGCGGTGTAGTTCTATCAACCATTCAGATCTAATGTGTATTTGCGTCTGTATTCCCGGTACTGCTCCTGAAACACTTCGCTGCCGTTACGGGCTTCCCGCAAAGATTGGTGGAGATTCATGGTATCGTGGGCGGCATCAATCACACACCCGGCAATGTTGGAGCAGTGGTCCGCCGTGCGCTCCAGATTAGTCAGCAGATCCAGCCAGGTAAAGCCTGCGTCGATCGTGCAGTCTCCCTTTTGCAGACGCAGAATATGGCGGGTGCGCAGCTGTTCCTTTAACTGGTCGATGACCTGCTCCAGCGGCTCCACCTTGGCGGCAACGGACAGATCGTTTTGAAGATAACTCGCAAGAGACAAATCTAAAATGTCGCCCACCGCCCTGGAGAGGACCTCAAGCTCCCCTGTGGCCGCTTCAGTGAAGCGGATTTCCTTTTCCCGCAGTTCCTCCGCAGACTCCAGGACATTCACCGCGTGATCGGCGATCCGTTCAAAGTCACTGATGAGTTTCAGTAGCTTGGCCGCCTCCCGGTTGTCCGCCGCGCTGATTTGCCGTGCGCTCAAATTCACAAGATAGGTACCTAAAATATCCTCGTAGTGGTCCGTCTTATCCTCCTTTTCCCGGATGGATGCGGCCAGCGTCGGGGAAGCGTCTCCCAGAGAAGCCAGGGCGTCTTTCAGGGAGGACACTGCGGCCTCCGCCATATCCACCGTCACTGCATGACAGCGTTCTAGCGCAATGGAGGGAGTGGCAAACAGGCGCTCATCCAATTCCTCAAATACCTCCGGCTGCCTAGCGTCTGGAACAAGAAGCTTGACAAGCCGCTCCAAAAAGCCCGACAGAGGGAACATCAGGAGCGTGCATAGCACATTGAACACCGAGTGGGCCACGGCGACGCCCAGCAGGGAGGCCGGTTCATCCAGCAATGGGGGACGGAGCATGGTCCGCAGCAGGCAGAACGCAGTCAGCCAGACCGCCGTGCCGATGACATTGAAGGAGAGATGGACCAGGGCCGCCCGTTTCGCGTTCCGGTTGGCCCCCACGGAGGAGAGCATGGCCGTTACGCAGGTGCCGATATTCTGGCCCATGATAATGGGAATAGCGGCGCCGTAGGAGACCTGCCCGGTGACGGCCAGCGCCTGTAAAATACCCACGGAAGCGGAGCTGGACTGGATAACCGCCGTCAGAGCCGCCCCGGCCAGCACGCCCAGCACCGGGTTTTTGAACATAACGAACATCTGTTGGAAGGCTGGAACCTCCCGCAGGCCGGCCACCGCGCCGGACATGGTCTCCATACCGAACATCATCGTGGCAAAGCCCAGCAAAATCATTCCGGTATCCTTCTTCTTCGTGCCTTTGCAAAACATATAAAAAATGATGCCAATCAGTCCCAACACCGGCGTAAAGGAGGAGGGCTTGAGCAGCCTGACAAACAAATTTTCACTTTCAATTCCCGAGAGACTCAAGATCCACGCCGTAACTGTTGTCCCGATGTTCGCTCCCATGATGATGTTGATTGCCTGCTTCAGCGTCATGAGGCCGGAGTTGACAAAGCCCACCACCATCACCGTAGTGACTGAAGAACTCTGAATCACCGCCGTAACCCCCAGACCCGTCAGGAGCCCCACCAGCTTGCCGCTTGTCAGTTTTTCCAGGAGAGAACGGAGTTGTCCGCCTGCCCGACGCTCCAGGGCCTGTCCCATCAGGCTCAAGCCGAACAGAAACAGACTCAGGCCGCCAATCAACGTGAGCATGTCGAAAATATCCATTTACACTTTTTCCTCCCAATGATTTATATTTTTATTTTAACAGCAGGGTGTAAAATCTGATACCAGTATTGCGTAAAATCTATGTAAAACTCCATACGGGCAGCGGCGCATCGGACTTGGCTCGCCTCTTTTACGTCGATTTTACATGAATTTTACACAACCCTGATAGCAAATTTTACATAAACTTAATAAGATAGAATTGTTTTTTATGCGCGCATACCAGAATGAAAAACAGAAAAATCGCAGACATGAAAAAAGAACGGCGGAATCACTTAAAACTATGGAATAGGTGAAAATTTTATGTTTATACAGATTCTCTTGCTGATGACAGGCTTCGCTCTATTAGTCAAAGGTGCGGATTGGTTTGTGGATGGCGCCTCAGCAATCGCGGAAAAATTACAGATCCCAAAACTGGTTATCGGCTTGACCATCGTGGCCATGGGAACAAGTGCTCCAGAGGCGGCGGTTAGCATTTCTGCGGCGCTGAAGGGAAACGCGGACATTACGATCGGGAATATTGTGGGCAGCAATATTTTGAACATTCTAATAATCCTGGGGCTTTCTGCCGCGATTGCGCCTTTGGCGGTGGAGCAGAATACAATCCGTCGGGATATGCCTTTTCTGCTGGGAATCGGTTTATTACTGATTGTGCAGGGGTGGGACGGCTCCATTACCCGCTTTGACGGCCTGATAATGATTATTCTTTTTGTCGCTTATCTTGTTTTCCTGTTGGTGAAGGCGAGACGGCAGCCGCAACAGGACAGTATAAACGCAAGCCGGCAAAATCTGTGGCAGATACCACTGACCGCCATCGGTCTGGCGGCGGTTGTAATTGGGAGTAACCTGGCAGTGGATGCCGCCTGTGCCACTGCCAGACTTTTGGGAATGAGCGAACGGTTTATCGGACTGACAATCGTGGCTTTGGGAACTTCCCTACCGGAGTTGTTTACTTCCGTTATCGCAGCCCGTAAAGGAAATGCGGATATTGCCATCGGGAACATCGTCGGCAGCAATATTTTCAACATTCTGTTTGTGGTAGGGCTCTCAGCGGTTATTATACCGGTTCCTTTTGCGGCGGCGTTCCGCTTTGACAGTGCGGTTTCCATTGCTGCCGCAGTATTCCTGCTGGTATGCTGCGCTAAGTCGGCCTCCCTCAAACGATGGCATGGCGCCTTTATGCTGGTGGAATATCTGGCTTATTTTCTGATTATTCTGTAAGAAAACGACACTGGCGGAAATCTATAACAGGGTAAAATCAGCCAATACAAATTTTATTTTTCAGACGTTTGCAGCTTGCAAGGATGTGCATAGTAGCGGCAAACAATGGCTCGGGATATACCGACCTGTGAGTCCAATTTCCTGCATTGCTTCAAAATGAGCCGTTCCCAACAGCATAGGCGCCTAAAACGAAAGACTTCTATCCGAATGCTCATGTACGGTAAAGAAGCAAGCAACCGAAAACAAACGATAGACCGCCGGCACCACACTATTCCATGAGATGGCCAGTTATATACATTACAGCACAATACCTACTACTACGGAATCCCCCATTCCTTTCTGTCCTTATGAAAATTTATATAGAGCTTGACAAACCAATTTATTTCTGTTAGCTTATACAATAGTTATCGGAGGACTTATAAGCGTAAGTATAAGACCGGATAAGATAGCGGACATACGATTTGTCGGAGGGTTACTCTTACGTATGAGAGCGCCGGATAAGAAAATCGTTCCTGTTCGTTTTTCTTATCCGGTTTTTTATTTGCAAAAAAAGGAGGAAGAGGCAATGAATTTGTTAAATGGAAACATCAAACCAATCTATTTCAAGTATTTGTCTGCTGCCTTTGGAAGTGCAATGATTACTTCGGTATATTCACTTGTGGATATG
>JAAWBX010000032.1 GCA_022792885.1 Lachnospiraceae bacterium
AAGGTACTCCTCTTCTTCACTGCCTTGTCCTTATCATGGTTCCTAATATACGGAAAAAAACTCCGCTTGTCAAGCCCGGGCGGCAAAAATCCGCCGCTTACGCAAAAACCCGGGCCTAGGCCTCGTCTCTCGTCGGAATATATGCGCCCTTCGACGCGCTCACCGCGTTCTTCCGGTACTGATACAGGCATCCCTCAATCGGAGCGAACGCATGCTTCGCCCCTTCCGCTCTTCTGGCCTCAAAATCCACTTCCGGCGCCTCGATCACACCGGCCTCCACATTCACATGGATCACGTCGCCGTCCTTTAAGTAAGCGATCGGGCCGTCGTCATAAGCTTCCGGACAGATATGTCCTACAAAACATCCGTTGTTGGATCCGGAGAAGCGGCCGTCCGTAATCAGGCAGACCCTGCCGCCGAGGCCCATCCCCACCAGGATCTTCATGGCCTTGTACATCTCCGGCATACCCGGACTCCCCTTCGGTCCCTCGTTGCGGATCACGACGACCTCGCCGCCTTTAATCTCGCCGCCGCGGATTCCGCGCAGAGCGTCCTGTTCGCCTTCATAAATCTTCGCACGGCCGGTAAATTCATGCGCTTCCTGCGGAATGGCCGAAGGCTTTGTAACCGCGCCGTCCGGAGCCAGGTTGCCCTTTAAAATGGCAATCCCGCCGCAGGCATGGGCCGGATTGTCCACACTGCGGATCACGTCGTTATTCCGGTTCTTTACACTCGCCAGGTTCTCGGCCACCGTATGACCGGTACAGGTTAAGCAGTCCGTATGTATCCGGTCCCCCAGTTCTTTCAGGATAACCTGCACGCCGCCCGCCTCATAGAAGTCCAGAAGCGTATAGGTTCCGGCCGGAATCATGGGTACCAGATGCGGAATCTCCATACTTGTCTTCCCGAACTCAAAAATATCCAGATCCACACCGGCCTGGTACGCGATCGCCAGGATATGCAGCACGGCGTTCGTGGAACCGCCAATGGCGGAATTGACGCGAATCGCGTTCAAAAGGCTCTTCTTCGTAATAATATCCTTCGGGCGGATATCTTCCCTGACCAAATTCACAATGGCCTGCCCCGTCTCAAACGCGATACTTGAACGCCGGGAGTACACGGCCGGAATCGCGGCGCAGCCGGGCAGCGACATCCCCATCGCCTCGGCCAGACAGCACATGGTATTCGCCGTACCCAGCATCGCGCAGGAACCGATGGTCGGAACCGCGTTGTTCTCGATCCAGGTAAACTCTTCCTCCGTGATCTTGCCGGACTTTAAAGCCCCCTCCGACTGCTGAATCACGGAATGATCCAGAAACTCGCCGCCGTAGGGATTCCCTTCTTTCATATGGCCCGGAAGCGTCGGTCCGCCGTTCAAAAAAACGGCCGGCACATTCAACCGCAGAGAAGCCAAAAGCATTCCGGGAACGATCTTATCACAGGATCCCATAATCACCAGACCGTCCAGTTGATGGGCCTCTATCATGGCTTCAATGTCGTTGGCGATCATGTCGCGCGTAGGCAGCACGTACTTCATGCCGTCATGGGCCATGGTGATCCCGTCGCAGGCGCCGATCGTACCAAATTCCAGCGGAGTGCCGCCCGCCTCATAAACGCCTTCCTTCACCCGCGTCACCAACTGCCGCAGATTCGTGTGACCGGGACAAATATCGCTGAAAGCCGTCACAACACCGATCATCGGTTTTTTCAGCTCCGCGTCGCTGTAACCGCCGGACTTATAGAGGGCGCGCACATTCGCCCATTCCGGACCTGTCATGATATTCTGACTTCTTGTGTTCATACCGGTACTCTCCTTTATTAAAATCCGAATTTTTCTTTCTTATTTTAACACAAAATCCGACCCTTGTACATGGCAATTCCATCTTTCGCGCTTTTTCGCCCGATTCTTCCCTCCACGCCCCATTGACAGCTCTCCGCTTAAAAAATATAATGATAGAAAAACGAGGTTCATCACATGGAATACGGACTGATCGGCGGGAATTTAAGTTACAGCTACTCCAAAACCATTCACGAATCCTTCGGTTTCTACTCTTACGAACTGCTTCCGTTAAGCCGGAAAGAATTTCCCGAATTTATGGAAAAAAAAGCTTTTAAGGGCGTCAACGTCACCATCCCCTACAAACGCGAAGTCATACCCTACCTCTCCGATCTCGACGACGCGGCCGGAGACATCGGAGCCGTCAACACGATCGTCTGCAAAAACGGAAAACTTACCGGATACAACACCGACTTTTCCGGTTTTCGTTATATGCTGAAAAAAAACGGGATGGAAGCCGCAGGGAAAAAAGTTCTGATCCTGGGCACCGGAGGCGCCTCCGCCGCCGTTTACGCCGCCTTAAAAGCCGAGCGGGCCGGAGAAATTCTCTTTGTCAGCCGCAGCGGCAGAAACGGCGCGCTCACTTACGAAGAAGCCAAAAGCCGGCATACCGACGCGGAGCTTATCGTCAACACGACCCCCGTCGGTACGTTCCCGAAGACGGACGAATCTCCGCTGGATCTCGCGCCTTTCACCGGATGCCTTGCGGTCGCGGACATCGTCTACAATCCGGCCGAGACCCGGCTGACCGCCCAGGCGCGCGCTCTCAACATAAACGCGGCCACCGGATTGGATATGCTGATCGCGCAGGCGCATGCCGCCGCCGAACACTTTTTGGAACGTCCCCTGCCGGACGACCTGATCGAAAAAGCCGCCGCCCGGCTGCGATTTTAGAAAGGAACCCTTATGAATCTTTTAACCGTCAAACACATAACCTTCGGAGAAGGCGCACCAAAGATCTGTGTTCCCGTAATCGGACGCAGCCGGGAAGAAATCCTGGCCGCCGCGGAGGAAGTACGCTTCCTTCCCTGCGACGTAATCGAATGGCGGGCGGATTATTATGAAGAAGTCCGCCAGGCCTCCCGGGTCCTGGATACCCTGGCCGCGCTGCGCACTCTTCTCGAGGGCAAGCTTCTGCTGTTCACGTTCCGGACGGCAAAAGAAGGCGGACAGACGACGCTCACTCCCTATGACTATCTCTGGCTCAACCAAAAAGCGGCCGAAAGCGGCCTGCCGGATCTGATCGACATGGAATTTTCCTCCGGGCAGGAACGCGTGGAGATTTTTATCCGCTTTGCCCATCGGAACCGCTGCCGCGTCATCGTTTCCAGTCACGATTTTGAGAAAACGCCGGCAGCCGACGACATGGTTTCCCTTATGCGCGCCATGCAGGCGACGAAACCCGACCTGATCAAGTTGGCCGTCATGCCCAAAACCGGGCGGGACGTGCTGGCCCTTCTCGACGCCACCGACCGGATCGCTTCCTCCGGCTCCTGTCCGGTTATCACCGTATCCATGGGAAAAGAAGGACGAATCAGCCGGCTGGCCGGCGGAACCTTCGGCTCCGTCATGACCTTCGCCAGCCATAGGGACGGCTCCGCGCCGGGGCAGCCGGATGCCCTGGATCTGTCCATCGCCTTACAGATCCTTCACCAATAACCTCACACACGTCGAAACCGGAAAACCGGCTCTTCCCGCTAGGCGGCGACTTCCCCGTTCCCGAGAAGCCGCCCCAGGTGCCTCTTCTGCCAGATTCCGCTCAAAACCACAAGACCGCTCCAACCGCAGCACATGGCGATCGCCACCGCCTGAATCCGAAACGCCTCCACCAGCATATAAGTTAAGATCACTCGGATCGTGATCTGCAGCACCGTTACCAGAAGCGTCTCGTCGAACCGGCCGACGCCTCTGAAATACCCCTGGCACGAATCTCCGAAAGCCGCCAGAAGAAACCCGGGCGCCATCACGCGGTAATACGCGCTTCCCATCTCAAGAATCTTCGGACTGATATCCTTCACAAACAGGCCGATCAGGCTCTCCTTAAAAATCATGACAAAGACGCCGGCGGCGGCGCAGTAAACCACCAGCATCATCCGGCCCGCCGAAAAACCTTTTCGAATCCGCCCGTATTTTTCCGCTCCCAGATTCTGAGCGATAAACGTCGTCATGGCATTGGAAATGCTGAAATTCCCCAGCAGCACAAACGCGTCCAGACGGCTCACCGCCGTAAACGCCGCGATCGCCGACGTCCCGAGGGGATTTACGGCTCTCTGAATCAACAAAATCCCGATATGAAGGGAAGCCTGCTGCAAAGCCGAGATCCAACTGCACCGAAACGTCCTCACGGCCATTTCTTTATCAAAAACCAGATTCGACCGGCGCAGATGCAAAACCGGAACCCGCCTCCGGCTGTAGAGGGCACACAGCAGGACCGATAACGCCTGGGAAAGAACCGTCGCCAAAGCGGCGCCGAAAACTCCCAGCGAAAAAACGGCTATAAAAAGAATATCCAAAACGACATTCGCCACCGAGGAGAAGATCAAAAAGAACAAGCCTGCCTTCGCGTTCCCGACCGACCGGAAGGCCGCCGAATAAATGTTGTAAAGAAACGTAAAAATAAGTCCTCCGAAGATCGTCAGAAGATAACGGCGGGTGTCCTCCATCAAAACATCCGGCGTCTGAATGGCCCGCAGCAAAGGATTCAGAAAAATAACTGTCGTTATTCCAATCAGGACAGCCCCGACCGCCCCCAGAAAAAAGGAAGTGGACACCTCCCTTCGAAACCCTTCCGTATCCCCGGCTCCATACATCTGAGACATCAAAACCGAAGCGCCCACGCACAAACCGACGATCAAAAACAGGATCACATTTACCACCGGATACGCCACTCCGACCGCCGCGAAGGCATCCTCCCCGATCAAACGTCCGACGAGAATCGAATCCACCGCGTGATACATCTGCTGAAAAATATCCCCCACAAGCAAAGGCAGCGCAAACCGGAGAAGGTGTCCCCGGATTCCTCCTTCCGTCATATCATTCATGATTCCCCGCCTTCCCCGATACCCGCAGGATCTCGGCCGCCACTTCCTCCACGCTCTTTCCGTCCGTATCGATCCGGACATCCGTCGCCCTTTGATAAGCTTCTTCTCGTCTCTCCATCAGCTCCCGGATTCCTTTCGGACTGCGGTATCCGTCCAGATTCGGACGGTTTTCGTCTTTGCCCACCCGCCTGTAAATCGTTTCCGGCGAAGCGGTCAGACAGAACACGATACCCCGCTCCTTCATCATGGCCACGTTTTCCTCCCTGAGCACAATCCCGCCGCCTCCGGAAAGAATACATCCATCCTGCGCCAAAAGCGCTTTGAGCGCTTCGCTCTCCCGCTTCCTGAAACCGGCCTCCCCTTCCTCCGCAAAAATAGCCGGGATGCTCTTCCCGGCCTTTTTCTCGATCCAGTTGTCCACATCATAGCACGGCAGACCTGTCATCCGGCCAAGCACCTTTGACACGCTCGTCTTTCCGGTCCCCATAAAACCAACGATAATCCTGTTCATTCTTTCACCAGACTCCTGTATTCCTTTTTCCAGTCAAGCAGCAGATCCTTCACCGCGACTTCCCGTCGAAACGCGCTCTTCTCCAACGCCGCCCGGGCCGCCAAAGCCTTCCCCGCAAAGGCTTCCCGTTTTTTTATCGTCTCAAACTCCTCTTTCCACCGGTACTGCTGCTGCGCCGGAACCTTCTCCAGCAGATCCGTCCGAACCGGCACCGAAGCGTCGATCTGATACAGGAAATAAAGATGCCTCAGCACATCCTCCTCCCCCAGAAGTTCGTAGGTCTTCTCAAAACAAGCCGCGGCCTCCGCAAAAGAAAAAAGCTGCGCGTAAGCCGCCCCCCGGTTGTAATACACCCGTCCGGTAAAAGAAGCGTCCTCCATCGTCTCACCCTTCGCAGGCAGAACGCTTTCATATAAATGCAGGGCCGCCTCATACTTCTTCTGACGGAACATATAGTCGGCCTTCTGTTTCACCCGTTCCTCCGGCCTGGCGTTGCGAAGCTGATGCATCTGATTCTTAAAAACCTTCAATTCCATCTCATTATAATAAGGAATATCCTGCAAAACAACCAGAAGAAGGCTCCCCAAATCCGCCTCCTGGCTCTTCCACTGACGAAGTTTCCTCTCCAGATCCGCCAGACGGCATTCCGTTCCGATAAAGGTCAGAAGTTCCTCGCCGAAAAAAGGCTCCTCAATCAAAAAAACATGATTATAAATATAATAACAAAGTTCCTCCGCCGAATACAAATTTATCCCTAAATCCTTGATATAAAAGGGGTGCCTGACCTGCGCATCCCTGCATAAAATCAATCCGCTCACCCGGGTCCCCTCCTAAATCGAATAATCCTGGCGTATCATCCGCCCGCTTTCCGGAAAAAAATCGCCGAATCCCTTATCGATCACCCGCACCGTCATCTCTTTGTCACCCGAAAACGAAAAAATCACCTGCACCCTCGTCGTTTTATTCGGGCGGGCCGGAAACTCATCCAGAGAAAGCGAATACCTCTTCTGGCCCGGCCCCCTGACCGGCGTCACCGTAAAATCCACCGAATGCGTATCGTCCAGAATAAAATCCACGGAAGTCTTCGCCTCGTACCAGTTGCTTCCGGCCGAAACCACAATCAGTTGGCGCTCTCTCCCCTCATGTTTCACCTGCATGGAAACCGCCGCCGGAACCCGTCCTTCACACAGACAGACATACGGGTAGGCGGAAATCTCCTGAAGATAATCATAAGCCAAAAAAGACGCCCCGCGCGCGAACAAGCTCTGCCCTGAAAAAACCCGCCTTTTATTGCAGATAATCTTTAAAAAACCGCTCGCCCACTCCGTCGTCTCGAACCCTTTTCCCGTCAGAAACGCCGTCGTCACCAGTTTCTTATTCAACTGCCGCTCCGCACAGGAACATAAGATCTTATCCGCCAGCTTCCCGCCGGAAACCGAATCCAAAATCTCCAGGCTGAAGCCCTCCTCCAGACTCTCGTGCGCCACCTCCGCCACCTGAGGGCGCCTGCCCCGCATCACATTCAACTCGTAATAATGGAGGCCGTCCGCCGTCAGATCAAACAGGCAGGTCTGATTGGCCCAGATTTCCTTTTTCTGACTCAGCACATAGAACAGGAACGCCTCGGCGTGATTGATCATATGAACTTTTTCCCGCTCGATCCCGATCCGGTCCATAATCCGCACCAGAGAATCCATGACCACGGCGTCCTTCTTCTGAAACGTGATCACAAGGCTGGCCACTTCGGTTTCCTCATACCGCTTTTTTGCCAGGGCGAGCATCTGTTCCACAAATATCCGAACCAGATCTTCCGCCGTGTACTTCACGCCCTCGATCGTCGCCGTCCCCTGCTTAGACAGAAGCTTAACCGGCTTATCCACCATCGTCCCCTCCCCCTGAAGGGCAAAACGATACGCTTCTTCCCCGATAAACCATTTCTCGCCGCCTTTTTGTTTACAGACAACGGAAGGGATCATGCAGGAATTCTCCTCCCCGGTCGTCCCCACCGCCTCCGCATCCAGCAGCTTCCCGTTGAAAACGCTGATCTGGCTGTAATCGTCGCACAGATCCATCCCCACTATCAGTCCGGCCACCGCCTTCTCCTCACTTTCCTCTCGCGTATCTTATCCGAATCTTTATATTGGAGTAAATAATTCCCCCACCAGCCCGTCCCGGGTCCCGTATTCCAGCATGGCCTCCTTAAGAACCGTCTCGTCCTTTCGCTCCGCCGCTTCCAGAATACGGTTTATCATGGCCGTCCGGCTTGCCTGTCTCAGATCCTGAGGCGCGCAAAACCGCACGCACTCTTTCTTCACCGGCTCTTTTCCCCTGACGGGGTCAAAAATCTCATATTCCAGCGTCTCGCCGTAAAACACCGGAATCTGCTTTACAAAAATGCCCTCGTACATGTGAGGCATCGTTTCGATCTCCTCTTTCTCTTCCGGAAGCACGCGCCAGCGGATCTGGACCCGTCCCGTCTTGCTCCCCCGATATTCCAGAAAAAGTTTATCGTTCAACTCCTCGGGAAGCCGCACGAAACGCGCCAGCTCCCGGTAATAGGCAAACACATATCCCTTCCGGTACAGCTCTTCGAGCATCTGTTTACAAAGCCCGCACTCCTCCGCGGACAGCTCCGGCGCGGTACTGTCATACCGGGTCAGCGCCATCAGGCAGATCAGCGGCAGATACGTCACATCCGGCGCTTCTTTCGCCCGCTTCTTCATATAGGCCGCCAGATCCGACCCCAAAGACTCGTCCTGCAGGAAATATCGGTAACTCTTGACTACCAGATAAGCATTTACGATACCTTCGTCACAGGAATCTTTCTCCACATAGGCCCGGAAAGCCTCGTCCAGATTCCTCTCATAGCCGGTAAACAGCATCTGCCCCAAAAGACGCTCTTCCAGATCAAACGTCTGAGCATGCACCTCCCGGGCGCTCCTTAAAATCCGGAACATGTCTCCGCTGGAACCGTTATAATACCGGCTTAAATATTCCAGAATCACGCTGTCCGCTCTCTCCTCCTTCAGGCAGATAAACGACAGCCCCAGCAGATTCGGATCGCATTCAAACAGCCTTTCCACAATCATGCGGCTGCACAGCTTCATCAGTTGAGAGGGAACGGCGCGGCCGCAGCCGTACCGCTCCAGGATCTGATAAGCTTCCGGAATATAATCCCTGGCAATCAGAAGATTCAAAAGCAAAGCCCGATCCTCCGCCTCCAAAAGCGCCGCGTCCAATCCCAGCAGGTAAGAATCCCCCTCCGCCGCGGCCGGATGTTTCTCATACCAGGCCACCAGCTCCCGGAGAAGAACTTTTTTGTATTCCGGATGGATGTCCGGCATGGTAAGCATTCCCTGAAGGTGAAGCATCTCCTCCTCCGTCTTCTCCTCCTTCGCGCGAATCCGCCTGCAGGCCGCCAATTCCATCATTTCATGTCTCGGATTCAGATCCCGGCACACCTCTTCCAGCTCCGGTTCCCTCATCAGAGAAGCCGACACGGTTACCGCACTCTCATACCGGTTCCCCGCACCGTCTTGAAACAGAATCCGGGCGTCCTCGGAGTAAACCGGAACGTATGCCTGCCCGTTCCGAAGGGGCGCCGCCACCTCCCCTTTCAATTCCTCATAGCACACCACCACATAACGCATCCCGGGATTCTCGCAGCGAATACTGCGGGTATACAACAACTTCGGCAGAGCCTTCGCGATCTTGCCGTCCACGATATCCGGGTAGAGCGCGGCCCGGTACAGCTTCGCCAGATCCGGGCTGATGTGACCCTGGAACAACTGATCCATGGCGAACTCTTCCATCTTCCTGCGGTAATTCTCCGCCAGAGCTTCGTCCGCCTCGCAATGTTCCAGAACATAGGCATACAGCCGGGCCCTCGTCTGATAATCCAGCGTATGATTATAGGAAAAATACAGGAGAAGCATTCTGGGCAGTTCCCCCGCAAAGTCCTCCGGCAGCGTATACAAATAATATTCATACAGACGGGTCAGACGGATATCCGTCTCCACCCCTCTCTGATACCAGGTAAAATACTTCGGTTCCCGTTTATCCCCCTTCATCAAAAGACTGCAGATCCCGCCCAGCACTTCCACATTCGGATATGTCTCGTAAAGACCGGCCAGCATCCGATAATATAGAGGCCGAAAGCCTTTCTCCTGCTGAGCCAGGGCGGCCGCCTTCTTCGCCAGTTTCTCGTTCACCAGGTCCCGCCGCGCCCCAAACACAAGAATCTGAAGCTCAAATCCTTCCATCACACGCAAAAGTTCCGGCGTCTCGTTCAGAATCCGGCAGCCCTCCAGATACAGAAACGGACTTCTGCTCCCCTGGCGGTACCATGCCTTCATCTGGGCCAGCTTCAGGCTGGCATTCTCATTCAGAGCCGGATCCAGTCTGAGCGTCAAAAACGACATCACGGGGCTCGCCGCCGCCGCGCTCTCGCTGTACTGATTCAGGACCCGGATCAGGGCTTCCCGCTCGGCCGGATCCTCCCGATAAAGCGTTTTTACGTAAAGATAATAGCAATAAGTCTCCACATCCTCCGTATGCCGGGACAGAATCCTTAAGCGGGCATCCTCCAGAAGAAGGCCCGCCTGCTCTTTCCGCCCCTGCAAAAGAAAAACCTCCGCGTGAAACATCTCTTCCAGATCCGTACTCTGCCCGGAACTGCGCATTCTCGAAAGCTCCGTCTGCATCCCGTTTAGGAGCAGGCGTTCGCCCCGATTCCCCGCCTGATAATTCAGATAGAGATCCACATAATTCAAATACTCCTGCCGGTGGATCTGTTCCGTCTTATCCGTCTCCGTCTTCGCACGGGCTTCGCAGGGAATCACAAATTCCTCACGGATCGTCTTTAAAAAAATACGCCCGCAGTTGCGCCCGGGATGGAGGGCCGCCGGCGCGACGGTATACTCCAGATAACAGACGTTCTCCTCAAAATCATCCGGCAGCAGAACCTTCTTCTCCAACTGAATAAAAGGAGTGTCCGCAGACACCTCGATCCGGACATATCCCCAGGTATTCCGCTCGATCCGGAGCCGATCGGCCGTCGGATACTCCGGCGCTCCATACTGCCTGAGAGACGTATCTACCGAAAGCCGCACGACCTCCTTGGCCCCGATCCCGGTTAAAAACTCCTCCATCGCGACCCGCCGGCTGCCCCGGCCCGTCAGGCCCTCGTACAATACCCGGCACCCCGGACGCTCCCGCATAAACGGAAAATGTACAAATTCCGGAGAGGCAAACACATTCAGGGCCAGCCCGTCCTCCGTCCGCGCCAGCTCCGCAAACGCATCCAAAGAATCCAGGATCTTCGCGGTCGCGGACAGGGCCGCGTCCACCCGGTAAGCATACGGAATCTGATACTCTCCGTAACTGCTGACGATCTGAAAACATCCCTCCAGAACGCTTCCCGGCTCCTCATTCTGAGCGTTCACCTCGTAACGTATCTCACAGGAAGTACCGATAAAATGATTGTCCCACACTCTGACCTTCCGATTCGTCGAATAGACCAGCCCTTTCATCGACACATTCTCTTCATTAAAGATGTGAAAAGCGCCTCGCTCCTGGCTGCCGGCCGTCACTTCCTCCTCAATGGAAGCCCGTGAAAACTTCACTTCGCATTTCCCGTAATCAATAAAACCTTTCGCCAGGCGGTTGATCCGCTCTCTCATCTTTTCCTCACCTGCCTTCTGTCGTTTCCTCTTTTGTTCCCTCTTCCGCCGCTCCGATTCGACAATATCAGTATCAGTATATCATACTATCTTATATTTTTCAGCGTTTTTTCAAATGTTCCAGCCATTCTTTGATCCGCTTCTCATATCCGTTCTCTCCCGGCTCGTAAAACACGCTCCCCACTACCTCGTCCGGCAGATACTGCTGAGGGACATAGTGTTCCGGAAAATCATGGGCGTACAGATACCCGGTTCCCCGGCCAAGTTTTTTCGCGCCCGGGTAATGCGCGTCCTGAAGATGGGGCGGGACCGTTTTGATCTTATGCTTCCTCACATGCTCCATAGCCGCCGAGATCGCCATTACCGCCGCATTGCTCTTCGGCGCCGAAGCCACGTAAGTCACGGCCTGGGAGAGGATGATCTGGGCCTCGGGCATTCCCACGCGCTCCACGGCCTGCGCGGCCGCCGTCGCCACCACCAGCGCCTGCGGATCCGCGTTTCCCACATCTTCGGACGCGCAGATCAGAATCCGGCGGGCGATAAACTTGACGTCCTCCCCGGCGTACAGCATCCGGGCCAGGTAATACACGGCCGCGTCCGGGTCCGACCCCCGCATACTCTTGATAAACGCCGATATGGTATCGTAATGACTGTCTCCGGTCTTATCATAGCGGACCGCCCGTTTCTGAATGCAGGCCTCCACCACCGGAAGCGTAAGGCGGATCTGCCCGTCCGCCCCCTTTTCCGTGGTCAGCACGCCCAGCTCAACGGCGTTTAACGCGGCCCTGGCGTCCCCGCCGGAAATATCCGCCAGAAAATCCAGCGCGTCCGCCTCGATCACGGCATGGTAACTCCCCATCCCCTTCTCCCGATCGCTCAGCGCCCGCGTCAAAAGAGCCTTGATATCCTCCTTCGCCAGAGGCCGCAGCTCAAAAATAACAGAACGGGAAATCAGCGCCCCGTTCACCTCAAAATACGGATTTTCCGTCGTCGCCCCGACGAGCACCACCGTCCCGTCCTCCACAAACGGAAGCAGATAATCCTGCTGCCCTTTATTAAACCGGTGTATCTCATCGATAAACAGAATCGTCCGCCGGCCGTACATACCGGCGCTCTCCTTCGCCCGGGCCACGACCTCCTCCATATCCTTCTTGCCGGACGAAGTCGCGTTGATCTGCATAAAATCCGCTTTCGTCGTATTCGCAATCACCTTCGCGATCGTGGTCTTCCCGGTTCCCGGCGGCCCGTACAGAAGGATCGAACTCAGCTTGTCCGCCTGAATCGCCCGGTAAAGCAGCGTCCCCTTTCCGATAATATGCTTCTGCCCCACGATCTCGTCCAGCGACGTCGGCCGCATCCGGGCCGCCAGCGGCGCCTCCTTCTCCTGATTCGTCTCTCTCATATATTCAAAAAGATCCATGATATTCTCCCGTCCGATTTCTCGTTATCCGATACCGTCGCTTGACAAGCGACAGTACCATCTCATTATAAGCAAAACAGCCGGTGTTTTCAATTTGTTTTTGACAGAGAAAAAGCACCTGCCGAATACAGATGCCTCTTAAACAAAGACCGTCACCGGAAAACATCCCGATAAATCCGGTTCCCTATATTGATATCGCTCCTATCAACCCGCGTCTTCACATGCTTTGCTATCTCTTCCATAAAAATAGGAAGCGTATCCTCCCATCCGATACCTTCGCCCATCTCTCCGGTACACTTCTGCCGCCCTATATTGATTCTCAGCATTTCCTGAATCTCGTCGTCCGAAATCCCGCGAATCCGATATTCTTTTCGAAACCATAACTTTTTTTGCATGTCAAAACATAAAATACCGTCCAGCGAAAACGGAAGAAACATGCATACGTCTCCCACGACTTCCGCCGCAAATAAAAGCGCTCCCATCCGGCAGCGATTACTCCAGGAAGGAAGTTCCACTTTTTCCGGCCGCCTGTTTTCCGAATCGGAAAATAACATATACGACGCGTAATGAGGCAATACCATTTTGTATTTCCCGCTCTCAATGACCCGGCTGAAACTGTCTCTCCGCATGATTTTCTCGCTGTAATATATTTCCCGCTTCCCGTCCTTTATCAAAATCAATTCCGGATGCAGCGCGTCCGTAATCCATAAATTACCGCCCCATATGTCCACGCTTTTTATCCGGACATCCGAAGGCAATCCGATCTCCTGCACGGTTCTCTTCTTCACGTCAATCTGATACAGGAAATTTTTATCATATATCCCCAACCATATCCGATCGCCCCGGCATGCAACCGAAGAAATTGCCAACGAAATATCTTTCACATGCTTTCTGATCGAATCAAATACCCATGTGCGCGGAGTAAGATTCCCGTTTTCCAGATCCAAAACATACGCCGGGTATTGATCGGAAGCGGCAAATATCCAGATTTCATCGCACACTCTCGCCGCGTCCATGACGGCGCAGTCCATCCCGGGCATCTCGATCGCTTGAAATTCATCGGCCGATATGTCATAAATATCTATGGTTTTTCCAAACCACGGGATAAAATACAATTTATTTTGATATGAAAATACACGCCGGTGCAAATTCCGCTCTTCCATTCCGTATCCCGGAAACTTCCCTGTGACTTTTACCTCTCCGGTATTTAAATCCATCCGCATCAAACCGTTAAATGAGAGATTGGAAAACCAGATCTCATTTCCCCGGCGGCAATCGTCAAATACCGCGATCTTATTTCTCATAATCTTCCTCCGGAAATTTAATTTCCCACGCCGCATGGCGCGGCGTCCTTTCTTCCTCCGGCGGAGGCGTCATAAAATCCGGCCCAAAAGAATGTTCCAGGAACCCGGCCGTATCCAGGGGAGCCTTAACCGTGACCCCCTCGAATTTGATATCGACCGTCTCCAGCAGCCATTTTTTTTGAAATCCTCCGGTTTCCTCTTCCGATCCCCATCCAAAACATCGCACCAAATCCGTCTCTTCTTTTCCGTATTTCTTAATCAGATGCTCGATCCCGCAATGGCCCCATTTTTTGGGAAACCGGCTCAGAAAACGAAATCCCGCGCGACGCGCCAAAGACGGGGCGTAATCTTTTCCGATCCCGGAATACAGCAGTTTCCTGCACATCCACGACACGGCGGAGCAATATCCTTTTCCCATTCCGCCGTCCGGAAGATTGTCGTTCGGGAATATATCAATAAAAATCCCGTTTCTTGATTTTACCGCCTCATGGTCTTTCCGCAGATATTTTGTACCGTTCCTCAATATTCTCGTATATCCCCAGAGGTATCCGGGATCCGTTTTATATGTCTGCAGAAAAAATTTTTTATCAAGCTCCTTTTCGCACGCCTCGCAGAACCGGTCGTATTCGCTTCTGTACATACGAATATCTATGTCGTCGTCCCACGGAATAAATCCGCCGTGTCTTACCGCGCCCAGCAACGTTCCCGCGTCTATAATATAGGTAATATCGTTTCGACGGCAGATGCGATCCACTTCTATCAACATTTCCAATTCGACCATTTGAAGCCGTCTTAAATTGACGTCCGTATATGAAAATTTCTCCATCTTTTTATCCTTCCGCCAACTCCTCCAGATTTTTGAATATAAACCTTTTTGACAAAGCGCTCTCAAACTCAAAATGATCTGTAAAGTCACATTCAAATTCCGCTCCCAAACTTACATACCGCGTCTCGGCCCGTATATTTCCCGTCACAACGCAGATATACATGCGGGAAATTCCGCTGTCCAGCAGTTGCTTCGCGCAGTACCGAATCAACAGGGTTCCGTAACCGCGCCCCTGAAATTCCTTCCTGACGTGAAGATTGTCAAGCAGCCCGCCCTCCGCCCCGTACTTCAGCGCCGAAAAACCAACCACTTCCCCTTCCTCGTTTTCCATGACAAAGACTTTTCGGTCGTTCTTTTTTCTGTAATTCTCCCACCGCGATTTTGTGTGCTCATAGGTGATGTGCGCTAAATATTGCTCGGATAATATTCCCTGATAGATTTCCCTCCTGTTATCCGTATGGATCTCTGCGATCGTCTGCAGATCCGCCGGACGAACCTCCCTTATCATGCATAACCTCCAAAATCTATCTGAGAAACCGTCTGATGTATTTTCCGCTTTTCCACAGGCGGCAATTTCATATAATCGTCATAGTTCCAGGTCAGCCAGGTATCCCATGCGGACGTCACCATCGCTTCCATATCTTCAAAAGGCAGGTCCTCTATCTGATAAAACCATTCCCGGCATATCCCCCTGTCCCTTTCCTTTCTTTTTTTCTTCTCTTCAGGAGGCAGACCGCGGATTTTTTTCTTATAGGCCTTATAAGCTTCTCTCCCCATCTCCAGTTTTCTGCGTTCCTTATTACTCATAAGCCCCCAGCAGACAACCCGTTCGGTCTTTTTCCCCAGATTCAGAAAATTTATTACATTGAGAATATGAAGCGCGCTTTTCCTCGGAAAATGTCTCAAAACCCGAAATCCCCATCGTCCCGGCATGCTTTTTGATCTCCGGGCTCCGACGGGCGAATACAGTATTTTGCGCATAAATTTTGCCAGAATACTCTGCAATTTTCTTATTAAAAAAAAATCCGATTTCCCGTCCCGCGGAAATATATCCACGAACAAACCGTTGCGCGCCCTGATATGTTCCTGTCCGACCCGCACGAATTTTGTTCCTTTTAATAATATTCTCCCATACGTAAGCCGGTAATCGGGATCGGTAGCCATGGTCTGCACAAAGTATTTGTCCGCGTCCAGTTCCGTTTTACACACTTCAAAAAACCTGTCGTAATCATCCCGCAGCATCGTAACATCAATATCGTCATCCCACGGTATGATTCCGCCATGGCGAATCGCCCCCAGCATGGAACCGCCGCACAGCGTATAGCGCAGGCCGTGTTTTCGGCAAACGGCATCGATCTCTTTTAAAATGCCCAATTCCAGAAGCTGCATTTTCCGCAGCGTCTCGTTGTCAACCGTCAACGCTTCTCTGATTTCCACGATAACTATTCCTTTCCGCTCTCAGCGTAAAATCCTTTTTTCCGCCAGTTCCCGGAGCGCCGCCAGCAGCTTATTGTTATCCGCAATCGTCAGATTACCGATGTGTCCGATGCGAAATACCTTCTCCGCCAGTTCCCCGCCGTTCGGGCAGACCCAGATTCCGTATTCGTTTTTCAGTATTCGGAATATCTCATATGCGGAACATTTTCTCGTCGACACGGCGGTCATTGCGTTGGACATCCTCTCGCTATAAATATCCAGAGGAAGGCCGCACATATTTTCACGGAAATGTTTCGCCAGCTTCCGCACGCGTTCCACTTCCGTTTTTACCCCGCCCAGCTCCCTGATTTTCAACAGGCGCGCGTGTATCTGCAACAGGGTTCCCACCGCCGGCGTATACGGCGTCTGTCCCCGCTCCATATTTTTTAACGCGCTCTGCAAATTCAAATACAAGCCTTTATAGCGGCTGTCCGCCGCCCGGTTAAGAGCCCGCCTGCTTAAGACCAAAAAGGAAATGCCCGGAGGACAGCCAAGGGCTTTTTGCGAGCCGGACAGCAACACGTCTATATGACTTTTTTCCATCTCGATCTCGTCCGCCAGAAAAGAGCTGACGGCGTCTACCACCAAAAAGATACCATTGTCATGGCAAAACCGGCTTATCATCGGCAAATCATACAGCACGCCGGTCGACGTCTCGTGAAGATTTACCAAAAGCGCCGTGTACGACTTTTTCTCAAACGGCCGAAGCCGGTCGCAAGTCAGCGCTTTTCCGGACGCGCACCGGATTTCCGTGTGAGGGATTTCATATCTTTTACACAATTCAACGAACCTCTCCCCAAAACTTCCCCCGTTTATAACAATCACGTTATCTTTATCGGACAGGAGATTGGCCACCGCCGCCTCCATGGAAGCGGTTCCGGAGCCCGACAAAAATACGCACCTCGCATCTTCCTGCGCGCATGCAAATTCTTTTATCAGCTCCTCGCTCTCCAGAAGAAGCCCGGAAAACTCGGACGTCCGAAAATAAGGCACATCCTGCGCCCCGATGCGTTTCACTTCTTCAAACGACTGTACCGGACCTACCGTAAAATTCAGCATCTCTCTTTCTCCATATAAATCATTTCTTTTTCCGTTTTTTCATCCAGAAACAGCTCCATAAATCTTGAAAGCGCAATCGATTCTTTGTCCGTCATAAATATTTTTTTCTGATACCCGTTAATCTGCGCTACAAAGGCGGAAATTTCATAACGCAGCCCCTGTCCGGCATACTTGGCAAAAAATTTCTCATTCTGCTCCGTGTCTTCATAATGAATCTCAAAATTTTTCGTCATCCACCAGGGCGCCTCCGCGACCATATTTCCGTTCGTACCGGAAATAATCAAATTTCCCTCCGTCTTCACGCCCAAACCGACTTTAATACTCGCGACCGCTTTTTTATATCTGATATCAACCTTTGTATACAAGTCAACCCCCTCGGCGTTTACAAAAACCGTAAACTTTACCGATTGATAATCCGTCCCCAACAATTTAAAAATAACCAGCAGCGGATAACTTCCCAGTTCGGTAAAGCTTCCCCCGTTTTCCTCTTTTTTTAATTCCCTTCCGCCTTCCCCGACCAATTTTGTAAACGCGGCCTCCACGTCGACGATCCTGCCGATGTTCCCGCTTTTGGCTATTGTAATCATCTTCGCAAACCCCGGCGCATAAGCCGTCTTTAACGCTTCCGTCAACACCAGGTTTTTTTCTTTTGCAATGCCGAACAGCTCTTTTGCCTCTCTTTCTTTTAAGACCAGCGGCTTCTCGCACAATACATGTTTCCCATGCAGCAGGGCGTCCTTCGCATATCCGTAATGCGTGTTATGCGGCGCCGCGATATAAATGGCGTTTGCATGTTCATAAAGAATCTCTATTTTATCCGTATAGATTTCAAGTTCATTTGCCTCCGCCAGCTCTTTCGCGCTTTCTATATGCGGATTGTAGATCGCTTCCGCGTGGATGCCGCTGACGTACTTTATCTCCGGCAAAAAACGTTTGGCAATGCGTCCCGACCCGATGATTCCCAGCCTGACAATACCGAAATTCTGGCCGCGAAGCATGGTACTGGATATCCCCTTTGTGCGTTCCAGATATATGACTTCGCAATACTCCCTGTAATGATCAAATTTTCCCGCCCAATCGGAACCCACCGTAAAAATATCGATATCATATTTTTGTATATCTTCTACTTTCTGCCCCACATGATCTTCAATAAGGATCTTATCTGCAAAACCGGTCTGACGGACATGATCGATCCTTTCCATGAGAGAATCTACGACGTTTAATTTTCCCCGCGCCTCATCATACTGCTCCGTCGTCACCCCCACGATGAGATAATCCCCCAAAGCTTTCGCTCTCTGCAGCAAACGATAATGCCCCTCGTGAAACAAATCAAAAGAACCATATGTAATCACTTTCTTCATGCCCTGATCTCCTGTCCGACCCTTCGATTTTGCAGTAAAATCGGTTTCCCCGTCTGCTTAAATAATAAAACGACAGAACTTGTATCCCCAAAATACGCGTCCGCAAAAGCAATGGCCCGGTTTAAATCTTCCGTGTCATCGTAAATCCCCCAGGCTTCCGCTTTGTATTTTTCTACGATTTCTACATAACGTCCTTCCGCCCCGGGATTCATCGCCCGGACGGTCGCCAGCGACAGAGGATGCGGCCGCCACCAGAGAAGCAGATCTTTTCGGTTTTGAAACCATGCCAACGTATTTTTTATTTTTTCTATCGTCACGCGTTCGTTCACGGCCATCAGACCGTTTAAATGCGTATTATATAAAATGATTTTTCTTTCTTCGGCATGCGAAAGCAGGTCTTTCCATGGCTCCGGTATGCCGGCCCCGTCCGTTTCGTATTCCCGCACGCGATCCATCTTGGGCGATCCGATTCCGACGATCTTGCGTCTCATTTCTTTTCCGTTCATAAACTTGCTCAAATTTTCCCGGTACACCTCGGCCGCTCTCTCGGAATGAACGTATATTTTATCCGCGTGAATCACGCCGGGCAGCATGCAGTAATGTTCCGGGACTTCGTCTTTTATGATGAAATACGGAATATATACCAGCCGCTCCGTGAACTTTTTCAGATTTTTCGAGTAAAAAAAGGGATGTACGCTGGTCACATAGTTGCATTCATCGTAAGGATTATGAATGAATATCGCGTCCGGCTGCCGTCCCTCAAAATCATAGTCTCCATACCCCGTGACCGGCACGTAATCCGGATAACGATCCCCTTCGTAGTGCATGTCGCCGAAACTTCCGTCCTCCCTCCTGTCATAGTAGGGAATCGGGATCACGTAAGCCCGGCAATCCGGATCCTCGTCGGCGGCTTTCCAGACGCTTTCCAGCGAATCCCACATAGATGCTTTGTAAGGAAGGAACACGACCTCCTTTTTGGCAATGATGTCGTTTCGCACGCTGTTTTCGATCCGGATTCGGGCTTTTTGCAAGTTTTTTTCCTCTTTTTCCGCATTGACAGGTTCGTCCAGCCGGATCTTTTCGTAGAGCCGATAAAGAATCTCGCAGTAATTTTCCAGAAGGCGCACGGTGACAAATCCTTCGCCCTCCTCCGCCTCAATCGCAGTTCCCAGCTCGATGCTTCCCGCCTGGCACTGTCCCAGCAGTTCCAAAACCACCGCCTTTTCCCCGCGTTTCGCCGCTTTTTTGATCTCCCCGTGAGCCTGATCGAGAATTCTCATAAATTTTTCCGCCCGTTTTTTCTGAGACCGGTTCATTTCCGCCCATCCTTTTCAGAACAATTCCGTATTATAATAAGGCATATTTGGTCATCCTCACGGATGATGCCGGCAACTCAAGAACCTTGCCCGCTTCGCTCCCGGTACTTCTTCCCGGCAAACGTTCCGCCCGGAAGTTCCCATGGGTCCTGGCCTATCCAATACCCGGTCCCGAAAGCGACCGGCTTCTAAGGCCGTTCTTGTTTTTATTCAAAGAAACTCTCCCGTGTTCCCGTTCTCCGGGTCAAATGCCGCCGTCCGGCGCATTCATCCGCGGAAGCTTTTCCGATGAATCCCTTTCTTCCCGCCCGGCCCGCCCTTTTCTTCGGACATTCCGCGCCGTGTTCTGCCGTTCCGGCATCGTAAGAGCGCAGACAGGACACCGAAACATCCCCTGTTTTTTCTCGCCCTCCGCTCCGCACCGGCTGCATTCCGTGCCGATCCCTCCGCCAAATACCTCTACCAATTCGATCGAACGTTCCCGGCATTTTCGCGCCAACCTGCTTTTCACGAAACCTCTCTGCCACATACTGACGACGGCGTTCCCTCGCCGGCCGTATCCGGCCTTTTTCGCGGCAGGCAGCCTGGGAAAATACAAGACGCCCGGCCTTTCCGTCTCCAGCATCCGGTTGATCTCCGCGTTCACGTATGTATGAAGCGCCATTTCCCGCCTCGCCTTTCCCGCGCGGTACTTCTCCATACCGGGGTTATTCTTCGCGTTTCTTCGGTGGCGCGACAGCCGTTCCCTCACATAATCGGTGAGAGCCGACTGGTATTCCAGATATTTTTCTCCGTACGTGCGGCCGTCGTCCGTCACGAACAGGCAGCGTATCCCGAACGCCAGCCCGACCTCCCCTTCATACCCGGCCGGATGCTTCCGTTTCACCTTCACCGGCACGTGAATCGCAATTTTTCCCTCCTCCGGGAAAAGGCGAAGAGATATCTGTACGTCATAACGGTTGTTATCCGTCAGGGGAATAAACATGCGCCGCCTTTTTTCTTTCGTGGCAAGATAGATCCCGTGATCTTTATAGCGATAACCTTTGGGCGAGATCGTGAAGCCGCCCGCCGCGTCGGTATGAGACTTCCGCAAATGCCGCCGCACCTGCCGGCGCAGATATGAATTCAGCCGTTTTTCATCCACGCGGGCGCGAAGCGCTCCGTAAGCCTCCTCCCAATTCGCCGGCAAACGGACTTCCTTCCCCGTCAGGATCGCCTCCAGGCATTGACTCTGCTTCAGAACAAACCGAAGGTAATGCCGGTCTTCCGGCGACAGGTTCTCATTCGCCCGGATATTCCTCTCAATCCGTTTCTTCGTGTAAGCCCACCGGCTTTTGATGTCTCCCAACGCCTCGAAAACGGAGAGATAAAAATACACCGAAGGGAGATCCAGTTTTTCACGAAGCCCGCTCTTCGTCATTTCATTTTGTACCGTGTAACCCGGATAGATTTTGGAAAGGCCGTGAATCCCTCCGTAACGTTCATACACCCGGTTTTTGACCTCGCAGCAATCCCGCGCGATCGTCTGCAGCCTCTCCATATCTTCGGCCGGGACGGGGAACTTGTTATATTGATAGACGGTCTTATAGATCGCTTCCTGCGGCATGGCTGTCTCTTTCTCATATTTTTTGCTGATCACATAATTTCCATTATGTGATCAGCAAAAAGGAGTAAAATCGCCTTTCCGCCAAAAGAAGACGTTCGACTCCGTCTGTTTTTCCGAATAAAGGCAACACAAAACAGACGGGCATAGATTTTTTTAATCCCGTCTGTTTCCCGCTGCAATCTATTGGAAAAATCACCGCCGGAAATAGATATTTTCTTGCGGCGGCCGTTTTTTTGGATGTCCTTTTCGCCGCAAACGGGCCAAAGGCCGGAAAAAACCGCTTGCAATATAAAAACAGAAAAGATATAATACAACATATACGCCGTCAGGCCGGAGTACTCTGCTACATAATGGAAATTATGTGATAACCAGTCCCATCCGCTCTAATTGACGCGCGTGGATCCGCCCGCTCTCCCTCGTGTAGATCCGGGTCGTTCCGATATCCGAATGTCCCAAGATATCTGCCAGCCGGGAGATATCCTTTTCTATGGAATAATAAGTCCGGGCGAAAAGATGCCGCAGATTATGAGGAAACACTTTTTTCGGCAAGACATCGGCGCTTTCGCATAATCGCTTCATTTCCCGCCAGATATTCGACCGGTCCAGCGGCCGGCCGGTCCGGGTGACAAACACCGAACCTTCCTCGCGCCCTTCCTTGCGAAGATACGCTTTCAATCTCCCGCACAGTTTCGCGGGCAAAAACACCGTCCGCCATTTCCCTTTATTCCGAATCACGGCCCGGCCGGCCCGAACCGCCCGGACCGTAATGAAAGAAAGCTCCGATACCCGGATGCCGGTGGCGCAGATACTCTGTAAAACAAGCGCAAGCCTCTCGTTCTTCCCGCGCCTGGAAGTTTCCACCAGACGGATATATTCTTTTCTGGTCAATTCCCGGCTCTCGTCGCGAAACATGTTTTTCTGTATTTTCAGCGGCCGAACCGACATATCCTGCCAGCCCATGAACCGCAGAAAGCCCTGAGCCGCGGCCAGCATGGAATTTACGGAAACCGCCGCATAGGACGCCGTCAGACATTCCTTCCATTCTATCATCCGTTCTTTCGTCAAATGCCGCCCGTCCAGCCACCGGCACAGGGCCGTCAAATCCCTCCGGTATTTTCGGATCGTATTGTCCGCCCGCTCCCGCTCCCGCAAAAAGAGGAAGTATGTTTCCATCAACTCCGGTGTCAATATTTTCTTCGTATTCCGCATAAGGCCGCCTCCTCGTATTGTAAGATACGATTAGTGTAGCCGATATTTCCCCATATTCCATTTGAAATCCGTCGAAATAGCTGTTAGAATAAAAACATCTGTTTGAACAGCAGAAGAAAGGATATCCGATCATGAAAGAAACCTATCGCTATATTGAAGAGAATCGGGAGCGCTATGTGGAAGAACTCATTCCCCTGGTCCGGCAAAAAAGCGTCAGCATGACGCATACCGGTATCAAAGAATGCGCCGAACTTTTAAAAAACATCATGGAGAAGGCCGGTATTCCCACGAAACTTTATCCCACGGCAAGCGGACATCCGGTCGTAATCGGACAGTTAAAGGCCGATGTGGAAAATGCGCCGAAGCTCCTGATCTACGGCCATTACGACGTAATGCCGGAAGGCCCCCTTGAACTCTGGGACAGCGATCCTTACGAACCCGTCATCCGGGACGGACGGCTTTACGGCCGTGGCGCCGGAGACAACAAAGGGCAGCTTTTCGCCCATATAAAGGCCCAGGAAGCTTATCGAAAATTCCACGACGGACTTTCGGTCAACATCGTTTATGTTTTTGACGGGGAGGAGGAACAGGGAAGCCCCAACCTGCTTTCGGTTTTTGAACAATATAAAGAACTTTTACAGGCCGACGTGGCCGTCTGCTCCGACGCAGGAATCCACGCCAGCGGCCGTCCCACGATTCAGCTCGGGGTCAAGGGCATCTGCGCCATTAAACTGACCTGCCGCACGATCAAAAAACCGCAGCACTCGCAATACGCATCCGCGGCTCCCAGCGCCTCATGGCGGCTGTTGGACGCTTTATCCACCCTGAAGAAAGCGGAAGGCGCCGTTTTAATCGACCATTTCTACGACTCCGCCATGGAACCGTCGAAGGAAGACCTGGAAGCTCTGGAAAAACTCCCCTACGACCACAAAGATCAACTGGATGCCTGGGGCGTCGACCGCCTGCTCATGAATCGGAAAAACGACCGTTATCTTTACAATTACATGTTCGAGCCCACCTGCAACCTGGGATGTTTCTCGGCCGGCGACGTGAACGGAAGCAAAAACGTCACGGTTGACGAAGCGGTCGCTTACATTGATTTCCGCCTTGTTCCGGGCCAGACGCCGGAACATATTTACGAACTGACCGTAAAACACCTGGAAAAACACGGATTCGGCGATATCGAGGTCGAGATGTACGCCAAGCTCCCCTCCTCCAAGACGCCCATGACAAGCCCTTACGTCGCCATGATGGAACAGACGTTGCGGGAAGCCTGGGACGCGGAGCCCGTCGTATTCCCCATCATAGGCTGCAGCGCGCCCTTCTATCTGTTCAGCGACGTGCTAGAGACACCCTGGATGATGGTTCCCATCGCCACGGCCGACCAGAACGACCACGGCGCCAACGAAAACCTCGACCTGACCTGTTTCATCAAAGGCGTCAAGACCGGCGCCTCCCTGATCGAGAATCTGGGCGGAATGAAGCGATAACGGTACCGTCGTTTGACAAGCGACGGTATCTTATCTGGAGGAAACAGAACATGGTAAAATCATTATTTGATCAGTTAGGCGGCACATATCACGAAGAAAGCGGATATTTTATTCCCGATTTACGCTTGCCCACATTGAAGACAGGCACAAGAACGCTTTGAAAGGCTCATTGAGAATTTAAAACAGGCACGGAGCATAACAGAACATTTAAAAGCTGAAAATGCCTTAGATTGGGCAGGAAAACTTAATAATATAAGAGCTAATATCAGGCAACTTGTGAACGAGGAAGTTGTTCACATATAAAGAATTAAAATCAGAGGGTATGGATGAAATATCTTACCCTCTTGTTTTTATAAATAATGGTATTATGAACGGCACGCAACTTTTGTAAATCGTCCGCCTAAAATTATTGAAATTCACTTTGCGTTTCTATATAATAAAAGCATACAATTAAAGTGTTTTATATGCAGAAAGTTGGTGTTTGTTTGAATAAAAGGGAACTTGCAAGAAAAGTAATTTTAAATAATGGCGGCATAGCAAAAACATCAGACTTTGTTTTAGAAGGAATTAAAAACTATGAAGTAGACACACTCTGTAAAGAAGGTGTAATAGAGAGAATCCGCCGCGGCTTTTATCAGCTTCCTCAAAATGCTATTGTAACAGATGAACAACTATTAAAAGAAATGCTTCCAAGAGGAATCATCTGCGTAGAATCTGCTCTATTTCATTATGGGTATAGTGATTTTTCTCCTCGTAAATGGTCAGTTGCAGTGCCACGGACAGCCTCAAGAACAGTAAAACGGGTACAGGAAATACCCTTGAAGCCATACTT
>JAAWBX010000033.1 GCA_022792885.1 Lachnospiraceae bacterium
TCATAATTTTTTGCATATGGCTGTTACCGCCTCGTCGTTTTTCCTATATTAACACAAGTGGAGCGTATTTGTCCAGAAGTGATGGCCTTGGGGGGATAAAATCAAATAATCTCACATTCCTCCTTGACAACAGCTTTAGAAATAACCCTTTCCGGCGTCCCTTTGTCCACGCAAAACGCAACGATCGGCGTTTCCTTAATCCTGCGGGTATACTGCCTGGGCAATTCATCAAAAGTCTTTCCGTTAAATTCCGTTAAATACTGCAGATCCGTCAATTTTTTCTTCTCTTTGTTCACCAGATAATTCTGAAAAGCGCTCAATCTCTGCAGTCCGTCGATCACCTTCCACTTATCTTCCCCCGCAATATCAAAATAAAAACTGGGAACCGGAATCCTGAGCATTAACGATTCGATCAACTGACTCTGCCTTTTTGAATCCCATAAATCCCGATGGCGCTGAAAAACCGGTTCCAGATCGATTTCCTCATTCTCAAGCCGCTCCATTAAAACAGATACCGTCATGGACGGCTGTTTAATATTGATCAGCGCCGGAATAAATTTTTCCGTCTCGATTCCTTCCGCCGGATAATCTTCTCCTTCCTCCAGAGGTTCTACCTGAATCCCGTCGTCGATCAGTTCACGGATAGCCTGATTGATCTCCTCATCCTTTTGAAAAGAAGAATGTTCGTCTCGCAGCATATCCAATAAAATCGTATAGTTAATCCGTCCCCCGTTCTCTAATGCCCAGTCCCGGATCTGTTCTAACTGCTGCTCTTGTTTTTTATTGAAAATTTCCCGCATCTACATTCTCCCGCCTGCCCATTGTCTGACAAGGACACACACGCCCTAAACCGTGTGTGTCCTTGTCAGACGACAGTATGATCACAGATTTATTTACCTGTATTATATCAAACCTCGACGATTTTACAAGATATATCCTTCCGTCTCGATCTCCCCGCTGAACACTTCCACCGCCGGTCCGGTCATTTTCACATGTCCGCTCTCCTGATCCCAGAGGATGGTAAGATCGCCGCCTAACAAGTGTACCGTCACTTCCGTGTCCACATATCCGGCCAGCATCGACGCCACGCCGCTCGCGGTGGCTCCGGTCCCGCAGGCCAGCGTTTCCCCGGTCCCTCGTTCCCAGACCCGCATGTTCATATGCTTCCGATCCGCAATCTGAATAAACTCCACGTTCGTCCGCTCCGGAAACCTCTCATGATTCTCGAACTTCGGACCGATCTTTTCAATATCCACGCGCGCGACGTCCTCCACATATACAACCGCATGCGGATTGCCCACGGAGATCGCAATCATCTCGTACTCCGTACCGTCCACGACAATCTTTTCCCAGACGGGAAGCTTCGCCAGATTTTCCCGGTTCGAAATCTCCGGGCAGACCGTATTCCCCCGGGACAATAACACGGGACAACCCATATCCACCTGGGCGGATACGGCCTTTCCGTCCTCCACCGCCAGCCGGATCGTCTTGACGCCGGCTCCGGTCTCGATCGTCATCGGATTCTTCGTCACGATCCGGTGATCATATACATATTTTGCCACGCAGCGAATCCCGTTTCCGCACATCTCACTGGAAGAGCCGTCCGCATTGTACATATCCATCCAGCAGTCCGCTTTTGCGGAAGGCCGGATCAGAATCAATCCGTCCGAACCGACGCCAAAATGGCGATCGCTCACAAACCGGGCCACCCTCTCCGGATCCGCCACCGTCTCCTCAAACGCGTTGACATATACATAATCGTTCCCTGTTCCATGCATCTTGGTAAATTTCACAGTAAATCCCTCCCCGTTCCACGCGCCTGCCCGGCGTCGTTATCCTCCGTTTTCGGCTGTGCCCGCGCGGCGGAAAGCTTTCCGGATAAAAAACTTTCCTCCGGCCGTTCGGGGCAGCCGAATACCGCGCGGTTTCGCTCCAGCTATTACCAGTATACGCGATTCTTCCATAAATAAAAATGCCAAAATTGCTCTTCTATATTGCGTATTCTGCTCTTTTTTTCTAAAATAAAATCAATCCGGACCCTCCTTTGGAAAAACAATGAGATAAACCGGACAGAAAGGCAGATTTTTATGGATGTATTTGCGAAACGCGGCTATTTGAAGGAAGATTTCCGAATCTTCTATCTGAAAAGCGACGATATGGAAGAAATGGACGCTCATTATCACGATTTTGATAAGATCGTCTTTTTCCTGAACGGAAACGCCTCCTACCGGGTAGAAGGGCGTACTTACGCGCTGGAGCCTTTTGACCTGGTGCTGGTCGGACATGGCGAAGTTCACCGGCCCATCCTTCACGAAACGGCCGGATACGAGCGAATGATCTTCTATCTGGAACCGGATTTTTTATCCCGGGCCGGCAGTCTTCTTCCCGAAACGACCGCCCGCGAAACAAACCAGGCGCCCTCCGTCAGCCTTCGGGATTGTTTTACCAGGGCCAAAAACGCGAGCTCCCACGTGCTCCGCATCCCTTCCATACGGCAAAACCGGCTCTTTCGAATCGTTTCCGACCTAAAATTCGAGCTTGCAAGGCTCGACCGATACGGCGCGCGTCTCGCCTCCCGTCTCCTCCTCCTGGAGTTTCTCCTTGAAGTCAACCGGCAGGCTCTATCCGACGGCGCGCTCTATCCGGACGCCGGGGAGGAAGATGCCTTTATCATCAAACTGCTCTCCTACCTTCACGCGCACCTGGCCGAAGAACTGACGATCAACCGGATCGCGGAAGCCTTTTACATCAGCCCGTCCTATCTGATGCACAGGTTTAAACGCGAGACGGGAAGTACCGTGGGGCAGTATTTGTCCCGCAAACGGCTGATGTCGGCGAAAGACCAAATCCGCGCGGGGACTTCCGCCACCGAAGCCGCTTTCGCCTGCGGTTTTCAAAGCTACTCGGCGTTCTTCCGCGCCTATAAAAAAACGTTTGGCGTCTCACCGGCCCAATCTCTTCGCCCGAAAAAAGATCCGTGAGGATCCGGAACTTCCTTCCTTCGTATATTTTCCCCGTCCCCGGCGCACAATATTTCATAAATCAGCCACATTTTTCCATAGAACCCGGCCGGCGATACCGGCCTTGACCGATAGGAGGAAGGAACGCCCATGAACCATTTAAAAAACGAAAAATCTCCGTATTTACAGCAACATAAAAACAACCCCATCGATTGGTATCCCTGGGGAAGCGAAGCCCTGACCCGGGCCAGAAAGGAAGATAAACCGATCTTCTTAAGCATCGGCTATTCCACCTGCCACTGGTGTCATGTGATGGCCAGGGAATCTTTTGAATCCGAGGACGTGGCCAAACGCCTCAACGAATCCTTCATCAGCATTAAAGTGGACCGGGAAGAAAGACCCGATATCGATTCCCTTTATATGGCCGCCTGCCAGGCCTTTACCGGCTCCGGCGGCTGGCCCCTGACCCTCCTTTTGCTGCCCGACGAACGTCCCTTTTTTGCCGGAACTTATCTGCCAAAAAACAATACCGGCGGACTTCTGGGACTTCTGCCTCTCTTGGACGCCGTAAAAGAACGCTGGCAGGAGGACCGGACTCCCTTTTTGCAGACCGGGCAGGAAGTCATAAAACTTCTGTCCCAGCCGGAACCGGACTGTAAAACGGACGAATCCCTCCCTGACCTGGTCAACCGGACTGCTTTTTTGTTCTCCCGCATGTACGACGAAGAAAACGGCGGCTTCGGAACGGCCCCCAAATTCCCCTCGCCGCACAATCTTTTGTTCCTTCTGACTTACTCGGAATGCTGCGGAAAACCCCATGCGGCGGAAATGGCCCTCCATACTTTAAAACAAATGTACCGGGGCGGGATCTTCGATCACATCGGCGGCGGTTTCTTTCGCTATGCCACGGATGAAAACTGGCGGATTCCGCATTTTGAAAAAATGCTTTACGACAACGCTTTGTTAGCGTACACTTACCTGACGGCGGCCCGCTTCTGCCCGTCCCCCTTCCTGAAAACCGCCGCAGAAAGAACCCTCGACTACGTACTCCGGGAACTGACGGACCCGGAAGGCGGTTTTTACTGCGGGCAAGACGCCGACAGCAACGGGGAAGAAGGACTTTACTACCTGTGGACGCCCGAAGCGCTTCGGCAAATGCCAAAGATCTCCCCTGCGGAAGCCGAATCCTTCTGCCAATGGTATGGTATCCTCCCGGACAATCCCCTTCCCAACCTGCTCTCTCACGACCATTACCAGACGGACCCCGCCGAGATCATCCGTCTGCGGGAGGCCGCCCGCCACTTCCGTCATACGCGCGCTCCCCTGCTCACCGACGATAAAATTCTGGCCGGCTGGAACGGTCTAATGATCGCGGCGTTTTCTCTCGGATACCTGGTACTGGAAAAAACGGCCTACCGCAAAGCGGCCGAACGGGCCGTGCTCTTCCTGGCGCGCCGCCTCCTTTTGTCCGACGGGAAACTCATGCGCCGTTTCCGGGAACAGGAAACCGCCGTAAACGGGCAACTGGAAGATCTGGCTTTCCTTGCCTGGGGGTTTTTAAATCTTTATTCCGTCACCTGGGACACCGGATACCTGAAACAGGCGGCCACCCTGGCGGATCAGCTTCTGAATGATTTCTCCGACGGAACGCAGGGCGGCTTCTATCTCACCGGCCCGGAAAACGAACCGTTGATCCAAAGGCCGAAAGACGATTACGACGGCGCGCTGCCCTCCGGAAATTCCATGGCCGCCTTTTTGTTTGCCCGGCTTTTCTCCCTGACCGGAAACGTCCGTTACCAGGAAGCCTCCCGGCGTCAGAATCAATATCTGGCCGGCCGCGCTGCCGCTTATCCGGCCGGTTTTTCTTTCGCCATGCTGACGTTTTTGGAGACTCTGTTTCCTCCGGCCGAGCTGATCTGCAGCTATGCCAAAGCGTCCGACGCCAATGAACTCCTCCCTTTTCTTCGGAAACTTCCTCAGGCAGTACGGCTTTCCGTTCTCGTAAAAACCTCGGCCAATGAAGTTCGCCTGGCGGCTTTGGCGCCCTTCACTGCCTCTTATCCGATACCGGAAAACGGCGCCTGTTATTATCTGTGCCGCAATCGTACCTGCCACGCTCCCGTTTACTCCCTGGAAGCTCTGGAAAAACTTCTCCTCGCATCCGAAGTCCGGGCTTAAACGCCGATCCGGAAATTCCGGGGTACCCGCGTCGATTCAAATTCCGTGTTCCATAAAATAATCCCTCAGTTCCAAGGCTTCATCCAGCGTATTTTGCCAGCCGTACCGGCGCAGATCCACCCGCCTGTCCTCCGATATTTCCACCCCCTCTTTTTTTAAAAGCCCGGCTTGGCCGCCGGGCTCCCGGAAAAGAGCGTCCGCGCTCAGACATCCCTGTCCGTTTACCACCCGATAAGCCGGAACCGGCTCTGAAACCCGACATTTCAAAGCATACCCCACCTGCCTGGCATTTCTCGGTTTTCCGCAGAGCAGAGCGATCTGTCCGTAAGTAGCCACACGGCCTCTCGGAATCCGCCGACAGACAACCGCGACTCGCTGATAAAAATCCATGTTTCCCTCCTTTTCTGTACCGTCGCCTGACAGTAACTGAGATTTATCCTTCCTCGACCATGTATGTTCTTGCCAAGCGGCGGTAACAAAAAAGTAACAAAAAATTGTGAACAAAAAATGTCCAAAAAGCTGAAATCAGTCTTCCCTTTTTCCTTAAAGTGTGCTACAATATGTCTGTTTACATTTTATAACTTATATAAAGGAGATTAGAAAGACATGAAAAAGAACGTTTGGTCAAAGTTGTTATGTATGACGCTGGTATTGATGATGGTATTCAGCCTGGCTGCCTGCGGGAAGAAAACTTCGAAGAGCAGCGCCGCCGGTACATACAATTTGCAGGAGATTTCGGCCGCAGGTATAACCATGAACATGGAAGACCTGAAAGCGACCTTGGGCGATGCCGCGAAGGATCTCACATTCGCGATCGTGTTGGGAGAAGACGGCAAGTTTTCTCTGGATATGACTGCGTTTGATCCTTCCCTGTCTCTGGAAGGTACTTGGGAAGAGAAAGACGGTTCTATTGCCCTGACGGCAGACGGCGAAACCATAAACGCACCTTTAAAGGATGGTACTCTTACCCTGGAAGCGGATGGAACATCCATGACCTTTAAGAAATAAGGTTCGAATCCGGAATATATAACGGCAGTGCCCGTGGGCATTGCCGTTTTTTCGTGCCGTTAAAAAAGACGGACGAATGAAAATCTGTCATTCCTGTCCGCCTTTTTATTGTTAAAATTCAGTTAACCGATTTTTTCCTGATACCCTTTCAGCGCTTCCTCATCGGCCCTGCGTTTCTCTTCGATCGCCTGAGCCAGAAGCATATCCTTCACCTTCATCAAACGAATCGTCGTATTGCGGTCATTCTCATCCAGCTTCATGGTAATTCTCCGAATCTGCTCCTGCGTCTCGGGGATCATAACATATTCCAACGCGTTTACACGACGCCTGGTCTTCTCGATCTCCTCGGCCAGAAGCTGAGAAGTCTTCTCGATCTGAGCCAGCTTCAACATATCCTGAAACGCGGACGACAACGCATCCACAGCGCCGTCCAGTTCACAGGAAGTCGTGGCAAATCCGTAAGGGTACACGTCCCCGCTGTCCGCGTTCTGAGTCTTAAACTGATATTCCGGCACATTCACGCTCATGATATTCTTAAACTTCATATCCAGATCCACGCTCTGTTTCGGATACATCAAAGACTGCTCCAGCATCTCGGAGGACATCAACGCCGACACGACCGTAAAGGACGCGTGAGCCCGCATCAGAGCCTCCTCCACTCTGGCGCGCAGTTCCCGGTTCTCCCGTACCACGTCCAGAAACTGTTTCATCAGCTCATCCCGCTTGTCTTTCAGAAGTTTATGGCCTCTCACCGCGGTCTTCAACTTCTTCTTCAACCGGGTCAGCTCCATTCTGGTTGCGCTTACATTGGTTGCAGCCATCTACCTCACCCCCTAATTGCTTTTCTTCTTCGGGAGATACTTGTCGATGTGCTCCTGCTTAATTCTCTTAAGCTCCGTCTCCGGCAGGATGGACAACAGCTCCCAACCGAGATCCAGCGTCTCTTCGATGGAACGGTTTTCCTCCGGCCCCTGATTGACGTAACGTTTCTCAAACTCATCCGCAAACTTCGCGTACAGAAGGTCGGTCGCCGACAGAGCCGCCTCACCCAGGATGGACATCAGCTCCTTGGCCTCCTTGCCGCTCGCGTATGCCGCGAACAGCTGATTCATGGTTCCGGAATGGTCTTCACGGGTCTTCCCGTCGCCGATCCCCTTATCCTTCAGACGGGACAAAGACGGCAGCACATCCACCGGCGGCGTAATACCCTTGCGGAACAATTCCCGGGACAGAATAATCTGGCCTTCGGTAATATAACCGGTCAGGTCCGGAATCGGATGCGTCTTATCGTCTTCCGGCATGGTCAGAATCGGAATCATGGTAATGGAACCTTCATGCCCCAACCGGCGGCCGGCGCGCTCGTACATCGTAGCCAGGTCGGTGTATAAATAACCCGGATAACCACGACGGCCGGGAACTTCTTTCTTCGCCGCCGATACTTCACGAAGCGCTTCCGCGTAGTTGGTAATATCCGTCAGGATAACCAATACGTGCATTCCCTTTTCAAACGCCAGATATTCGGCAGCCGTCAGCGCCATACGGGGCGTAGCAATACGCTCAACCGCCGGGTCGTTCGCCAGGTTGGTAAACAGAACCGTACGATTGATCGCACCGGTGCGGCGGAACTCCTGTACGAAGAAGTCCGATTCTTCAAAAGTGATACCGATCGCGGCAAATACAACGGCGAAATTCGATTCGCCGTCCAACACTTTCGCCTGACGGGCAATCTGAGCCGCCAGATTCGCGTGCGGCAGACCGGAACCGGAGAAAATCGGCAGCTTCTGTCCGCGTACCAGCGTATTCAGACCGTCGATCGTGGAGATACCGGTCTGAATAAATTCATTCGGATAATCGCGGGCCGCCGGATTCATCGCCAGGCCGTTAATGTCGCGGTGCTCTTCCGCCAGAATCTCGGGCCCTCCGTCGATCGGCACACCCATACCGTTAAATACGCGGCCAAGCATGTCTTCCGAAACTCCCAGTTCCAGCGGATGCCCCAGAAAACGAACTTTCGACTGAGCCAGATTGATACCGGCCGAACTCTCAAAAAGCTGTACGACCGCATTATCTCCGTTTACTTCCAGGACCTTACAGCGGCGGACGGTCCCGTCCGGCAGCTCGATCTCTGCCAGTTCGTCATAGGTAACGCCTTCCACCTTTTTAACAACCATCAGAGGCCCTGAGATTTCCTGTATAGTACGATATTCCTTAATCATCCGTCAAGTCCCCCTTTCTCTGCCAGGTCCGCGATCTGCATTTCCATCTCCGCTTCCATCTTCTTGTAGGACTCCACATACTCGTCCTGCGGCACGCTCTTGGCGCGGCCGATCAATGCGCGGGCCGGAATCTCGAACAGATCCGTCGTTTTTGCGCCCCGGTCAATGGCGTCCCGGCACAGAGCGTCGTATTTCAGAATGATCTGCATCAGTTTCTCCTGACGGTCGTAAGAGGAATAGCTGTCAATATCTACAAAAGCATTCTGCTGCAGGAAATCTTCCCGAATCATCCTCGCCGTCTCCAGCGTTAACTGGTCCGCAGGCGACAACGCATCCTTACCTACCAACTGAACGATCTCGTTCAGACTGGATTCTTCCTGAAGAATGCTCATGGCTTTTTCACGGTTCTTATAGTATCCTTCACCCAACGTCTCGTCATACCAAGGCTTTAACGCCTCCAGATACAAAGAGTAAGAGTTCAGCCAGTTAATCGCCGGGAAATGACGGCGGTACGCCAGGGACGAATCCAACGCCCAGAATACCTTAACGATCCGCATGGTACCCTGAGATACCGGCTCCGAAAGGTCGCCGCCGGGCGGCGATACGGCGCCTACCGCAGTCAGGGAACCTCTCCGGTCTTCCTCGCTGCCCAAACAGGATACCCAGCCGGCGCGCTCGTAAAACTGTGCCAGACGGGAAGCCAGGTATGCCGGATAACCTTCCTCACCGGGCATCTCCTCCAGACGTCCGGACATCTCACGCAAAGCCTCGGCCCAACGGGAAGTCGAATCCGCGATAACGGCCACGTCGTAACCCATGTCGCGGAAATACTCCGCAATCGTAATACCCGTATAAATGGATGCCTCACGGGCCGCCACCGGCATATCGGAAGTATTCGCGATCAAAACGGTTCTTTTCATCAATGTTTCTCCGGTTCTGGGGTCTACCAGCTCCGGAAACTCTCTCAATACGTCGGTCATCTCATTTCCACGCTCACCGCAGCCGATGTAGACCACAATATCCACGTCCGACCACTTCGCCAGCGCATGCTGAACAACCGTCTTACCGGATCCGAAAGGACCGGGAACGGCAGCCGTACCGCCTTTGGCCAGCGGGAACAGCGTATCGATTACACGCTGCCCGGAGCAGAGAGGCTGGGACGGCGCGTATTTCTTCTTATAAGGGCGGCCCACACGAACCGGCCACTTCTGCATCATGGTCAGCTCCTTCGTCTCGCCGCTCTCGGTCGTCAGCGTCGCAACGGCCTCCAGCACGGTGTAGGAACCTTCCTGAATGGAAGCGATCGTTCCGCTCAGCCCTACCGGTACCATAATCTTATGAAGAATGGAAGTGGTCTCCTGAACGGTACCGATGATATCGCCGGCCGCCACCGCGTCACCCACGGATACGGTCGGATGGAAATCCCACTTCTTCTCGTGATCCAGAGCGGGAACTTCAATACCGCGGGTGATCGTAGAACCCGCGATCTTCATAATGGATTCCAGCGGACGCTGAATCCCGTCGTAAATGTTCTCTATCAGGCCGGGGCCCAGTTCTACGGAAAGAGGCGCGCCCGTCGTCACAACGTCAGCGCCGGGGCCGATGCCGGATGTCTCCTCATATACCTGAATCGACGCAGAATCGCCGTTCATGTTCAGGATCTCTCCGATCAGGCCCTGTTCGCCTACGCGGACCACGTCGGCCATGTTCGCGTCGGACATACCCGTCGCAACAACCAACGGCCCGGAAACCTTAACAATTTTGCCCATCGATTTTACCTTCTTTCAAAGTGTATTCGTCTTACCAGCAGCGCGATCTCACACATGCTCTCGTTCGCTTCGGGCTTTCGCCCTATACTCCGATGCGGACCCGGACCCGGCCGTTTCCGGCCGGCCTCGGCTCCCCTTCGGAGTGCACTGCCTCTATTACACAGTGCTACGCTCACGCTCGCTTTGCTCTCGTTCGCCTCGGGCTCTCGCCCTATACTCCGATGCGGACCCGGACCCGGCCGTTTCCGGCCGGCCTCGGCTCCCCTTCGGAGTGCACTGCTCAATGCTTACTATAAAATATCGGCGCCTACGGCGCGTTCTACGGCCCGGGTCACGTTCGCCATTCCGATGCCTAAAGATCCGTCCTTCCCGGGGATCAGAATGATCGCCGGTTTCATCTCGTCTTTATAACGGGCGATTTCCTCTTCCATCTGAACGCCCAACTGTTCCGTCAGATATACGATCGCACAATCCTCCGAAGCCAGCCTGTGAAGTATGGTTTTCGCCTCCTCCACCGTCTCCGCCGGATACACGTCCAGCCCTAACGCCTTAAATCCAAGAACGCTGTCCCGATCGCCCAATACCGCAATTTTATACATAAGACTCACGCAGCCTTTCCCGGATCGTGTCTGCGGATAAACCCGCCAGACGTCCCGTCATAATAATCCGCACCGCCGTAAGCTCGTTCTCCTTCGCCGCCAGAAACGCGATGATCGGCGCCTCGCCGAAGGCAACGTATTTCGCTTTGCTTATATAAGCGGTCAGTGCATCGTCACACAGTTTCTCGAAACGCGTCAGGCTGCTTCCTCTGGCCGCGGCCGCTCCGGCCTCCGCCGCCTCTTTCAGAGTGGAAGTCGTGTACAGGTCTTCCACGGAACCGCCGGCCGATACCACGCTTAAGATCCGGCGCACTCCCACATCGCCGCCGGCAAACAAAACGCCTTCCAAAAACTCCGTTCCCTTCCCCATCCGTGACGTACGGACAATGGAACGCATATTGGCAATATCGATCAATGTCCTGACGTATCCCAGAAGGAACTCCGAACCGGCTTCCTCCGCCAGCGCGTTCATATCCTCAAAATAGGCCTGATCCAAAATGGAATCCGCCAGCCTGGGATCCTTCGTCGTGCCAAGCACTTCTCTCGCCTCAATTACGGCCTTTTTCAGGATCGGAGGCATATTATAAAACTCCGAAGAGCGAACGGAATCCGCCATCTCGGCTGCCGGCACCCGGCCGATATCCATAAACAACCGATTCCCGTCCGTTCCCAGAGCTTCCGCCTTCAAGATCACCTTAGCGTTATGATAATCATATTTGATTTTAAACACATCCATGACAGCCGGATCCGGCATGTAATTGGATATCTCCTTGAATATCTGATCCCGTTCTTTTGAGAGGATCTCATTCAGAATATCCACGTTTACTTCCGTCATTTCCGGATATCCGCATTCTGACAGAACACGCACCGCGTCCAGATCCGAATGTGCTTCCAGCATCTGTTCCATCCGGTCCCTGTTCAAAAGGTTCCGTTCCATCGTTCGCACCTTAGCCGAAAGGAACAGATAGTCGGTATCCTTGATCTTTGTCAAGTTGTCCTCCTTTCCCCTCAGTCGAACAGTACCTTTGCTACCTGACCGGCCGTTTCGTTCCGAGTCAGACGAACCAGAGTTTCAAATGCGCAGTTTACTTCCACATTCCGGTCAGTCAAAAGCAGTCCGCCGCGGATTGCCGCCTGAGCGGCGGAAACCTTCAGTCCCGCCTGTCTCCCGGCTCCCGCAAGCATGCGGTTCGCTTCTTCCACCACCCGCGCGCCGAAGAGATCCCGGTCGCTCGCGGAAAAGATCACTTCCTCGTTTCCGCTGACCGACGCCTGGGCCGCCAATTTGGCAAGAAGCCGTATCTTGTCCTGTTCCGGAAGTTCTGTTAAATTGGTAAGCGCGCGTTCATATGCCTCATCCAGCATCTCCTGTTTGGCTGCCAGAATCATCTTCTTGGATTCCATCTGAGCCATATTATCCAGGCGTTCTTTCTGTTCCGCGGCCGTTTTCCGACCTTTTTCCAGGATGCTTTCCGTCTCTTCCCGCTTCGATTCCTCATAAATTGCCTGAATCTTCTTCACGGAAGCCTCTGCCTCTTCCCGGATTTTCGCGATCTCGCTCTCGGCATCTCCTGTGATGCGCGCTGTGATTTTCTCAATTCCGTTCATAGCTTATGCCATCCTTTCGATGGAGATTTGTTTACTAGATCAGGCTGTTCAGCATCAGGAACGTCGCCAGCAAGCAGAGGATCGCATAGAACTCAACCATGATGGCCATGATGATGCCCTTGGACATTTCTTCCGGACGTTTTGCCGTCATCGTTACACCGGCCGCAGCGCATCGACCCTGAGCGATTGCCGTAACGTAACCGCCGATCGCAATCGGAAGGCAGGCTGCGAAGAACTGGAAGCCCTGCGCGATCGAAAGCTCTACCAGGCTGCCGCTGAAGAAGCCCAACTTCATCAGGGCGAAGAACCATGCTACCAGGCCGTACAGACCCTGAGTACCGGGAATGATCTGTAAGATCAGAACGGAAGAGAATTTGCCCGGATCTTCGGACAGAACGCCCGCGCCGACTTCACCTACCGAACCAACACCTTTACCGGAGCCGGAGCAGGCCATACCTACCGCCAGAGAAGCCCCTATAAAAGCAACCGCTGTTCCACAAGTTTGCATCCATTCCATTGTTTCTTCCTCCTCAAATATCTTTGATGATGATTTTTATTTTGATGCGGGGGTTTTTGCCTCGTCGCCGACGATATCCACGTATTTCGTGTCATATGTCAGAGGTTTAAAAGGCACGCCGCCGTCTTTGTAAAACTTGCCGAAAAACTCCAGGTACTGCAATCGTGCCGCATGTACATACGTACCGATAACATTGATGCCCAGGTTGAAAATATGCCCGAAAGCAAAGATCAATACAAACGCAATGATATTGCCCGGCAAAGACCCCAAAATATTCACCACGCTGGCAATTACCGTCGTCGCCAGCATCAGGGCCATAATACGGGAATAAGAAAGAATGTCTCCCAGCCAGCTCGTCACGTCATACAGAGAAAGTACGCCGCCGAAGAACTTGCCGATAATTCCCTTTTTGTGACGCCCCTGCGTCAACACAAGGCTCGCCACGCCGATCCAGATCAAAAGCGCGCTGCCGGTCAGAGCAAACACGGCAATGCCGCCCAAAAACAGCCACCAGGGAACCACATCCAGAATTGCTTCCATCGCCTCGCCGTCCCGGAAACCCATATAGATCTTGACGCACATACCGAAGAACATATGCACGATACCAAGGCCGATACCAAAATACAGGATCGTCATCGGATTCTCCAGAGGGCTTACCAGGCTCCACATCTTGATCTCTTTGCCGAAGAAATTCTCGGCAATCACCGGAATCGCATCGCCGAAGAAACCTCCCGTCAAGGCGCCGCAGATCGTGGTGCTGATACCAAGCAAAATCCCAAGACCACAGATGTATCCCATCGTCTTCTTCGGCTTATATTTCTTCCGAATAACCAGGCAGGCGATCAGCATAATCAGGCCATAACCCACATCCGCAAACATCAGGCCGAAGAAAAACACAAAAAACGGCCAAATCAGGGGATCCGGATCCACTCCGTTATACGCCGGCAGCGAATACATCTCCACAACCATATTCATCGGTTCCACCCAGGCGGGATTCTTTAAGAGCACCGGCGGCTTCTCGTCTTTTCCGGGATCCGTCAGTTCATAAGCGCAGCAGTATTTCGCCAATTCCTCCTCCAGCTTTGCGACGCCGGTTCCGGCTACCCAGCCTTCCATAAACAGGACGGTCCCGTTCGTGAGGAAATTCTCCCTGGCCATCTGCTTGCTCAATTCCTGCTTCATCCGGTCCTGGCATATCTTCAGGTTCTGCCGCTCTTCTTTATAGGAAGCGATGCCGTCCGCCCGGCGTTTCCTGTCTTCCTCCATCTCCTTCAACTGAGCGTCCAAAGCCGACAAATTGCCGGCCGCTGTTCCCTTCACATCCTTAAAACGGACGGTCGAAAACGAATTCGGCCTGAGAGCTTCCAGAGCTTCCTCAGCCGCGGATTTGTGCGCCATCAGAAACAGATACTTCTGTTCCTTATCCTCATGCACCAGAAGCAGTTCCGCTTCCGGCACCGCCGCCGCCAGATCATTCTGAAGCTTTCCGAAATCCACACCCGAAGGACAGACGCCAAAATACGTATTGACAAACGTCGTTCCTTCCTGTTCCAGCGGCCAGTCCAGATCCTTCCAGGGCGTCAGGCTCGCCGCCTGCCCTTTCAATCGATTCTCTCTGGCAAAGATCTGAGAGATCTCCCGAACCTCCTCATTGATCTTCTCCGCCACGCCTTCGGCCTTTTTAAGGCGTTCCTCGTCGAAAAACTCTTCCTCCGTGATACCTTCACGAAGCTCGAAAAGCCCCGACTTTACCGGCGCGTATTTCTTCAACGCGTCCAGAGCGGAACTGAGCGCGTTCGCCCTGCTCTTCACTTCCATAATGGAAGCGCTGTCCCGATGGGCCAGTGCAGCCCACTCGGGGTCGGACAATTCACCTTCCGGTTCTGTTACCTCCACGCAGCCCACCCGGAGCAGACCGGCCAGCAAATCATCCCTTTGCTCATTCAGGGCTATGAGCTTCAGACGTTTCATCTTTACGATTGACATCAGTCGTTCACTACCCTTTCCACAACCAGAGCCGCCGCCCGATCAAGCCGCTCCTGTGCTGTTTTTTTCAGAGCCTCGCAGGTCTTCGCCGTCTTTTCCCTGACGGCTTCCGCATCCTTGGCCGCCTGTGCCTGGGCGTCGGCCATCATCGCTTTTACCTGCTGCTCCGCTTTCTGTTTGGCTGCTTTGAGTTCCTCTGCGCCGGACCGTTCCGCTTCGGCTGTCGCTTTCTTCGCGGCAGATTCGGCTTCGGCCTTACGCTGGGCGGAAAGCTGTTCCGCTTCCGTCACCTTCTTCATTGCTTCCAGAGACATATTCTCTCGCACCGCCTTTCAGTGTGAAATTACGTAAAAAGACTGTCCCTTCGGTCTTTTACATATGCTTCTACATAATAATAAAATTATTATGGCAGAATCGTGGAAAAATATGAAACCTTATCATAACTCCAATATAATCTTTCGACCACTTGAGCCGTATTGATAATACCGAATCCCGGCTGCGTCCAGCATCCTTTTCGATGCCCGCACGGCCGACGTGTTGGAATACTTATCCTCCTGATAAACGATCGTGCGGATCCCGCACTGAATAATCGCCTTCGCACACTCATTGCAGGGAAACAGCGTCACATAAAGCTTGGCTCCCTCCAAACTTCCGCCCCGGTAATTTAAGATTGCGTTCAATTCACTGTGCGTACTGTAAAAATATTTATTCTCATAAGGGTCGTCCCCATCCCGATTCCAGGGAAATATATCGTCGGAACATCCGGAAGGGAACCCGTTGTATCCCATAGAAAGAATCTTATTGTCCTCGCTGACGATACAGGCGCCAACCTGCGTACTGGGATCCTTTGAACGCTTCCCCGACAAAAGAGCCACCCCCATAAAATACTCGTCCCAGGAAATATAATCCTGCCGCTTCTCGCTCATGCTTCGCCCCCTTGCCGATCCTCGATCTGGCGAATCCGCCTTATATGCCTCTCCCCCTCGGAAAACTCCGTTGTCAGAAACGTCTCCGTGATCTTAAGCGCCAGTCCGACGCCCACCACCCGGCCCCCCAGCGCCAGTACATTCGCGTCGTTGTGTTCTCTCGTGGCCTGAGCCGTAAAACAATCCGTACACACGGCCGCCCGGATTCCGCTTATCCGGTTCGCCGCGATCGCAATCCCGATCCCGGTTCCGCACGTTAAAATCCCCTTTTCACACTCACCGGAAGCCACGGCGCGGCCAACCAGCTTCGCGTAAACCGGATAATCCGTCGCATCCTCCGTATAACATCCAAAATCCTTATATTCATACCCGTTCTTTTCCAGATAACGGATAATCTCCTTCTTTAATTCAAAACCGCCATGATCGGATCCCAACGCAATCACGCTTTTTCCTCCTTGAACAAAATCTCGGCTGCCGCCGTCACCAACCTCAGAATCCTTCGATAACAGGCCTCATAATTCTCCAACTCTCCGCCCGGCTGCTCAACGTCCCCGGACTCCCCGGTAAATTCCCTGAGCGTATATACAAAATTCGCCATCGGGAAACTCTCCATCACCCTGCGCTTTTCCGAAACCGTCATAGTCAGAACCAGCGTCGTCTCGTTCAGATCCCTGGTCTCAAGTCCTCTCGATTCCCTGGCAAGCGGCTCCATATAGTGATTCTCCAAAATCGTGACCGCCTTCTGGTTCACCGGTTCCGGAAACAAGACGACCAGCCCCCGGGACATCACCTCCAAAGGCCGTCCTCTTTTTATCCGATTCATCACGGTCTCCGCCATGATACTCAGGCAGGAATTATCCGTACAGACAAAAATAAGTCTCGAAAAATTTGCCATAACCACACCCTCCGCTACAACGTATCGCTATTTTCGGCGGGCAAACGCGATATTCTCCGTCTTCTTCAAACATGCCGCCTATTCCGCCGGATACGTGGAGGGGCCGTCCACACGCACGATCCGATAACCGGACGCTTTCGTCAGACGATTGCGGACGGCCTGTCCGATCCCTTCCGGAGAAAAACTCTCCGAATAGATCGCTTCCACGCCAAGATCGTCAAATTCTCTCAAAACGGCAAACAGATTATGCGCCACGGTTTCGACATTCCTGCGGCTCCCGATACTCCGGACGATCCCTTCCGGGTAATCCGTCTTCGTCTCATCGGCAGCAATGATACCGACCCGCCTTCCGTTCCGAACGTCCTCCGCCACTCTGGCGCGAATCCGTTCCGTCACCGCACGACTCTCTCCCTCGAACAAAGTCAGCGCCGCTTCGGGCGCGTAATGCCGATACTTCATTCCGGGCGCTTTGGGATGTTCCCCCTCTCCCGTCGGCCCTACGCTGGCCGGATCGACCGACACCCGGTCAAAAAGTTCTTCCAGCATCTCCCGTGAAACATATCCGGGTCTCAAGATCACCGGCTCCTCCCCGGTGCAGTCAATAATCGTAGATTCCAGCCCGATCCCAACCGGACCTCCGTCTAAAATCATCTCGATCCGGCCTCTCATATCCTCTATCACATGTTCGGCTCTTGTCGGGCTCGGCCGCCCGGACAAATTCGCGCTGGGCGCCGCAATCGGCACCTTCGCCGCCCGAATCAGCGCCGCCGCCACCGGATCGCTTGGCATACGGACCGCCACCGTACGCAAACCTCCCGTCGTCTCATCCGGTATAACCGGCTTCTTCTTCAATATTAACGTCATGGGCCCCGGCCAGAAAGCTTCCATCAATCGATCCGCCATCGGCGGGACCTCCGAAACCAGCCCGTCCAACTCCTCCCGATCCGCAATATGCACGATCAGAGGGTTATCGGAAGGGCGCCCCTTCGCCGCATAGATCTTCCTCGCCGCTTCTTTATCCAGCGCGTTCCCGCCCAGGCCGTAAACCGTCTCGGTAGGAAACGCAACCAGCCCGCCCAGACGCAGAATCTCTCCCGCCCTTGCCAGAACTTCCGGGTAAGGGGTCCTCTCCTCTTCACCCCCTCCGCTCCGCGGGAGCGCTTCACGGGAGAGCGTCACAATTATCGTATCCATTCCTGTTTTCGCTTCTTTCCTTCATGCAAAACATGTAGAGACAGTATAACATTTTCCCAAAAACAAAGCAATGGAATTTCTCTAAAATTTCCTTTTCTATTTCCCGCGCCGTTCCCCTAAAACGCCAGAAAACCGCAGAAGCCGGTCGGCTTCTGCGGTTCCCCTCTCTTCAAACAAATCCCTCTCCCACTGGCATAAATGAATTCCCCTCTTCACTTTCCCAACCAGTTCTTAATTATTATATAGCATTTCCGCCAAAATGTAAATACTTAATAGAGAAAATATTTCTGAAATATTTACAAGTTTTTCAAAACCGTTTTTTTCGACAAATATCTGCCGTACGTTTTAAACGGTATCCGCCAAAACCCGGCCGGCCATTTCCCGAAGCAATTCCCTGTTTCCTTCCTCCCAGATCACCCGAATGAGCGTTGCGATATCCCTTTGTACGTTTTCTCTGCCCGTCCGGTTCCTTTTTGCCACGTCAATATAAACGCCTTTCATACAGGACCCGAGACTTTCATCCCGTCTCACCATCATGGCCGCTTCCATTGCCATCCCGAAACCGCGATAAGTCCAGTTTACTCCCAGATGATACAGCCTCGTTTGCAGCGGTTTCCACTCTGCAGCGTCATAATCCGCCCGGATTCTCTCTTTTGTCTCCATTTTGCAACTCTCCTTTACTTGCCGCCGCCCTATAAAAACCGCACGCTTCTTGTCAGACGACAGCATTCTCTAGTTACTATGTTAGGAAACATATGAGAGCAGGCAAGTCAAAGGTACCGTCCCTTAACACAAACAAAAAATCCCCCGGAACGCAAACCCGTCCCGGGGGGGGGGGGGGAATTCTTTATAAACCTCCTTCTTAACCTTCGATCGCAATATATTTTTTCTGTTCCACAGCCTTCGGATCCTCCCTCGGCACGGAAATCTTCAGGATTCCGTCCTCGAATCTGGCCCGGATCTCTTCCTGTCTTACGCGATCGCCCACATAAAAGCTTCTGGCGCACTGCCCCTGATACCGCTCTCTGCGAATATACTTTCCTTCCGCGTCTTTCTCATCGCTGTTCGCGGTCCGGGAAGCCTGAATATTCAGGTAGCCGTTATCCAGTTGAAGCGTCACATCCGCCTTCTTAAAACCGGGCAGATCCACCTCCAGCTCGTAAGTTCCTTCCGTCTCGCGAATATCCGTTTTCATTCTCATCGGAACTCTCTCCGCCTTCTCGCAAACCGGTTTCCTTCCGAAAAATTCTCTCTCAAACGGATCCGACATCCAATGATCCAATAAACTTTCGCTCAAAACACCAGGCATCCACATAATTTTTTCTCCTCTCTATTCCCGCAATTTTTATTTCGTTTTTCGAACCGAGACGGATAAAGAAAACCGTCTTTGTTCTATGTGTACTATAACATATATTATCAGCACTGTCAACCATCGAGTGCTAATTTTATGTGAAAAATATGTGAAGCCCGCAAAAACAAGGCTCCACATATACTTCCCGGTCAGACGGCTTTTACCGTAACAAAAACCGAATCTCCCGCCTGCTTTCCGATCTTATCCCGAATTTCCTTGCGAATCCCGATAATATAACAAATCGAGCCGTCCGCATTTTTTACCCCCATATTTACAATGCTTCCGCAATAGGATTCGCCGTCGAAAGTAACCTCCGCTTTTACCCTACCTTTGCCAAATTCCTCCCTGATATCATAGGGAAAACGTATATATGCGCCGCCCTTATCCAAAACGGCTTCAATCACCGCATAAAACTCATAAATTTTTTCATTCATTTTCACTCACAAAAATCCTTCCGCTCTTAATTCTTATTTATGTTTCCCGGATAAATCATCCGTTCCATTTGACTTTTTTCACAATTTTTGCTATACTAGGTAAGACAACTTTGCAAAACCCTTTGCTTGGTGAACAGGCAGAGGGTTTTTACTTGCTAAAAAGAAAGGTAACCGGCTCTTATTTATGAAAACAGAATCTCTTAGTTTTGAACAGTTGCAGATATCACCCGAGATTTTAAAAGCCGTAAAACTCATGGGCTTTGAAACCGTATCTCCCATCCAGGAAAAAGCGATCCCGATCATGATGGCCGGAAAGGACCTGATCGGACAGGCTCAGACGGGCACCGGCAAGACAGCGGCTTTCGGCATCCCTCTTCTTGAAAAGATCGATCCGAAAAGCAAAAAACTCCAGAGCATCGTTTTATGTCCCACAAGGGAACTGGCCGTCCAGATCGCCGAAGAAATCCGAACTCTCGCCAGATATTTAAGCAGCATCCAGATCCTGCCGGTTTACGGCGGACAGGACATTGTAAAACAGCTCCGCGCCTTAAAGGCCGGCGTCCAGCTTGTCGTCGGCACGCCCGGCCGAGTCATGGACCACATGCGCCGGGGCACCATCCGAACGGACTCCCTGCATACCGTCGTCCTCGACGAGGCCGATGAAATGCTGAACATGGGCTTCCGGGAAGATATTGAAACGATCCTGAAAGAAATCCCGGAAAACCGCCAGACGGTTCTCTTCTCCGCCACCATGCCGCAGCCGATTCTGGACATCACCAGACATTATCAAAAAGACGCCGAAGTGATCCGGATATCCAAAAAAGAACTGACCGTTCCCGGCATCGAACAATTCTATTACGAAGTCAGCTATAAAAACCGGGAGGAAGTCCTCTCCCGATTGCTGGATATTTACTCACCGAAGCTCTCTCTCGTTTTCTGCAATACAAAAAAAGAAGTCGATCTTCTGGTCAACGCGCTGCTGGGGCGGGGCTATTTCGCCGCCGGACTCCACGGCGATATGAAACAGGAACAGCGCGACCGGGTCATGCAGGGATTCCGGGAAGGCAAAACCGAAATCCTGGTCGCCACGGATATCGCCGCCCGGGGAATCGACGTGGAGGAAGTGGAAGCCGTTTTCAATTACAGTCTTCCCCAGGACGACGAATACTATGTCCACCGGATCGGACGGACCGGCAGGGCCGGAAGGGTCGGTCACGCCTTTTCTTTCATCTGGGGCAGGGAAATTTACAAGTTAAGAGAGATCCAGTCCTACTGCAAAACCAGGATCCGCGCTCAGGATGTCCCTTCCTTAAACGACGTGGCCAGCACCCGCATCGATCACCTGCTGGAAAAGGCGGAACAGGTGATCGCGTCCGGCGGCCTGACCGATCTGATTCACGCCGTGGAAGAACGGGTCAACGCCTCCGATTATACCGCCGCGGATATGGCCGCCGCTTTTCTGAAAATGTCCGGCGGCGGCAAGGAGGACTCTTCGGAGATTCCCGAACTCGATCCTTCGTTTCCTTCCAAATCCGGCATGGTCCGCTTATTTATCAACATAGGAAAAAAGCAGAAGATCCGCCCCCGCGATATCGTGGGCGCTCTGGCCGGCGAGAGCGGCATCCCCGGCAAATCGATCGGAACAATCGATATGTACGACAAATATACGTTTGTGGACATCCCGAAAGAATATGCCGCCGACGTACTTCACGCCATGCGGCATGCGAGAATCAAAGGACGGCCCATCGCCGTAGAACCCGCTTCCAAAAAATAATTTCGAAAACAGGAGGCATCGGATATGCAGGCCGAAAAAGCGCACCGCGCCATACAAACCACGCAACAAGAAATCGATGGAATCCCGCTTAGAATCCAGCGAAAAGCGATCCGCAACATGTACCTGCGGGTCGATTCCGAGACCGGCGACGTAACGATCACCACCCCTTTCAAGTGCCCCGATTCCGAGATCGAAAACCTGGTTCACAATCACCTGGACTGGATTCGGAAAAACCAGGCGCGAATCCGGGAAAAAAACGCCTCCGGCCCCTCTTTCCGCAAAGACGAACAAACCGCGCTCTGGGGGAAACCGTTTACCTTGGAACCCGTTTTCTATACCGGAAGAAAACCGGCCGGCCCCGTTTTTTTCGACGGGGACACCCTCCGTCTTCCGCTTCCGAAAGGCGTCACTTCGCAGGAGAAAGTCAAACGCCTCAACGCCTGGTATCGCTCCCGGTTTCTGGAAGCGCTTCCCGGTTTTACAAACCGGGCCGAAGCCCGGACCGGCCTGAAAGCGGACACCTATCTTCTGCGCAGCATGACCAGCCGCTGGGGCACCTGCAATCCCCACGAAAAGAAGATCCTCCTCAATCTGAAACTTGTAAAATATCCGCCCCAATACCTGGAATACGTTCTGATCCACGAACTGACCCATCTCACCATTCCGCACCACGGGCCGGATTTCTGGAAAGCCGTGGCAATCCACTGCCCGGACTGGCAGACGATCCGACGGCAATTAAACGATCTCTAGCAGAAAGGAGACGCATGGACGAAAAAAATCCTGTGATCCTGGCGGAAGTCGCCAATCACTCCGACCATCCGATCACGGTCCATTTCAATGAACAATCCCCCGTCTTTCAGGAAATCCCGCCGGGAAGTTTTGCCCGGTTCCCGCTCGCTCCCGCCGGTCTGACGGACGGCTGCCTTCAGTTCTTCTGTCGAATCCGGGAAAAGGAATTCGGATATCTGACCGATTTCATCGAACCGGATACCCGCGGAAACGTCCGTTTTGAAGTGAAAGGGCTGAAAGATTCCCTGAATCTCATCTACACCCGCCGGGCAGAATGGTCATAACGCGCCGGATATCATCTCCTCTCTAACGGCCCGCACCGCTTAAATCTCATCCACCCGGCAGACCTCCATCCGTGCAAATTCCTCCCGGACATGCGTCGTGAAAATCAGGGTCCGTCCTCTCTGATGTTTCTTAATATAATGCATGACATTCTCCTTCGCCGCCTCATCCAGCCCGCTGAAAGGTTCATCCATCAAAATCCCCTCGCTGTCCGCCGCCATCGCCCGCGCGATCGCGACCCGGCGCCGCATCCCGCCGCTCAATTCACCCGCTTTTTTCGACAAGCTTTCCTCCGGCAAAATCTCCGACAAATAAGCGCGTCCCCCCGCGATCTGCGCGTTTTCCTCCGCCGTCAGCTCCGGGCACAGCCGGTCTTCCTGGAACACAACGGACCAGCCTTTCCCGGACGCGTTCCCGACCCCGGATCCGATCTCCACCTGCCCTTCGTCCGCTTTCTCCAGGCCCGTTAAGATCCGAAAAAGCGTTGTCTTCCCGGTTCCGGAAGGCGCCGTCAACCCGTAGGTCTTCCCGGCTTCCCAGGTCAGATCCAGATGATCCAGCACAGGCTCCCCGGAAAAAGATTTACACAGACCGCGCACGCGGACAATATTCCGGGAGGCTTCCGTTTTCGGCTTTGAAAAAACGGGAGGCTCCCCGGTCAGCCACCCGCCAAACGGCCGGTCCAACCAATTCAAAATCCATAAAAAAAACTTTTCAAAACACAGACTCAAGAAAATAATCACCGCCGTCCAGGCAAAAAGCTCCGCCGTATCAAAATAAATTTTCGCCATATACAGTTTTGCTCCGATAGAGAAATCAGGAATCCCGATCACTTCCGCCGCCACGCCCGCTTTCCAGCTCATGCCGATCGCCGTCCTGGCGCTTCCCCGCAGCGACGGATACACCGCCGGCCGGTAAATATACAGATAACGTTTCCAGCGGCTTAAACGGAATACCCTAGCCATCTCCAAAAGCTCCGCGTCCGCGGACGCCAGTCCCGTCAACGTCGCCTGATAAATCACAGGAAACACTACCAGAAACGTAATCGCGCGGGTCAACCCCTCCACCCCCAGCCAGATCAGGATCAAAATGACCAGCGAAGCCACTGGCGCCGCCTTCATCAAAAGAAGCGGGAGCGCCAGAAGTTCCCGTACAAAGAAGAAGCGGGAGGCCAGGCCCCCCGCCAGAAAACCGGCCGTAAACGCCAGCAGAAAACCGGCCCCGATCCGGCCGGCGGAAAAAGCGATCGCCTGCCAGAAAGAAAATTCTCCCGCCTGCCGGATTAAAGCCGTAAACGCCTCCGCCGGCCCGACCAGAATCAACGGATTATCCGTCCAGAAAGCCGCCAGCTGCCAGAGCAGCAGCCAAAACAGAAGCGCACCCGCTTTTTTCCGTTTTCCCGCCTTTTCCTTTTGCATTCCTCGCTCCTTCGTCTCTTCGGCGCGTCTTATTTCGCCGCCGTATAATAAAAGTCCCCGCCCGGCAACGCGCCGCCGACGGAAGACGCGTCCCGTGCAAACAAAACGCTCAGATACCCTTCCAGCGCGGTCTTCATCTCCTCCCCGCTTATACAGGTAATGCTGCAGTAGGGCATCGCTTTTTCGGCCACCGCCGCTTTCTCAAGAATCCCGGCCGCCGCCACCAGTTCGGCCGCTTCTTTCGTGTGCTCGTTCGCGTAAGCCGACGACGTTTCCCGTTCCTTTAAAAATGTCTTCACGGCCTCTTCCCGTTCTTCCAGAACTTCCCGGCGCACAACCGTCACACCCGTCACCAGGCGGCTTCCGCCCTCTCCCTGAAGGCTGTCCCACTCGGCGGACAGATCCAGCACCATCTGAAAATTCTCGTTCTGAACACAGGCTGCCGTGGCAAAAGGCTGAGGTAAAAGGCCGACAGCCGCGGGATCCGCCGCCAGTGCGCTCACGACCTCCGCCGCCTCCGACTTAAATTCCAACGTCACCTCGTCGTCCTTCACTCCGCTCTCTTCCAATAAATAACGCAGCACATATTCCGGCGTCTGTCCCTTTCCGGTCAGATACAACGTCTTCCCCTTCAGATCCGCCATGCTCCGAATGCCGGTGTCCGAAGCCACCACGTAAAGCACGCCCAAGGTATTGATATCGATCACGGCCACCTGCCCTTCCGTTTTCTGATAAAGCACCGAAGCTATGTTGGCCGGAAGCAGGGCAACGTCCAGCTCTCCTTTTATCATGGCCGTCAGCAGTACGTCCGCCGCCGTCTCCATCGTAAAAACATACGTACCTTCCGCCTCGCCGTTCGCCGCCCGATCCATCAGATGTACCAGTCCCATGGAAGTCGGACCCTTCAGCGAACCGACGCGAAGGGGCGCCGCTTCCTCCGTCTTCGTTTCCTCCCCGCCGCTTCCGGCCGTTTCCGTCTCCGCCGCGGATGTCTTCACCGTCTCCCCCTGCTTCCCGGCACATCCAAACAGGCCGAAAAGCAGCAGAGCCGCCAGCATAAATACCGTGATCTTCCGTTTCTTTTTTCCCGTGTTCATGTCGTCTCCTCTCTTGCTTATGATCCATACCGTCACCTGACAAGAGCACACACGCCCGCATCCGTATGTGCTCTTGTCAAGCAACGATATCGTTTCATTCTTATTATATACAATTATAAGACGAAAATCAATCATATACCGTCGCCTGACAAGGACGCACACCGGTGCGGGCGTTTGCTCTTATCAAGCGACGGCAAAATTTAAAAACGCAGGAAAACCTTACTTTTATCGTGATAAGGAACTAAATTCACTTATCGCTGTTGGCCGACGTTTCTGGGTGCATAAGAAAGTCCACACATCATTGATGATGTGTGGATTTTCCGCATTATCTCGTTTGATTAAGTAAATATTTACCAAAAAGCAACCTTAGTTTGTCGTATTGCTCATTTTGTGAAATTCCCTCCAGAAGTGGTAAAATATCGGCAAATGGTTTAATTGTTTGCCCGTCTAATTGTTTATCATAAGCACTGACCAACTGATCTTTTTCAGAACATTTTCCATAAATCACGCATAAGCCGTCAATACTATCCATATTACTCAATGGGGAAACAGAAAACAGATACTTAAACGCAAGGTCTTTGATATGGTATTTATGATATTGTCAATATTGGTTGCCACTTTTTTTACAAGGATATCAATGCCTAAGCGGCAGCATCCAGAGATTCATAGTATCTCTGTCGTTTGACCATAGGAGGGAGCCCCTTATTGGCGGAGCATATCCTCCTGTTGTTCCAATATCCGATGAAATATCTAAA
>JAAWBX010000034.1 GCA_022792885.1 Lachnospiraceae bacterium
AGCCTTATGTTCCAAAGGCTTAGATCCTTTTCCCTTTCCAGCCTGCCTGACAGCAGGTCTTGTTGTCGTACTCTTTTTTCTATTAAATTTTCTTTTGATTTTTTCATTTATCTACTTGACTTTTAATAGTTGGTCTTTCCGCATTTCAGCTTATCGGAGAGATTGGGGACGCTTCCGCTCCGGCCGTACTCATCAACCAGTATTTCAACGGCCTCGTCCATCGTCATTTCGACCCGGATAATGTAGGATTTGATTTCATTTCGGCAAGTATTTTTATTTCTCATATTCTGCCTCCTTTTCCTGTTCGCCCATCAGTAAAGCTATTTTGCGAATATGCGGATGCTGTCCACTGTCAGGCGACGGATTTTTAAAGATGATTTTCGTTTTTAGTCACCCATGAAGCGTTTTGTCAAGTGTTTTTTTCGTTATTGACGCAAACTTTTGTTAGCGCGGCGGAAAACAGGCAGGAAAAAGGGCGCAGGGGAAAGTCACCGCAAAAATCCGGACGGTCAAGAGTTTCATTTCTTCTGCAGAGCAGTTTTGCGGAAAGATATCAACTTCGATGTGACGAGGAATTTCTGACGAAGCTGCCGAAATATCCGGGGAAGGCGCTATGGCGGCTGCCTGGCTAATCGGGGAAATAATCTTAAATCGGCATTTTCACGTTCTGCGCGTAGTTCCTTATAAACCGACCTAAACAACGATTAAAATATTTTTAATTTTTTATTGACTTTACAGCCCGGAGTTGATATTATGTAAATATATCATTTAATAAAAACGCCGGATTTTGGCCTCTATCAATCGACGGTACCTTCACTTTATGAACATCCACCGTATCTCCCCGTTTTATGAACACAGGCCGACAAGGCTTATGTGATAAAAATAACTAAGGAATAAGGTATGAACAATGAAAAAAAGTCCAGAAACAAAACTTTGCAAACACTGTAAATCGGAAATCGAGCGAGATGCCAAAATCTGCCCTCATTGCCGCAAAAAACAGGGCGGGAATCTCAAGATCGTTTTAATCGTTCTTGCCCTTCTTTGCGTAATAGGCGCGGCAATGGGCGGTTCCCAAACATCAAAATCAGACTCCCCCCAAAAAAGCGCCTCCTCCGCGGACAACTCTCAGTCCCCGGAAACGGATACCCCCGATACCACACTCGCCGGTGAAGCTTCCACGGAAGCTCCCGCCGATAATGTTCCCTCCGAATACAAATCCGCTTTAAATAAGGCGAACAGTTACAGCGATACCCTTCACATGTCGAAAGCGGCCATCTACGATCAACTGGTATCCGAATACGGCGAGAAATTCTCCCCTGAAGCCGCGCAGTACGCAATGGATAATCTGAGCGTCGACTGGAATGCCAACGCATTAAAAAAAGCGGAAAACTACAGTGAAACCTTGCACATGTCCAAAGCTTCCATTTACGACCAACTGATATCCGAATACGGTGAGAAATTCACTCCCGAAGAAGCGCAGTATGCGATCAATAACATCGTCGCCGACTGGAACGCCAATGCCCTTGAAAAAGCCAAAAGCTATCAAAACACCCTCGACATGTCCCCTTCCGCCATTTATGACCAGTTGGTTTCCGAATACGGCGAAAAATTTACTCCTGAAGAAGCGCAGTATGCCGTCGACAATCTAGGCTGAAAACAAGCGCCCCGGAACCTCTGACACCGGGGCGTTTCCTGTCCCCTATCCTCTTTCATGCGCTTCAAACACACATCCGGGAGGGATACCGTCGCTTGGCAAAGACAGAGAACGACAGAAGGAGAAATCACATTATGGCGAAAATTCTGATCGTCGAAGACGAAAAAAACATGCAGGAAATCATTGCCAAATATATATGCAGCGCGGCGGTCATACCTGTTTTACGGCAGATGACGGCATAGATGCGCTCATGATGCTGAAAAATAATCCCATGGATCTGATGATACTGGATATTATGATGCCCCATCTTGACGGATTTTCCGTCTGTAAGATGGCAAGGGAAATGAGCAATCTCCCAATTATCATGCTAACTGCCAAAAGCAACGAGGACGATAAACTAAAAGGCTATGATCTGGGGGCAGATGATTACATGACAAAACCGTTTAGTCCTAACGTGCTGCTGGCAAAAGCAAACGTTTTATTACGCCGTTCTTCCGTTCTTTTGGCAGACACCCTAAATGCAGGAAAAATTTCAATCATTCCTGCCTCTCATAAAGTTTTTTTGGAAGGAAAGGAAATTACACTGACCCACAAAGAATATGAACTGCTTCATCTTTTCATATCAAATCCAGGTCAGATTTTCAGCCGTGAGCAGTTACTTAACCGGATATGGGGATATGACTTTGAAGGAACCACCAGAACGGTAGATACACACATCAAAACCCTCCGCCAGAAATTAGGCGATGAAGGCAGACACATCGTCACGCTCATCCGGTCCGGCTATAAATTCGAGGTGACAGTATGAAAATAACCGATCACATGAACATTTTTACCATTCGGAAGAAAATTGTGCTGGCTTCCAAACTGGCGGGAGCTATTCTGGTATTATCTTATGCGCTTTCTACCAGACTGCCTCTAAATTCAGATGTTTCCCTTGGAATCTGGTTTGTCTTCGTTATCGCTCTGATCTGTATCATTGACTTATGGATGGCCCGATGCATTTCAGAGCCCGTATCCGAACTGAACGACGTCGCCCGGAGCATGGCAAATTTAGACTTTTCAAGGCTTTGCAGAATAACGGGACGCGATGAATTTGGGGAACTTTCCTGCAGTCTGAACATTATGGCCGAAAATTTACAGGAGGCGTTCAGACAACTGGAAAATGCAAACAAAAAGCTGGAACAGGACGTCAAGCAAAAAAAGCGTCTGCTGGCCGAACACAAAGAGCTGACGGACAACCTTTCCCATGAAATGAAAACCCCGCTGGGCGTGATTCAGGCTTATGCGGAAGGTTTGCAGGATGAAACCGACGATACCAAAAAACAACGTTACCACGAGGTTATCGTGGCGGAAACGGAACGCATGAGCCGCCTGATCAGCACCTTGCTTGATTTATCCGCGCTGGAAAGCGGAGCCGCCGAACTTCGCACGGAACATTTTGACTTTGTCGAACTTCTGGAAACCATTGCCGGACGCTTGCTGATCGATACCCCGGATGCTGATTTTGACTTGCAATATGAATTGCCGGAGCTGCCTGTCTACGTCAACACCGACAAGAATCGAATGGAACAGGTACTGAACAATCTGATTGTCAACGCCAAAAGAAATGTCCGGCCAGGCGGCATTTTGAAACTGTCACTGAAAGAACGCGGCGGTATGCTGAATTTTTCTATCTATAACCAGGGATCGCCTATCCCGCAGGAAAATCTCCCAAAAATCTGGACAAAATTTTATCGCGATAAGAATACAAAATACAGCGGTTCCGGATTGGGGCTTGCGATTGTGGCACAAATCCTTTCTATGCAGCATCTAAGGTACGGCGCAGCAAACCGGCAGGATGGAGTGGTATTCTATTTTTCCATTCCTATTATAAAATAACTGCGTACGAAAAAGCTTCGGTTTTCAAAAATCGAAGCTTTTTTATTTAAAAATTTCACATCGACTTTTCATCGATTTCACATGAACTTCAACGCACTTTTTTATTCTTACCCCATCTCACGGCAGTTGCCCAGCGGACACGCAAATACGTCCGCCCGGACCGCCGCCCGCAAAATAAGGAGGTCATGCTTATGTTTTTAGGTTTGAAATGGTACTGGTGGCTTGTAATTGTAACGGTGCTTATCATCTCTATCCCGTTCAAAATAAAATTTATGAAGTGGTGGAGCGGACGGGAGCAAAACAAGAAAAACGGACAATACGGGAAATGGGGAGATGACGAGTGATTGAAGTGAAAAATTTAACTTTTTCTTATATGAAAGACAAGCAGGCATTACATGGTTTGAACTTCACCGTGGAAGACGGAGAAATTTTTGGTTTCCTGGGGCCCAACGGCTCCGGGAAATCCACGACCCAAAAGATATTAACCGGCATCCTGAAAGCCCATGGCGGCAGGGTCTCTCTGTTCGGGAAAGATTTAAGGAACACGCATACGCAGGATTTCTTTCGGAAGATCGGCGTTCTGTTTGAGTTTCCCTATCTGTATGCCAATTTAAGCGCTCTTGACAACTTGCATTACTTCTCCTCGTTTTATCCAAAAGAACAGTTGCGGGATGCGGAAGAACTGCTTGACGAGCTGGAATTTAAGAAGGACTTTCGAAGGAAACCGGTATCCTCTTACTCCAAAGGCATGCGTCAGCGTGTCAGCATGGCGAGAGCCTTGATCAGTAACCCAAAGCTCCTGTTTTTGGACGAACCTACCAGCGGCCTTGATCCTACCGGAGCCGTTCTCTTCCGCAGAATTATAGAAAAGGAGCGGAGGAAAGGAACGACAATATTCATAACGACCCATAATATGCTGGACGCGGATCTGCTCTGTGACCGAGTGGCTTTTATCTCCAACGGAAATATTGTCGCACTTGATACGCCCCGAAATTTGAAAGAGCAAAACAGCAACCACAGCATTATTATCGATTATCTGTATCAAGGCAGGCACGAAGAGCAAACTATTGAAGCTGCAGAACTAAAATCAGGTATTCCTTTTCCATATGACGAACTGATCCGCGTCCACTCTCAGGAACCGACTTTGGAAGATATCTTTATCCGCTACACAGGAAGGAGGTTGCCTTAATGTGGAAAAGTCTTTATTCTTTATTCAAAAAAGACTGCAGAATAACGGCATCAGGAAAATTCTTTCTTGTGACACTGGGATCGCTTCTGCTTTATACGTTGTTCATTCATTTTGGCTATCTGAATTTCATGGCGGATAATACCGATACCTGCCGGGTATATCTCTATGATCCGGCAGAGACTTTGGGACAAGTATCTCCGCTTATCCACTCGGTAGCTTCTATGGAAGAACTGGATGAGGCGCTTGCCAGAGACACAAGCGGCGGTGTCGGAATTTGCATAACGGATAATGAGCCGAATGTCGTACTCTATGCAGGAACCGAAAAATTTGACCGCTGTAGAACGGATTATGCATTGTCGCTGCTGCATCCCGGCAGCGAATATATACCGGAAACGGTGGGAGACAATTCCCCGGAAATGAAGCAGCGCAAAGAAATTACCTGTGAACTACTGTTTATTGAGGTTGTTGCCATAGGCTTTTTGGGAATTGCGTCCGTACTGTTCAAAGAAAAGCAGATGGGAGTAATCCGTGTGCATGCCGTTATGCCGTTTCCAAAAAATCTGTTCATATTTTCCAAGATTTTTCTTTTTCTGCTCACGGATCTGATTTTTGCAGCTTTGATAACCCTGTTTAATGTGGGACCGGCAGAGGCGGGAAGCATTCTGCCCGCCATACTGATACAGACTGTGATCCTGTCCCTGATTATGATTCTCACGGGCTTCGGCTGCGCAATGCTGTTAAAAGATTTTAAACAATTTTCGCTGCTCTACCTGGTGATTTCCCTCTTTACAACGGTTCCGGTTTTCCTGTCGGCTAACCCCGCCATTAAAACGGATTGGATCCTCTACCATCCGTTTTTCCATGTGTATACGAAACTGAAAAACGCATTTTTCGGTATACCTGTTACAAGTCCTGTTTATTATATTTGCGCGACATGTATCATTTTCCTGCTCTTTGGCATTACCACCGCAGCGTTTCGCAAAGAAATGGGAAAGGAGGGCTGATCATGAAAGGATTGATCTATCAACTGAAAAGTGTCAGGAAAGACAAGTTTTGCATCATGTCGTTTCTTCTGCCTATCGCAATAGCCATCATGCTGAATATCGCCGGCTCTATTGATCTCTCTTCTTCAGGGGAATATGACTTTTGTGTGGTTGAAGGCAACATCACCGCAGAAACACAAACATGGCTCACAAAGTACGGTAATGTTACAATCTGTCAGACAAAAGAAGAATGGCTCTTAGCAATTAAGGAACCGTCTACCAACCGAATCGGTGTGGAAGCGGACGGAAAAGGTATCCGGACCGTTTTGTCCGGCGATGAAGCAACCATATGGCGGCAGACAGCGAGTACGCTCCCGGTCCTCTATGAACAGCGGGAACTTTTGTCCGAAATCCCTATACGGATCTTGGAACAGCCCGATATGCCGACGGGATTTCCATATATTCTTATGGCAGTAACGCTGATCGTCGCCATGTTCATGGGCTGTACCTTTAATGCCATGAATATTCTTTCCGAAAAAGAAAACGGTGTTGCATTGATAAACGAAATACTGCCTATGACATCCGGACAATATGTGATTCAGAAAATTTTTATCGGTTTTGTATTTGGCTGCTTATCCGCCGTTGTTACGGCGACGATTTGTTTCAGACTTTCCCCCGTCGGGGCGGCGGCCATGCTGGCGCTGACCATATTGTCCGCCTTTGTAGCGGCCCTGATCGGCCTGTTCGTCGGCCATATTTCGGACGGGCTAATGGCAGGTATCGTTTACATCAAGGTTATTATGATTGTATTTATGACGGTTCCCCTGTTGAAATATCTGGTGCCGGCAGAAAATAACGTTCTCTCATATATCTGTTACCTTATACCGTCCAGCGCCACTTTTGAGGGGATTATGGAACTGGTGAACGGCAGTACTGCAACCGCCGCCAAAGATATGGTTATCCTTGGGGTTCATTGTGTCGGCTGGTCTTTGCTATATGTTTTTTTTAAACAAAAAAAAGGAAAGCAGAGAGCTGCCATCAAATGAAACGACAGACACTTTTACGTAAAAAAACCTCTTGAAAAATCAAGAGGTTTTCTCATGGAGCATAGGGGACTTGAACCCCTGGCCTCCACACTGCCAGTGTGGCGCGCTCCCAACTGCGCTAATGCCCCGTCATGTACTAGGACATTATAGCACTATTTTTTCGTTTTGTAAATAGTTTGTGCTTCAGTTATGCTTTTTGCTTCACCATTTTTTAAAATTTCGATCAACTGATCCAATTTTTCCTGCTGCCAATACTCCTTATCGATGTAAGCTCCATACGCATCCGTAAACGATAAGGAAGCTTCCCTGGCATGACTCTCAGCCGCCTTCAATTCTTTTTCCACCTGAATACTTTTGGCAGAAAGGCTATCCATACGCTCCTGTGCATTCGCTATAATCTCGTCCGTGATCACCTTACGGGTGACCTTCTCAAAATTTTCCAACGCCTCTTTCTTCTGCCCGCTGATTTCCTCATAATCCAGGCTTAACTTATCCAGCTTCTCATCGTATTCTTCCAGATCATAATAACTGTTATTATCATCCCGGGCAATACTCTTCTCGATCTTACGGATCTTTTTTTTATTCGCCAGAATCGCATCCCGATAATTACGTCCCTGTTTTATCGCCGACGGATGTGTCATTTTCGTTTTTTCACTGATTATGATAAAACTTCCGCCAAAAACCAGAATATCTACCACATAAACCAGTATTATTGTACCAATTCCCTTTGCCGGAAGCAAATAATAGACCCCAAAAGGAAGCGCCAGAAAAACAATCAGGAATGTCAAAAACATCACCAGAAGCTCTTTCGCTCCCTTTGCAAAAAACAACGAATAATATAAAGTGCTATTGCAAAATGTCGGCAAATGTTCCTTTTTAAACATTCGCTTCGCTTCCTGGTTTAATTGCTGATTCTGTTTACGAAGCTCTTCGGTCTCCGCTTTCGCCCGCGCCTTTTTCCCCTGAGAAATTGCTTTTTCCCGACGGGATTTTTCTTTCCGGATCTTATCGCCCGTCTTCGTTAATTCCCCGTCATAAGTAGCCGCCAGCTCTTCTTTTCGCTTTTTCAGAGTCAATTTAATCAGATCCGTCTGCGCCTTCTTCTCATCCTTTAATGCCTTTTCCAGCTTTTTACTCTCAATTTCCAGGCTCTGGATCCGGATTTTTTCTTCGTTCACAATTTTCAGCGCCGCTTTCGCTTCCTCCAGAAATCCAACACTGTCGATGATTTCCGCCGCCATCCCATTTCCTCCTCGTGTATCTCCTTCCAGTTGCAACTGCGCGGTTTTATCTGGACAAAACGCCGCTCAGCCGATATACTGATATCATTGGCAATTTTTAAAAATCTATGTCTTATTTTACAACAAATGCGTATAAGGGGCAAGAATATGTTTCGAATTTGGGGCAAGATATTTCATAAAAATCATTTAATACAGGATATCGTAATTGAGGACGGCTCAAACGTCAACCGTACCCGTAAAGTTTTTTCCGGCCTGGAGAAAGTCTGCGCGGAATTTGACTTAAGCGTTCCGATCTGGTTAAACAAAAACGTCTCGGAATTTCAAAAAGTCGCCAAAACCCGCTTTTTTTCAGATAATTTTATCGAAGTCATCGATTTTGATTTTCTCGAATTACAGGTTATCGAGGAAGATGATGACTGAAGCTTTATAAAAACAAAACGAAGCTATTGCTCCGCCGACCGTTTCAAACCGCTTCCACAATAGCCCCGTTCTTTTATAAAACTTCCCTCAATAAATCTATCCGTTTCTTATAATCTCTTAAGAAGTTCCTCACGCTCTTTCTCATAGCCCGGTTTCCCGAGAAGCGCGAACATATTTCTCTTATAACTTTCCACGCCCGGCTGATTGAACGGATTCACCTCGAGAAGATAACCGCTGATACCGCAGGCAAACTCGAAGAAATAAAACAGTTCCCCCAACGAATGTTCATCCTGCTTCGGAATATTTACCCTCAGATTCGGCACCTGTCCGTCTGTATGAGCCAACGCCGTTCCGTTCATTGCACTTTTATTCACGAAATCTACCGTCTTTCCAGCCAGATAATTCAAGCCGTCCAGATCATTATCCTCCGCTTCCAAAACAATTTCCTCCCGGGAATTTTCCACGCAGAGCACCGTTTCCATCAAGATTCTCTGCCCATCCTGAATATACTGTCCCATCGAATGAAGGTCCGTTGTCAGATCGACGGCCGCCGGGAAAATTCCTTTTCCGTCTTTGCCTTCGCTCTCGCCGTAAAGCTGCTTCCACCACTCGGACACGTAATGAAGAGACGGTTCATAATTAGCTACGATCTCTACATTTTTTCCTTTATTCAACAGAATATTCCTTACGGCCGCGTATTTCATGGAATCATTTTCCTCAAATGAATCTTCCATTGCCCGCTTTCTTGCCGCCTGCGCACCGGCCATCAAAGCGTCAATATCCGCACCCGCTGCTGCGATCGGAAGAAGACCAACCGCCGTCAAAACACTGAAACGCCCTCCTACATCATCCGGCACCACAAAAGTCTCATACCCTTCCTCATCCGCCGTCGTTTTTAACGCGCCCTTTGCTCGGTCCGTCGTTGCATAAATACGTTTTTTTGCTTCTTCTTTTCCATATTTCTCAATCAGCATTTTTTTCAAAACGCGAAATGCAATCGCCGGTTCGGTCGTCGTCCCGGATTTGGAAATTACATTCAGAGAAACGTCCTTATCCTTTACCAGACGCATCAGATCCGCCAGATAACTACTGCTGATGCTATTTCCTACAAAATAGACTTCCGGTCCCTTTCTCTCTTCTTTGGGCATCTGATTATAAAAATTCTTTCCTAAAAATTCAATTGCGGCGCGGGCTCCCAGATAAGAACCGCCGATACCGATTACCAGCAATACGTCCGAGTCACTCTGGATCTTTTCCGCCGCCTTTTTAATACGGGCAAATTCCTCCTTATCATAATCTACCGGAAGATCTACCCAGCCAAGATAATCGTTACCCGCTCCGCTTTTCTCCAGCAAAACTTTTTTAACCGCCTCCGCCTTGATCTTCATCGCTTCCAGCTCGGTCTTTTCAAAAAAGCCTTCTGCTCTTCCATAGTCAAAAGTTACTCTTCCCATATCCGTTCTCCTTTGTTTTCTATGTAATGATAAATATATTATAATATCTTGCACGATATTTTGCAAATATTACGTCAAATATTCTTTCAAAATTTCTTTAATTAAGTGCTCTTCTTCCATTGTCAATCGATGAGAAGAATCACTTTCCGCGATATCTTCCCGACTTGTCGCGATTCTGTCCAGACTCTGCTTCAAATAAGCCAGATCATTTTCTTCCCGCTCAGATAATCGCTCCTCCATCCCGTCTTCCGTTTCTTCCCCTCTGCGAAAACCCAGACGAAGCCCCAGAGAATTTTCAAAATAATCTTTCAGAATCGTGCCGAGAGCCCTCCGTTTTTCACCGGTATCCAGAAGCATGTCCCACAAAAACAGTAGCGCCGCCATTCCCGCACCGGTAAAAAACTGACGCGCCGCCACTTCAGCCTCCATTCCGGCCCGATAGCCAAACCAGGCGCAAACGCCTCCCACCAAAAAGAGAAGCACCCCCATGCGCCTTCCAATCCGGTCCGTTTTCTCCAGGCTTGTCCACAAAAAACGATATTCCAGAAGCCCCCTGTCCACAAAAATTTCCACATTAGGTACTTCTCCGTTTACACGCCAGGCATTCTCAAATCGCCCTTTCATCTGTCTCAACTGCTTGTCTTTTGCGCTCCCCAGATTTTCTCCCTGTCTCATCAACTGCTTGTATTTCTGACTCGCAAGCCACTTCCCCACAGCGCCAATCAAACACAACACCGCTGCCACGTAAAAAAGATTTCCATTGCTCAAAAACGACAACATGGCAATTCTCCTTTCAAAGTTCCCTGTAGTTTTTCCGCACGCCGATCCGGCATCGACATACAAAGCTACCACCATTGTAGAACATCCTCCCGGATTTTGAAAAGAAAAATCGTCTGCTTTTTTATGACAAAATTCGCTATTGCCAGCTTCTTACAAACGCCTTTACCAATTTTACCGTGTGTTCAATCGCCCTGGCCTCAAACTCCGGATAGTCCATCGAGGCGCTGTTATCCGCTTTATCCGAAATCGCCCGGATAATCAAAAAAGGAATCTGATTCAAATAAGACGCCTGGCCAATCGCAGCGCCTTCCATCTCCGTACAAAAACCGGCGAACTTCCGGCAAAGCCACTTCTTTTTTTCGTCGCTCGAGATAAACTGATCCCCGCTAACGACTCTTCCCTCATAAACCTGAATCTCCGGATTCACTTTTCGGCAACACGCAGCCGCTAATCGGCGCATCTCTTCATCCCCAGGAAAAGCCAATACATCCATCTGAGGAATCTGTCCCGGTTCATAACCGAATACCGCCGCATCCACATCATGCTGAAGTACATCCGTCGAAAGTACAATATCCCCAATGTCAATTTTCGCCTGCAAAGACCCCGCAATTCCCGTATTGATCACTCCTGTCACACGATATTCATCCACCAAAATCTGTGTACAAAGAGCCGCGTTAACTTTTCCGATCCCGCTACGCACCACAACCACCGGCCTGCCTTCCAGCTTCCCGGTTACAAAACGCATTCCGGCTTTTTTATGAACCTCTGCTTCTTCCATATTTTCCTGAAGCTTTTTCACTTCTTCTTCCATCGCGCCAATAATTCCCAGCATTGTTTCAAATCTCCTTTTAAATCTCTTTTTTTCTCAAAAATTCCGCATATATTATAAATTATCCCGGCATACTTTACAATATCCGCAAAAAACTTCCCCTAAGCACATAAACATGATATAATCTTGAAAAGAGCAACGCCAGGCAGTCAAAAATTTTCGCTGCCCATATTCTAAAAACTCAGGAGGATTTATTATGGAAAGCTACAAAACCAAAGGAACCTGTTCACGCCAGATCGATTTTGAAATTGAAAACAATAAAGTAAAATCCGTCCGTTTCGTCAATGGCTGTGACGGCAACCTGAAAGGCATCTCCAGTCTCGTAGAAGGTATGGATATCGATTGGGTCATTGAACGTCTGCAGAACATCCAATGCGGTATGAAAGGAACTTCCTGCCCCGATCAGTTATCTAAAGCATTAAAAGAATACAAAACAAATCAGGCTTGATCTTCGGAGGCATTTTATAATGAAGCGAATTGTGCTGACCGGCGGCGGAACAGCCGGACACGTCACACCAAATATTGCTCTGCTGAACGGCTTAAGGCAACAGGAATACGAAATCCGCTATATTGGCTCTTACGATGGCATCGAAAAAACATTGATCGAAAAAGAAGGGATTCCCTATGACGGAATTTCCTCAGGCAAGTTACGCCGTTACTTTAATATAAAGAACTTTTCGGATCCGTTTCGGGTGGGAAAAGGTTATTTCCAGGCTCATGCACTCTTAAAAAAATTCCGGCCCGACGTTGTTTTTTCCAAAGGCGGTTTTGTTGCCGTCCCGGTCGTTCTGGCTGCTCAGGCTCTACATATTCCGACTATCATTCATGAATCGGATATGACTCCCGGCCTCGCCAATAAACTCTGCATTCCAAAAGCGAATAAAGTCTGTTGTAATTTTCAGGATACTCTTTCTTACTTACCAAAGGATAAAGCCGCCTTTACCGGCATTCCCATTCGCCGGGAACTTCTAAACGGAAGCCGACTCGCCGGCTTGAATTTCGTCGGTTTTACCGCCAACAAACCGGTTCTTCTGGTCGTTGGCGGCAGTACCGGTTCCGTCGTCGTAAATGATGCGGTCCGCAGCATCCTCCCGGAACTCCTGAAATCTTTTCAGGTGATTCATCTGTGCGGCCGGGATAAACTGGACGCCTCCATGAATGAAATCCCCGGCTACGTACAATACGAATATATCCGCGAAGAACTAAAAGATCTTTTGGCTGCCGCAGACTTGGTCATTTCCCGAGCCGGAGCGAACGCCATTTGCGAACTGCTGGCGCTTCGCAAACCGAATATCCTTATTCCTTTATCCAAAAACGCAAGCCGCGGAGATCAGATCCTGAATGCCGCTTCTTTCTCACGTCAGGGATTCAGCGCCGTAATAGAGGAAGAAAATCTTACAAAAGACGCTTTGCTTCGCCTGATTCTGGAGACTTACAACCACAGGCAGACATTTGTCCGATCCATGGAACAAAACAGCATTTCCGATTCTGCCGCCTGTGTCCTTCAGGTAATCGAAGACCTTGTAAGCAATCAAAAAAAGCTTTAACCGGAAACGGATACGCGCTGTCAGTTTATATAAATCGACTTGCGTATCCGTTTTATCAACCTTTTTTCTTCAGGTAATAAAAACCATACGCCGGTATCCCCACACCAACCGGCTTTATTTCTTCCCCTGACATCAGATCTATGTACTCACCGTCCGTCTCATTGATCCAGGCCGTTTTATCAAATTCGCTGAAATTAAACAACCCGATTATCTTTTCCCCCTCAAAATACCGGCCCATACACAGCACCGCAGGTTCCCAAGTCTCAATCGTCCAGGCATCCGCCTGACATACAAAGGCTCTTTCCGCCCTTCGTATTCGTTCCAATTTTCTCAGTCCCTGAAATATCCTTCCTTCCACCGTATCGAAATCTTCTCTTTTTTTCGCAAGATCCCAATTCATCGCTCCACGATGGATATAGCGGGAATCCGCCGCTTTATTCGGATCCTGTTTATAAGTATAATCATTTACCTGTCCGATTTCATCCCCGCTATACAAAACCGGAATCCCCGACTGCATAAACATATACGCATGAAGCATCAGATCCTGCCGGATCGCCCGTTCCATAACATAGCTATCTCGTTCAAATCCCGCTTTTTCTACTCCGCACATGGAGGCCGTCGTACCACAAAACCTGGCATCTCCGGTAATCGAGTCAAAATTATAAAGTTCACCACGGCTGTTACTGCCTTCGGTATAACCCTGAAAGTAATCGTTCAAATACTGTTTATGCGGCCTTTCTTCCATACCTTCTCTTCTCAAACTGTCATAGTCCAGACCCCATCCAATATCATCATGACAGCGAAGGTAATTCAGAAATACATAATCCCGCGGCAAGGAGTTTATCGTATCAAGTTGCCTTCTTAACAACGTAACATTCCTCGTGGCAACGGTGTGCCATGTCGTTGCCATGGTAGTAACATTATAAAGCATATGGCACTCCGGTTTTTCGACCGTCCCAAAATAAGGAACCACCTTTTCCGGTTCCATAACAACCTCTCCCAGCAAAAGGACTCCCGGACAGACGATCTCACTGATGATCCGCATCATGCGAACAATCGTATGCACTTGCGGAAGATTCCGACAGGAAGTATTTTTTTCTTTCCAGATATAGGGCACCGCATCAATACGGATGATATCCATTCCCCTGTTTGCCAGGTAAAGGAAATTATACATCATCTCATTAAATACTCTCGGGTTTTTATAATTCAAATCCCACTGGTACGGATAAAACGATGTCATCACAAAATGGCCGGCGTCTTCGAGCCAGGTGAAATTTCCCGGAGCCGTTATGGGAAACACCTGCGGAACCGTTTTTTCATAGATCGATGGTTCACACGCATCATCAAAGAAAAAGTATCGACTCATATATTCGCCGTCACCCCGGCGTGCTTTTTTCGCCCACTCATGCTCTTCCGATGTATGATTCATCACAAAGTCCATACAGACATTGATTCCTCTTTTGTGGCAGGCTGCTGTCAGACTTTCCAGGTCTTCCATGGTTCCCAGTTTTTCCTGCACTTTCCGAAAATCGGATACCGCATATCCTCCATCTGAACGCCCCTTTGGCGTATCAAGAAAAGGCATCAGATGAATATAATTAACCTGACATTGCTCGATGTAATCCAGCCGGGTTTCCACACCTTTGATATCCCCGGCAAAATTATCAATATAAAGCATCATCCCTAGCAGATCGTTCTGTTTATACCAGCTCCGATTCTCTTCCCGTTCCAGATCTCGAAGTTTTAACTCTTCCTCTCTCTCCAGATAAAATCGCCACATATTGTCGCATAATTCCGCAAACATTGAACCATTTTCATAAAGCTCCATGTACAACCATCGTAATTCGTCATGCCGCTGTTCTAATCTCTTTCGAAAAACCTCGCCTGTTTCCGGTTTCGGTTTATTCTGCTGCCCTTTCTGTTGGGGCTGAATTTCTTCTTTTATATGATATCCTTGCAGCATTTTCTTTTTCTGAAGCCTTCTCCGCTTCGATCCCTTCCCCATTCCCGGTTATGCCTCCTGTCGGTTTTATCACTTCATCCGGTTAGATACTTCGAATCCGCTCCAACGCCGCTTTTGTATTCTCATAACTCCCAAAACCGGTCAATCGGAAAAAGCCTTCTCCATGAGGTCCGAATCCGGAACCCGGTGTACCCACTACGTTGGCATTTTCCAACAAATAATCAAAAAATTCCCATGACGTCATCCTTTCCGGTGTCTTCAACCAGACATACGGCGCATTCTCTCCGCCATAAACCGTGTAACCACAAGCTTTCAACCCTTCCCGGATTTCTCGGGCATTTTTCATATAATAAGCAACCTGCTTTGCCGTCTGTGTTTTCCCTTCCGGTGTATAAACCGCGGCACCGGCTCTCTGCACCACATAGGATACTCCATTGAATTTCGTTTCCTGATGTTTCATCCAGAGCGTATTCAGCGACACACCGTCACACATCAGCGTTTTCGGCACAACCGTAAAACCAAGACGCACACCGGTAAATCCGGCATTTTTCGAAAAACTGCGCATCTCAATCGCACACTCTTTCGCCCCCTCGCACTCATAAATACTGTGAGGCAATCCCGGCTCGGAAATATAAGCTTCATAAGCCGCATCAAAAATAATTACCGCTCCTACGCGCTTCGCGTAATCTACCCAGCCCTGAAGCTGCTCTTTCGTAATAGCACCCCCGGTCGGATTATTCGGAAAACACAAATAAATCAAATCCGGCGTCTCTTTCGGGTATTCCGGCACAAAACCATTGGCTTCCGTACAAGGCATATAGATCAGATTACTCCAGTATCCTTTCTCCGTCAAAAATTCACCGGCCCTTCCCGCCAGAGCATTCGAATCCACATACACCGGATATACCGGATCACAAACCGCCACTTTACACGCAAGGCTGAAAATGTCTCCCAGATCCGCCGAATCACATTTCGCTCCGTCGTTTACAAAAATTTCATCCGAGCCGATATCCACACCTCTGGCTTTATAATCGTTTTCAATGATTGCGGCCCTCAGAAAGTCATACCCTTCATAATCCGGATATCCATGAAAAGTCTCAGATGCTCCCAGTTCCAGAGAAGCCTGGCTCATTTCCTGTGCGATAACCGGAGCTAACGGCAAGGATACGTCTCCAATTCCAAGCCGGATAATCTTCTTCTCCGGATTCGCCGCCGTATAATCTTTTACTTTCTTTCCGATGGTTGCAAATAAATAGCTGCCCGGTAATTTTAAATAGTTCGCATTGATTTTTGACATTTTGATCTCCTCTTCTATAAATCTGTTGCTTTTTACCGCTACTTTCTTATGACTATTTTATATTATTTCCCTAATTCCACCTTTATTTTTCCAAGAATCTCTTCCCTCTCTGCCTCCGTATTCTCTCCCGGCGTCCAATTCACCATTCGAGGCCCTCCCTCATAACGTGGTATCACATGTACATGAAAATGCATAACCGTCTGACCGGCGGCTTCCCCATTATTCTGTACTACATTAAAACCGGCACAATGAAGTCCTGACTTCATAGCTTTTCCGATTCTGGCCGCTACGCCCAGAACCTTCTCCGCAACGGCTTCATCCAGTTCACACAAATCTGTAAAATGCTCTTTTGGTAAAATTAACGTGTGACCATACGACGCCGGTCCCAAGTCCAGAATTGCCCGAAAATTTTCGTCCTCATAAACCGTCGCCGACGGAATATCTCCCCTCGCAATCTTACAAAAAATACAATCTTCTTTCTGCATTTTCACTGCCTCCTTGTCTTTTTTTGTCGATGGTTTTTTCTTGCCGCCATCTTCTTTTTTATGATAAAGTTTCCTGTAAATTCAGAAAGGAACTTTTTTCATGGAATCGATTTCTCCTCTGCGACAATTATGCCACGAACAAAAAAATCTTCTCTCCCTCATTCTTGCCTCCATCCAGCTTATCGAACGCAGCCATCCGGAAGTTCAAACCTTTCCTCACTGGCAGGAAATTCAAGCGGACCTGCACCAAATGAATGAGCTTCTCCTTCGTACCGGCCTGCTGGAAGGCCCCGTACGGCCTCAATTCCGGGAAGTCTTAGTCTCCGATTTCTTCGCCTCGTTATACCGCAACTGCCTGCCATGGTTCGAGCAAAGTCAAAAACACCTATATTACTCAACCGATATCTCTCCCGCCTCCACGTTTCGTACAGATCCGGTTCTATTAAAACAAGCTCTCATCAATCTCATTCGAAACGCATGGGAAGCTCTTGAAGAAAACGGTACGGTATGGCTCCGGTTATCCGGTCAGATGAATGAACTTCTTTTTTCGATCAAAGATAATGGAAATGGCATGGAACCGGAAATTCTCCACGAAATATCCCGGCCTTTTTTCTCCACCAAAGCTTCCGGAACCGGTTTAGGCTTCCCCTACGCCCGCCGTATATGCGACGCATTACATGTATCGCTTTCTCTTCAGTCAGTACCTTCCCTTGGAACCACGGTTACGCTCTCGATAAAATATCATTCCGCATAGAGCACCGGCAAGTAAACCGGCAACATGCGCCGTATTATTTACACCACCTCCGGTAAATCCACTATAGAGCGAAAATACAATCATAAGAATGATCCGACGGGAGGATATTCCTTCAAAATATCCCCGATTCGCAAAAACCATATAAGCCACAACGCCCACCAGTCCAAAAACGGCGCCCGACGCACCGGCAGAAAGCACATTGATATCCCCGACCGAATAATATATCAGCGATACCACATTCCCGATCAATCCGGAAAACAAATAGATAAACAAAAACAGCAAAGAACCGAATGTCTTTTCCAACAAACTCCCCAGAAAATACAAAAGCAACATATTAAAAAATAGATGTTCCGGCCCAAAATGAAGAAACATGGCAGTTATCAGACGGTAAAACTCATGCTCTTCCCATATAGACGGCGGATATAAAACTCCGGCCTGCAGCATAAACCGGCTGTCCGAAAAAGACCCCGCGTACATCACGTATAAAAAAAACACTACATTTACTCCGATCAGAATTACTGTCCCCTTGGGCAGCTCCTGCCAATGAATTCGCTCCATGAACGCTCCTCTTATCTCCCCTTCAAAATCCTTATGATGGCTCCTTTTCAGCGCTTTCTATTTTCTCACGGATTATTCCTTTCGTCAATCCTAAAACCCCGATTGATAAAGCGCAAACAAAATCAATATGGCTGCCAATCCGGCCAGTATTTCCCGAAATCTCTGCTTTTTTCTCTCTTCTTTTTTTCGTAACTCCCGCGACTCCTTTTGATTCAACTCCATTCGACTGGCCTCAACTCGGATCCAATGATCGTATCTCGTACTCCGCTCCAATTCCGGCTCTTCCGTAATAACCGTATAATTGCGGTTAAACAAAAGTTCCTGAAAATCCATCGGTATTAAAGTCTCCTTTCGACTTATATGATAAAATTCATAGGCAAGTTTTACACATTCTTCCTCTTTATAATCAATGGCCTCCAGCAAAAAACGCCCTAACTCCTGCATAGCCTTCTGCCAGTCACACTCTCCTCTCTGCCTTACACATAATTTCACTTGCCGCTTCCCCGGTTCCAACCAGATTTGATCCGGCAAAAGACAAAAACTCCCCGGCGCCAAAAGATACGCATCTCCTTCTTTCCAGATATTCAGCATTCCCTGCAAGATCCATTGAAGATCTCCTTCCCGAAGTTCCCTGGTCTTACACCATTGCGCCAGAGAAATAAGACCTTCCGTATCATAACCGAATCCGGCGATACCATCCAGATATTGAGTTTCCGGCCGCAAAATTCCCGGGATCTCATTCTTCTGTAGCATGATCATTCTGTGATTCTCATTTCCCACGCATTCCTTCATAATTTTGACTGTCCCTCCCTGTCACTCATCCCCCAACCAATCCGCAGCTGCCTGCCCGACGCGTAACCGTTCCGAAAAATTTATCCGCTTTTCTATTCTCCATTCTTCTTTAAACCGCATCATTTCCGCTGAAACATCTCCGGCCTGTCTCATTCCGAAAATAAGAACCGAAGCAAACGCCGTAAAAATCAGAGGTAAAACCAACGCCGCTTCAACCGTATAACTGCCTTTCCATTCGATCTTCATATTCCGACCCCTCCTGACCATAAGATCACATAAGCCATAAATACAAAAGGCACCAGCGGAATCCGACTTTTTCGGTTCCCCTTTTTTCGAAGCAAAAGCAGACCGCCGGCCAACATAGCCAAAAATAACGATAACCACAAAAGCAGCAGATTCTCCACCAGTCCCAAATAGATTCCGCACACTCCAAAAATCAGAGCATCGCCCTCCCCCATTGCACCTCTGGTGACCCGACTGACTCCATAAAGAAGCAGTCCAGGTAAACCCCCTAACAAAATCTCCCACCAGGCAGATGAAAACATCTCCAACAAATAACCGGTTATCCCCAATATTATCATGCCGGGAACCCAAACCATATGCCGTTTTAAATCCCATATCGACGCGGCAAACAACCCCGCTCCCAACACACTGTATTTCAATATTTCCAACTGCCTCTACCCCTTCCAAACAATATAAATTATATTAAATGTTCTATTCGCCGTCCCCACTCCCGCAACGAGAGCAAGGGCCTTTATCTTCAACTTCCGTGATCGGCACGGCCCGTACCTGACGTTTTAAACCGCGACAGCTTAAACTCCCATGATATCGATTCCCGGTATTCGTAATATAAACTCCCCCTACCCCTTGATCTGGGCGACATAATTCGCAGGAACGATATATCTCTCCGGAAATATTGCGACAATCTCCCACTTCCGATAAACTAATACTTTTTGTTGATAATCTTAGATACGTACATTCCATCGATCTATGGTACACCGTTCCGTCTTTTGTAATATAAACAATCGTTTCTTTCCCTCCCTCTCCTTCAGGTCCTTGCCAGAGAAGCCCTATCCACAATTTTCGCCGGCATCTTTGACTTAACTTGAGAGACGGCATTGGAAAAAGAGCGGTTGTTGCTCTCATTGAATAAGTCACTTTTATATCGGCCAGTGCCTGCTCCCAATCCACTTCACTTCCACTGAAATCCAGTGAAGCAAACCCAGGCAGATCCTTCAGAGATCGTTGGATACTCTGTTCTATATACCAAAGACTGATCGCCTGATTACTCAAAGGCGTGTCCGTCTGATAAAGAGCGGCTCCCGCCGCCTTACTTACAGCCGTCTCCATTACTCTCTGAACTTTTATCTGCACCTGAAGAATCGTAAAAAAGCTAAACAATGTCATGAAAAAGAACAAAACCATCGGCAGAACAAAGGCCGCTTCAAGAGAAAGACTTCCAGAGAAGGAAACAAATGCTTTTTCCGTTCTTTTTCGTTTGTGGCCGGATATTTTCTGAAACCGTTTTTTACTTTCCGTATTTTTTTCTGTTGTGGGCCATTTTCGTACTTGGAGAGATTCTGGCTTGTTTTTTCGGCTGAATATCTGAACATTTTCGACTGTCCGAGCACCCCGCCACCTTCGTTTTCCCGGAAAAAGCATTTGTTTCCTCCCCTGTCCATCTTTATCGTATTCCGTTGTTCTCTTTCTCTACGAATCATACGAATATCGTTCCCGCACAGAATAACGATTTCCCCATTCTGCCTCTGCCCAAAGATTTCGCACAAAAGGAAGATTTCCAAAAATGGAACCGCTTCTTGCTTCTACACAAAACTCCGCTTCATATAGACACTTCCTTACCTGAAAATCCGGTTTATTCACTCTCATAGTTGCCTGAATCAGTGAAAGGCATCTCGGCGATATACGGTGATTCCCCGCAAGCGCAAGAAGAATTTTCAGATGTCCGGAATAATCCAAATCTGCCCACTCTTTTCCTGCCAGAATCAACAGCGGAACCGTTTTTCCCTGCATTAACGCCTGCACATCTGTTGCCGCATCATTCAAAGCCCACACAGCCAATATTACCGTCTGTAAAAGTTTCACAAGTACCGGACTTCCGGTTATACCGACAACCGCGGCGGCCGCAGCAGCAGCCTCCTTTTTCTTCGCTCCATCCGTCAAATACTCCAAAAAACGGATTCCTTCCCGCATAAGCAGCAATTCTCCCGCCGTATATAGAAGATTTCCCTTATCACTCGCTTTTCCTCCCAGAAGGTACTCTTGTTCATATACCATATCATGATTCCCAACCGGCGTCGTAAAACAGGAAAAGCATTCTCCCAGATAAGCCAAAAACAGTACGCTTCTCCCTGTCTGGGTTAAAAAACCTTCTTCCTCCGCTTCTCCCGCTTCCGTCACTACATTCGCCTTGGAAAGAACGGCCTCCGACAAAGTAACGTCTTCCCCTACGAAAAAACGCAAAAGCGCCTCTTCACTGAGTCCTTTTAATCGAGATCTCGGATACTCCTCTCCGGGTTGAGATAAATCCCCCAACCCTTCCATCCACCCCGGCAAAAAGAGCTCTTTATAACTATTCATCTGCTCTGAGAGTTCCTTTGCCTGAAACAGAATATCCGAAAATAACGCTTCATCCGAGAAATCCCATCCTTCTATAATCCGATAAATGTCTGAAATGCCGCCGTTCTGCTCCAAAGCTTCCTTCAGCCTCTCCAACTCCTCCCAACGCTCTCCACCTCCGGAGGAGTAAACCCGAATATTATCGATCTGCTCCTCTACCTGCAAACGTATCTCACCCGTATAACCTCCCTGCTCAAACTGCGTCGCCGTCTGCTGAAGTTTTTCCTGTATGACTCCGGCCTGCTTTCCATATTCGTTCATCTCCTCCCGAAAGCGCTGCATCACACGACCTTGTCGCTCTTCCTCTGTCTGCAACCAGGTCCTACATCGGTTTACCGCAAAAATCGCCTTCTCTCTTACTTTCTCCCAACTTTCCCCTGCTGACAATCCCTCTGCCGTTTCCTCCAAAAAAGATACCAGATTCTGAATTCCTTCCGCTGTTTCATGGGAAGAATCCACCAAGTTTCCTGCCAGATCACGGATCTTACGTATCTGTTCTTCCACCGTTAAAATATCTTCGGAGTACTCCGACAACGTCTTCACAAATTCGGCTGCGCTTCTGACCTGCCTTACCAGATCCGTCTCCGAAATCAATTCCCCCACCGCATCAGCCACCACATGATATTTCATATAATCTGCCCCGCTTTCCTGTAGATATCTCCCGCCTTTTTCCGTCAGATACCCTGCTTCCTGTAAACAGATCTCCGGCTCGGAAAAGCCAAGAAATGAGATCCCTTTTCCTTCCAATTTTCGATACCCATCCAGATAGTCTCTCAAGCGATTTTCCAGCGGCTCTTCTTCATAGAAAAAAAGAAGCCGGTATTCCTCCCACAAAGGTCGATAATATTCGCCAAAGCATGACTCCATACCCGACTGAACCGCCGTTTGAAAATACAGATTGCAGGCCGCCGTTCTCGCCGTCTCAATTAACATGCAGATCACAGCACTGATCAGCACAAGCGTTAAGCTGAGAAATACCGTAATTTCACCTCTTTTTTTCATTCGCTTTCACTCCTTAAAAAACAGATCCGGCAGAACTTTGTATCTGCTCGAAAATCAGATTCAAAAGCGCCGTCAACTGGCTTTTAAAAATAATAACCAAGGAAATCAACACCACCAGAATCAATACCAGCTCCACCACACCCGCGCCTTCTTTTTCTTCTGATAATCTCGCTGCCATCCCGCTTCGCCAACATTGTTTTTTCTTCCCCATTCTGATCTCTCCTTTCCCGGTCAAAGTGACATCCACGCCGGAATAATAATAAGAAGCAATACCACAACCAACATTAAGAGCATCGGCAGAAGCATACGGGTTCCCGCTTCTTCCCCTCTCTGCCTCGCCAGGTTTTTTCGCTGTATCCATGCCTCATCCACTTCCGCCTCCAACTGCTGTACCAGACCCCTGCTCCCTTTCTTTAAATTCTGTTCCAATAGACTGCTCAATCTCAAATAAGAATGAAGATGGGTTCTCCGTCCAAATTCCCGATATGCCTCCGCCTCCGAAAGACCGCCCTGCATTCTCCGATTCGTCTGACACATCTCCTCATAAACGCTGCGTGTCGACTTTCTCGCCTCTCTCCGCATATTCTCATACCCGCCCGCAATCCTCTCCCAGGCACTTCTCACCGTAAGCCCGGCCCGAATCAGCACGGCCAGTTTTAATACGACTTCCGGATAATCCATCTCCATCTGCACACTTCTCTGTTTTCCTTTTTCCTCCAGTCTTTGTCCGCTTATCCAATACCCCGCCAGCCCGATCAAAAAACCTAAAAACATGATCTGCATCGGAGATACCCGGTCTGCCGTCTCAATAAAGGTCAACTTCCGTCCCAGAAATTCCTTGGGCAGAAAAAACACGGCCTCCGTTCGACTATCCGCCTCAGCTTCCGTCAAAGCCTCCATCAACTGCCGTTTCTCCTGTTCTTCCTGCGTATATTCCGGAGGAAACAGATACAGAGAAATCGGATAAACAACTTTTTCATCTTCATAAGTCAATGTAAGTTTGATTTCAATCAAATTCCCCTCTTCCGGAATCTGTTCTTCCGAAATCACTCCATCATACCGAACAAAACCGGAAGTGCCCACATCCCATTCCGCCTTAACCACACCTTGACACAATTTCCCTTGAAAACGGAGGGAATGGCGGACTTCATCCGGTGTGTCTCCTTCCTGAAACAGATTTTCTAACGCTTCATTGTAAGCTTCTTCAAATAGTAATTCCGGATTGCTATATACCTGTTCCCTTAATCGGATCTGTACAGGCACCTCTTCCGTACCTAACCCCCTTACCTGTAATTCATACTGCTGCCCTCCTTTCCCGACAGCCCGGCGGATCAACTGAGTTCGAACGATTCCTTCCGGCTCCTGAAATCCGGCAAAAAAGCCAATCAAGCAGGAACTGCCCAACGCCAACAACAAAAATCCCCACCGGCCGGCCTCATGCTCCCTTAACGCTTCTTTTCCGGAACGACCGGGAAACAATTCGCTGCATAACCGCTCCTTTTTCCTTCGGTCTTTTCCACGCCTCCGCAAAACAACCCGATCCCAGCACTCCGCCAGAGCAAGTCCTGCCAGACAAAAAAGCTCCCAGAAACTTTTTATTCCGGACATCTTCCAACCACTTCTTACATGCCATAAAAGCAATCCGACCGCTCCTGCTACACTCCCGCAGATTATCTGCATTTTTTATCATCTCCCCGCTTTTCCTGCCGCCGTCTCACATCCGAACTTCTCGCAAACTTCTTTTACACTTCGATCTCCGTCATTTTCTTTCCCAACAGATACGCAGCGCCATACAAAAGCAGTCCCAGGCTCATAATGAAAATACCGCGTATCGTTCCGTACATGGGAGCCATATAACCGGGCGAAACCACTTCCATATAAGCCAAAATACCCAGCGGCATCCCGTTCATGATTTTTTGTTCGAACTGTCTGGCCCGGATCGCGGTACGAATCTCCTGTTCCGCCCGAAGTTTTTCACCGATCATCTCCGTCGTCTTGCTTATTACCAAAATCAGATCTCCGCCGGACCGCCCGGCAACAGCAAACACTTCCGCAAAAACTGCCGCATCCTCCAGACGGCTTCGCTGCGCAAATTCCATCAAGACCTCTTCCGGGCGACGGTTCATCTCCAGGCGACTCTGCATCCGTCCGAACTCCCGGCTAATCAGCGCATTCTCCCCATATAAAAGCACCATCTCCCGCCAGGCTTCCGTTAAAGCATGATCTACGGAATAGCCCGCCTTCAACGCGCCGGCCAGCGAAGCCAACGCATCCATAAATTGCCTCTCCATTTGCTCAAACATCTGCCGTCTGCGCTCCTTCCGTTTCAGTTTTCGATAAACTTCAACCAACGGAAGAAGAAAAAGAAACGCAATCAGACTCCTATAAAAAAACCAGGCCAGTACTGCAGTAAAACCGATACCCGTCAACAAATCTTTAATCTTCTCCCCCGGGCGAATGATGTAGATATCCGGATTTTTCCAATTTCTCTCTATGAACCAATGCTTCCCTTTTTCGGAGCCCTCCCCGTACCGCCCCTTCTCCTCTCCGCTCTTCCTCAAACTCGTAAAGAGGGTGAAGCCGGATCTCTCCGGTCTTTTCTTCATAACCCGTCACCTCCACAATGGATGTCACCCGGCGAATCCCGTCCCGCATTCGCTCCAGATGTATCAAAATATCAAGCGCCGATGCAATCTGTCCCCGGATCGCTTTCACCGGAAGCTCACACCCCATTAAAACCATAGTCTCCAGCCTGCGAAGCATATCCTCCGGACTGTTCCCATGACCGGTAGACAAAGAACCATCGTGCCCCGTATTCATAGCCGACAGCATATCCAGCGCCGCCGCGTCCCTTACCTCCCCCACCACGATCCGATCCGGTCTCATCCGCAAAGCCGCCCGGATCAAATCCCTTATCGTAACTGCAAGTTCCCCCTCAAGATTCGCATTCCTCGCCTCCAGACGAACGAGATTGGGAATCCCTTCAATCTGAAGCTCCGCCGAATCTTCAATCGTAATAATCCTCTCATTCTCCGGAATAAACGAAGACAACGCGTTCAAAAAAGTTGTCTTGCCGGAACCGGTTCCTCCGCTGATAAAAATGTTATAGCCTGCAGCCACCCAAAAAGCCAGATCCGTTGCTGCGTCCCTACTCACAGAACCTAACCCGACTAATCGTTCCATCGTAAGCGGCGCCCGCCCGAATTTCCGTATCGTAAGAATCGGTCCGTCCAGAGCAACGGGAGGCAGAACCACATGAACCCGGGAACCGTCCGCTAATCTGGCGTCCACAATAGGAGACGCCTCATTTACCACTCGATTTACGCGGGAAACGATTTTTTGAATCACGGCATAAAGCCGTTCTTCGGACAAAAACACTTTTTTCCAGCAAGAGATTCTCCCTTCCCGTTCCAGAAAAATATGTCCGATTCCATTCACCATAATTTCGGTAATCGAATCATCTTCAACCAGCTCTTGTAAAATATCCAGTCCCTTCAATCCGTAAAACAACCGTTTTCGATATTCCCGTCTCTGCTTTAACGACAAAAATTCCCTCTTTGCCTCTTCCGCCAACACTTCATCAATCAGGCGGTATACATCCTCCTCCTCCGCCTGATTCAAAAAGCTGATTCGTTCCAATACCTTCTCTTCTAATTGCTCCAGCATAAAACTTCCCTCGCAAACTCTTCCAGCTCTTCCCCGCACGCCGGCAGGCCGTTCGTCTCGTAATCGCATTCGCTCCTGGGGAGTTGTATCGTTGTAATCCGATTCAAGATTTCCTGCCGGCCTGTCCTCTCCAGATAGCCGGCAAAATGTCTCCACTTTCTCCGGGAAACCTCTTCATCTGTAACCGGCGCGTATATCTGCCCGCACAAGGCCAGAATCCCGGCCGGATCCGGATGGCAATTCCCCACATCCAGAATAATTCTTGAATAACCGGCCTCGACGGCGCTGAACAACAACGCTTCACATCGACCGAATTCCAATGCCAGAATATCCTCCGGATTCACAGCCGGACCGATTACCGCAAGCCCTTGCCAGGGCCGAACAAGCTTCTCCCATACCCGGGCCGTCAATCCGCCCTGTTCCTGATAATACAGAAGATCGGAAAAATCGCCTCCGCCGGAAGCTTTCAACCACTCGTATAAATCCGAAAAAACTTCCAGATTCAGATATAACACGTTCTCTTTTTCTCCCCACACCTTCCCGATCGCCAACGCAAAACGGCTTTTCCCACACCGGCCGACCGGAGAATAGATTCCCGTTACCGGCATCTGTTTCCGATCGGCTTCCCGCCCCGAAAGGCGGGACCTGTCCTCTATCTCCGCCGCCGTTCTCTGCACTTTTACCGCCTTCTCCTCTTCTCCCTCTATTCCCAATACCTGCGCCAAAATCTGATCCGCCGACTGATAGCGATAGACGCTCCCCTCCGGGCCTTCGCTGTCAGATAAAAATTTTACACATTCCCGATCTCCCGTCGCCATTCCGAATCCGTTTTTACCGTCATCCGTTAAAAAGCGATACCAGCCGCCCCCTTCCCACCCTTTCTGCGCCGCATCTTCCTCTTCATAAATATAAAATCGATACTGCGGCGCCTTCCTCTTCCAATAGCCGACCAACTGTCCCGCCAATTCCGTATCCTTTAAATAAATCCCTATTTTTCTGGGTTCCATAAAAATCCCCCTTTTCCTCTTGACAAAACCGAACCTTTGTTTTATGTTAATATATATTCGATTTTATGTAACTTTTCGTTGCAATTACATTTTATATTATGTAAACTATTTTGTCAAGCTTTTTTCTCATTTTTATAAATCCGTATTCCTTTTTGAATAGAGCTTTTCCGGCACGACTATAATTAGATATATTCTTTAATTAGGAGATCAAGGATCATGCTTTTTTTTCGGAAACCCGCCGCCATCACAGAAGAATATGCCGCCCTCAGGCAGGATCTGATCAATTCGAGAGAAGAATTTGAAAGGGCTCTCTCGAATTTTGAACAGGCCGTCGACCCGGATATGATCGATTGCTATATTTACGCGCTCAATGCCGCCAGCCTCCGCTATAAGTTCCTTCTGAACCTCGCAAAAGAGGCCGGTATATAACCGGCCTTCCGATTGACATTCCCCATTATTATTGCTAAAATTAAATCAAAAAAGCCGGATAATACCGGCTGCAGGAGAACAGTTATGGGGAAAACTTCTAACATAATTTCCGATATGGACCGCTACTTATTCGGACACGGCACTCACTACGAAATCTACAAAAAACTGGGCGCCCATCCTATGAAACGCGGCCGGCAAAACGGCGTTTATTTCTCTGTTTGGGCGCCCCACGCCAAAGCTGTACACGTAACCGGCGATTTTAACGACTGGGACGGTTCGGCTGCCCCGATGAAACCGCTGGCTGATTCCGGCATTTTTGAAGCCTTCGTACCAAAAGCCGTCGTCGGCCAGCTTTATAAATATGTAATCACCACCGCGGATGACCGGAAGCTCTACAAAGCGGATCCCTATGCTTTTGAAGCCGAACTTCGTCCCGGCACCGCTTCCCGTATTACGGACCTGTCCCGCCATACCTGGGGGGACAAAAACTGGATGCTTGAGCGCAAAAAACTACCGATTACCGAACGCCCCTTAAGTATCTATGAAGTCCACCTGGGATCCTGGCGGCGCGCGGAAGACGGAAGTTTTTATGATTACCGCCGCTGCGCGGAAGAACTGGCAGATTATGTAAAAGATATGGGGTATACCCACATCGAACTTATCGGCATTGCCGAATACCCTTACGACGGTTCCTGGGGATATCAGGTTACCGGCTATTACGCCCCCACTTCGCGATATGGAACGCCGGAAGATTTCATGTATTTTATCGACCACATGCATCAAAAAGGCATCGGCGTAATTTTAGACTGGGTTCCGGCTCATTTTCCGAGAGACGCCCACGGGCTTGCCGATTTTGACGGAACTCCCACTTACGAATACGCGGATCCCAAGAAGGGCGAACATCCGGACTGGGGAACCAAAGTTTTCGACTACTCCAAACTGGAAGTGGTGGATTTCCTGATTGCCAACGCATTATTCTGGGCAGAAGCCTACCACGTGGACGGGCTTCGGGTTGATGCCGTCGCCTCCATGCTTTATCTGGATTACGGGCGTCCGGACGGTCAATGGACGCCGAACATCTACGGCGGCAAGGAAAATCTGGAAGTTATTGAATTTTTCCGCCATTTAAACAGCATCATGAAAAAAAGAAATCCGGACGTCATGATGATCGCAGAAGAATCCACCGCCTGGCCCATGATAACAAAAGAACCTTCCAGCGGCGGCCTCGGATTTACCTATAAATGGAACATGGGCTGGATGCACGACTTTCTGGAATATGTAAAACTGGATCCGCTCTTCCGCAAAGGCGCACACGATAAAATGACTTTTGGTCTGACATATTCCTACAGCGAAAACTTTATTCTGGTTCTCTCCCATGACGAAGTCGTTCACCTGAAATGCTCCATGCTCAGCAAAATGCCCGGCATTTACGAGGACAAGTATGCGAATTTGAAGGTCGCCTACACCTACATGATCGGCCATCCCGGCAAAAAACTTCTTTTTATGGGTCAGGAGTTTGGCCAATGGCGGGAATGGAGCGAGGAACGGGCTCTCGACTGGGATGTCTTAGAGGATACTCACAATGCAGATCTGAAGAACTTTTACCGGGATCTGCTCCACTTATATAAAAAATACCCGGCCCTCCATACGCATGACAGCGACTGGGAAAGTTTCGAATGGATTAACTGCAGCGATGCTTCCCGCAGCATTTTCAGTTTCCTGAGAAAAGATCCTGCCGCAAAGGGGAATTTCCTTTTCGTATGCAACTTTACCCCGATGGCCCGGGACGATTACATGGTAGGTGTGCCCCGTAAAGGTCGTTACACTCTGATTCTGGACAACGAACACGGCCTGCTTCCCACCGGTCAGAAAAAAGTTTTCTCCGCCAAAAAAGCGGCCTGCGACGGCCGGGAATATTCCCTGTCCTTCCCGCTTCCGGCTTACGGCATCGCAATCTTCCGCTTCAAATAAAAACAACGCCCCCGATATCTCAGATTCGAAATCCAAACTTCTCGAACCGACATCGGGGGCTGTTTCGCACTATTTAATTTTATTTTGCTACAGCGCTCTCCTGTATCACCTTAATCACCCGCTCAAAAATCATCCCGTCTTCAATCGAGATTCTTCCGCCCGCATCCCGGACCAACACCTCGCGATCTTCATAATTGTACATTGCAGCCAGTTCTTCCAGGTACTCCTGGTACTCCTCCTCCGTAATTTCGATATCAAGCTCTTTGGCAATCGCCCGGTTTACCATGGCGCTTTTGGCCGTTTCTTCCGCATAAGTCTGAAGTTGTGTCTCTGCCGTCTCGGCAGTCAGTCCGATCTGAGTCAGATACGTCTCATAATCCACGCCGTTCATGGAAGCGTAACTTTCCAAAAGACCTTTCTGATCCGCGTAGTAATAATCGATCAAACCGTCGGGATAACCAAGAATCTCCGAGTCCGCCATAACGGCCTGCCAGATCCTGCTCTGCTCCTCCATAACCGCATTCTGCCCGGCTTCCTCCTCCATACTCTCTCTGACATAAGCCCGGAAGTCCTCTACCGTTCGATTTTTTCCTGCTGTATAGTCCTCCACCCATTCATCCGTAAGTTCCGGCACAACCGGATCTCCTGCAATATAATTGATTTGGACGGTAAAGGTAACGGCTTTTCCTCTTAGCTCTTCTTTTCCGTAATCATCCGGAAACCGAAGATCCAGCACCACTTCTTCACCCACGGATTTCCCCGTCAGGCCTTCTACAAAACCGTCGATCATCCGGGTAGTCCCGATCGTAATCATCTGGCCCGCCGCCGTACCGCCCTCAAATTCCTCTCCGTCGATACGCCCGGTAAAATCAACGTTGATCGTATCCCCTTCTTTGACGGTCCCCTCCTTGATTTCTTCCCGCTCTGCCGCATAATTCAGAAGCTCTTGTATCGTGGCCTCTATTTCGTCCTCCGTCACTTCCACATGAACGGTTTCATATTCGATCCCTTTATAAGTTCCCGTTTTCACATAATCTTCAATTTCTTTCCCTTCCCAGGAATAATCCGGCAGCTCCGTCACCGTCTGGGCCGTGGTTTCTCCCGCCGTTGTCGATGCTTCCGTCCGAGCCTGATTCGACTGACATCCGGATAACAGAAAACCGGCGCACAAAATCGCCGCCGTTCGTTTTAACAAATTTTTCATAAATATTTCCTTTCCCTGAAACTCTTACTTATTTGACTCTCACGCCGCCCGGCGTATTTAAGATATACCATAAATACAGAAAAAAGAAAAGCGCGGAACTCATTTTCATATTTTTTTCAAACTTTTCTCCTTTTCCCGATTTCTATCCGGGGTTTCCTCTGGATTTTTTCCGGTGTCTGAGATAAAATAAATATGATAAATTTTCATTTTGAGGAGGACAAAAGAAATGGATGATTTTTCTGCCGGCTATTCCTCATGGGAACAGGAAGCGCAAAAAGGAAAAGAAATACTCCAAAAAGCATTAAAACCGAAAAAAACAGGAATCCTTGCCGGTCTTTTTTTCATGCTTCTGGCGATTGCCATGGGAATCGCCTATTTTATTATCGGAAACAGTACCGGCCCGGAACCGATTTTTTATGATCCCACCGGCGATTCCAATGATTACGCCTATATTGACGTACAGATCCTAACCGATTATTTCGCCTATTATGAAGAAAACGGTTCCATCAAAGAAAAATTCTACTTCGCGCTGGATAGTAACTCCGACCCATTCATTGTTCGGCTTACCGACGAACAGTTCAAAAACCTGAAAGAAATCTATGATTTCAGCTACAGCGACTCCACCAATACCCCGGATCCGATACGCATCACCGGCATGCCCAAGGCCATTGACAAGGAACTTCGGGAAATGGCGATTCCCTCCTTCAATGAAATCTGGGACTCCGAATATGTGGATAAAGACAATTTTGAATCCTGGCTCGGCAAAACCTATCTGGACGCGGCCCAGTCTCCGGTGGCGCGTTCTCAGAGCATCCTTTTGGTCGCCGGCATTTTTCTTGCCGTATTCGGCCTTCTTGTTATCATTCTCTCCTTGCCTGCCTACCGTAATCAGAAAAAACGTTTGAAATCCCTGCCTTCCGTCCCGGAGACCCAGGAAGTTTACGCGCAGATCGCCAAATCCACCTGCGTCCCATATCCGGACGCGCCGCTCTATCTGACGGATGATTACGTCGTCGGCTTCAGCAACACCATCCAGATCGTGCCGCTTTCCGAGATCCGCTGGGTCTACAGCGCGCAGGTTCAGTCCGGCAATATTCGCCAAAACGCGGTTATCGTCATGACGGATCGCAGTATCTGTGTAGCCGCCCACAAGAAAAAACATTTGATCGATCAACTGGCAAGCGCGATTTATATTCGCGTTCCCTCCGCTTTGTTTGGCTATACCTTTGAAAACCGGCAGGCCATGTCCGAACAGACACCTCCGGTATAATTTGGGATTTTACGGCGCATACTTTCATCAGGGCAATGCCCGATGAAAGGAGAGCTACATGTCTGCGAACAAAGAATTATTAAACGATATCTACCAGAACGCGGAAATGGGAATCCTGACGATCCCTCAGCTTCTGGAGATAGCAAAAGACGAAGACTTCCGCCGGGTTTTAAATTCCCAACTGAAAGAATACCGGGAAATTTCCGGAGAAGCGCTTCGACTCATGGGTAAAAGGCAGATCGAACCGGAAGATCTCGGCACGTTTACCAAAATCCGCACGGATCTCATGACCCAGTTTCAGACACTGACCGATTCCTCGGTCTCTCACCTGGCGGAAATGATGGTTCAGGGAAACACCATGGGAAGCACGGCTATCGTGCGGCGGATTCACGAACACCCTCAGGCGGATGAAGAAGTCCTGAAACTGGCGAAAAGGCTTCAAAAAACTACGGAAGACAACACGGAACAGATCCGCAAATTTTTATAAGCGACTTTTCCCCACAAAATAATGCTATCCCGCAATAGAAAGACATCTTTCTTTCATATTGCGGGATTTTTGCTTTCCGCAACGATTATTTTATACTTTGTATCCAATTCTAAAGAATTTCTTAATAATCTTGTTATAGCCTCCTTTTTTATACTTTGATATAATAAAATTATTAAATTTGACAAATTGGGAGGAAACATATGAAAAAGAAAATTTTTGCCCTGTGCGGTGTTCTCATAGTCGCCGCCGTGGCTTTCGGCGTCTGGTATCAGTTTTTCCGCACTCCGGCCGACGCTGACGTTTCCGCGGAGAATCCCGTTGCGGTAGAACGTGTGGCCGTCCTCACCGGCAGCGGCATAGGCGGCGACGTGCAGAACCGTTACAGCGGCGTTGTAGAATCCCAGGAAACGCTGGACGTAAAAAAGGACGACACCAAAACGGTTAAAAACATCCTGGTAACGGAAGGCCAGGTAGTTGAAGTCGGCACTCCGTTGTTTGAGTACGACACGGCGGAACTGACGTTAAAACTGGAACAGGCTCAGATCGATCTGGAGCGAATCGCCGCCGACATTGAGACAGCCAATCGCCAGATCAACGAGCTGACCGCGGAGAAGAATAAGGCCAAAGCTTCCGAGCAGTTGGAATACACGATTCAGATACAGGCGCAGCAGACCTCCATCAAAGAATCCGAATACAGCCAGAAGTCCAAACTGCTGGAGATCGAACAGCTTCAGGAATCCATCACGAATAACGTTGTGACTTCCACCATCGGCGGACGAATCCAGGAGATCAACGAAATGCCGGCCTACGACAACATGGGGAATCCCAAGCCCTTTATTCAGATCCTCACCATCGGCGATTACCGAATCAAAGGCACCGTCAACGAACAGAATATCTGGAATTTATCGGAAGGGCAGCCGGTAATCGTCCGCTCCCGCGTCGATGAATCTCAGACCTGGCCCGGAACCATCACAAAGATCGATACGGAAAACCCGGTTTCGAATCAAAATTCTTATTATTCCTCCAGCGACTCCGGCAACCAGTCCAACAGCTACCCGTTTTACGTGGAACTGGACGAGAATGTTCCCCTGATGATGGGACAGCATCTGCTGATCGAAACCGATCTGGGCCAAACCGAAGCCAGAGAAGGGTTATGGCTGTATGATTATTACATCGTGCAGGGCGACGGCATGCCTTACGTGTGGATCGCCAACGAAAAAGACCGCCTGGAAAAACGGCCGGTTACCCTGGGAGAATATGATGAAAACCTGATGCAGTATCAGATCCTGGACGGCCTCAGCGAAACCGATTCCATCGCCTGGCCGGAAGATACCCTGACAGAAGGTACTCCGATCGTCCGCCCCGGAAGCGAATCTTTTGATAATTCGGGTATGGACGACATGAAAAAATAGGAGGTCACCCATGTTATTGGAATTGGAACGCATTTTTAAAGATTATCAGCAGGATAAGATGGTGGTTCCCGTACTGAAAGATGTTTCTCTTTCCGTGGAAAAGGGCGAATACCTTGCCATCATGGGCCCTTCCGGCTCCGGCAAAACCACGCTGATGAACATCATCGGCTTCCTGGACACCCCCACTTCCGGCATCTACCGGCTGGACGACCAGAACGTTCACGGAAAGAACGATCGGGATCTCTCCCGGATTCGGAACGCCTCCATCGGCTTTGTCTTCCAGAGTTTTAACCTTCTGCCCCGCCAGAGCGCTCTGGACAATGTCGCGCTGCCTCTTTTATACGCCGGCGTCAAGCGCAAAGAGCGAAAAGCCAGAGCCGCCGACGCCCTCAAAAAAGTCGGATTGGAAGACCGCATGTCTTTTAAACCGACCCAGCTTTCCGGCGGCCAGAAGCAGCGTGTCGCGATCGCCCGCGCTATGGTCACAAACCCGAAGATTCTGTTGGCCGACGAGCCTACCGGAGCTTTGGATACCGTTTCCGGAAAACAGATCATGGAACTGTTTCAACAGGTAAATGAAAACGGTATGACCGTTATCATGATCACGCACGACGCCGAGATCGCCGCTCACGCCAAACGGATCGCCTACATGCGGGACGGCATCTTAAGTGAAACGCCCCCGTGGCAGACAGAAGAACCAGAAGAAATCTTCGTCGACGTAGATCTGGTGGCGAAGACGGCCAACGCGGATAAATTTATGAAAAATTCGTCCGCAGAAAGAAACGGATCCGAAAATCCTGCAGAAGAGGAGGGATTGTCATGAAAAAAGTTTTAGCCTGGATTATCAGCCTGGCTTTGATCTCCGGCGCAATCGGCGGCGGAATTTATGCCTACAATCGCTCCGCAGCCGAAAACCGAACCGTGGAAGTCACACCGGTTTCCTGGCTTTATACTACATACTGGGGAGACGAAACCCAATCTTCCGGCATGATCTCCACCGGCATGACTCAAACCATTACACCGGGCGATGAACAGGTCATCCGCGAAGTCTTTGTCTCCGAAGGGGACCCCGTTTCCGTCGGAACCCCGATCCTTCAATATGATACCACTCTGATTCAACTGGAACTGGAGTTAAAACAATTAAATCTTCAAAATCTGGACAATAAGATTTTAAACGCGGCTCAGCAACTGGCCGAACTGCAGAAGATCCGACCCGTGGCTTCTCTTGACCGCACGATCAACGGCCTCCTTTCCATGACCGCCGATCAGACGAATGCTTCCACAGACCCGGCGGAGCCGACCAGTCCCACGGATCCGACGGCCACGACCGAGCCGACCAAACCAACGGAACCTTCCGATCCCGCCGGACCGACGGATTCAACGGAACCGACCGAGCCGTCGACTCCCACAGACCCGACGGAACCGGACGATCCCACAAAACCGACGGAACCGGACGATCCCACAAAGCCGACCGAGCCGGACGATCCCACGGATCCCTCCGAACCGGACCGAAAGACCCTGATCCAGAAAGAAGATCTGACCGAAGAAGCTCCCTACACCGGCGAGGGCACCAAAGAAGATCCCCGGATCTACCTCTGCGATCTCAACGTGGAGATCACGCCGGAATTTATCGCCTGGCTGATCTCAGAACAGGTCACGGCGGAACTCCATTTTTACTTCAGCGAAGAAGACGCCAACAAAGAAGATGCGGTCCCGGCTTACCGCATTCCTCTCGACGGCTCCGGTATTCACAACATTTTAAATCCGGAACCGGAAGAACCGACCGAACCGGAAGAACCGACTGAGCCGGAAGAACCGGAATTTCCCGAAGATCCGGACTTTGATCCCGGTTTCGACCCCGGTTTTGATCCCGGCCCTACCGGTCCCGTCTATACCCGGGCCGAACTGGCCAAGATGATCGCCGACAAAGAAGATGAGATCACCAAGCTGAATCTGGATAAACGCACCGCCGAACTGGAACTGCGGACCATTGAACGCAAACTGGAGAACGCCACCGTCTTAAGTACCGTCAACGGCGTCGTAAAAACATTAAAAGACGAGAACGAGGCCAAGCTGGACGGTTCGGCCATGATTGAGATTACGGCTTCCAGCGGTTATTACGCAACGGGCACAATCAGCGAACTGATGCTTGAGCAGCTTTCTACCGGCGATACCGTAACCCTGATGTCCTACGACACCGGCATGAGTTATGAAGCGTCCATCACATCCATTTCGGATGTCCCGGCAAGCGGAAACTACTTCTACGGCGGCGCCGAAAACCCCAATGTTTCCTACTATGAATTTACGGCCGCCGTCGACGGCTCCGCCGAATTAAAGAGCGGCGAATACGTCGGTATCACAATCAGCGCGCCGGATACTTCCGACGGCGAAGGTCTGTACCTGGATAAAGCTTATGTCCGAACGGAAAACGGCATCTCTTACGTCTACAAAGTCAGCGAAGACAGCCGCCTGGTAAAACAGACCGTAGAAACCGGAAAAACCCTCTGGGATTCCTATATTGAGATCAAGAGCGGCATTACACTGGAAGACTACCTGGCTTTCCCTTACGGCAAATACGTAAAAGAAGGCACAAAAGCCGTTACGGAGGACGGACAGCCCGCCGTCCCCGGCAGCATGGACGATATGAACGGCATGGGCGACATGGGCCTGCCGGCAATAGACGGCGAAATGCCGATTGAAGACGGCGCCGAAGATTATCTGCCGGACGAACAGAAAGATGAAATCGCCGAGCCGGACGTTCCCCCTTCGGACGAGGACATGGAGCCGACTCCGGATGAACCTGAACCGGAGAATGAACAACCCACGGAGAACGCGGCCGCTTCCGGCGCCGTCCCGGAATAAGGAGGTGGACGTATGTTAGAGAATATAGGACTATCATTTCAGGGAATCTGGGCTCACAAAATGCGTTCCTTCCTCACAATGCTGGGAATCATCATCGGCATCGCCTCAATCATCGCGATCGTATCCACGATTTCCGGCACGAACGAACAGATCAAACAAAATCTGATCGGAGCCGGAAACAATGCCGTCAATGTCGTCCTTTTCGAGGAAGACTGGGAGTACGACATGCAGTACAACAGCCTGCCCAAAGGCATTCCGGTTCTGAACGAAGAGAACATGTCCGCCATCGAAAACCTGGAAGGCGTGGAATCCGCCGCCTTCTACCGGCGCCGCAATACCGATAACTCCGTATTTCGCGCCTCGGCTTCGCTTTCGGGCGGTTACATTTACGGCATTGACAACCGTTATTTTACCATTAACGGATTTCAACTGGCGGCCGGGCGTTTCTTCGTCGAAGAAGATCTTAAAAACTATAAAAAAGTCGCCCTCCTGGAAGAAGGAACGGCGGAAATGTTGTTTGCCGGGGAAAATCCCATCGGCAAAACCATCGAAATTCAGCGGGAACCCTTTATCGTCATCGGCACCGTGCGCAAATCTTCCGAATTTGAACCGATCATCAATTCCCGCGAGGATTACTACACCTACAATATGTATCAGAGTTCCACGGCCGTGTTCATTCCTCATACGGACTGGCCGATCTTATACCAGTATGACGAACCTCAATCCGTCCTGGTAAAGGCCGCCAGCACCGACGAGATGACCGACGCCGGCAAAAACGTCGCCGACTATCTGAATCTCTCCGTCAGCAACGAGACGGTCAAGTATAAGAGCAGCAGCCTCCTTGAGCAGGCGGAACAGCTTCAGAAAGTGAGCGCTTCCACAAACACCATGCTCATCTGGATCGCCAGTATTTCCCTTCTGGTAGGCGGGATCGGCGTTATGAACATTATGCTGGTTTCCGTCACGGAACGGACGCGGGAGATCGGCCTGAAGAAAGCCCTTGGCGCCAGAAAAACCCGCATCCTGAGCCAATTTTTGACCGAGGCCGCCGTACTCACCAGCCTGGGCGGCATTTTAGGCGTCGCCGCCGGCATCGCACTGGCCGAAATCGTTTCCCGGATCGCACAGATCCCGGTTGCCATCAATGTCCCGGCCGCGATTGTCGCCGTGGTATTCTCCATGTTGATCGGCCTGATCTTCGGCATCCTGCCTTCCGTAAAGGCATCCAATCTGAATCCGATCGAAGCGCTGCGGCACGAATAGCATCGGCAAAAAGCGTAAAAATGCAGTGCCTGTCCGGAAACGACGGGCACTGCATTTGCTTTATTCAAAAATATCGATCTGGCAGCGATCTGCCATCCGGACATAAACCGTACACTTCCCCTGGCTATCGCAGGTCGCCAGAAAAATGTCCTTTGCGGACGTTATCCCCTTGGCGCTTAACTGTTTCTGAAGCCAAGCTTCATCCTTTCCGCAATGCTTCAGATTCTCCGCCATAACCTGTCCGTCCACAATCACGTTGGCCGTCAGCATCTCCTGCTGCGGCGTCAGTTTCATATCCTGAGGAGTCGCCGGACGGCTCTCGACCTTCGGAAGAATGCTGATCTTCCCGTTCGGTTCCAACACCGCCGTCTGAATATTATTCAAATCAAAATAACCGCTGTTGCGGCATTGGATCAGAAATTCCTGAATATCGATCTTGGCCAGCCGAAGATTTTCATTATAAAGAACGCCTTTATCAAACAATATCAGAGATTTGCCGACCAGAAACCGCCGCGCCTTCAAAGACTTATTCGTGCCCACCGCGATCATCCACGCGGTCAGCGCATATACCACCATTGCGGTTAACGGCTGTACGAATGTTTCCAGATCCGTCGCCATCTCCGCCGCGATCGACCCCAAGGTGATCCCGATGATATAATCAAAAAGCGTCATCTGAGAAATCTGACGATACCCCAGTAATTTTGTCAGAAAAAACAATGCCACGACCGAGGCGGCCGACGTTCCGATTATCAGAAGCACTTCCCTCATAAAAAACCCCGCTTTCGTCCGAATATCATCCACGGATATTCTTTCCGAAAGCGGGTTTTTTATACATTTACCATCCGGCCGCCGCGGTGTTCAATTCCCGTTCTCACGCCTCTTTCTCAGTACATCCCGCGCCGCGCCGATCAGTTCTTCGCTGACACCGATATCCAAAACGACCGACCGGATCTCAGGAAACGCTTCCCGAATCTCCCTGCCCACCAACTCCTCCGCCGTCACGGCCGCGGAAGGGCAACCGCTACACCGCCCCAGGAGCCGAAACCGGAGCACTCCGTCCTCCAGACCGAGAATCCGAATATCACCCCCGTGCTCATAAAGAGCCGGCCGGATACGTTCGTTCAACACTTTCTGCAGAGCTTCTTCCATACCTACTCCTCGATTCGAGCGATCCGTTTCGCCAGTTCCTTCTTGGCCGCCAGATTCCCCTGACGGGAAATCATGATCCTCTGAGCCTGAGGCGAACCGGCTCCATGCAAAGACTCCGTGCGGTAACCGACCGCCGCCGTCCCCAGCGTCAGATTCTCGATCAGGCGCAGAATACGCAGGCGATTCTCCGTAGACACGCCGGCTACGCCTTTAAAATACTTCTCCACGACCGGCCCGATCTTCGGATCCTTCAAATCCTGTTCCGAAGGCGCCGTCACCACGATACCGCCGGCCAGATCTTCCGCAAGCCTCGCAATCTCATAAGGGAAACGGGTCACATTCTGTTTGCAGACATTCGCCAGCAAAAGATCGATCATATAATTGCCGGATTCCGTCGGACGGCCTTCGGCCGAACAGGCGATCCCGCAGGCGTATAACGTCTCGTTCAGATGCGTCATTTCAATCAGTTTATCCTTCACGTGAGAAGCTTTTGCCACGCCGTTGTAATCCGCCGCGACCGCCGCCGCCCCGATCAGGACGTCGCCGACTCCGACCTTGCAGCCGCCGTAACTCTGACGATGATAGCCCGCAAAACGTTCCACCAACATACCGGCAAACTCCGTCTCCCCATTCAGGAACAACCTCTCATTGGGGACAAACACGTCGTCAAACACCGCCAGCGCTTCCACACCGCCATACCGGCTGTTCCCGACATCGATCTCTCCACCCTCCAGCTTTCTGGTATCACAGCTCTGACGGCCGATAATCATAAACAGGCCCGGCGTATCCAACGGCACCGCAAAAGAAATCGCATAATCCTTATCGTCCGGCCCCATGGCGATCGTCGGCATCGTAATCACTTCATGAGAATTGCACATGCCCGTCTGATGGGCCTTCGCCCCGCGCACCACGACGCCGTCCGGCCTGCGTTCCACCACCCGAAGAAAAAGATCCGGATCCTCCTGCTTGGAAGGCGCCAGAGAACGGTCCCCCTTCGGATCGGTCATCGCGCCGTCCACCACCAGATCCTTTTCCTGACAATAACGCAGAAACTTCAGAAAATTCTCGTGATAAGACGTACCGTGAGCTTTATCCACCTCATACGTCGTACTGTAGATCGCGTTAAACGCATCCATCCCCACACAGCGCTGAAAACAGGCCGCCGTTGTCTGACCGCACAGCCTCTGCATTTTTACCTTTTTCACCAGATCTTCCGCATTCTGGTGAATATGAGAAAAACGATTGATTCTCTCCCCCGTCAAATGAGACGTCGCCGTCATCAAACCTTCGTATTCCGGCATCTGCGCCAGATCATACGTCGCTTTGACGGAATTTAAAGAAGGACGCAAAATGGGATCCTCCACCGGATTGTCAATCTTTTTCCCGAACATATAGATCTCCATTTTCAAATTCGCAATACTCTCCACGTACTGCTCGCCTGTCATCAAAGCCATATCGGACCTGCCTTTCTTATATGTATTGGAGCCGCCCGTCCTTCCTCGAACAGCCATCTCCTGTTCTTCAGTATAAACCGAAATTTCCGGAATGGCAAGCGGACAGAGCCGCCAATATCGCATCCGTTTTCCCGGAACAAAAAAAGGCCGTCCGCCCGGGGAATACAGGATTGTTGGGCAGACGGCGCTGTGCCTGGCCTTGAAAGGAAAGGACAGGCCGGTAAACCAGATCAAACGGTGCTTATCGCTCTCTCCGGATTACTTCATATCAATTTTTCAAATAACGTTGTTTCTCAATTTTACATATATAACGAAAAAAACGGGAATTCCTGACACTTTTTATTTGAAATCCTGTTTTTAACAGGATTCGTCAATTCTCCATACCTCTCAACCGTTCCACCAGCGTTTCCCTCGAAAAACCACGCATAGACACAAGAATAATGACGAGAGGCACAAACAACAGCACGCCCACATAGGCCAACGCGAAAACGGCCGGAAACCGGAACGCCATGTAAAACGCCCCCTTATTATAAAGAATAAAGCTCAGAACATAACCGCACGCGGTTCCGACCGTCATCGTCACGCCCACCGTGACAAGAACAAAAAACAAGCTTTCATCGAGAAGCATTTTCCGGATCTGTCCTTTACTCATGCCGATGGATTCCAGCATCGCAAGCTCCTGTTTTCGGGTAACAATATTGGTAATCAACGTATTCATCATACTTAAAATACTGAACGTCATAATAAAAAGGGAAAGTCCGCTGATAACTCCAAACTGCTGATTCGCCATCTGTTCGTAGGTGATTCTGCGCTCCGCAAGCGTTTCGAGAAGCAGCTCCGGTTTCTCTGCTATCATCCGCGCAAGGGCTTCTCCGACCTCCTCCTCCCTGTCCGCTTCCGTTGATACAAGCAGATCCGAATTTAAACTGTCATAAGACAGCAGCCTCAAAATCGCCGCCTCGGGCATTAAAAACCATCCCTCCACAAGGCCCTCCTGATCGATCACATACCGGTCGTTCAAAATACCCAGTATCGTAACGCTTTTCTCCGCCATTTTACTGCCGTCATAATAATGCAGTACGACACGGTCGCCCACGAGGAATTTCCAACCGAAGATCTCTTCTACCGTATCATTATCCGCTACGAGAATATAATCGCCGCTCATCAGTTTGTCATAATCGTCGCTGCCCTCCTCCAGATATTTATGAATCTCTTTTCCTTCATCCTCCGTCAACGGACGCACCATATCCGTTTTCCCATATTCCCCGTTCTTCGGATAATCGTATCGGACGCCGAAACCCCGGATCTCCTCTACTTCCTTTACACCGTCCAACGCGGCGATTTCTCGTATAATCTCATCGTCAATCGGCATCTTCGCCTGCAGGCCGCCCAGTCCGTTCTCATTCAATTCAATCATACTCCCGGCATACCGGATATGAAACTCCGCATACTTAAAATGGCCCTGCCTCGCATAATTCATTTTGTTAAAGGAGGACATATAGGTAGCCGCCGTCATAAAAAGGATACCGCCCAAAGCCAGAGAAAACATTGTGATCGTCGTTTTCTTCCGATGCCTTGAAAAATTCATCATTCCCAAGCCAAACGGAGTCAATTTCCGGCACGTTTTTCTCGCCGTCGTCTTTTTCATACTCTCCCGGGGCATATAGCGCAACGCCTCCATCGGCGAAACAGCCGCCGCAAGACGCGCGGGCTTGCGGACCGAAAACATTGTAACGGCGTATACGACCGCCAGAACGAAGACGGCCGCCAAAAGCGTATTTGACAGGTCAAAACCACCCGGAAGAATGAAGTATCCCGCAGCCACGCCGATCAAAACGCCAACGGGCGCCGCGCGGACAAACAAAAGGCCGCCCTCGCGTGAAACAAATCTTTTTATCTGCTTTTTTGTCATGCCAACGGTACGAAGCTGTCCGAACTGATGGATTCTGCCGATCACCGACAGATAAAACACACCGTAAATAACGAGAATGCAGGCAAATAAAATCACCGTGCCCACCAAACCGTAAATCATCACGGACTGCATATCAAACGACAGGGAATCCAGAAACGCCTTCGAAGGATTTACATATTCCCTTTCGATCCCCGCGTCGCTCCCAATCGAATACATGACCTCCTTGCATGCTTCCGGATTCATTTCCGCCGCGCCGTACAGCTTCGCATACACTTCATAGGGCGCGTCTTTTAACTGGCTGCCGTTCTTCGCATAACCCTCCGAAAAAAATACGGAAAATTGCTTTGCCGTATCTTCGCCTTTTAAAATGCCCGATACCGTAAATTCCTCCGTACTCCCGTCATAAAAAGAAAGCGTAACGCGGGCGCCGACAACCGGCGTAATGCCCATCTTTCTCAACATTACATCGTATACCGCAATTTCATTTTCGGATTCGGGCAGCCTGCCGCTCTCCCGCTCTCCGACCCGAATTTCATCCGACAGCTCGCTCACATAGGACGGCATTACGTCAAAACCTTCCATCTCAGAAAGAAACCCCTTCTTTACCTGCAGCCGATAAGCGATACGCGCATCCTGTTCCAATTTCTCCGTCTGCTCTTCACTAAGATTACCATAAATAACCTGCGGTCCGTGAGAAAGCGCATGTTTCTCCTGCTGCTTTTGCCCCGCCGCAAACATAAGAATCGCCGTCAACAAAGCGGAAGCCAAAACGATCGTGATCATCACGAAAACATTGCGCATACGGCTTGACCTCAGACTCTGTTTCGACATCCGGGAGATCATTTTTGACGTCACTTTTTTACCGTTCACTTCTTCGACCCCTTATACATAAATTTTACCGTCTTCCATACGAATTCTTACGTCCGCCTTTTTTGCAATCTCGGGATTATGAGTAATCATCACGATCGTCTGATTAAATGTTTTGCTTGTCGTCTTCAAAAGCTCCACGACCTTATCGCTCGTGCGGCTGTCGAGGTTCCCCGTCGGCTCGTCGGCCAGAATGACGGCGGGTTTCGATACCAGCGCGCGGGCGATCGCCGCCCGTTGCTGCTGACCGCCGGAAAGATGCCCCGGATAACTCCGCAGTTTTTCGTCCAGTCCAAGAAAACGCACGATTTCTTTCAAAAACGTCGTATCCTCCGTCTTTCCGTCCAAACGAACGGACAACACGATATTTTCGTACACGGTAAGATATGGTATCAGGTTGTAATTCTGGAAAATAAACCCAATTCTTTGACGGCGGAACACGGTAAGCCGTTCTTCCGTCAAATTTTCAAGATTCTCATTTTCCACCCGGACGCTGCCTGCGTCGGGACTGTCTAACCCGCCCAGCATATTCAATAAAGTCGACTTTCCACTGCCTGACGTTCCAATAATGGCCACAAACTGTCCGTCTTCCATCGATACGCTTACATCATCCAATGCTTTTACAAGGCTTTCTTCCCTGCCATAATACTTTTTCAAATGAGACGCCTGTAATATCGCCACAACAATTCCTCCTTCTCCATCCATGATAAAACGGCGATATAAAATACCCGGAAGGTAACCGCCTGATACACGCATCATAACTCGTCGGATAAAAGATACAATAGAAGACGCAGATTCTAATATCCGGAGCGCAGATTCTAATACCCGGCCAAAAAAACCGGCCGCCTTCAACAGGCAGCCGGCATATCCTTACGCTTATTGCGGAACCGGGAGCAGAATTTTCAAAATAAATTTTCCGTCTTCACACCTGGCGATCAACTGTCCGCCATACTTCTCGGTAACCTGTTTCATATTAAAAATACCAAAACCGTGGAGAAAATCATCTCTCTTCGTCGTACCGCCGCGGATAACTCCATTCTCCTTCACACAGTTATTTTCAACCAGAATCGAAAAGAAATTCCGTATCCTCCCCGCTTTTAGAAGAATCACCCTCTCGCCTTCCGGCATTTCCTCACTCGCCTCGATGGCATTATCAAGAGCATTTCCGAAAATCGTACTGATATCCAACGGCTCAATAAAATCCACCCCTTTTAAATCCGCCGTAACCGAAAAATCAATGCGTTTTTCTCTGACGAGCTCCGCCTTTTCTTTTAAAATAATGTCAAGAATATCGTTACCCGTATGTACATAATCCTCGTACCAGATCACCTCCCGCTGCAACGTCTCTATCATTTCCGCCGTTTCCGGCGATCGGATCTGCTTTTCCAGCACAAGCAGATGGTTCTTCATATCATGATAAATGGAGCGCACCCGCCCCTCGACGCGCATTCGTTCGCAATAATATTTCTGCTTCGTTTCCAATTCCCGCACGTAATGCGCCGTCCTTATAGAAGAAGAGATGTAAGAAACAAGATAAACACAGCCAAAACCGGAAAACAAAGAAGCCCCGCAGATCGGATAAACAATCAGCGGATCTTCCGGCATAAAATAAATGATCGTAAAAATCGCGACAAACGGCGCCAACATAAAAACGTCAACCATAAACCATATTTTCATAGTCAAATTCGAAGTGACCTGCCGTAAATATTTTTGTAAGATCCGCCACGATACCGTCCAAAATAAGAGCCTCAGCAACAACGACAGCGTATAAAACAGGGTGCTTAACAATAACTGTTCTTCCGTCCATCCAAGCGAGCTCTCTCCGTCGGCACCCGTCACAAAAAAGAAACATCTCGCCCCGATATCCTGCATGAGATAATTGACCGCTATAAACGCCGGATAAAAAACCAGCACCGCGGTTATTTTCTCCGACCAGCGTCCGCGATGAAACGCCGCAATATACAGGGACATCCCGAGAAACGCACCAAAAAGATTGACAAAATCATTGGAATATATAATCGCCGTGAATAAAAAAACGCCCGCAAAAAATGCCGCCAAACGCAAGATTCCGCTTTTTCTCAGCGGCAAAAAGGCATGTATCATCTTTAAAAATACAAATACATAACCCCATTCCAAAACAAAAGAAAGTACTTCCAAAAAACGAATCATAATAAATTACCCCAGTAATCGGTCAACCTCATCATAAAAGCCTTACGCTTCGGTTGGCTGATCGGAATACGCTCGCCTGTAACCAAAGTAAGTTCCAAACCCTCCGCCCCTTTTACACAGGATAAGTTTACGATAAAACTCTGATGGCATTGTGCAAACTCCGGCCGTGAGCAAAGCAAAACGGAAATTTCTTTCATGCTTTTATAAATAACCTGTTCCTGATCCTCAAAATGCAGCATCACATTGCGCTTATTCGTCTCTGCATAACGCAAATTCCTATATAATACCTTATACCTGCCGCTGTCGTTAGAAAACGTAAAATACGGCTCATCCTTCCCCCGGTAGAGCGAAAAATAACGATCCAGCTCCATCTTTAAAACGCCATATTTCACCGGTTTTAAAAGATAATTGACCGCGCGATACTCATAACCCTGCCATACATATTGTTTTAAAGAGGTCAAAAAAATAAGCCCCACGGTACTGTCCATTCTCCGCACCGCTTCAGCCGTTCTTAAACCGTCGAGCCGTTCCATTTTTATATCCATAAATATCAGGTCATATTCCGAATTATACCGCTTCAATAATTCACTGCCGTCATGATAAATAAAAAAGCAAAATTCCTTCCCCGTCTCAACCGCATATTTCCTCAAATTCTCTTTTAACTCGTTGATAAGAACGTCCTCATCATCACAAATCGCTATCTTAAACACGTCCGCAAGATCCCCGCTATTTTAAAAAATCAAATCTGTGCCGCCCGACAAGGGCATGCAAATTCTATGTCTTTATTATATAAAAAATGACAAAAGAACGCAAGATATTGCCAAACGGGTTCCCATACAACCGCCAAAATACTAGCCTCTATTCTTTCTACCCATTAAATAAAATCCACAAAAAACAACCGGAAATCTGAGTACAGATCCCCGGTTCTATTTTTATCCCAATCTTAAATTTTTTGTAAGTAAGAATCAATATGTAACAATCGAACGCGCCGACAGCGAATCGTACGTCCCGTCAGCCGCATAAACCTGGCCGCTGAAATAAAGCTTGTAGGTTTCTCCCTTGTATACCGGACTATACGTTCCGCTCAGCGTATAATAATCCCGATAAACTACCATATTTGTCCATGACCTGACCGTTGTCCAGGTACCGTCCCCGTCGTCCCGGTAAAGCCATACATTCGCTTTGATCTTGGTGGCCCAGCTATAACCAATGACATTTAATGAACAATTTGCTTTGTTTCCATCAAAACTTAATGCTAAATACACCTCGTTTGTGTTATTCCACAAAGGTATAATCCCTTCGTTATTCTGCCTGTTTACTAAGCATATTGTTGAAGAATCCGGGATACCTGTCTCCATTGCATATGCCGACAATCCAGATCCCATGCGCAACATGATTACAAGAATGATGCTTACAATTTCTTGAGCTCGTTGCCTCTGTTTCATTTATGACCCTCTGTTTTTTCGAAACAAATTTCGCATAAATAAAGTAAAAACGGAAACCTGTTCTCAGATTCCCGTTTTCAATCTTAATATAAAACCTCCACAAATCAGTAAGTAACAATTTTTCGCAAAGACAATGAATCATAAGTTCCATCGGCTGCATAAACCTGGCCACTGAAATATAATTTATAAGTCTCTCCCTTATATACCGGACTATATGTACCGCTTAACGAATAATGATCCCGGTAAACTACCATATTTGTCCATGATCTAACCGTTGTCCATGTACCGTCTCCGTCATCACGATAAAGCCATACGTTCGCTTTAATTTTAGTAGCCCAACTATAAGCATTTAAATCTAATGAACAATAAGCTGTATTACCATCAAAACTTAACGCTAAGTAAACATCACTCGTATTATCCCATAATGGCACAATACCTTCATCTACTTGTTCACTCACTAACGATACATTTGGCAAATTTAATACATTCGTTTCCATTGCATATGCTTGTATCCCTGTTCCCATACACAACATCAATGACAAAATAAAGCTAACCAATTTCTTTCTCTTATGTTTTTTCATTTGTAAACCTCCTATATTTTATCTTTGTTTTTCAATAAAACGCTAGAAGATTATATTTCTGACGGTCTTATTTTTCCATCATTTCTCTTATTACCCTTTTTAATTCCTCTTTATCTACTGAAGCTATGACTACATATAATACATCATTTTGTAACCACTCCCCTAAATAACTCCCATCCTGTCTATTTCCAATTTTACACTCAATACCATTCACTTCCAAGACCTCCTCCCATGAAGTAATACTGTCTTCTGCTTTTAATGAACCTGAGATTAATCCTCGACCCTGAATTTTTATTTTTTTCCCTTCCTCATTTTCATATGCTAAACTATAAAAATTCGGATCCTCCACCCTCTCCACCAACTCATACCCTTCCGGCAAATACCCAGGTTCCCGCACTTCCAGCTTCATAGACTCCTTCTGGTTACTGCCCCAGGTAACTTGTACGAAATCGTCATACCACTCCTGGAACACTTCGATCACAATGTGGGGTACTGCTTCCGATTGGAATGCCGCAATCGTCCCGACTGAGATCACGATCAGAAAACAGGCAGACGCCGCAAGAATCCGAAAACCAACGCTGCGTCTTTTTGGCGTTCTCGCGGCCTTTTTGCCGTTTTTCCGGTTCTCTCCGCGCGGTTCCTCTTTGGCAGCGCCGACCGGTACGCTTTCCGGCTCCGCCTTCTCCTCCGCATGCAAGGGGATGCCCGCCTTCTCAAACATTTTTTCCATACGCTCCTCAAACTCCGGGGTAAAAGTATGATAAGCGGCGATCGTTTCCTCGGAAGGAATATTCATGAGCTCTTCTAAGTCAACCGAATCCCAATCTATTTTTGTCCAGTCCGGCACATCTTTCCTCCCCTTAGCCATTCCATTTTCCCTCCCTTTTCCATAACTTTTTCAGTTTCTTTCTGACTCGGCTGACTCTCGCGTCAAATGTATTCTGCGATATATGCATTTCCTTTGCCAATTCCGCACTGGAACTCCCACTCGCCAAACGATACCGCAGAAGCATTTGCGAACGCTCCGGAAGTTTCCCGAAACACCACAGGAGCGAGCGCAGCATCTCCCTGTCGATCACAATTTGTTCGGTTGTCACACTTTCTCCGACGTTCATCTGATAAATATTTCTTACCCCGTAAAGAGACACCTCACCTTCGTTTCTCCGTTTTTCATACTCCTCACACAATCTCTTTATAATTATGTAAAGATAACTGCTGATCCTGCTCTCCGGCACCTGATTCAGCTCGCCTTTATTCTGAATCAAATACATGAACACTTCCTGCACGATGTCTTCCGCATCCTGTTCATTCTGCAGCCTTTTATTCGCCTGATACCAGATGCGCCCGCGGTATTCCCAGTACAGCCGCGCGATCCGCTTTTCCGTCTCTTTCTCCCGTTCTTTATCCCTTCTCATCTGTTTTTTATTTATCCTCTTCCTTCTCGTAATAAACCGGCTCCCCGGACATCGGGCGGAAAAAATGCCCTGACATACTCGCAACCCGGTATTTCTCCGAATCCCGTACCAGCGGGCGGGTCTGTCCCAGCAACCATACCTTTTCTTCCTCATCCAGATAAGGCTCCAGTTTCGCCCACACCCGGGACTGATACCTCTTAAAACGCTCCTGGTCTTCTTCCGACATCCGGCCGATATCCAGCCCGTCCCGATCAATAGGAACGCAGGTCAGATGCTCAAAGCCCAAAAAGGTTCCGTATTCCGTCTCCTGAAGCTTCCGGCAAAGCAGAAGATTCTCGATCCGGATCCCGTATTTCCCGTCTTCATAATACCCTGGCTCATCCGAAGTAATCATTCCCGGCTTGAACGCCCATTCCGGATTCTGCGGCGAATATTTCCAGCGAAAACCATTCGGCCCCTCGTGAACATTCAGGAAACTTCCCACGCCGTGCCCGGTCCCATGACGGTAGTCCAGCCCCTCCCGCCAGAAAACTTCCCGGGCCAGGATATCCAGATTCTCCCCCCGGCAGCCTTCCAAAAAGCAGGCGTCGGCCAGACGAAGCATGGCGACCACCGTCAATGTATAGTGCTTTCTTTCTTCGTCGCCGATCGGCCCCAGGATCACCGTCCGGGTCACATCCGTCGTGCCGCCCGGGTATTGTCCGCCCGAATCGACCAGAAGCATCCCTTCCGGTTTCAGCTCCCGGTCCGTTTCTTCCGTCGCCTGATAGTGAATGATCGCTCCGTGCTCTTGATACCCGGCAATCGTGGAAAAACTCGGTCCCTGGTATTCCCTATCCGCCCGGCGAAATTCCTCCAGCTTCTCGGCCGCGCTTCGTTCCGTCACAGGCGCCTTCCCCACATTTTCTTTCAGCCAGCGCATAAAACGGGTCACCGCCACGCCGTCCTTCACATGCACCTCCCGCGCCCGGCGGATCTCCTCCGGCGTTTTTACCGCTTTGGCCGGCGTCGTCGGATTGACCGTGTCGCACAGGCGTACTCCCGAAGGAATGCTGCGAAACAGCCGGTAATTCACCTTCGCTTTCTCCAGCATCACGACCGCCTGCGGATCGATTTTCCGAACGTCTTCATAAATCTCATCGTAAGGCCGCAGTGTTACGCCGACCCGCTCCAGACCGCTCGCCAGATAAGAACCGAAGGATTCTGGATTGACATAGAGAAACGTTTCCCGCTTCGTCATTCTCACATACGCCGCCACGACCGGATTGTTCTCCACGTCGCTCCCTCTCATGTTAAAAAGCCACGCAATATCATCCAACGCAGTCAGGAGGAACTCGTCGGCCCCGGCTTTTTTCATCGCTTCCCGGATCTCTCTCTGCTTTTCCTGGCTGCTTTTTCCCGTATAAGCCAGTTCCAGCAAATACGCCGGCCGTTTATGCCTTCCCGGCCGCTCCTCCCAGATCTCGTCAACCAGATCTTCCTCAAAACGGATGCTTCCGCCTTTTGCCTCCATAACCGTTTCCAGACGCCGTCCGAAAGCCGCGTCCGTCACCCGGCCGTCGAAAGCCAGCACCGCGCCCTCTCCCAGTTTTCGCTCCAGATACTCCAAAATCCCGGGCGTGTCCGGCATCCCGGCTTTATACAGCGTGATACCGCTGCCGGACAACTGTTCCTCCGCCTGCAGATAATACCGCCCGTCCGTCCAGAGCCCCGCTTCCTCAGCCAGAACCAGAAGCGTCCCCGCCGAGCCGGTGAAACCGGACACATATTCCCGACATTTAAAGTAATCTTCCACATATTCGGATCCGTGGTAATCCGCCGTCGGGATCAGATACGCGTCGATCCCCTTTTCTTTCATGATTTTTCGCAAATCCAACAGCGGTTTTCTCATGTCTGTATTCCCTCCTGCCAATTTATTCTACACTCTTCAGTGATTCTACCATATCGATCTTCTTCAGTTTATAATACATGGAAACATTCACGATTACCGAAAAGAGCGCCGTCAAAAGAAGTCCGTAAACATAGCTGATCGTCGAGATCTGACGCCCGAACAGCAGCATATCGATCTCCACGGTCGTGACCACATAAAGATGCAGCCAGTTTCCCAGGAACACGCCGGCCGCCATGCCGAAGAGCGTCAGGAAAATATTCTCCCGGTAAACGTAAACGGCGACCTCGATATCGTAAAAGCCAAGCACCTTCAACGTCGCCAGCTCCCGGCGGCGCTCCGTAATGTTAATGTTATTCAGATTATACAGCACCACAAAGGCGAGCAGGCCGGCCGACAAAATCAACACCCAGATAACCAGATCCAGGCTGCCCAGCATACTTTCCACCTGTTCATGAAGGCCGGACGTAAGGCTTATATTCTGCACGGCATCCAGGGAAAGTAACGCGGCGGAGATTTCTTCTTTGATCGCCTCCGCATCCTCCGTCAGAAGAATTTCTTTTTGATTATACTCCGGCGCTTCCCCCAGGATCTTTTCATATGCGTCCGGCGACATATACACGATATGGCGCATATAATGTTCCGTCACGCCGAGCACTTTTACGGCATATTCCTCCGTATCGCTGATTTTCAGGTAAACGGTATCTCCCGTTTCCGCTTCCAGTATCCGGGCCAGTTTTTCCGTCAGAATGACGCCGTCCTCGTCCAGGGACAACGGTTCCTGCGTCTCCATGTTCCGCAGATGCGTATAATCGGAAAACGCTTCCGTATCTTTCGGAACGATCAGGCTGCCGGCGCGGGCAATTCCCGCCGACTCAAAATCCATGGAAACGGAAGCCGTATCAAGCGAGCCCACAATCGCCTCCGTATCCGCCAGGTAGCGTTCCAGCGCCTCTTTCTCCTCCTCCGAAGCATCCGTATCCACCGACACTTCCATGTCATAAACCCAGATGGTCTGATACTGATTGTCTACGATAACCATGATCGAATCCCGCAAACCGAAGCCCACCAGAAGCAGGGCCATGCAGGCCCCGATACCGAATATGGTCATAAAAAAACGTTTTTTATACCGGAGCAGGTTCCGTATGGTAGATTTCATACTGAAACTCAAATGTTTCCAGATAAGGCCGATCCGTTCCAGCAACACGCGGCGCCCCTGTTTGGGCGCTTCCGGGCGCATCAGAGCCGCCGGGGTCGCCAACAATTCCCGATAACAGGCGAAAAGAGTCGCCGCCACGGTGCAGCCAATCGCCATCCCGGCGGCCGTCAGGGAATATTCCATATGAAAAGGGATCTGCATACCCACTACATTTTCATACATGATCTTATACGCGGTGATCACGACAAAGGGCAGCGCCGTTCCGCCGATTGCGATCCCCAGAAGGCTTCCGATCAGACTTGCGCTCAGCGCGTACAAAACGTACTTGGAGGCAATCGCTCCCTTGCCGTACCCGAGCGCTTTCATGGTTCCGATCTGAAGACGCTCTTCCTCCACCATCCGGGTCATCGTCGTCAGGCTCACCAAAGCCGCCACCAAAAAAAAGATCACGGGAAACACTTCCGCCAGTTTTCCGACGCTCTCCGCGTCCTGCCCGAATTCCACGTACGTCTGGATCGTCCCCCGGTCCAGGACATACCATTCCGGATAACTCAGTTTGTTCAACCGCTTTTCCGCGTCCTCGATCTGAAGCAGTGCCTCGGCATTTTCCTTCTCAAATTGCGCCTCGGCTTCCTCCAGCTCCCTTTCTCCTTCCTCCCACCGGGCTACTCCGGCGTCCAGCTCCGCTTTCGCATTCGCCAGTTGATGTTCCACGTCCGACATCTGAAGTTTCGCGTCCGCCAGTTGCTTCTCACCATCTTCCAGTTGAAGTTCCGACGTCTGTATCTGCACCTTCGCCTCCGTCAATCGGTTGGAGGCGGCATTTAACTGAGCCCGCGCGGAAGCCACCTGCGCGACGTTCCGATCAATCTCCGCCTTGGAAGCATCCAACTGGCCTTTAAACGCCTCCAGCATGCCCTCGATGTCCAGGCCCTGCCAGAGTTCCGGATTGACTCCGTTTTCCTCCAACCAGCCCTCCAAATCCTCCGGCGTCTCAATCCCCGGGATGGACAATTTGCCTATCAGCTCATAATACAACTGAAGATTGCGCTCATAGGTAGCCTGCGCCGTGGACAGCACGGTTTCCATAACGACCACTTGAATCCGCGCTTCCTCAAAGGCGTCCTCCTGTCGTTCCAACTCCTGCCGGCCCGCGTCCAAAGCCGCTTTTCCGTCCGTCAGTTCCTGTTCCCGCGCCGCGATCTCCGCCATCGCCGACTCATATTCCGCCATTCCGGAATCGTATTCCGCCCGGCCCGCGTCCAACTGCTCCCGGCTCGTATTCAACTCCGCCCGGCCCGCGTCCAGCTGTTCCCTCGCGTCGGCCAGTTCCGCTTTCGCCCTGTCCACCTCTTCCCATCCGGCTACTACCACGTCTTCATACCGAACGCCGCAGCGGCCGCCTGCGATCGCCTCAATGCTCTCCTGAAGCCGGTCGATCCAAGCCTCATATTCATCCGAAAAACACAAAAATTCTTCGGCCCCTTCGCTCTTCACATAAATCTGCGTATACGCTTCCAGCTTAAAATCCGCTTTCTGAATCGCCATAAACCCGGCAAGACTCCCGTTTCCGATCGAAGAATTTCCCCGCTCCCAGGTCAGATAATACGGGTTTTTCCCCACCCCGACGACCGTATAAACATCGGCCGCCAATGTCTCCAGGATATCCTCCTCCGTCCCGGAATAAAGCGTAAGCGAATCGCCGATGCGATATCCGTTATCCTTCGCAAAACGTTCGTCCAACAGGCATTCGCCGGATTTCAACGGAAGCCGGCCTTCGGTCACATACATCTGACCGATATCCTCCGGCACGGAAACCACATTCAATACTTTCTCGGTGCCCTCGACCTGAAGCAGCATATCGCTGCTGTAGATTCCTTCCGCCGCCTCCACGCCGCGCACTTCTTCAATCGCTTTCCTGTCATCTTCCGTCAGACCCAACGTGCCCAGAATCCGGACGTCCATAAAGTCCTGCCCGTCCAGGTAGGCGTCCGCCGTCTGCTTCATATCCGGTTCGCTGGAACGGATCCCCGTATAAAACGCGACGCCCAGGGCTACAATAAACAAAATAGAAAGATAACGGTTCAGGCTCTTCTTTATTTCCCTGAAAAAATCAATACGCTGGCCCTTTGTCATAATCCTTTTCTCCGAATCTTCTGATGTCTTTCTGCGGTTGTCCTATATTTCAAGATTACCATTCGATCTGTTCCACCGGCATAGGGTCCTTATTCTCCGTCACGTTATGGACCTGCCCGTTTTTGATCTCGATCACCCGGTCCGCCATGGGCGCGATCGCCGTATTGTGCGTGATCACAATGACCGTCATTCCCTTTTCCCGGCACATATCCTGCAAAAGTTTCAGAATCGCTTTGCCCGTCTGATAGTCCAAAGCGCCCGTCGGCTCGTCGCAGAGCAGAAGCTTCGGGTTTTTGGCCAGAGCCCGCGCGATGGATACCCGTTGCTGCTCGCCGCCGGATAACTGGGCGGGAAAATTCCCCATACGCTCGCCCAGACCGACCTCCCAGAGAATCTGTTTGGCGTCCAGGTGGCTCTTGCAGATCTGAGTGGCCAACTCCACATTTTCCAGCGCGGTCAGATTCGGCACCAGGTTATAAAACTGAAAAACAAACCCGATATCTTCCCGGCGATAGCGGGTAAGTTCTCTCTGGTTGTAACCGGCGATATTGACGCCGTCCACCCACACTTCCCCGGTCGTAGCGCTGTCCATCCCGCCCAGAATATTGAGAACGGTCGTCTTGCCGGCTCCGCTTGGACCGACCACGATCGCAAATTCGGACTTTTCAATCTCAAAATCGATTCCGGCCGCCGCTTTGATGGTAACTTCTCCCATCTGGTAAATTTTTTCCACTTTCTTTAATATAACAAAACTCATAATCGGGAATCTCCTTCGAATATACGGGCTCCCCGGCATCCATGCTTCTGCTTCCCCGCCGGACTTTACCCCTCTATCGAGATTATACCAGTAAAAAAAAGGAAAATAAATGTCTTGACAAAATTTAATGCTTTGTTTATTATAATAACAGGAACAATTATTGTTTTAAAAAGGAGTTTTTATGAAGCCTTTGAAATACAGCCGTCAGAGAGAGGCCATCAAAGAATTTCTCTGTTCCACGACTTCCCATCCGACGGCGGACACGGTTTATATTCACCTCCGGGAAAAGTATCCCCGGATCAGCCTGGGAACGATCTATCGGAATCTGGCGCTTCTGGCATCTCTCGGTGAGATCCAGCGGCTGACCGACCGCAACGGAGTGGAGCATTTTGACGCCGATACCACTCCGCATGTCCACTTTGTCTGTTCGGAATGTTCCTGCATCTACGACCTGCCGATCGAACTTTCCGCCGATCTGAACGAGCGCGCTTCCGCCTGTTTTGACGGAGAGATCGACGGCCACACCATTTATTTCCATGGTCGATGTGAAAACTGTTTAGATAAAGAGTTCCCGGAACGGCAATAATTTATTACTGTTACCACCATGCTGAAATTCGTGTACGGACATGTTTGTTCTTTCGGCCCGCTATCAAGCGGCAGCTCACATTCCGGCACGCGGATAAATATATTTTTAAAGGAGATCAAAGCGATGAAAAAATTTGTATGTCAGGTTTGCGGTTATGTTTACGAAGGAGAATCCGCTCCGGAATTTTGCCCTCAGTGCAAGGCTCCGGCTTCCAAATTTACGGAGATGGCCGGCGAGAGAAGCTGGGCGGCGGAGCATGTAGTCGGCGTAGCTCAGGGCGTCAGCGAAGATATCATGGCCGACTTAAGAGCGAATTTCCAGGGCGAATGCACCGAAGTCGGTATGTATCTTGCCATGGCTAGAGTTGCCCACAGAGAAGGCTATCCGGAGATCGGCCTCTACTGGGAGAAGGCAGCCTGGGAAGAAGCGGAACATGCCGCGAAGTTCGCGGAACTTCTGGGCGAAGTCGTCACCGACAGCACCAAGAAGAATCTTGAGATGAGACTGGAAGCGGAGAACGGCGCTACCGCCGGCAAGATGGATCTGGCAAAACGTGCGAAAGCCGCCAATCTGGACGCGATCCATGATACCGTACATGAGATGGCCCGCGACGAGGCAAGACACGGCAAGGCGTTCGAAGGGCTGCTCAAGAGATATTTCAACTAAGAAACGATCCGTAGTATATAATCTGCCATATTCCGAAGGGGTGTGTGAGTTTTCTCACACACCCCTACTCGATTCCGTCCGGATAAAACGCGACGATACGAAAACGATACGAAGAATCCGTACCCCTCTCTTTGATCAATACGAGCCTTGACCGATACGCCCTCACATATTCCAGAAAACCGTCCCGGCACCGAATCCCGCCTCCCACGGCCTCCTGCTGCCGTTCCGATAAAAAGATTTCTTTCGGCAGGCTCTCCGAATCCGTCAGCCATTGCATGATCTCGTCCATATTATCCAGCCATACGTTTTTTAACTGCTCCCACCAGGTTTCGGTATCCGCAAATTTAAGCAGTCCGCCCGCCAGATCTACCGGCTTTCCGCTCCGTCTGTCGGAAGAAGAGATTTCACGCCATGCCTGGTTTTTTTCATGTTCCTCCATAACCGCTTTCCGCTCCGCTTCCATCTCTCCGCGAAGCTCGGTATCCTCTTCCGCCAGCGTTAAAATGTAAGGTACGTCTTCTTTTTTAAAGCGGGATATCAGGAGAGCATCGCACGGTCCCGCTTCCGCCGGGAAACGCCTTCTCACCTCTTTTGGTAAATCCCGCGCATAAGGTCGGATCTCATATCCGGTTTCCCCCGAAGCTTCCAGGGCTCTTCTCAGTTTCCCCACATCGGCACGCCGGACTACGACATAGCTTTTCCCTTCTTGCCTGACAAATGGCATGAAATTGACCATTCGCGCTTCCGCCTCCTCCCTTTATCCGCGCCGCCGCTTATCCGGCCGCGGCGCCGGCAGGCATCGTTTATATACAATATATGCGAACGCTTTTTAAAGGGTTCTTTTTGCCTCCGCCGCTTACCGGCGGAATCAATTTTCCGCAAAAAAATTTTTCACGCCTCTTGACATTTTTGTATAAAAAAGTTACTATAAACATACCATGATATAGTATCGAAAACTACTTATTGTGACTAAGGAGTGATTTTATGACAAATTTAAGCTACACTGCAGGTTATCGCCCTGTTCTGAATACAAGCAAGCCGGTTTTCCGTTTCCGTGTTAAGGAACCCGGCAGCGCCCTGACCCATTTGATCGGCTTCGCAGCCGCGATTTTCGTCACGCCGGTACTTCTGATCCAGGCTTCCGTTCACGGCGCTTCCCTGCTTAATCTGGCCAGCTTAAGCGTCTTTATGTTGAGCATGGTTTTGCTTTACGGCGCGAGCACCGCTTATCATTCTTTTGATATTTCCGAAAAGGCAAACCGGATTCTGCGGAAGATCGATCACATGATGATCTTTCTTCTGATCGCCGGCTCCTACACGCCGGTCTGCGTGATCGGCCTCAGCGAGGCCGCGGGTTTCCGGCTTCTGATCCTGGTCTGGGGACTTGCGCTGATCGGCCTGATCCTGAAAGCCTGCTGGATCACCTGTCCGAAGTGGTTCTCCTCCGTGATCTACATCGGAATGGGCTGGGTCTGCCTGCTGGCGCTGCCGGAACTCTTAATGAATCTTCCGGCCGGCGGTTTCGGATGGCTTCTGGCCGGCGGCATTATCTACACCGTAGGAGGCATCGTCTACGCGCTGAAGCTCCCCGTCTGGAACGCCCGTTTCAAAAACTTCGGCTCCCATGAGCTGTTTCATGTCTTTGTTATGGCCGGAAGTTTCTGCCATTTCATCGTCATGTATCGATATCTTGCCGTTATGTAAAAACAGAGCTCCCTTATCCGGGAGCTCTGCTTTCAATTACATATATGTGCCCGTAAAAAGCCGGATCGCCCGGCGCTTCATCTCCTCGCCCGGAAGACTGTTCTCAAACGCAACCCGGCCTTCACTCGTCCTCTCCGAGCCAAGCCCCCGAAGCAGCACTCTTCGCCTAAGTTCCCGGGCCGTGCCCTCACCGCCGTCGAACAGAACCGTTCCGCCGCCCAGAACCTTTAAGATCTCCTCACGGATAAAGGGATAATGCGTGCATCCCAGCACTACCGAATCGATCGGCTCCGATCGAAGCGGCAGAAACAGATCCGTCAGATATCCGTCCAATTCCGGTCCGGTCAGAATCCCCTTCTCAATAAATTCCATCAGTCCCGGACAGGGCAGCGGCCGGATATCCGCCCGGTCTTCATACTTTGCCATCAAGAGACGGAATTTCTCCCGACGCAGCGTCATCGGCGTCGCCATCACGACGACCCGGGAATTCTCCCGATACAAAACGGCCGGCTTCAAAGCCGGCTCAATCCCCACGATCGGTATCTCGGGATATTCCTGCCTGAGACGGCGCACGGCCGCGCTCGTAGCCGTATTGCAGGCGATCACGACCGCTTTAACGCCCCGTTTTAACAGATAACGGAACGTATGAGAGGTCAGTTCCCATACCTCTTCCGACGTCTTCGTCCCGTAAGGGGCGTTTTTTGAATCACCGAAATAAATATAATCTTCATTCGGCATGATCTTTACCAGCTCTCTGAGTACGCTGATACCGCCCAGACCGGAATCAAATACGCCGATCGGCTTCTCCCTCTCTTCCATCGCCCTATTCCCCCGGTTTTCTCACACCCCGACAGTTTTTTTCCACCAGCTTGCGGGACACCATAATCTGATGTCCGCAGCCCAGACATTTTAAACGAAAATCCATACCGACCCGGAGAATCTCCCATTCATGGCTCCCGCAGGGATGCTGCTTTTTTAATTTGACGATCTCTCCCACCTCAAAATTCACGTTCCCTCTCCTCACAAAAATATACCCAGCGCTTCGCCGATGGGCTCCGTTATCACCAGATCCGCGACCGCATCCTTCGCCGTCGCCGATTTGTTGATCAGGACCAGCTTATGTCCCCGGTAATAATCGATCAAACCGGCGGCCGGATATACCGTAAGGGAAGTTCCTCCTACGATCAGCATATCCGCCTGACGGATATGGGCAACGGATCTGCTCAAAACATCATTATCCAGGCTTTCCTCATAAAGCACGACATCCGGCTTTACCACGCCTCCGCAATCCTCACAACAGGGCGTCCCCTTCGCCGCCATCACATAAGGAAGATCATAAAACTTCCCGCAGCGACTGCAATAATTGCGCAGCACCGAGCCGTGAAGCTCCAGCACCTCCCTGCTGCCGGCCGCCTGATGCAAACCGTCAATATTCTGCGTGATCACGGTCTTTAACTTCCCCTGCCGCTCCAGCTTCGCCAGCGCCCGGTGAGCCTTATTCGGTTTCGCGTTCGGAAACAGCATCTTATTCTGATAAAACCGGTAAAACTCCTCGGTCTGACGCACAAAAAACGTATGGCTGAGAATGGTTTCCGGAGGAAACTCATACTGTTGATGGTACAACCCGTCTACGCTGCGAAAATCCGGAACCCCGCTCTCCGTCGATACGCCGGCGCCGCCAAAAAACACAATATGATCGCTTTCTTCCACCCATTGCCTCAAACGCTCTCTGCCGTCCATGACAAAGCCTCCTCCCGCTTATACGCTCTCGTTTAAAAAAATCTTCGTCGGCCGTCTGATTCCCTGTCCCCAGGGCAGTTCCGTTATGCCAAACATCCAGTCCGTCAGAAGTTCCGGCGTCACCTGCCGGAAACGCTCCTCCGGCTTCGCCTCCAAAGAGGCCGCCGACAAAACCTCCCCTTCGGTCAGCTCTTCCAGCATGGCTCCGGTCTTATCCACAATCAGCCGAAAATCCCCGGTATTTTCCACAAAAATCGGATCTTCCATGTGCAAAAGAATTTCCCGATGCTCCTCGGAGCAAAGAGGCCGGACAAAAGCTTCCATATCCAGCATCCGAAACATGATCTTCGGCCTCTCCCTGACGGGAAGCAGTCCAAGTTCCGCCGCGCAATTTTCCGAATCCCGGCATACAAGTTCCCGAACTTCCGGCCGCTCTCCCGGCCAGACGGCGCAGTACCCCTCCGGAACTTCCCCGCTTCCCAGACGGATCACCCGCCCGTCCTCGCTGGCCATCTCCCGGATCAACCGGCTCAGATATTCCGGATTCCGAACACAATATACATCGTACTTCTCTTTTAAAATTGCCTCCGACATCTCGGCCAGCAGAGAAAGCTCCGCTTCCGAAACGCTTTCCTGTCCACAAAATACGCCCTTCACGCCGGTTTGAATACTCTGTTCGTAAACCGTCCGAAAACCGAACGGCGCATAGATCGCCTCATCCGCCGGCATCAGGAACGTAAAAGGCTGCCCGTCCCGGCGCATCTCCCTCATTCCGTTCACCAGAAGTTCTCTCATATACCCCCGACGCCGGACATCCGCCCGGGTCGCGACCCCCACAATATAGCAGACCCGGGTCCGGTTTTCCAGATTCCCGATCTTCCCGTAACAGATCTCGAAAGGATTCCAGTGAATCATCGCCAGAAATTCTTCCTTCTCCTCCGCCACGGTGATCCGGTTATCCCGGCGTATTTCCGCATAGGCATCCAGAAAACGCTCCGAATCCTCCGGGAAAACGGCCTCCCATAATTTCCTGGCTTTCTCTCTCTCCCGCCGTTCCAATTCTCTTATCATCGCTCAAACACATTAAACTTTCTGGCCATCTCGATCGGATGATAGGATTCCTTCGCTTTACGCAGACCCGGCAGACCCATATCATCTTCCCGGTTAACCAATTTTGCTTCCGGAAACTCGTGAATCAAAAATTGCTGATTGATAAAAGGATACATCCCCCGGATATCCGGGTTCGCCTTTTCAATATGAATGATCGCCATCTCCATGGGATAATTGTAGCTGCCAACGGAAAACGCTTCCAGCTCGCCGTCCACAAAAATCCCTCCCATATGAGTATTCAGCTCCACACAATGATTCAGCACATCGTGCAGCCCCCGGACTTCCGCCATCAGATGATGCCCCACATCGTCCCCTTTGCCCTGCTCCCAGCGGTCCAGAAAACGCCAGACCAGCCGTTTATCTCCGCATCCTATGGGGCGATACTCATACCGTCCCTCATACTCCCGCAAAAATGCGTTAATATGATTCTTTTTCTTCCGGTAATCCTTCCCCTTCAAACTTCTCAGACTTTCCGCATCATAAATATAATCCGCGCTGTCCGCAGCCTCCTCGATCCGATATTCCTCCGGACTCAGGTTAAGGAGCGCCAGGGAAGCCTCATCCGTCTCGTACAGAGCCAGTTTCTGCCCCAGCACCTCATTACAATACCGTCGGATGTCCTCAAAATAAAACGGCAATTTCTCCGCCGTGCAAAGCGGCATCGCCATAAAATACGCTCCATCGCTTTTCATCCGCCACTCCACGGCTTCCTCGTTCCGAATACAAAACTCCACATCATAATAATCCCGCCACAGATAACTGTCAAACAACGTGCTGTCGCACACTTTCGTCGGTCTCAGGTCAAAAAATTTCGGCAGAAGACACACGTCTTCCGGTTCGATCTTCTTAAAATTCCACTCGTCCATAAAATCCTTTCCCGATGCTTATTTTGTATGCTGGCGCGCTCCTGTTTCAGACATTCTCCCGTGTCCCGCGTCCGGTCGAGCCGAAACCGCCTTCCCCCCGGAGAGTATCCGACAGTTCTTCCGTCCAGACGAACTGAGCCGTCAAATAAGACGTAATGACCATCTGCGCAATCCGTTCTCCCGGCGCGACGCGCTGCACCTGCCCGGAATGGTTATGCAAAGCCACCATCAATTCTCCCCGATAGTCCGAATCCACAACGCCGACCTTATTCGCCGGCGCCAGGCCGCAGCGGGAAGCCAGGCCGCTTCTGGCGTACACCAGCCCCGCGTACCCTTCCGGAATCTCAATCGCCAGTCCGGTATGAATCATCACGGTCTCCCCGGGTTCGATCTCCTGTTCCCTATCCAATAACGCATACAGATCCGCTCCGGCCGCATACTCCGAACCGTAAGTCGGAAGGAGCGCCGCCGGATGCAGCCTCTTAATTCGAACGGCTTCCTTGATTCTCATCTTCCAGTATTAACTCCTTTTTTCTCTCTCATACCGATCCTCCCAAAGCCGGACCTCTCCGGCCTCAAGCGATGACGGGACGTCAATAATCCTCTGGTTCGCGGAACCCCGAAAACGGATGTTCCTCAGATCCTTCTGCTCCTCCACAAATTCCCCGTCTACCAACACGTCGATTCGACGCAATATCTCCTCGGCCTCTCTGGTATGCACCGGCGTCTGTCCCAGCAAATCCTCGTCCAGCCGATAACCGGAATAACACCAAATATTCTTGTTCGGATACCGCTCTCTTACTTTCTCAAGAAACGAAAGTACCGTCCGCTGGTTCTCGATTTCGAAAGGCTCCCCGCCCAGCAAAGACAGGCCGCCGATGTACTCCGGTTCCAGCGCCTTTAAAACCCGCTTCTCCACCTCTTCCGTAAAAGGTTCGCCGTAGGCAAAATCCCAGGTTTCCGAATTAAAACATCCTTTGCAATGATGCGTACAGCCGCTGACAAACAAAGATACCCGCACGCCCGGGCCGTTCGATATATCATGAGTTTTGATCGCCGCGTAATTCATAACCTTTCATCCATCCGTCCTTCCCCGTTATCACAGATGAAGCACCCGCGCCTTGATCTCCTTTGTCTTTCCCACATTCCAGAAGTTCTCTCCCAGATAACCGCAGGTACGACGGGTCACGTTCATCTTATTGTGATCTTTGTTGTGACAGTTCGGGCACTCCCATTCATTCTCATCGTTGATAATGATCTCCCCGTCATATCCGCACACATGACAATAATCACTCTTCGTATTAAACTCCGCGTACTGAATATTATCGTAAATAAAGCGGACGACTTCCTCCATCGCCTCCAGATTCTGCTGCATATTCGGCACCTCTACATAGGAGATTGCGCCGCCGGAAGAAATCTGCTGAAACTGGCTTTCAAACGTAAACTTGGAAAAAGCGTCAATTTTCTCGCGTACATCCACATGATAAGAATTGGTGTAGTAGCCCTTGTCCGTCACATCCTCCACCGTGCCGAAACGCTCCTTGTCGATCCGCGCAAAACGGTAGCACAAAGACTCCGCCGGCGTTCCGTACAGCCCGAAACCCAGACCGGTCTCCTCTTTCCACTCCTCGCACTTCCGGCGCATCCGCTTCATCACGCGCACCGCAAAATCTTCCCCTTCCGGCGTCGTGTGAGACACGCCTTTCACCAGCTTTGTCAGTTCATACAGGCCGATATACCCCAGAGAAATCGTCGAATACCCGTCCTTTAAATATTTATCGATCACTTCTCCCTTCGGAAGCCTGGCGATCGCGCCGTACTGCCAGTGTACCGGGCTCACGTCGGAACGGACGCCCAAAAGTGAATGGTGACGGCACATCAGCGCCTCGAAGCACAACTGCAGCCGTTCCTCAAACAGCGGCCAGAATTTCTCCTCGCTCCCCTTCGACAAAATGCCGATCTGAGGCAGATTCAAACTCACCACGCCCTGATTAAACCGACCCTCAAACTTATAATTCCCTTTCGCGTCCTTCCAGGGAGAAAGAAAACTCCTGCATCCCATCGGACTGAAGACATTCCCCTCATAATTCTCCCGCATCTTTTTCGCGGAAATATAATCCGGATACAAACGCTTCGCCGAGCACTTCGCCGCGAGCCTGGTCAGGTAATCGAACCGCCCGCCCTTCAGGCAGTTGTGCTCGTCCAGCACATAAATCAGCTTCGGAAAAGCCGGCGTCACATATACGCCCTGTTCATTCTTAATGCCCTCCAGCCGCTGACGAAGCACTTCCTCAATAATCATGGCATTCTCTTCCAGATACTCGTCCTCCGGCTCCAAATGCAAAAACAACGTAACAAAAGGCGACTGGCCGTTCGTCGTCATCAACGTGTTGATCTGATACTGAATCGTCTGAACACCGGCCTTCAACTCGTCTTTCGCCCGATCCTTCACCAGCTTTTCCAACATATCCTTCGACAGCGAATCGCCGCAGGTATTCATAAAATGCCTCCGGAACTTGTTCTGGCTTCTCCGCAGGTATTTTCCCAGATGACACATATCCACAGACTGTCCGCCATACTGGCTGCTCGCCACCGCCGCAATGATCTGAGTCATAACCGTGCAGGCCACCTGAAAGCTCTTCGGACTCTCAATTAGCTTCCCGTTCATAACCGTCCCATAATCCAGCATATTGCCGATATCGATCAGACAGCAATTAAAAATCGGCTGTAAAAAATAATCCGCGTCATGAAAATGCAGCGTCCCCTCCTCATGAGCCTTGGCGATCTTCTCCGGAAGCAGGATCCGTCTGGTTAAATCTTTCGATACTTCCCCCGCGATCAGGTCCCTCTGCGTCGAGGCCGCCGCCGCGTTCTTATTCGAATTTTCCTCCATAACGTCTTTATTTGAATTGCGAATCAGACTTAAAATGGATTCGTCCGTCGTGTTCGCTTTCCGAACCAAGGCGCGCGTATATCGATAGATAATATATTTCTTCCCCAGGTCAAAATGTTCAAATTCCATTAACTTTTGTTCGATAATATCCTGTATGTCTTCCACGAGCATTCTCTTACGTCTTTTTCCTTCGATGTATTCCAGGATCTGCTCGATCTCTTCTTCGCTGGCCTGTTCGCTGACCTCCACCTCGTCGTTCGCTTTGCGAATGGCCACAATGATCTTACTCCTGTCATAATCTACCGCACGTCCGTCTCTTTTTACTACCTGCATGAATTCTCGTCTCCTCCATCTATTTACATACTCCTAGGAAATTGAACCAACGGACCTATTATAGAGGCATTCCCCTAAAAAGTCAGTTGCATTTGCAACTTTTATGAGATATACTAGAATATTATACTATATCTTGTTTATTATCCCTGCTCTATCCAAATATCTTGTAGTCAGGAGGATAACGATTTATGACAGAAACCCCTATTTTTCGTGGCATTCCCCAAAAAGATCTGGAAAAAATGCTCGCCTGTTTTCAAGCGCAGTCAAAAAAAATCCCCTCGGGGGGAACGATTTTAACCTACACCAGCCATTTTGAAAAAATGGGAATCCTTCTGTCCGGCGAGGCGAGTCTGGTCCGTTTCGATCCGGACGGCAATCGGACGATTCTGGAATATTTAACCGAAGGCGACGCGTTCGGAGAAATGTTCGCCATAGCCGCCCGCCCCGAACAGGACGAGCTCTCGGTGATCGCCTCCCGGGACAGTATCTGCCTTTTTATCGAATACGATCATCTGATTCGACGCTGCCCAAACGCCTGCCCTCATCACAGCCTTCTGGTTTCCAATACTTTGCTTTTAATGTCCAAAAAAGCCAAAAACTTAAGCGAGCGAATCGAGATCTTAAGCCGCCGTACCCTGCGTGAAAAACTCCTGACTTATTTTGAACTGCAGTCCGCCCGTCATCAAAACCGGCATTTTTATCTTCCTTTTTCCCTGAACAACCTGGCCGATTATCTCTGCGTGGATCGGAGCGCCATGCTCCGTGAAATGAAAAAACTGCGGGAAAGCGGCCGCATCGCTTCAAAGGGCCGGGAGATCACCCTGCTTTCGGACAAAAGATCGATTCTCTGAAATTTATATTTGACAAAACCGTGCAAAAAGTGAATAATATAGGGAGATTTACCTTTTCCCAAGAGGAAAAAGAAAGGACCATCCATGAAGAAAATTGCAATTGTCACCGACAGCAACAGCGGAATCACGCAAAAAGAAGGCAAAGAAAACGGGATTTTTGTTCTTCCCATGCCTTTCTATATTAACGACGAACTGTTTTTTGAAGAACTTACCCTTTCTCAGGAAGAATTTTATGCGCACTTAAAGGAAGATGCGGAGATCCATACTTCGCAGCCTGCCCCGGGGGATCTTCTCGACCTCTGGGACGGCATTCTTAAAGATTATGACGAGATCCTCCATATCCCCATGTCCAGCGGATTAAGCAGTTCCTGCGAAACCGCCGTCTCTCTGGCGCTTGATTACGACGGCCGCGTGCAGGTCGTCAACAATCAGCGGATTTCCATTACGCAGAAGCAATCCGTTTACGACGCAAAAGAACTGGCCGAACACGGCCGTTCCGCCGCCGAGATTAAAAAAATTCTGGAAGACTGCCGTTTCGAAAGCAGTATCTATATCACCGTAGATACGTTAAAATACTTAAAACGGGGCGGCCGCGTCACACCGGCAGCCGCCGCTATCGGCGCGGTTCTGAACATAAAACCGGTTCTCCAGATTAACGGCGAAAAATTGGACGCTTTCGCTAAAGTCCGCGGCATGAAGGCCGCCCGCAAGACCATGATCGACGCCATGAAAAAAGATTTCGAAACGAAATATAAAGACTGCAATCCCCTGACGGATATCCACCTGGCTCTGGCTTATACCTGCGGGGAGGAAGATCTGGCGGAATGGCGTTGTGAGGTGGAAGCCGCGTTTCCGGGCATGCCGCTGATCGTTGATCCTCTCTCTTTGAGCGTCTCCTGCCATATCGGCCCCGGCTCAATCGCGATCGGCTGCTCTAAAAAGATTACCGTAAACTAAATCGCACAATATAGAAAAAACCGGCTCTGAAGCGCATCAGAGCCGGTTTTTTCCCTTTTAAATATTCGTATTTCCGGAGCCTGTTTCATCTTCCCGATAATGGCTCCCCAAGCTTTCTTTTCTCGCCAGAGCCGCTTCCGCCATAAGGCGGGTGGATGTAATCAAACTTTGAAGTCGGAAATTTTCCGGATGAATCCGGTTGTCGGTTCCCGCTTTATCCAACTCCGTCTGAAGATTTGCCGCATTTGCCAGGATATCTTTCAATCCTTCTTCCCGCCGGCATATTAAAAGTTTCTTCTGATTCACCGCCTTTAACTTTGCCAGCATGGCGTCCGCGTCCACTTTTTTCCATAAAACATCCTGCTCCGAAGTTTTTTTCGTCTCCGCCGGCGGATTTTTCTTCGCCCATTCCGCCGCCGATTCTCCCGCGATCGCCCCGAACACCTGGCAGGTCACCATCATATTCCCGCCCAGGCGATCCGCTCCGTGCGGACCTCCGGCCGTCTCTCCGGCCGCATAGAGTCCCGGAACCGTTGTGGAAGCGTTCTCGTCAATCTTTAAACCGCCGTTAATCGCGTGAGCAAAACAGGCGATCTCCGGTACGTCGGTCAGAAGATCCACGCCTCTCGCCTTCATAAAGTCTTTTGCCAGATACCACATATGATGAATCCCGCAGTCATCCGGCAGGGAAGCGACATAATCGTCCGTCATATTGCGAAGATCGGCGTATACCCCGCCGTGATCGGTTCCGTTTCCGGCCAGCAGCTCTTTCTGAACGGAAATCTCCAGATACCTGGAACCGTCGCTCGAAGAGAACGGAAAATGTTTGCGGTGTTCCCGCATAACCTCCGCGGGCGTCCATTCTTTCGGCAGATATTTTTCCAGGAACGTTTCCCCGTCTCGATTTGTAAGTTTCGGCAGGCCCAGCCACAGATATGCATTAAACATATTCACGATCGGATGGGAAAATCCGATGCCCGACTGCATGAACTCCATATTGGTAAACCGAGCTCCAGCCGCCTCGCCCAGCGCATAGCCGTCCCCGGAAACATCATTCGGATTCATGTTCCGCTCAAAAGCCTGGCAGGCGCCGCCGGTAGCCAGAATCACGGCGCCGGCAAAAATCCGGACGCTTTCCCATTCCCCGCTCTCAGACTTTCTCCAGCCGGCCGCTCCCCGGCACATTCCGTCTTCCAAAATAAGTTCCGTAATCGTGATATGTTCCATAACCCGAATGCCGGTCCGCAAAGCAATCTGTTTCGCCATAGCTCGAACGATCGGCTCTCCGTGCCCTTTGATTACATGCGTTCTGGGCCAGCGGGAAAAACAGCTCTGAAACACGTAATAACCGCCGTTTTCTTTCTCAAATTCCACGCCCCAGCTCTCCAGGGTATCGATTGTCTCCGGCGCTTTTTCGGCCAGAAGAGCCGCCAATCTCTCGTCCGCAGCGCCGCCTCCGGCCGCCACGATATCCTCGTAATGCTTTTCCACATCTTTGGGTACCGTCGGATCCGCCGCATTATAACCGGCCATCTCCGCCACCGGAACCGTAGTAGCTCCCGCCTTCCCGATCGTTTTTTTCGTCGCAAGCATCACCTGCGCTCCGGCATCCGCCGCCGCGATGGCCGCCCGGCAGGCGGCGCCGCCAGCTCCGATCACAAGCACATCCGTCCTGGTATTTATCATAATCTTACCCCTTACTTAAATTCCGGCTTTCTCTTGTTCAAAAAGGCATCCACGCCTTCCGCGCAATCTTTCGTCTGGAAAATCGTACGGCTGAAATCCAGATTCGAATAAAAGCATTCCGCCGTCGATTTATAACCGATCTCCCGCACGCCTTTTTTAATCAATTTAATCGCTTCAAACGGTTTCGCGGCAATCTGTTCCGCCACATCCAGCGCGTAATCCACGACCTGACCGGCCGGCGCCAGACGATTTACCAGGCCCAGAGATTTACATTCCTCCGCCTCGATAAATTCGCCCAAAAACATCATCTCCATCGCCTTGGATGCCCCTACCAGTTTGGGCAGCCGGAAAAGGCCGCCGCTGCCCGGAAATACTCCCAGATTGATTTCCGGCTGCGCAATTTTCCCATTGTCCGCCAGAATCCTCATATCGCAGGCCATCGCCATCTCAAAACCGCCTCCGCAGACCGTGCCTTCCATCGCCGCGATTACCGGCTTATCCAAAAACTCAATATCATTGAACGTTTCATTTTCTTTCTTTAACTTTTTATCGATTACATTATCCCACACCTGAGGAAACTCTTTCACGTCCGATCCCACGCAAAACGCGCGCTTTCCGGAGCCGGTCAAAACCACTACCCGCACTTCTTCGTCCTGGTTTAATTTATAGAGCGTATCTCTTAATTCCGCGGACAGTTCCAGCGTAACCAGATTCAAAGGCGGATTGTTCAACGTAATCAAAGCTACGTTCTTTCTCGGTTTCTCCACTAAAATCAGGTTGCTCATATATTCCATGATATAACTCCTCTCTTTATTTTGATAAAATTTTTCCTTCTGCTTTCAGTTTCTCAATTTCTTCTTTGTTGTATCCGATTCCGGATAATACCGCTTCCGTATCCTCTCCTAACTCCGGAGGCAATTTCCGAAGCGGCAACGGTTTTCCGTCATATTGGTTGGCATGGCCAATTACCTTTACCTCTCCGGCCACCGGATGCTCCATGGTAAGGAAGCACTGATTATATAAAATCTGCTCGTTTTTCACAACTTCATCGTACTCGTTTACCGGCGCATACCAGATCCCGGCCTCCTCAAACGCCGCCATCCATTCTTCCGTCGTCTTCTTCTTCAACTCCTCACAGACGACCCGGTCAAATTCCACCCGGCGTTCCATCTGATCTTCCGGTTTCCAATTATCCAGCGATCCCGGCGAAAATACCTGCTCCAATTTTTCAAAAGGCGTTAAGGAAACGGTGACGGCGCCGTCTTTCGTCTCATATGCGCCGTAAGGCGACTGATGAATGCGGGTGCTCAGGCCCGTATTCGTTCTCTCGGTCAACTGGCCGCCATTCATATAATAATTCAAAGGTTCTATCTGCAGATCAAGCGCCGATCCCAAAAGGCTGGTATCCACCTTATGGCCCTGCCCCGTTTTTTCCCGGTCATACACGGCAGAAACAATACCCAGCGCCGCCAGAATGGCCCCGTGCTGATCTACGATGGAAGTCCCCATCGGAAACGGCGGGTGATCCCCCGGGCCGTTTAAGGCCGCCATGCCGCTCATGCTCTGAATCAACAGATCTTGTCCCGGTTTTTTCCAATAAGGACCCGAAGAACCATAACCGGTGCAGGAACAATAAATCACTCTGGGATTTACTTTCTTTAAATCTTCATACCCAAGTCCTAAGCGATCCATAACACCCGGCCGGAAATTCTCGATTACGACATCATAATCCTTCAGCAATTTGTAAATAACTTCCTTCCCTTCCTCCGACTTCAAATCCAGCGCTATCGCTCTCTGATTACGATTCGCCATAAGGAAAAATACGCTGACTCCGTTTTTATAAGTATTGCAGCCGGACCAACCTCTCTCATAAGCCCCCTTCATGGATTCGATCTTAATTACATCCGCGCCCAGATCCGCCAACTGCTGGGCCGCCGACGGTCCTTGCAGATAATGCGTAAAGCTTAAAACTTTAATCCCTTCTAACATGAAATACCTCCTGTCTTCTTTAAAATTCAACCGAAATTTTTTTTGCTATTCTTTCGGCACAGTCTCTCAATGCTTCAAAAATATCCTTTTCGTTCTGCTCTTTACTGCCTGCCAGGCTATATGTACTTAATACGCCTGCCTTTTTGCCATTCACATCACAAACCGGTTCGGCATAACAGCGGATAAAATTATTAGCCGCGCACTCCGATTCTTCCTCACCTTTTTTATATACCCGTCCGATCACTCCTTCCATAACTTCCGCATGTCCCATCTCATAATTTGGGCAAAAACCTTTCCGCGACAGACAACGATCCATCAATATCATCTGATTTTGCCGATGTATCCAAAAAAATATCGGCCAACCCGTTTGATCGGAAAACCGCTCGATCTCTCCGTGAATCATCTGCGAAGGATCTATTTGTCTGCGATAAGCGCCCGCCAATTGAAGAAACCGTTCTCCGAGAACCAACGTCATCTGATTCGGATCATAAACTCTTATAAATTCATAATCCATCAGCGTATGAAGCAAATCCGAGGCACTGGCTTTCGGAATCGCAAGTTCCTGGCATATATTCGACATTGTAGGATGCTGTTCGGATTTTCCAATAAAAAGTAAAATCTCTAAAGCCCGCTCAACTGCTTTGCTCACATTTTTCTCCTGTATCTTCTTTTCTGTATTGAAAATAGCACAATTTAAAAACCTTGTCAACCGGATTTTTCTTTGCAAATCTTATTCTTTTTGTTACACTGAAAACATCCTATTTTTACTCGGAGGTCATTATGATTCAAAGCGTACAGCGCATCAGCCAGATCTTAAATCTTTTTCGCAAGTATACCTCCCTCAGTCTGAAACAAATTGCCGAAGAAACCGGACTCGCCAAAAGTACGGTTCACGGTTTGGTTTCCTCCTTAAAGGAAGAGAATTTTCTTGCGCAGGACCCCGCAACCCATCAATATTCTTTGGGGTTAGCCATTTTTGAACTCTCCTCTTACTACCATACCCGCAAAGACCTGCGGAGTATTTCCATCCCCTTTATCAATGAATTAGCAAAAAATCTTGGAATGACCGTACAATTAGCCATTTTAGATAAAAATCAGGTTGTATATCTTTATAAAAAAACTACCGCGGAATTTTTAGTGTTCTCTATTTCCACCGGCCTCCGGCTCCCCTTTCATTGTACCGCCACAGGAAAAATTATTGCCGCTTTTTTACCAGAAAAAGAAAGAGAAACCTTGATTGATACACATTCTTACTCGGCTTTGACGCCTTATTCTATTTCAGAAGCAGAAACTATGAAAAACACTCTAACTTTGGCCCGAACTAACGGTTATGCTTTGGATTTAAATGAAAGCGAACTCGGATTGGGAGGCCTGGCCGTTCCGATTTTCAAGAGCGATCAGGTGATTGCCGGCGCTCTCTCCATCTCTTTCCTGTCGGAAACCTACTGTCCTGAATTACTGTCACGTATTCTTACCCCTCTTCAATCCTCTGCCAATCTTATTTCCAGAAAACTTGGTTGGCTTTCTTATTCTTTATAAAGATATGTTATCCACGAAAATGTGCCTCCCATCCACTTTTTTGTGGATAACTTTACATATTTCTACACAAAATGTGGAAAAACAACAAAGAGACTTAGATTTCTCTAAGTCTCTACTCTCAAAAGGCGCGAGTCGGATTTGAACCGGCGATAGAGGTGTTGCAGACCTTTGCCTTACCACTTGGCTATCGCGCCATATATTTTATTCTGATGACTCCACCGGGAATCGAACCCGGGTTACCGCCGTGAAAGGGCGATGTCTTAACCGCTTGACCATGGAGCCAAAAAACTCCCCGAGTAGGGCTCGAACCTACAACATCACGGTTAACAGCCGTGCGCTCTACCATTGAGCTATCGAGGATTATCTGCGGCTTCCTCCTAGGAACGCCTTCTCTTTACTTCTTCCTCCGTACCCTCAAAACCACACA
>JAAWBX010000035.1 GCA_022792885.1 Lachnospiraceae bacterium
CAAAATCAGAAAACGGAGCTGCTCACTCAACAGAAAAAAGGCTCAAAAAGCGAAAAAATAAAACCGCAGAACCCGCGAAATGCCTTATTTTCAGGCTTTTCTGCGGTTTCCCATTGTATCAATTTCGTTGTTGCGATGTTCATTCCGGCTACCACCATAAAATCCGCCGGGAACCGATACGCCCCGTATACGCGGCTGATCACGATCTCGCCTCCCTCCATCGGCTGACGCAAAACCTCCAGAACTCTCCTTTGAAATTCGGGCAATTCATCGAGAAACAGCACGCCTTTATGGGCCAGCGAAATTTCTCCCGGTTCGGGCACCCGGCCGCCTCCCATCATTGCCGCCGCGGGAATCGTGTGATGAACCGCGCGGAACGGTCTCTCCTCCACGAGCGGAGTATCCCTCTTCAAGCGGCCGCAAATACTGTATATCTTGGTCAGCTCCAGTTTTTCCTCCCATGACAGCTCAGGTAAAATCCCGGGCAGTCGTTCCGCAGCCATCGTTTTTCCGGCTCCCGGCGGTCCTACGATCAAAAGATTATGCATTCCGGCGGCTGCCACTTCCGCCGCCCGCCGCAAAGTCTCCTGCCCGGAAAGATCCGAAAAATCTTTTTGACATCCCGACTTTCCGCCGATCCCCTCCGAACGCCGGCTGCATAAAAACCGTTCAGGACTTCTCACCAGTTCCCACAGTTCCGACAAATGAGAAATCGCCAAAATCCGAATCCCATCCACCAGGCATCCTTCCGGCGCATTCTCCTCCGCCACCAGACAATAGGAAAAGCCCTGTTCTCTGGCAAAATAAGTCAATGGCAAAATCCCGTTTACCGGCCTTAAACTTCCGTCCAGCCCCAATTCCCCCAAGAGCAGGACATTTTCAAAAAACAAACCGCTTTCCCTCTCACCCTCTTGCCCGGAATACGGACTGTCTGTCTGAGGCAGACAGCCCAGCGCGCTTAAAATCGCGGCCGCCACCGGTAAATCAAACCCGCCGCCCTCTTTCCTTCGGCCGGCAGGAGAAAGATTCACGGTAATCCGTTTCGGGGGCAGCGAAATCCCGCAATGATGCAGAGCCGCCTTAACCCGCTCTCTGGCCTCTTTCACTTCTCCTTTTAAAGCTCCTACCAGATCCATACAGGGAAGCCCCTCGCGGATATCGACTTCCACTTCGACCAGAAATCCTTCCATCCCCGCTCGTCCCGCGCTGTAAACTCTCCCATACATCCTCTCTCATCTCCAGTCCCGTCTCACATCGAGCAAAATCATTATGTTAATATATTTATGTTAATTCACATAGCCGGTTTTGTCAAGATATATTTACATAATTTTCCAAAAAAAAATACATAAAATACCGGAAACCATCGCGCAGGCTCTGTGAGTCAGCCTGACACTCCGGTTTCCGGTATGGAGGATGTCAAAAATCGAAATTATTTTTATGATTGATTCGGCAGGTGATGTATCAGCCAACCCGACAAATCCTGGTAAACCACATTCCGGTCCGTCTCGTTAATAATCTCATGACGATCATTCTCATAGAGCTTCATGGATACCTCTTTCAGGCCAAGTTCCTGAAATTCACGGTAAACCTTCCGAACTCCCTCTCCTCTGGCCCCCACCGGATCATCCTGTCCGGAAACAAAGAAAACCGGCAGATCTTTCGGGATCCGATCCATATCTTTTTTCTGAGCCAATTCAATTAAAATAGAGAACAGATCCACATAAGCCGAATTGGTAAAGCGAAACGTACAGAACTTATCTCCCCCGTATTTTGCTAAAACGGCCGGGTCCTTGGACAGCCAGCCGTAATTCGGGTCCAGATCCTTAAACGGACGATTATTATTCCCGAGGGCCAGTTCATAAATCAGATTACTCCGCTTCCTGGGTCCCTGCCATTCGCACATCATGGAAGCCACCCGTTTGCCGAGCCGGGCCGTCTGAAGGGAAAAATATCCGGTTCCCATAATGATCGCCCCGTTCAATTCGTCGCCGTGCAGCGTCAGATACCGGCGGGTAAAAAAGGAACCCATGCTGTGACCCAAAATAAAATAAGGGTGATCCGGCCAACACTTCTTCGCGATCGTCGTCACCAGGTAAATATCTTCCAGCACATACCGATAGCCGTCTTTCTCCGCAAAAAAGCCAAGTTCCTCGTCACAGGAAGCGGTCCTCCCGTGCCCCAGATGGTCGTGCCCGATAACCGCAAATCCTTTCTCCGTCAGATAAACGGCAAAATCATGATAACGGTCCATATATTCAATCATGCCATGTACCAGCTGCAAAACCCCCCGGGGCTCGCCTTCGGGAAGCCAACGGATGCAATGAATCTGATTTTCTTTATTTTTAGACGGAACGTAAAATTCCTCTTTTTTCATGAAAACGCCTCCGTAAGTCACCTTCTGAATATCAACATTATAACATAACTTTCTTTCAATGAAAGAGAGGGCTTTCTGAAAATCCTATAAAAATTTTATAAATTAGGAAATCCGGCCGATTGAAGCCCCACTAAGTTTATGCTATACTTTGTAAAATGGCCAAATGGTCATACGGGGTCCCCGCAGGGGGAACTTTGTAAAATGGCCGAATGGCCATATGGAATGATTTTTACAAAAAACAGGGGGCAAAAGAAATGAAAACAGGTTTTGACAACGAAAAATATCTGAAAATGCAGTCTCTGCACATTCAGGAGCGTATCCGGCAATTCGATAATAAGCTTTATCTCGAATTTGGCGGAAAGCTCTACGATGATTTTCATGCCTCCCGGGTACTTCCCGGTTTTGAACCGGACAGCAAGCTTCGCATGCTTATGCAGCTCGCCGACCAGGTGGAGATCGTTATTGTCATCAGCGCCGAAGACCTGGCCCGCAACAAAGTGCGGAGCGACCTGGAAATCACCTACGATTCCGACGTCCTGCGCCTGAAAAATGTCTTCGAAAGCAAAGGGCTTTATGTCAGCAGCGTCGTCATCACGCATTATGCCGGACAAACCCACGCCGATCTGTTCAAAAAACGTCTGGAAAAAAAGGGAATCCGAGTCTACCGCCACTACATCATTCCCGGTTACCCCAACAACATCAACGCCATCGTCAGCGAAGAAGGGTACGGACGGAACGAATACATCGAAACCGCAAAACCCCTCGTCGTCGTAACCGCGCCCGGGCCCGGCAGCGGAAAAATGGCGACCTGCCTTTCGCAGCTTTACCATGAGCACAAACGCGGTCTCCACGCCGGCTATGCCAAATACGAGACGTTCCCGATCTGGAACCTACCGTTAAAACACCCGGTCAATCTGGCCTATGAAGCTGCCACCGCCGATTTAAACGACGTGAATATGATTGACCCCTTCCATCTGGACGCCTACGGTGTGACTACGGTCAATTATAACCGGGACGTGGAGATTTTCCCGGTCTTGAACTCCATGTTCCAGCGCATTTTCGGAAAAAGCCCCTATAAATCTCCCACCGATATGGGGGTCAACATGGCCGGAAACTGCATCGTGAACGACGCGGTCTGCATCGAAGCCTCCAAACAGGAGATCATTCGCCGGTATTACGATTCTCTGGACCGTATCGCCAAGGGGCTCGCTCCGGACTCCGAAGCCTATAAACTGGAACTTCTGATGAATCAGGCTGAAATCTCACCCATGTACCGGCCCGCCGCCGCCGCCGCGCTGGCCTGTGAAAAACGCAAAGGGGTTCCCTGCGCCGCCATCGAACTGGAAGACGGCCGCATCGTCACCGGAAAGACCACCGACCTATTAGGCGCCTGTTCCACGCTTCTTTTAAACGCGCTGAAAGAACTGGCCGGTATCGACGAAGACTATCATCTGCTCTCCCCGGAAGCCATCGCACCGATCCAACGGCTGAAAGTCAAATACCTCGGCAGCCGAAATCCGCGGCTTCATACGGACGAAGTGTTGATCGCCCTCTCCACCAGCGCCTATTCCGATGAACAGGCGGCCCTGGCCTTAAGCCAGCTTCCCCGCTTAAAAGGCTGTCAGGTCCACGCCTCGGTCGCGCTTTCCAACGCGGACCGGAGTACGTTCCGCAAACTGGGCGTCGGGCTTACCTATGAACCGCACAGTTGATCCGCCCTTAAATTTCAAAAAACCGGAGCGCGGCTCATGTCAGCCGAACTCCGGTTTTTCCATTTCCGTCCGCATTTTTCCCAATGCGGCTTTTTCGATGCGGGATACCCTTTCTCTTATCTTGCCAGCAGAGACAACACCCTGGGTCTGGCTCCTTTCTTATATTTAAAGCCCAGGGCAAACCGGATAATTTCAGGGAAATAGTATTTTTTATCCAACATAATAAAATATCCCTGATTTTCCAATCGGGCAATTTCCTCCCCCGTCAGAGGGAGCTTATCCAGAGCAAGCGGCAGATCTTTCTCCTCCTCCGGCATATCTTCAAATATCTTCAATATCTGATAGACCGCTCTCATTTCCTGTCGAATCTCTTTATATTTTTCCCTTGAACACTCCGGAATGGCTTCTCTTATCTGCTTCGGCATAATATACCGGTCTTCATATGGCGGTTCTCCTTCCGGAAATGTACTTGTTGAAAAACGCAAGAATCTCACAATATCTCTCGCCTGTAATTGATTCGAAAAATCGGAAAGCGCCGCGATAATCCATTTTGCGGAATTGGCCTCTCTGGAATCATATCGGCCAAGCTTTTTCCCCCATAATTTTTCCAGACGCTCCTCCAGCGCTTTCCGGCCCGACTCCAAAATATCCATATTTTCTCCCAAAACGGGATTTGCCTGCCTTGCAATCCAAAGCGCCAAACGGAGTGCTTCCGTCGGCGACCATTTCAGTTCATATTTCTGATACTGACTTTGAAATTGATCAAAGTTGGTTTTGATCGCCTCTTCCACCATATCTTTGCGGACAAAAATAATCGTGCCGATATTTCCATATGACAGATTCTGTATCCGGTTCATCACATTCTGGCACAAAGCGCGGATGGCCAATCTCCCGGTCTCCGGCTTCCGAATCTGCTGATCCATAAATAAATCTTCCAGGCCGTCTACGATAAACAAAATCCGTTTACCGGCTCTTTCCAGATACCGGTCCAATTCAAACAGATCCGCATAACCGCCGTCGGACATATCCAGTATCAGATTCTGCCAGATCTCCACCCATTCCGTCAGGGACACCTCTTTTTCGGCATAAGCCGCCAGCCGATTGTAATTTAAATCAACCTGATCCGAGCTTATCCGGAATCCTTCCAGCGACGCATTGCACTTTTGAATACATGCCTGCACCATCGGATACAGTTTTTTCATATTCAAAGATCCGATCAGAGGAAGCACAAGCGTTTTTTCCCGGTCCTTCTCCTCCTTTCCCGCTACGTCATATACAAAATTTTCCCAGGTAGCTTTTGAGAGTAGTTGTTTATACAGGTACGTTTTTCCGGAACCCTTGGCCCCCAGAACGACCAGCTGAGGAACCGTATCCTTAAAATCCCGTACCATCTCCCGTATGGATGTCGTGGCCAGCATATGGGAAGACGCATTGCCTTCCGCCGTGATCTCCATGGAGGTAATCTCATTCAAACGAGCGACCGTTTCCCGCACGTCGTCGGAAGAAAGAGGTTTTTCACCAGAAACGCCCGTCCCCTCCTCCCTTTCTAAAATATCTTCAGCAACTTTTGCCATGACGTCCGAAAGCAGCCTTCCTCTCAGCAAAGAACAGATCTCCCAAAAACCACCCAACGAAGCAAACTCCGAATCAAAAGGAACCCGGTAAAGGTAATCCTCTCTTAATCCGCTCATTTCTTCCAGGTCAAAATCTTTTTCCAGATTTTCAGCCAGCTCATCTTCCAGACGGCTCAGGGTATCCTCCTCCATATCTTTGGGAATCATGGTCAAAAGCAGCCGGGAATTCTGATGACCGGCCGGTACTTTCTTTCGTATCTCCTCCAGGATCAGTTTGGTACCTTCCACCGACTGCATGGAGGTAGAAGAAATAAAATATTTCCGGACTCTTGAATCAAACAAAAACGGCGCGGAAAATTCCGTAATCCCCGCTCTTAAATCAACCAGAACCAGAGCGGCCCCCATTTTTTCGCCCAGCCTGGAAAGAAATTCTGTTATGATGTATTTATTCTCCTGCACGGCAATGACTTTTTCCGGGCTTGCATAAAGATTCACGATCTGATCTTTTTCCCGATAAACCGGAAGGAAGTAATGCTCCACCTCCCATTTCTCCGTCTCCACCTGAATCACATTGGTTTCTGCCAGCTCTGCGACCTTCCGGATAAAATCCTCATTCACCGTATTAAAATGAAGCAGTTCCAGTATGTCCAGGTAGCTTATTTTTTCTCTGCTTTTTCCCTGTTCCAGCATCCAGGTCAGGCCCGGTGCTTCCAGGTCCGCGTCAATCATCAGGATTTTCTTCTGGTTTCCATATCGTTCCGATATCTCGCGCGCCAGAGAAATCAGAGATAGAGTCCGTCCCACTCCGCCTTTATAAGAATGAAATACCGCAACCGGACTTCCCGGAAGCTCCTTCTTCCCGTTCTCCTCTTCCTCTTTGAAATAAAGATTCTTAAACAGAGGAGCTTTTATCGGCTCAACCCGGTCGGATTCGTCGCCTTCTTCATAGATAACCTCCAACTGCCTCCGGTCAAACTCGACCATGACCCTCCCGTCCGTATACAATTTTTCAAATATCCTGCCGAATGCCCTTTCATTTTCTTCTTTTTCATTCTTTTCGGCATCGATATTTACCACAATCTCGTCGCTGTAAACATCCACCCGATTCCACCAGGCCGGCCACAGATTTCGTTTCTTTTTGAGCTCAACCTCAATATCATACCATGTAAACAGACGCATTTCTTATCTCCTATAATTTTGTGCGAATCCACTCGGCGATCTTTACCAATGTCTTCTCTGCCTTTTCCTCCGCTTCTCCATCCGCCGAAGCCGCGCCGTATCTCCATAATTCGTTAAATTGCTTCGGCGGAACCGATCCTCCCCTTTTCAGAGTTATATTTTTCAAGCAATACTCTCTCTGCGGGTTTAACTCCTTCATCATTTCGCTTATATTATGTCCTGTTAATTCACGCTTTTCTTTCCCACAGCATTTTACAAATTCTTCATAGGTATTTTTGCCAAGATCTTTCATAAGTAAACTTTTCAGGCCACACTCCACGGAATAAAACAGGAGCAGCCTTCTCGACTTTTCGCTTCCCGTTGTCTCCCGGTACAATTTGTAATGCCTGCGGTAACTGTCCTGAAATTCTCGTCTTGTAATGTTGATTTTTTTACTCATCCCCCCGTGTCTCTCCGTCTTTATCCCTCCCATTCTGTTCTGGCAACTGGAATAATATCATTTTAATACACAGTTCCTCCTTTTGCAAGCGCAAGAAAGGATATCCGGCAAAAAGGATTCCCGCAAAAACCGCAAAACCGGAGCGCGGCTCATGTCAGCCGAACTCCGGTTTTTCCATTTCCGTCCGCATTTTTCCCAATGCGGCTTTTTCGATGCGGGATACATAAGAACGACTGATCCCAAGCTGCTCCGCGATCTCCCTCTGGGTATGTTCCTTTCCGTCCTTTAAACCATACCGCATCTGGATCACGATCTTTTCCTTCTCCCCCAGCGTACCTTTAAGCACTTCCCGGACCCTGAGAATATCTTCCTCCAGCACCATCCGGCTAAAAACATCTTCCTCGTCGGCTTCGATCACATCCACCAGACTGATCTTATTTCCTTCCTTATCCGTCCCAATCGGTTCAAACAGAGAAACTTCCCGGTTGTATTTCTTTTGCGCCCGCAGTACCATGAGGATTTCATTTGCTATCCTCACATAAAACGGTGCCCTCTCCCCGAATTCCTCCTGCAAAATCACGGCTCTCTCTTCTCTCCCTTCGTCCGGTTCCTCTGGAAAATCTTCTGCGCCGCCGCCCAATCCTCCCCGGACAAAAAGCCCTCGTGATCTCCCACCGAAACAATCCATTCCGCAACCGGACGATATTGATGCGCCTTTCCCTTCTTCTGCAAAGTCCGGTTGTACACCATAAGCCCGCGCTTCCCGTCAAAATCCTTGTAAGGTGAGGAAAGGACCGCGCCCCGTCCGATCAGATAATCGAGTACGGCGCGATCCGCCCGCGCATAGACCGGATTCATCAAAATCCCCCGCACCGTAAAGCGGCTGTAAGGCAGTCCCCGCCTTGTCCGAAAACCGCCGTCCTCCAGATGCCGGACCGTTTCCGTCAGAGAGCCGGTATACAAAAAGAAGCGGTACATGTCCCGCACCACTTCTTTTTCTTCCTCCACGGTCTTCAACCGGCAGGACTTCTTCGCTCTCCCGTCGACCGACAGCGTTTTCATGCAGATCGATTCGTAACCGGTCGGCGTATTGCCCCCCAGCCAACGCCCGGTCCGGGCCAGTTCCCGCATATTGTCACGGATCCGCTCGGCGATCGTCTCCCTCTCCAGCTGAGAAAACACCGACGAAATATACATCATGGCGCGCCCCATCGGGGACGCCGTATCAAACTGTTCTTTGATGGAAATAAAACCGACTCCCAGGCTGTCCATCTCCTCGATCAGACGCACGAAATCCGCAATATTCCGGCTGACACGGTCCAGACGGTAGCAAACGATCACCTGAATCTCCTTCCGTCTGGCCGCCTCCATCATCAACCGGAACTCAGGGCGCACAAGGTCTTTGCCGGAGAACCCTTCATCTTCAAAAACCAAACACTCCGCTTCCGCCGCCTCCCCGTAAGTGAGGCGGACGTACCGACGGCACATCTCTATCTGGTTCTCAATGCTCTCCCCCACTCCGGTATATTTCGACTTCCTGGAGTAGATCGCCGCCCGCACAAAAGAATCCTTTGACATAGGACTTACCGGCCTTTCTTTTTTGCTCCGATATCATCCTATGAAGAAAAGCCGGAAATTAGTGATGGAACAGGCGGATCCCGGTAAATACCATCACCATCCCGTATTTATCGCACGCCTCGATCACCAGATCGTCCCGGATGGAACCGCCGGGCTGGGCAATATAAGCGACGCCGCTTTTATGTGCCCGGTCAATGTTGTCGGAAAACGGGAAGAATGCGTCCGATCCCAAAGTCACGCCCCGCATCCCATCCAGCCAGGCCCGCTTTTCCTCCCGGGTGAACACCTCCGGTTTCTCCTCAAAAATCCCTTCCCAGGCGCCGTCCGCCAGCACGTCCATATAATCTTCGCCGATATACAGATCAATGGCGTTGTCCCGGTCGGCCCGGCCGATCGTTTCCAAAAACTTCAAACCCAACACCTTCGGAGACTGACGGAGAAACCAGTTGTCCGCCTTCGTTCCGGCCAGGCGGGTACAGTGAATCCGGGACTGCTGCCCGGCGCCGATCCCGATCGCCTGCCCATCCTTCACATAGCAGACCGAATTTGACTGCGTATATTTCAACGTGATCAGCGCGATCGCCATGTCGGTCTTCGCTTCCGAAGGAACTTCCGTATTCTTTGTAACCGTATGGGACAACAGCGCGTCGTCCACCTTCAGCTCGTTCCGCCCCTGCTCAAACGTCACGCCGAAAACCTGCTTTTTCTCCGTCTTAGCCGGCACGTAAGCCGGATCGATTCGAATGACATTGTAATTTCCTTTTTTCTTGCTTTTCAAGATCGCAAGCGCTTCCTCCGTATAACCGGGCGCAATCACCCCGTCGGACACTTCCCTTTTGATCAGCATGGCCGTATCTTTATCGCACACATCGGACAGAGAAATAAAATCGCCGAACGAAGACATCCGATCCGCCCCCCTGGCCCTGGCGTATGCGCAGGCCAAGGGAGAAAGCTCTCCCAGATCATCCACCCAGTAAATCTTCGCCAGCGTGTCGGACAACGGAAGCCCCACGGCCGCGCCGGCCGGCGATACATGTTTGAACGAAGCGGCGGCCGGAAGGCCGGTGGCCGCCTTCAATTCCCTCACCAACTGCCAGCCGTTGAACGCGTCCAGAAAATTGATGTAACCGGGATTTCCGTTCAACACCTGAATGGGAAGCTCGCCCCCGTCCTCCATAAAAATCCGGGAGGGTTTCTGATTCGGATTGCATCCGTATTTTAATTCCAGTTCCTTCATCGTCGAATCTCCTTTCTTCTAACGCCGATTCCGGTTCACGATCCGGGTTTCATACGTCCTGTCCGCCAGATCCAGATAACGGACAAACAGCGATACCCGGTTCGCCTCGTCCAGGCTCTGCCAGAGCATCTGAGTAAACGCGTCGATCTCCCCCTCGATTGCGACCGCCTTCGGTTCTCCCGCGAAGCTCGGCAGCGGATTCCCGTCGCATTGATACGTATGAATCAAATGCCCTTCGCCCGCTTTCGGGTTTTCGTAAGTAAACGTAAAACGCTGGCAGGAGGCCGGATCCCCCCCGTCGCTTTTTAAAATCGACATGGCGTAATGGCAGCCTCCGTCCGCCGCATGAAGAAGCCCGGAAATGCGGGGCGTATAGTTGGGCGCGTCCGGCTCAAACGTCCGGCTGCGCAAAGACCGTTCAAAAGTCATGCCGGCCGCAAGCCCCTCATAAACGGTGTCCGTCTGATCCCCGTTCGTCACGATCGTATCGTCCCTCAGCACGCGGACCGGCGCGTAAATTATCAGGCTGGGATCTTCCAACTTCGCCTCGTCAAACGCCTGCGTGCGGATCCCCTCGCCATCCTCCGCAAAGATCCGGTTCCGGCTGTTCTCGCTCCGTCCCATAATAAAGTAAACCGCAACCGCCTTTTTGCCGTCCTCGGACCGCCCCAGCACAATCCCCCTTCCCGGATAGGTGTTTTTGCCCAGCTCTTCCCGCAATGACAATCTCTCCATAAACGTTTCCTCCTGATCGTATTTTCTGTTATTCTATCGCGCAATCTCGCCGCCCCAGTCGCTTCGATAATAATGCTGCGTCAAACTGTCGATGACGTCCTCATTCCGTCCCTCACGGGCGGCCTCCAGAATCTCTTTGTGCTGGCACAAGCAGGCCTCATAATCCTGCTCGCTTTTATGAATATACAACGTACACAGGTAAAACAACGGATAAATATGATCAAACTGCATCAGCAGGCGGCGATTTCCGGTCGCCTCAATGATACATCGATCAAAATAAATGCTGTCATGCGAATAGCGGTAACGATCTTTTTCCCGCATAGCCTCCTCCTGACTGCGAAGAACTTTTTCCATCCGAAGACACATTTCTTCCTGTTTACGGGTATGTACGCAATAACGATATGAGCTCGTCATCCAGAAAAATATCATCTGCATCACCTCAAACATGTCCTCCGCCTCCAGGCTGACGACCCTCGGTACATTATTGGGCAATATAATGACAAGACCTTCTTTCTCCAACATATTCAATGCTTCCCGCACCGGCGAATTGCTGATGCCGAGTTCTTCCGATATCTGCCGGATATTCAACGGATCTCCCATAGAATAATACTCCTTTAATATCCGGTCTTTTAAAATTTCGTAGGTCTGCTCTTTTTTATTTAACAGAAGACTCATTCCGCACCCCTATCCATCTTTCTACATGATGCATAATACATCATAAATACCGGCCCGTCAAGTATTCCGTCCGCCGCTCTTTTTTTCGAAAATCCGCCCTTGGTTATTCTGTACAATTTTTTTGACTTTTTTATTTAAAATATACATTTTTATTTTTTAATTGGCATTCCAATCTTTCTTCCTTATGCTGATAGCGTAAATTATGCACAATCGATTATGCATCAGCAAAAAGAAAGCTACCAACGATAAAGATTTCTGTCAACTACGATCACTACTATGATTACTTCGAAATGACAGCCCTTCTGGAAAAGTACCGGGACGATATCCCGGAATACACCAAACTTACCTCTCTTCTGACCACCGAAGAAGGACGCCGGATGTGGTTATTCGAATTAACGGATATCAGAGCCGGCGATTTCTCCGAAAAACCGGCTTACTGGGCCATCGGACCGGTCCATTGCCAGGAGATTGTCGGCGTTATGGCGGTGATCCATTTTATCGATTACCTGCTGACCAACAAAGAACAGCCGGAAGTTGCCGACCTTCTTGCCCATTACACGGTTTCCCTGATCCCCATGGCCACACCGGACGGAACGGACCGCGTTCTTCACTCCGCCGAGATTCCGCGCGTCGTCCGCGTGATGCGTTTCCGGGATCCTTACGGTTCCTGGAAAATCTCGGAGGAAGATCCCCGCGTTATGATCTTAAGAAAACCGGATGAACTTGAGGAAGAGTTCTATATGGTTCTAAACGAAGGGGAATTTGAATGTGAAAACCGGAGAGATCATCTCTACAACGGGCCGGAACGTTACCCTTACAATATGAACCGAAATTGGCCCTACGGCTGGCTTCCGGCGGTCGGGCAGAAAGGAGCCGGGGAATATCCGCTCCAGGCCGCGGAAAACCGGGCGATCGCGGATTTTATCGCTTCCCACACCAACCTCTGTTTCATCCTCTCCTTCCACTCTTCCGGCGGCGTTCTTTTCTACCCTCCGGTAACCCGGTTGCCCCAGACGCTGAATCGAAACGATAACAAGATCATGATTCCTCACAAACCCTGTTTTGCCCGTACCGGTTGGGTCGTCCGGGCAAAACCCGACGCCGTTCTCACACTGCACGCCAGCTCGGATCGGGGCGGCCACTGCCGAACCGCAATCCGACTCTGAAAGGAGGGATTTTCATGAAAACCCGCAAAGGATCCATCACATGGAAACACTATGCCGCCTGCACCTTCGGCTTTATCATGAGCAATTTTGCCGTTATGGGTTACGACCACTACTCTCTCTATTTCATGACGGATATTGCCCTGCTAGACGCCGGTATCGCCGGAACGATCCTGCGGTTTGCCAGTCCGAATCTGAGCGCGACCGGCTCCGCCGTTTTCTACGGGATCGCCTCGATCGTCTTTATCATTGTCTTTTCCTTCAGTTCCGTCCCCACGGTCGCGCTGATCACCGCGCTTTCGGACGACTATAACGAGAGAAATCAGTTTCTCTCCGTGCGCTCCATTGCCTCCACGATATGTCAGGCGGGAATCCGCGACATCGACACGCCCGGACGGTTTACGATCCCGCCGAAACGCCCGCTGGTTACGGCCCTCCTCTTCATGCTGAAAAACAAGCCGATCGTTTACCTGACCATCGCCATGTTCCTGGTTACGCTTGTCACTCAGATGGGAAATTCCGTGGCCATCCATTACTACGAACATGTGCTCCATGACACCAGCGTTCTGGCCAAAACCGCAGGCTTCGGGCTTCCGATTATGCTGGCCGTCCCGATCCTGATGCCGATCCTGCTCCGGAAAATCTCCAAGCGCGCGCTCTTATTTATCGGCTTTATCCTGACGGTCCTTCCGCCGTTTTCCATCATGATCTTCGGCGTCGGGCTCACCGTCAACACCGTAATCGTCCTGATTCTAATCAACCGGGCGGGACGCACGCTTTTAACCCCCTGTATTTCCTCCCTGGTTCCGGAATGTGTGGACTAGGTCAACTGGAAAGAAGGGGCGGCTTCCATCGCCCTGATCACAGCGCCCGTCTCGCTATCATCCAAATCAACGGACCCGTACAGGTCCTTGGGTTTTCCCTTCTGATCTTTCTGGCTCTCGCTTTCCCGATCTCGAAAAAACAGGGAAAAGAGCTCCGTAAGCAATTCGCCTCCCGGATATAAATCCGTCTGTGTGAGGATAGCATTATCTATACACTTAGCCGCGTAAGTAGCCAGGCGGCTCCCCCGCCGGCTGCTGAACGTATTCACCGCTTTGATCAGACCAATCGTTCCGATCGAGATCAAATCCTCCATATCCCTCTCGCCATCGCCATACTTTTTCGCCACATGGGCAACCAGACGCATATTCCGCTCTATCAACACATCCCGTGCCTTCTCATCGCCCTGTTCCCAGCGAAGCAGGCACTGCTCTTCTTCCTGCCTCGTCAAAGGCTTTTGAAATGTTTTCAAAAAAGCACCTCAACCCGCCAATCGTTTACTATTACTTTATGCCCGAAGGAAATGGTAAGTGCTTTTACACATTTTTCATAGCCTGGTCTTTTTACTCTTCTTCCGAATAGGCACGGGCAACCCGCACGGCCCGCCTCCAGCCTTTTCGCAATTCTTCTCTCCGCGCTTCCCCGAGCCGGGGTGCGAACGCTTCCCCAAGCTGCCAGTTTTGCCGGATCTCCTCTTTGTCTTTCCAATATCCCAGAGCAAGCCCTGCCAAATAAGCCGCTCCCAGGGCCGTCGTTTCAATGCAGGCCGGGCGAAGTACCCGCTCGCCCAGAAGATCCGCCTGAAACTGCATCAGAAAATCATTGGCGCTGGCGCCTCCGTCCACCTTCAAACTTTCCAGGTGAATCCCGGAATCTTCCTCCATTGCCTTAATCACATCCTCCACCTGATAAGCGATGGATTCCAAGGCGGCCCGGATAAAATGTTCCTTTTTGCAGCCCCTCGTGATTCCCACCACGGTCCCTCTGGCATAGGGATCCCAGTAAGGCGCTCCCATTCCCGCGAACGCCGGCACCAGATATACCCCGTTCGTATCCTCCACGGCCCCGGCATACGCCTCCGACTGGGAAGCTTTACGGATCATACGCATCTCGTCCCTCAGCCACTGAACCGCCGCGCCGGCCACAAAAACACTGCCTTCTAGCGCGTACTGTACCCGGTCTTCGGCTCCGGCCGCGATCGTCGTCAGAAGGCCGGCCTCCGAACGGATCGCCTTCTCTCCGGTATTCATCAACAGAAAACAACCGGTCCCGTAAGTATTTTTTACCTGTCCCTCTTCAAAACAACACTGCCCGAATAAAGCCGACTGCTGATCCCCCGCCGCGCCGGCGATCGCGATCTCTCCCCCTAGAAGCCCCTTTTCGGTATAACCGTACAGACAGGAAGAAGGTTTCACTTCCGGCAGCAGAGAAACCGGAATATTAAAATAAGAAAGAATCTCACGACTCCAATCCAGCTTGTGAATATCAAACAGCATCGTCCGGGAGGCATTGGTATAATCCGTCACATGAATCCGACCACGAGTCAGATTCCAGATCAGCCAACTGTCCACCGTTCCAAAAGCCAGTTCCCCGGCCTCAGCCCTCCGTCTGACGCCGGGCACCTCATCCAAGATCCAGGCAATCTTTGTCGCCGAGAAATACGCGTCCGGGATCAGGCCGGTTTTCCGCCGCAGAATCGAATCAAATCCATCCTTTTTGCATGCTTCGATCCGATCCGCCGTCCGGCGGCATTGCCACACAATCGCCGGATATACCGGCCGGCCGGTTGCACGATCCCAGAGGATCGCCGTTTCCCGCTGATTGGTAATCCCGATCGCCTGAATATTCTCCGATTTGGCGCCGATCTTCGCCATCGCTTCCGCCGCCACCGAGATCTGAGACGACCAGATCTCCCTCGGATCATGCTCCACCCAGCCCGGTTTCGGATAATACTGCGTAAATTCTTTCTGAGCCAGACTGACTGCCTGTCCCTGCCGGTTAAACAGAATACACCGGGAGCTGGTCGTTCCCTGATCCAACGCCATGATATAAGTTTCCATTTTCAAAAATCTCCTCTCTGCCGGGCCCCGGCCGTCCCGATTTCAAAACGACCTGTGTAAAAGAAAGCCAGGCGTTTTCCCGCCTGGCTTTTCCCGTCTTTTTTGCGCGGCATGCAAAACGGCATTTCCTGCTTTTTTCTAAGCGGACGCGTTACCCGGATCCGCCGTCGACGTATCCGGTACCGAAGGCTCCGTCGGAGCCGTTGTCGGCGCTTCCGTCGGGGCTGTCGTCGGCGCTTGGGTCGGCGCCGTCGTCGGGGCTTGCGTCGGAGCCGTTGTCGGCGCCTGGGTCGGCGCTGTCGTCGGGGTTTGCGTCGGAGCCGTTGTCGGCGCTTCCGTCGAAGGCTCGGGCGGTTCCGGCTCGGCCGATACCGGCGCGTTATAGCGCTTTACACCGCCGTACATAATAACCGGCATTCCGATATAGAACTGACCGTAAAAATACCTCGCGTCACTGTAACTCAAATTGATACATCCGTGAGAACCGTCCAGCAGATACCGGTCTCCGCCAAAATACGGCTGCCAGGTCGCGTCGTGGAAACCGATACCGGTCCAGGTGACCCGCATCCAATATTTACAGGGGGTCTCATATTCCAATGAACCGTCCGGCCGATAACCCCTCATAGTCTTCGGACTCAAAAGTTCCACAATCTGATAAGTCCCCGTCGGTGTAGTCAGATCGCGCGTGGGGTCGGAAGGCTTTCCGGTCACGCAAGCCGCCGTATGAGTCAACTGTCCATTTACATAATAATAAACCGTCTGGCTGTTCATATCGACTTCCGCATAAGTTCCGCCGTAATCATAGGTCCCATGACTTGCCGCTGACTGATCGTAGATCGGCTCAAGCACAGCCGGCTCACCGGCCTGAACATGGGCCACCAGATCGTCAAACGTAGCCTGCCAGTTCAGTTTCCACCCGTAACTGCCGCCGTAAACCGTAATAACGCTCCCGTAATGCGTCAGAAACGGCCGGCTGCTTCCATAGGTATCGTACTTGTTCTGAAGATTCGTCACAAAATCCGATAGAGGCGTCGTATCGAACACGATCTCGTTCTTATCATCCAAAGACAGACAGGAACGAATGATATCCGCGTTCACGATCTCCGTAATCCCCTCTTTCATGTCATACGTAATCTCCGCCCTCAGATAGGTATTCAATTTTTCCGCCGTCTCCTCCAGATCGGAAGCATCCAGATCGATAATAGGATCCAGATAACATTTGATGTCCGTCAGTTTCAGTTCCGGCTTCAGTCCCTTCACTGCCTTCTCCAGTTCCTGATACGTCAGCTTCATGTTCATCCGGGTTCCCTGAACCGCCTCGGTCACCTTGAAGAAACCCTCCTCGGTTACGATCTCCGATTTGACCGTCTCCACCTTGGTGGATTCGTCAAAATATTTTTGGCTCTCAAACCATTTTTTCAGCAGGGCTTCATCATAACTCCAGAGCGTATCCGTATCATACTCAAAAGTTTCCTCACGAAGTTTATACCACTCCTTCGGGTTTTGCTGCCCCAAAAGCGCCTGGAAATCCACATCGAATTTCGCTTCCAGGTTGATATCCGAACCGTTTAAGATAATCTTGTCTCCCTCTCTGGTCTGAATCGTCAGTTTATAAACATCGATCTGGTCCAGCAGGGTTCTCTCCGCCTCCTCCGGCGTACAGTCCGAAAAATCCACCCCGTTGATATAAGTTCCCGCAAAAAAATGCTCTTCGTAAAAAGCGACTTTTTCTTTATATTTCAGATAAAAAGGAACCATACCGACAATCGCGGCGCATAAAAGGAGAATAACCCCAATAATTACCCGTTTCTTCGTGAATATCTTTTTCCGGGTTCCTTGTCCCGCCATCCCGGGCAATTCTCCATAATCTTCTTTCCCGTCCGTTCCGAACTCGTCTGAAAAATCAACCGGATCCCCGGGCGCAGTTTCCATATCCTCCCCCGATTCCTCTTCCGGTTCAAAATATTCTTCCGGCTCCCGTAAGACGCCTTCCGCCCCCGGTAAAGGCTCGTCCTCCCCGGGCCCTGCCTGAATCTCCCGTTTTGCCTCTAAGACGTTTTCTTCCCGAAGTAACCGCTCCAGTTCGCTTCCCGGATCCTCTTTTCGGCTCTCATCCGCCGTCCGTTCCTCCGGCTTCCCGTTCAACCTGTCTTCTCCACTCCCATTCTCCATTCCTTCGTTCAACCTGTCTTCCCCGTTTCGATTCTCTCCGGTCATCTCTTGCCTCCTGGCATTTTAATTTTCGGCAGCGCTCTCTCCTGCCGCCGTTGCTTCCGTATCTGAAACCGTCTCTCCCGAAGCGCTTCCCTCAGTACCCGAAACGCTCTCTCCGCCGGACGTTCCGCTGTTCTCCGCGGACGTCTCACCGTTCTCCGCCGATGACTCCGGCGGATTCGGATTACGCCGGATCACTGCCGCTTTGGGATTATATACACTGTTATGCAGAAACTCCCGACTGACTTCCGTACCGTTCTGTTCCCGAATCAGGTATGTAACAACTTTGCTCCCCTCTTTTGATGCCGAGATTATCTCTTCCGTACCCGGCGCCAAGCTCAGATCATCCACATACTGCGGCTTTGGGGCGGACAAAACTTCTTTGACCTCCGACACCATACGAACACTCTCGCCTTCTCCCAGAAGCGGCATTCCGTACACATCGGCCCATATCACATTATTATGAAAACCCATCGTGATTAGAACCGTTCCGGCAGAATTATTCTCAAATTTAAAATCCGAATTCGGATAACTGATCATGGCGTCCTCGCCGGCAGGCACATAGCTCACAGACATACTGTGATTATGCCGTTCCGTGGTATTCAGTCCCGAAAAAATCACCGCATTATACAACGTGCTGGACACCTGGCAGATTCCGCCTCCCAGCTCGTTCACCACTTCGCCGCCCACATAGGTCCCGGCCTCCTGATAACCCTGCTCCGCCGTCGTCCCGCCGATCGCTTCCAAAATCGAAAAAGTTCCTCCGGACGGCACAATCGTTCCGTTCACCGCCTGGCAGGCAAGCGTGATATTCACGTCTCTGGCCTCATTCCCCGGCGTAGTCTCCGTCGTAAACGCCCCGATCTTCCGATAGGACGACCGGACCGCATCCGCCAAATATTCCGCCGGCATCTCCTCCGGCGTATACGCATCATCAAAAATCGGATCGATCACCGCCTGAAAATTCCCGGCCTCCACCGCCTCTTCGATCCTCAGGACCAAATCGGCCTGATCCAGCACCTGTCCGGGTTCCGGATCCGTAAAAAGCAATTCCCCGGTAGCTTCGTCATAACCGCTTAAAGACGCGGCCGTTGTGGCCGTATTCTTCGCCTCCGCAAAATTTTCCGCAAATGCCTCCGCCCGCTCCCGGCTGTACAAATCCAACACCGTATACTCAATCGGATCCGTCTTTAACTTCTCCGCCTGTTCCCCCTGTTCTTCCCGGCTTCCCGTATGGCCGTAGGCAAAAGCTTCCGTCAAAAGCTCGTCCACTCCGCCCGTAAAAAGATCGTCCACCGGCACCCGTTCCTCGCCGCATCGCACCTGCATATTCCAGTTCAGAGCCTCCAACTGCGCTCGCACCTGGAGTCGACCTTCTTCCATCGTAAGACCTGCCAGAGACTTCCCTTCAAAAGAAATCCCCTCGCAGAAAACATCCCGCCGCACGGTCGGTTCCTCATTCCCCAAAAGTCTTATAATCATATATATGGCACCACTCACAATCAGGGCGGCCATGCCGACCACCAGGAATCTCACCATAATCGCCCGCCTTCGTCTCCTGGCCCTTCTTTTCCGCAGCATCTCAGCTCTTCTGCGGCTCCCTTGCCCTGTTGCCGACATAAACAATCCCCCTTAAATTTAACATCCCCTATTATAATCGATTCCTTATGTAAAGGCAATAAAAAATATGTCGAATAAATATTAACAAGTATTACAAATATGTAAAAAATTATCGAACAAATTCTTATCCCGCCCGTTTTTCCCGACATACTGCACCAAAAAATTTCCGGTAAACTTTTCTTGATTCCTGCTTGTCAGAAAAAACATTTCCCTGTATACTGGAAAAAGCAAAGAAAGCCAAAAAGAAAACTGGCTTTTCTTCGGGAAACCTGTCGATTTTCACAAAGGAGAGAAACCGTATGAAACATGTTTTAAGCCCTCTGGATTTTTCCACGGACGAACTGGACCGACTGATGGACCTGGCCTGTGACATTGAAAAAAATCCGCAAAAATATGCCAAAAAATGCGAAGGCAAACAACTGGCTACTCTGTTCTATGAGCCAAGCACGCGCACGCGTTTAAGTTTTGAATCCGCCATGCTGAGCCTGGGAGGAAGCGTTTTGGGATTCTCTTCCGCCGACTCCAGCTCCGCCGCCAAAGGGGAAAGCGTATCGGACACCATCCGCGTGATTTCCTGCTATGCCGATATCTGCGCGATCCGACATCCCAAAGAAGGCGCCCCCCTAGTCGCCTCTTTAAGATCCGGCATTCCCGTAATCAACGCCGGCGACGGCGGCCATCAGCACCCCACCCAGACCATGACCGATCTTTTGTCGATCCGTTCTTTAAAAGGTTCCATCTGTCATATGACCGTCGGTCTTTGCGGCGACTTAAAATTCGGCCGCACCGTTCATTCTCTGATTCATGCCCTGGTCCGCTACCCGGACATCCATTTCGTATTGATTTCTCCGAAAGAACTCCAGATCCCCGATTACATCCGGGAAGACGTATTAAAAGCCAGAGGGATTCCTTTTGAGGAAGTGACCGATCTCGAAGACGCCATGCCGAAATTGGACATCCTCTATATGACCCGCGTCCAGAAAGAACGTTTCTTCAACGAGGAGGAGTACATCCGCATGAAAGACTGCTACATCCTCGACGTGGAAAAAATGAAGCTGGCCAAACAGGACATGCTCGTCTTACATCCGCTGCCCCGGGTCAATGAAATTTCGGTAGAAGTGGATGAAGACCCCAGAGCCGCCTATTTTAAACAGGCCAGGTACGGAAAATATATCCGCATGGCTCTGATTTTGACGCTTTTGGAACTGGCCTGACGCCAGAGAAAGGAGATTATCATGTTAAACATCGGCGGATTGCAAAACGGCATCGTCTTGGACCACATTCAGGCCGGAAAAAGCATGTCCATCTACAAACATCTGGGTCTGGATAAGCTGGACTGCCAGGTAGCGATCATCAAAAACGCCCGCAGCAACAAAATGGGACGAAAAGACATCATCAAGATCGAAGGCGGCCTGGACAAAGTAGATTTGAATGTACTGGGCTATATCGACCACAACATTACCGTCAATATCATAAAAAACGACGTGATCGTGGAGAAAAAAACCTTAAGTCTTCCCCGTGAGATCACGGGCGTCATCCACTGCAAAAACCCGCGCTGCATCACTTCCGTGGAACAGGAACTTCCTCACGTCTTTCTCCTGTCCGACGAGGAGACACAGACTTACCGCTGCAAATACTGTGAAGAAAAATATACATTATGAAACGATTAAAATCCATTCTAAAGGGAGGGGCCATGTATAACTACATAGCCCCTCCCTTTTCCTTGCGGCTCTCTTCCCGCGTAAACCAATCCCGAAGCGATAAGTTCTTCCAAATCCTCCTAATTTTCCGAAAGCCTGCTGACATCCAGGCCGTTCATGTTGTAATAATACGTATAATGCGTATTGTAAACATGATAACTTTCAACCGCTTCCCCGAAGCCCGGAGCATATTCCTCACGCTCGGAGATACTCACCTCCACCCGGCCATACAGGCCCGACAGATCAATCGGTTTATCGGCGTTCATCTGAAGCACCCGAATCAGATCCTCCCAGGAAATCCCCTGCTCCGCTTCATAAAAATTGTTATCTCCTTCCATAGCATAATAATAGAATTGCCAGCTAAAGTCTTCCATCCCGTACAGTTCAAAATTGACATTTAATTCTTCATAATTCGAATCCTTCCAATCGGAAAGAATCGAAACGATCTCGTCCGCAGCTTTTTCATTATCCTGGTTGATTTTTTCCATATAAGCTTTTGCCGTCGCGGGCAGCCGCCCGGTAATCGGAATCACCGAAGCGTACGTCTCGCTTCCGATCGTACTCACCAGAGTCAATGTGCCAAGAACGCCGTCTCCGTACAGGTTCGGATCCTCCGCCGCCCGGTACCAGTCCGCAAAATCCATTTGAAGCACTTCCTCCTGAAGAATTCGGTATACCGCCTCCGAATCGGCTATTCCCAGACCGGAAACCTGCACCAGCGTCGCATCCACACCGAGATTCGGCAACTCCCGATATCCCTCTCGATAGCCTTCTTTTTCCTCCAGGGTTCGGGCGATCACTTCCCAGTCTTCATTGGTCAGGTAAATATAGCGCAAGATCGAACCGGTCCCCGTACCGATCTTCATCATCAGGCGTTGACGATTCTCCATACTTCTTCCGTAAAGGCGTTCGTCTTCCTTCCAGAGACGCACCTCCTCGGAAAGCCGGTTCGCAACCAGTTCCTTTACCTCCTCCGAATCCAGATCGATCCGTCCGACCTTCGCGGCAAAATAATCCTCATATTGACGGCCATTGTAATAAGTCGGCTCATCCAGCCCCAAAACATTCACATAACGGATATCTCCGGCTTCCGGCGTCGTATTCAAAACCACATTGTAAATCCCCCACATGCCGAAAATCGTCAGCACATTCAAAAGCGCCAGAAGCCCCAGTCCCGGAACGGCTTTCGCCAGGTTACGCCACTTTCTGGTTGTAATCAATTCATAAAGGAAGTACACCACCACGGCAATCACATAGATCACAAAAAGAACGTAGACATCGGTAATATCTATGGAATCACGGCTAACCATATAACCAAACAAAGCGGAACAGCAGATCAGGCAGACCAGCATGGACATGATTAAGCGACAGGCAAGCTGAAGTCTGCGGCTGACCGCCGCCTGCCCGGCCGCCTCGGATTTTCTCCGGCCAAACAGCCACATGGCGAACAGAGCATAAAGAATACCAAGAAGCAGTGTATAAACCCCGCTGCTCAAAGCCGTCAAACTATCACCGCTCCCGATAAAAACGTTGGCAAAAATTCCTACCACCACATTATATTTTGCATCCAAAAGAGGCAGCAGGCTCTCGTCAGGTACCATCGGAAGCCAGGAAGAAACCGAAAGGGTAACAATCGCCAAAAATATTCTAGGAACAAAAATAATAATTCCGGAAACGGCCATATTGGTAAACACGGTTCCGGTCAGGCAGATCGCTATGGCGATCGCCGACGCCACAAACATATTTCCCGCCAGTACATTCAAAAGAATATGCCATACATTGTTCCAGTTTACCGAAAAATAGCGTGAAAAAACCGAAAACAGGCCGGCGCCTAACAAAGACGGCACCAGGACATACAAAAACATCCAGCTCATCGCCGCCGCAAAAAAACTTAAAAACACACAATTTCTGGTCTGAGGAATGGAATGATAATAATCCGAAGCATTCCGTTTCGTCAGAAAATGAAACATATACAACATCAAAAGCGGCGTTGCCACCGTAAAAGTCAGCATTAAAAAGGGATGCATCGCCAGCATATTCATAATTTCCTGACTGGGTATATAAGTTTCACCCATCCTCGCGATATCTTTCTCCAGGCTCAACTGAGAAATCACATTGCCAACCGGAATCAGCACCGATTCCAGTGTCAGAAGAATCAGCGTGGTCAAACCGACCATTTTTCCCTGGCGGAATGCTTCCCGGTACAGACCCATATCAAATCGTTTTTTCTTATTCATATTGGTCGCCCTCCAATACCGCATGAAATTGATAACCCAACGCTTCCATCTCATAAGTGAAAACTTCCTCCAACGTCAGTGGAAGAATCTCGACCAGCGTCGGATTCATGGCTTTAAGTTTCGCCATCACAATATCCCGTTCTCCCCTCACGATCAAATTGGCTACGGAGCCCCGTTTCATATAATGAAGAATCTCAATTCCGTCGAAAACGGAGCGATCATATTCTTCCAGAAACGCAATCTGAATCTTAAACAGGGACGTCTTCAGATTTTGAATATCGCTCTCGAAAATCAATCCGCCTTTGTGCAGAAGCGCCAACTGATCGCAGGTATCCTCCAGTTCCCGGAGCGAATGAGAGGTAATAATCGCTGTCGCTTTCCGCTCCAGCACATCCTGACAGATCAGGCCCTTGACCAGATTCCTCATAACCGGATCCAGGCCATCAAACGTTTCGTCAAAAAAGATATAATCCGGCTTCGCCGACAAAGCCAGAATCGTCGCGGCCTGCCTTCGCATTCCCTTGGAAAACGTATTCAAATTCTTCTTCATGTCCAACCCAAAACTCTCGGCCAGATATTCATAGCGTTTTCGGTCAAAATTCCGATAAGCTACGCCGTAAAGATCCGCCATTCGATTCATATTGGCACCGGGAAGAAAATACAGCTCATCCGGCACATAGGCGATCCGGTTTTTGATCTTCTCGTTGTCAAAAACATTCTCCTCATCGATCCGAATCTCCCCGCCGTCGGCCCGGTACACCCCCGCCATCAACCTTAAAAACGTCGACTTCCCGGCCCCGTTCGAACCTACCATCCCATAAATACAACCGTTCGGAATGCTGCAGTTGACGGAATCCAACGCAGTAAAATCTTCAAACTTTTTCGTCACATCGACTGCCTGAATCATGCCCGCAGCACCTCCTTTTCTTCGTAAACCTCATGAATCAAAAGCAAAAGCTCATCCAGCGTAACGCCCGCCAGCTTCATCTCCCATACCAGTTCTTTCAGATCTACCAGTTTTTCTCTCTTTATCTCACTTAAAACTTTCACTGCGCTCTCAGACACAAAGCACCCCTTTCCCGGAACCGAACAGATTACTCCCTTTCGATCCAGCTCCGTATAAGCCCGCTGTATTGTGTTCGGATTAATCGCTAAATCCACCGACAAACTTCGAACCGACGGCAGCTGCGCCCCCGGCGCCAAAACTCCGGTCAATACAAAACGCTCCATTTGAGAAACGATCTGCTCGTAAACCGGTTTTCTGGATAACACATCAATCTGGAACATGCGGCGCCTCCTTTTTCCGTATTTGTATTAAGTATATTAACTGTCTTAATTGTCTTAATACAGTTATACTATAACAAAGCCCCTGACATTCGTCAAGGGCTTCCTTTATCTGATTTTTCGGATGCAAAAATCAGGCTTCCTCGATCGCCTTTCCGATATCCCGTCTCATATACTTATTGGAAAAATTCACCCATTCCGCCGCTTCATATGCCTTCGCCCGGGCTTCCCTCAGGTTCTTTCCGACTGCCGTCACACCCAGAACTCTGCCTCCGTTCGTCACAATACTTCCGTTTTCAAAGCGGGTGCCCGCATGGAATACATAATACCCATCCTCCTCCCGGGCCTTCACGGTATCCAGCCCCGTAATCTTTTTTCCCTTCTCATATGCCAAGGGATATCCGTCCGAAGCCAGAACCACACAGGCCGCTGCGTTATCCTCAAACTTCAGCTCTATGTCTTTTAAGCGCCCGTCGATGCAGGCCTCCATCACGTCGACCATATCGTTCTCCATCCTCGGCAATACCACCTGCGCCTCCGGATCACCGAACCTGGCGTTGTACTCCAATACCCGGGGCCCCTTTTCGGTCAGCATCAAACCGAAAAAGATCACGCCTTTAAACGGTCGCCCTTCCGCCTTCATGGCGTCCACAGTCGCCTGATAAATATGCTCCCGACAGAACGCGTCCACCTCTTCCGTATAGAAAGGGCTGGGAGAAAACGTTCCCATCCCGCCGGTGTTCAACCCCTCGTCGTTGTCTTTTGCCCGTTTGTGATCCTGGGCGGACGTCATAATCCGAATCGTATCCCCGTCCACAAAAGAGAGTACGGAAACCTCCCTTCCCGTCAAGAACTCCTCCACAACCATCCGATTTCCGGCCTCGCCAAATTTTTTATCCGTCATAATGCTCTTTACGCCCTCCCGGGCCTCCGAAAGAGTTTCACAAATCAAAACCCCTTTCCCCAGGGCCAGGCCGTCCGCTTTTAAGACCACGGGCATCGGTGCCGTTTCCAGATAAGCCAGCGCCTTCTCTGCTTCCTCAAACGTTTCATAAGCCGCGGTAGGAATCCGGTATTTCTTCATCAAGTCCTTGGAAAACGCTTTGGAACCTTCCAGAATCGCCGCATTTTTCCGCGGCCCAAACACCCGCAGTCCTCTGGCTTCAAACACATCCACGATGCCGGCCACCAACGGATCATCCATACCGATCACAGTCAGGCCGACCTTCTTCTCCTCCGCAAAATCCGCCAGCTTCTCCAGCTCCATCGCACCGATCGGCACGCATTCCGCATACTCCGCGATCCCGGCGTTCCCCGGCGCGCAGTAGATCTTATCCACTTTCGGACTTTTCGAAATTTTCCAGGCCAGCGTATGCTCCCGGCCGCCGCTCCCTATGATCAATACTTTCATAAAAGGTCTCCTTCTTTTGTCTGCACCACAGCTTTCCCGGCCCAAATCTTCACCCGGCCCTCCGCAATCAAACGAATCGCCGAAGGTAAAAGCAGCCACTCCGCTTCCTCCATTACCCGCTTTTGCAGCGTTTCCGGCGTGTCGTCCGGCCGTACCTCCACCGCTTTCTGAAGCAGAATCGGACCGGTATCCATTCCCTCGTCCACAAAATGTACCGTAGCCCCGGTCACTCTCACCCCCCGCTTCAGCACGCCTTCATGCACCTTTAATCCATAATAACCGGTTCCGCAAAATGCCGGGATCAAAGAAGGATGGATGTTAAGAATCCGGCCGCTATAACGGCGGATCATCTCTGCCGGAATCTTCACGAGAAAACCGGCCAGCACTATCAGATCCGGTTGCAAAGAATCCATCGCTTCTAAAAATGCCCGATGATACGTCTCCCGATCCGGATAATCCTTCGGGGACACGCACAAACCGGGCACACCGGCTTTTTCGGCCCGCTTTAACGCGTAAGCTTCGCGGTTATTACTGATTACCGCCGCCACATGCGCGCCCGCCAGTTTATCCTCCGCCTCCGCGTCCAGAATCGCCTGCAAATTCGTACCTCCGCCGGAAACACAGACGACCACTCTCAGCATAACGTCACACCTTTCTCTCCGGCCTCGATCCAGCCGATCACATAAGGAATTTCCCCGGCCGCCTTTATCGCGTCTTCCGCCTTCTTTACATCGGCAGGGTCCACAGCCAGCACCATACCGATCCCCATATTGTACGTGTTATACATGACCTTTTCTTCCACCCGGCCTTCTCTCGCCAACATGGAAAAAATCGGCAAAACCGGATAGCTTCCCTTTTCAATCACGGCCCGAAAACCCTCCGGCAGCATCCGAGGCACATTTTCATAAAAACCTCCGCCGGTGATATGACTGCAGGCCTTCACCGCCACACCGGCCTCTTTCACAGACTTCAAGGCTTTCACATAAATCTTCGTCGGCGTCAGCAAAGCTTCCCCCAATGTCGTTCCCAATTCCTCATAATAGATTGCCAGATTTTCTTTCGACATCTCAAAAACCTTCCGCACCAGAGAAAAACCATTGCTGTGTACGCCGGAAGATGCCATCCCGATCAGCACGTCCCCTTCTTTCAGCCGGTCTCCGCCGATCCAATCCTTCTGATCTACGATTCCCACGGCGAAACCGGCCAGATCATACTCATCCTCCGGATAAAAGCCCGGCATCTCCGCCGTCTCTCCGCCAATCAGTGCCGCCCCGGCCTGCCTACATCCTTCCGCCACTCCCTTTACAATCTGAGCGATCTTCTCCGGCACGTTTTTACCGCAGGCAATATAGTCCAGAAAAAACAGAGGTTCGCCGCCGGCGCAGGCAATATCGTTTACGCACATGGCTACGCAGTCGATTCCCACCGTATCATGCTTATCCATCACGAAAGCCAGCTTCAACTTGGTCCCGACCCCGTCCGTCCCGGAAACCAGGGTAGGTTTTTCCATATTTTTAAATCCTTCCATAGAAAAAGCGCCGGAAAAACCTCCAAGCCCGCCTAAAACTTCCGGACGCATCGTACTTTTCACATGTTCCTTCATCAATTCTACCGAACGGTAACCGGCTTCGATATCCACTCCCGCGTTTTTATAATCCATCGTCTTCTCCCCCGTTTTCTACATCTGATCCATATAATCGCGATAGCCCGTCTCCGCCAGTTTCTCTGCCTTTTTTATGACAGATTCCTTCATCTCCTCGGAATATGCCTTCAACTTATTCAACAACGTCTCATCGAAAGTCGCCAGGATCTTGGCCGCCAAAATCCCGGCATTCGCTCCGCCGTTGATCGCCACCGTCGCCACCGGAATGCCGGACGGCATCTGAACGATTGAATACAAGGAATCCCGTCCTCCCAAAGAAGTCGTATGCATCGGCACCCCGATCACCGGCAGCGGAAAGATCGCCGCGCACATGCCGGGAAGATGCGCCGCCATACCGGCCCCGGCAATAATCACCCTCCATCCTTTTCCTTCCGCGGATTTCGCATACCGGAAAAATTCGTCCGGTTCCCGGTGAGCGGAGAGTATCGTCATCTCATACTCCACCCCGAGCTTTTCCAGCACTTCCGCAGCTTTGCTCATCACTTTCAGATCCGAATCACTGCCCATCACAATGCCAACTTTCGCCATGTTTTTTCTCCTTTGCTTTTTTATCCGATGTCGCCAAGCGCCTTGTTCAGCAACTCCGTCCCCGGCAATACAAACCGACCGTCTTCAATCAGCCGGATCTCCTCCCCCGAAGACGTCCACGCCGCAATCCGCCCCACTTCCTCATAAGGAAGCGTAATATCGGTGTGGCAATGGAAATAAGCCTTCGACGGCTCGCTCTTCCGAAGCCGGGATACCTCGTTATCCCGGGCGATCACTTCTTTTTTATCGGGATTGTACACCGGCCGGTCTTCCTCCCTGCTGTAACAGGTATCTCCCACCGCGAAATGCGGTCCCATCTTCTCGATAATCAAAATTTTCATACGATCCATGATCGCGTATTTCTTCGCCATCGCGTAAGCGGCCGTATTGGTCCCGATAGCAAATTCTCCCATCGGCAGACTTTCATGGTGATACAGAATATTTTCCCGGACAAAAGCCGCGTTCGCATTCTCGTCCGCCTCGTTCTTACAGGTAACCTCCGTCGTCATCCCATCCCGAAACACCAGTTCCAAATCCCGGTAACGCAATCCTTCAATATAAATGTCCGAAACATGAAGCCGCCCGTTCGTCCCTGCCAAAACCGGTGAAGTAAATACCTCCCCCAGCGGAATATTCACATCCGCAAGACAATTCTCAAAACGGGTTTCACAACTCGGATCCTCCAACGGCATCAGAGACACCCACAAATCCGTCCGGTTAGGCGCTTTTCCCTCAATATGAACCCGTTCGGCCCGGTCAAGTGCCTCGATCAGCCTTTCCTGCACCCGGCGGTAAATCTCCGAATCCAACGTATTTAAAATCGCCGTCTCCCGAAAAATCTCCGGAAAACGTTCTCCGATCTCCGGTATGGGAAACGAGATGATTGTAAAACTTGTCTCGCCGCGTTTCAGATAACGCTCGGTAATTTCCCCGGCCTGAGTGCGGTATGATACCGACAACTTTTTCTGCCTGCCACTTAAAGAGGCCGCCTCCTCCTTCCGTTCCGGAATAAACGGCGCTTCTCCAAAGGTTTCAAATACCGCGGGGCCGCCATAAACGGCCGCCCATTCCTTTCTCCGTTCGTAAGCCGCTCTCAAAGCCGAAAGTTTGCGCTCCTCAAACGCCTTGTCCAGATACCATGCCTCGTCCAGCCGATGATCATAATCATACTGAAGATTCGCCGGCGTCGCACAATACCCGATCTTCATATGCTGTTTCTTATCCACGCTTAAAACCGCCGCCCGATACAGAATCGGTTCCAGTCCCATCGCCAGAAATTTTTCGATCACACGGCGGATCACACGCTCGAACCCGATCGGATAACGGATGTTCACCGTCTTTTTTCCTGCCAGGTTCTTACCGGCATTCACAAAACCTTTTCGGTATCCTTCCGTAAAAGTAACGGCGATCTGCTCCACCATCTCCTCCGGCGCCTTATCTAAATAGGAAGAAATTCTCAATTCATTCTGAGAAATATACTCGCCATATCGATAAAGATAAGTGAGCTCGGACAGATCGGCTTCCATCACGATTCGTCTTGCGAAATCCAGCGTCGGATCCAACTGTTCCCTCACCCGATAATCCATCCGGCGCTCACAGTAATCGCTTTCAAAATAATAAACAGCCTCCCGCACCGCACCGGGCAGGGATGCTTCCTCGCTCTCACCGGAAGACACCTGACAGAAAAGCTGATACAATTCCAAAAACAGCTCCGATAAACTGACCCATTCTTCAAACCTTTCTTCCCGCACCAGAATAATCCCCGCACGAAGCTCCGCATAAACAAAAGAAAGCAGACCGCCCAGCTCGTCCCCCAGATTCCTCACCGCATATGCCGGATTGCCATAGCTTTTTTCATAAGCCGATCCGGAAATATCCTCATATAACAGCCGGTTTTCCTCCTGACATTCCTCCAGCGTCTTCGGTTCCCTTTCAGCCGTTTCTTCCACAAGCACAAGAAACCGCGCCGTCCGGCGAAAATAATCCCGGTAAGGTTCTTTCACAATCTCCTCATTTGCAATCTCCCGAATGCGTTCCGCGGCCAGAAGCGCGCGTTCTCTCAATTCTTCCTCTTCTATCCGCACGGTTCCCGAATCCTCCCAGACTTCACCTTTTTATTTTTTTCTCACAATCCCATCCCGTACAATGCCAGCACAGTCAACAAAATCAACCCGTTTCCTCCCAGCGTAACCAAGGAAACCCATTTTTTTCCAATCCGCTTCCGAAAGGAAACGATCCCGATCCAAATCCCGAAACCCGCCGCAAAAAAAGCGGTGACCGCCAGATATGCCGCCAAAAAACTTCCCTGTCCCACTGTCTTATAGGCCGTCACTACACTTCCGACCATAAAGCCAAAAGCAATCGCCCAAAAAATACCCGGCAGAAAACGAAGCAAGTCCGGAAGCTTTTTTTCATAGGTGTGCCGTACCCAATTATGTCTGATATATTCAAAGCGCATGGCGTTTCCTCCTTATCTTCCATGCCGTCACAAACAACAGATACCCGAAGAAGCCGCCGACCGTATTCAAAATCACATCGTCCACATCACAGCTCCCTACCCGGCTCACCAGTTGAATCGTCTCAATGCAGGCACTGAATAACATGGATTCCAATACGATCACGTACCAGCTTCGGTGCTTCCGGTCCAACAGCGGTATACAAAAACCGAAAGGAATAAAGCCCAGGATATTCCCACCCAGATTCAAAAATACCGGCCAAAATCCCAGCATTTCCCGATAACGAATAAAACGCAGGATTTCCCGGAAAGGCTGTAAATTATACGAATAGTCCCCGCGAATATTCGTCCTTCCCCAAATATCCGCAAAAAACATATAATACATCAACAAAACCAAATATCCGATAAATACGGTCCATCCAATCAGACGGACCCAATCTGTTTTTTTCCCATTCATTTAAAAAGTAACATCTGACTTTCTCTTTAACAGGGCCGCACCGCCCACAATACTCCCAACGCCGATCGTCACGCCAACAACAACCGCCACGACCCCCATCGCGATCGAAAGACCTCCCACCGTCAGCATCGTTTTATAGATCTTCTCATTCATAAAACAAACCCTCCTGATTTTATTTTACACCATACTCTTCATAATACCCGTCGATCGCCGCTTTTAATCCGTCATCGATTATGACCCTGCCCCGATAAGGACGATTATGAAGAAATTCGACCACCTCGGCCATTGTCACGATCGCGGTCGTCCGAAGCCCGTATTTTTCGGAAATTTCCGCCAGCGCCGACTTCTCCGTCTGCCCCCGTTCCATCCGGTCCACCGACACTGCCAGCCCCAGAACTTCCACGTCGCCCTGAGCCCGGAGGATCGGCAGCGTCTCGGCAATCGATGTTCCGGCCGTGGTTACATCTTCAATTATAACGACACGATCCCCATCCCCAATCGGGCTCCCCAGCAAAATCCCCTTATCGCCGTGATCTTTCACTTCCTTCCGATTGGAACAATAGCGAATATCCGCCTGATACTGTTCACTGAGAGCGATCGAAGCTGCCACCGTCAGAGGGATTCCCTTATAAGCCGGCCCGAATAACACATCAAAATCCGTGCCAAAAGCGCCCGCAATAGCTCTGGCATAATACTCTCCCAATCTCCGCAGCTGCGCTCCCGTCCGATAAAACCCGGTATTGACAAAAAAGGGAGTCTTCCGGCCGCTCTTCGTCACAAAATCACCGAATTTCAATACTTGGCAATCTACCATAAAACCGATAAATTCTTCTTTATATCGTTCCATTTTTTCTCCTATTCCTCTACGGCCCCGATCAATTCCCGAATATCTTCCACACCGTATCTCCTCATGTAGGCTTCGATCCCCTCCACGATCCGGATCGTCGCGTCCGGCTCCTTAAAATTCGCCGTTCCCACGGCTACGGCCGAAGCCCCGGCCAGAATAAATTCCAACGCATCCTCTGCCGTGCTAATTCCTCCCATCCCGATAATCGGAATCGACACCGCCCTGGCCGCCTGATATACCATCCGCACCGCCACCGGTTTTACCGCCGGGCCCGACATGCCCCCGGTCTTATTGGCCAGAACGAACTTTCTCCTGTCCACGTCGATCTTCATGCCTGTCAACGTATTGATCAGGGAGATCCCGTCGGCCCCACCGGCTTCGGCCGCCCTCGCCATCTCCGCAATATCCGTCACGTTCGGCGTCAGTTTCATGATAACCGGCTGCTTTGCCCTCGCCTTAATGGCTCCGGTGATCCGCTCCACCATTTCGGGATCCTGGCCGAAAGCCAGACAACCCGCATTCACGTTCGGGCAGGAAATGTTGATCTCCAAAAGATCGACCGGAGCGCCGGCAAGCCGATCCACAACCGACAGATATTCCGCCTCCGTATGCCCGCAAACATTCACCACAATTCTGGTATCGTAAGAAGTCAAAAACGGAATATCCCTTTCCAAAAACACGTCGACGCCGGGATTTTGCAGCCCTATGGCATTAAGCATCCCGCCGTAAACTTCCGCGACCCTCGGCGTCGGATTCCCGGGCCAGGCCTCGCTTGCGACCCCCTTGGTCACAACCGCTCCCAGACGGTTTAAATCCACAAACTCTCCGTACTCCCTTCCGGAACCAAAAGTCCCGGAAGCCGTCATAACCGGGTTTTTCAATTCCACACCGGCAACGGTGACTTTCGTATTCATCCCAGCTCCACCTCCCGCGCGTCAAATACCGGACCGTCCTTGCACACCCGCTTGTTGTGAACATGGGAATATTCATCCCTATCCTTTGATTCGCACACGCAGGCCAAACAGGCCCCGATCCCACAGGCCATCCTCTCTTCCATGGAAATCCAGGCCGTTATATGATTGGTCTCCGCGTAAGCCTTCACGGCCCGAAGCATGGGTTTCGGGCCGCAGGCATAAATCACATCCGCCTCCAGCCCGTTTTCCCGGATCGCGTCCATCACCGTACCCTTAATCCCCGCGCTGCCGTCCTCCGTCGCCAAATACACCTGCCCGTAAGCTTCAAATTCCGAGTGCAGGAACACCTCGTCCCGATATCCCAGAAGAATTTGTTTTTCACAATCCAGATGCTTGGCCAACTCCAGCATCGGCGGAATACCAATCCCCCCGCCGATCAAAAAAGCTTTCTTTTTCTCCAAAGGAAAACCATTTCCCAAAGGCCCCATCACCGCCAATGTTTCTCCGGCACGATACGAAGCGAACTCCCTCGTCCCCTCGCCGACGACCCGGTATACCAGGCGCAGCATTTCACCCCTCACCTCACAGATGCTGACGGGTCTTGGCAGAAGCCGGGAGCCGTCCTTCGCATAGACCGCCACAAACTGGCCCGGCTTTGCCTCCCTCGCGATCTCGTCTGCTTCCAGCCTGATATCATAGATCCCCGTTCCGATACGGCTCTGCGACAAAATTTTCGCGAATATTTTCTTTCTCATATGTCTCTCCTAAAAAATACTGCGGATATCCGTCAGCATATCCAAAACCGCCTGACGGCTGGCCTCGGCAAAATGCTCCGGCCCGAATTTCCGATACTTCTCCTGTTTGTAAGCGGCGATAATCCCCCGGGAAGAATTGACAATGGCTCCCAGTCCATCTTCATTAAAATAAGGCTTCAGTTCTTTCGCCGACGCCCCCTGAGCACCGTAACCCGGGACCAGGATATAGGTTTTCGGCATGATCTTTCGCAGGACTTTTCCCATCTCAGGGTAAGTAGCACCCACCACCGCGCCGATATAACTGTATGTATCGCCCATATGATCCTCTCCCCAGGCCGCAACTTTCTCACCAACCCATTCATACAGGGGACGCCCGTCAATCAAACGATCCTGAAACTCTCCGCTGGAAGGATTCGACGTTTTAACCAAAATAAACAGCCCTTTCTTCTCCTCCTTGCAAACATCCACAAAAGGCCGGATACCATCCGTACCGAAATACGGGTTCACGGTAGCAAAATCCTCTCGAAAAGCGGAGAAAGACTGACTTCCCACTTTTACATGTCCCAGATGCCCGGCGGCATAAGCCGCCGAAGTCGAGCCGATATCCCCCCGTTTCACATCCCCGATCACCAGGAGCCCTTTTTCATGACAGTAATCCACCGTTCTCTGATAAATCTTCACGCCTTCCACGCCGAACTGTTCGTACATGGCAATCTGAGGCTTCACCGCCGGAATCAGATCGCAGATCGCATCGACAATCTGCCGGTTAAATTCCCAGATTGCATCTGCGGCTCCGGTCAGAGTCTCCCCATACTCCGCAAAAGATCTTTTCTGAATCGATTCCGGAATAAATCCGAGCATCGGATCCAGACCTACGACAACAGGCGCCTCTAATTTCTTGATCTGACTGATAAGCTGATGAATCATAGTTGTGCTCCTTTGATTTTATTTGGCAAAATAAACCACTTTTCCCTTAACGACCGTCGCCCTGACCTGCCCCTGAACTTCCCTCCCGTCAAAAGGCGTATTCCGCCCTTTGGAAGCAAATTTACTCTTATCAATCGTATAAACGATCGAGGGATCAAATACCGTGATATCCGCCATCTGCCCTTCCTTCAAGGTTCCCTTTTTGATACCCAGAATCTGCGCCGGATTCCAGCTCATCTTCTCCACCATCTCCATCGGCGTCAGATAACCGGTCAAAACCAGCTCCGTCCATGTCAAAGACAAAGCCGTTTCCAGCCCCACGATGCCAAAAGGCGCTTCGGACAAAGGCAGATTTTTTTCTTCCTGGGTGTGAGGCGCATGATCGGTCGCAATGACATCGATAATCCCGCTTTTTAACCCTTCCTTCAAAGCTTCCACATCCTCCGGACTGCGCAGCGGCGGATTCATCTTATAATTGGTATCCGCGCTCTGAATGTCCATGTCACACAGAGTAAAATGATGCGGACACACCTCGGCCGTCACCGGCAACCCCTCCTGTCTGGCCAAATAAGTCAGAAGCACGCTGTCTTTGGTCGAACAATGGCATAAATGAAGTCGGGCTCCGGTTTCTTTGGCCAGAAGTATATCCCGGGCCACAATCACGTCCTCCACCGCGTTGCTGATACCTTCTACCTCCAGTGCAATGGCCCTGGCTCCCGCATTTAAAACGCCCTTCCCCGCCAGATTTTTATCTTCGCAATGATCCATCACCAAAACATCGGCTTTCGCGGCCCGGATCATAGCCTGACGGCAGACATCCGCGTTCATAACGGATTTTCCGTCCTCGCTGACGCCGACGATACCCTCGGCTTTCATACCTTCTATATCCGTTACCTGCTCTCCGCGCTGGCCGACCGTCATGGCCCCGACAGGAAGAACATGAACGATCGACTCCCGCTCGGCCTGACGGACAATATCCGAAACCGCATAAGGGTTGTCCGTCACCGGTTTGGTGTTCGGCATGGCGCAGACGGTCGTAAAACCGCCTTTTGCCGCGGCCCGGGAACCGGTAAAGATCGTTTCCTTTTTCTCAAAACCCGGCTCCCGCAGATGCACATGCATATCGATCAATCCCGGCATCACATAGCAACCCCCCGCGTCCAGGACTTTCTCCACCCGGACAACAATGTCCGGCGCGACCCGCCGAATCTTACCGTCCTCTACCAATATATCAAAATTCCCGTTTCGGCCCGTAGCCGGATCCAATACATGTCCGTTCTTGACCAGTAATCTCACAACGCCCTCCTTCTGTTTTGAGACAGGCAATCTTTTTATAAACGCTTACGCGATCGCATCATTTTGTTCTCTCAGCTTGCGCACTTCATTTTCCAGCGCATTCATGCGAATCAGAAGCATTTCCTTTTCGCTATTTACCTCCAAAGCCTCATCCAGCCTTCTGTTCAGTAAAGCGTGCCCTTCCCCGATCACTTTGATATTGCGATTGGTCTCATTCTCCAATGTCAGCCGCATACTCCTCACTTCTGTCTGCGCATGCCCCAGATCGGTTTGCAAATCCTGTACCCTTTCTTTCAGGCAGCCTACATCTGTACGCAGACCGTCCACATCCGTGCGCAGTTCGATCATGTCCACATGCAGACCGTCCACATCCGTATGTAAGTTTTTCATTTCTACGCGCAAGCTGTCCACATTCATATACAAATTTTTCACTTCTACACGCAAACCGTCCACATCCGTATATAGGCTTTCCACATCTGTACGTAGACTTTTCATTTCCACATGCAGACCGTCCACATCTACGCGTATACTTTCCATATCCGTACACAGGCTTTTCATTTCCGTACGCAAATCGTCTACATCTACGCGCATGCTGTCCACATCCGTACGCAGACTTTTCATTTCCATACGCAGATCGTCCACATCTACACGTATGCTGTCCACATCCGTACGCAGATTTTTCATTTCCGTACGCAGATCGTCCACATCTACACGTATGCTGTCCACATCCGTACGCAAACTTTTCATTTCCATACGCAGATCATCTACATCTACACGTATGCTGTCCACATCCGTACGCAGATTTTTCATTTCCGTACGCAGATCGTCCACATCTACACGTATACTTTCCATATCCATACGCAGACTTTTCATTTCCGTACGCAAATCGTCTACATCTTCGCGTATGCTGTCCACGTCCGTACGCAGATTTTTCATTTCCGTACGCA